>DATCJT010000031.1:0-2341 GCA_036562645.1 Methylophilaceae bacterium | reverse complement strand
AGACACGGCCTGTGTCGGAGCTGTCTCCAGTACCGGCCAGGTCTCAGCGACCGGTTCCGACGGCTGTTCCTGCATGGGCTGCGGCTCAGCCGCCTGTTTGACCGGCAGTTTTCTTTCGACAACCGGTTTCACCGGCTGCGGCTCGGGTGGTACTTCCAGCACTTCCGGCTCTGCTTCCTGTGCCGGATTGCTGACCAGACTGACCATCATGGCAGCCGGCTCGGCTTGCGGCATCTCCACCGGCTGCAGCGAGGCCTGATATAGCAACACGGCAATGGTCAGCATGTGGGCCGCTACGACCACGGCCAGCGCGCCGGCGGAAAAATCCTTCTCATGCCCAGCCGGCGAACCCTGCCGCAACGGTGAAAACTCGTGTTGCACCAGTTCGTCATTGGCAGCGGGTGCCGGGCGCTGCGGTTTCAGCGCGGCGTTCTGACGACGCGGCAGCGCCCCGGACGTCGCCAGCGACAGCTCAATGGACATGACGCAATCCCTCCTCGTGCTGGAAGGTCGATCTCGCCGCATCCAGCGCCGTCAGTTTCGACTGCGCTTCCTGCAGCATCTGACTCAGGCTCGTGAACGCCTGCATTTCGAGCCGCAGACTGACCGCACCGATCTCGATTTCCGCCACGCGACAATCCTCGCAATAGGTGACACGGCAACCTTCGGCGCCCGCCAGTATGAACCGCTTACAGGGTCTCGCATTCATGACGCCTCCTTGTGCTTCATTTGGTCAGGATCAACTTGTCCTGACTGGTCAGGCGCAAGCGGTATTCCACGCCGGCGTGCTCGATGACGATCTCGCGCGCGCCGGCAAACAGCGCCTGGCTGGTCCAGCGCAACAGTCCGCCGACCCTGCGTTCAGCGATTGCAGAGATTTGTTCTGCCCCTGCGTCGGCAACATTGTGGAATGATTTGTTCATTTTAATGTAATGATAATAATTCTCATTTGTGTGGTCAAGTGCCGGGTAAAAAAATGGCCGCCCGAGGGCGACCGAGTTGAGGAGATTCTGATACCCGAATAGCCGGCAATCTGGAGGCCGGCGACCCGATTAAATACGGTTGGCGTAGTACTCGACCACCTGTTGCACATCGACCGGAAACGGCACGTCTTCCGCAGCAGGCAGATGCGAGACCTGCGCCGCTTTGACCGTTTCGTCCCAGGACAGCCATTCCGGCCTGGTCAACGGCAGTTCCTTCAGCGTTTCCAGTACCAGTGGCAGATTCATGCTCTCGCTCTTGATAGCGACGACATCGCCGACCCGCACGCGCAACGACGGAATATTGACGATACGGCCGTTGAGGCGGATGTGGCGATGCGAGACCAGTTGCCGTGCCGCCGGGATGGTCGGGGCCAGACCGGCACGGAAGACGACGTTGTCGAGCCGGCGCTCCAGCAGTTGCAACAGGGTCTCTCCGGTAGGCGTATTGCCCTTGCGCGCGTCCAGCATCAACCGGCGCAGTTGCTTTTCACTGACACCGTAGTTGAAGCGCAGCTTCTGCTTCTCCTGCAGTTTGATACCGAAATCCGACTTGCGCTGTCGCGCCGCCTTGGCGCCGTGCTGACCGGGCGGATTGGGACGGTTTTCAATGGATTTGCGCGACAGACCGGGCAATTCGGTACCCAGCGCGCGCATGACTTTCAATCTGGCTTTTGTAAAACGTGACATTTTTATGCGCTTTCTATTGTAGATACGGACTTTCCGGCATCAGGTCGCGCATGGTGTCAGCCTGATCGGCCAACACCTGCTGCCAATGCCGCACCAAGCGCTTGGCCACCTCCTCTACCAGCCGCGATTCCGCATATTGCGGCGCGCTCAGCTTGTGCGCGAGGCTGGCGGCCAACTGTGCCAGCTCACGCGAAGGGTTGCTGGCATACTGGCTGGCGACGCAGCAAAGCGAAGCCATGACCGCCTTGGCATCCGGCAGATCCGGGTCATATTGGGTTTCTGGTTGCTGCATGTCATTCACCTGTTGATTTATTAATTTGAATGATAATGATTCTCATTTGTTATGTCAATAATAAAAAACCCCGCTGCCGTAGCTAGCGGGGTCTTGTCCTGCCGGAGATGCTCAAGCCAGCAAGCTGTTCATGCGCTTGACGAAGCTGGCAGGATCGTCGAGTTGTCCGCCCTCGGCCAGCAAGGCCTGGTCGAACAACACATGTGCGAGATCGTCAAAACGCGACTGGTCCTGCGTTTGCTTCAGCAGGTCCAGTAGGCGGTGCCCCGGATTGACCTCGAGCACGGGCTTGACGTCCGGCGTCTTCTGCCCGGCTGCCTTCAACAGTCGTTCCAGATTGCCTGACAGCTCATGCTCGCCGACCACGAGGCAGGCCGGC
>DATCJT010000026.1:0-2960 GCA_036562645.1 Methylophilaceae bacterium | reverse complement strand
GCAGGCTTGAAACGCAAGGATAAAGCTACCTGGTTGGACCGTTCTCTGATCATCGGCCCGTATCTGTGCCTGTGCACCACAGAGAAGGACTACCACGCGGTGATGGATTACCTCAAGGTTCCGGCCCATCAGCGGCGTCCTTGGGTGAGCGGGCGCGCCGACGCAACCACTCATCTGCTGGAGAACCAAGATCACGGCTTGGTCGCGGTCGTTTGCTTAGGCGACGTTAGCCGGCGCTCTCCCGTTGACGTAGCCGCCCTGCTGGTCCACGAGGCCGTGCACGTGTGGCAAGCGTTTTGCGAGGACATCGGCGAGAAGTCGCCCAGCGGCGAATTCGAGGCGTACAGCATTCAGAGCATTTCCTACGAGCTGTTAAGCGCGTTCGCCCAGCAGGCGAGGCGAAAGATGAAGGATCAGCAGCGATGAACACCGCAGAGCGACCGACCCCCGAGCAGATCAAGGAGGCACGAATGCGCGCCGGGCACACCCAGGAGCAGGCCGCGTCGACGGTCTACCTGTCCGGCAAGTATCGATGGTCAGAATATGAGCGAGGTGCGTGCAAGATGGACCCGGCAAGGTGGGCGCTGTACCTCCTCCTGACCGGGCAGCACCCGACCATGGTCGTCACGCCTCGCTCGGCGTGAAGAAAGGCCCGCCTCCCGGCGGGTGATGGCGGCGGGAGGCGAACCCGCCCAAGCACCTATCCACTGTGCTCACCATCATCGATGGCGTGCCGGACTCGAACCGGCGTACTGTCCTTCCCCGCGTTTCCGCGCGACCTACGGGGTCGGCTGGTCGAACCTCATTAACCTAACCGCCATCGATGATGGCCCCCGTCTTTCCGGGGTGTCAGAGCATCGCTCGGTGAGACCCTGCGCGTACCGAGGCAGAGGCGCAGGGCATATTGTTGATGGTCCCGGCTCTTACCCGGCCGGGTTAGGACGCGGCAATGGACTTCCGTAGATCTCAGAGTTGGTTGAACACAGCCGCATGCGCAACATGTTACGCGCCATGCATTGCGGCGTCAACGGTCGATGCCCTCATCCGAACCAAGCCAGGAGACGAACGCGACATACAGGCACCGGGCCCACTCCATGGAGTAGTCGCTTGGCTGGATTTCCCGCAGGTCCATGTCGATGGCGCGCGCGTGGCGCCACCAGAAGTAGGCGACATCATCGGCCGTGACGGTAGGTTTCTCCCGATCCACGGGCGGCAGGTACTGGTGGCAATCGAAATAGAATTCGGCCATTGCCGCCCACTCGTGCAGGCTACGGCCGAGAATGATCGAGCCGAAGGGATAGGGAGCGCCGCCGGGATCGGGAGCGCCGCCGGGATCGGGAGCGCGCGTCAACCACATGGCCACACCTGCGCACAGCAGCACGCCGGCGAAGGCGCCGACAGCAACTTCGAGCATCATCCGTCACACCTCACGATCAACGCGGACCCGCCATCCCACTGGACGGCGCCGCCATCCATCACAGGGCCGACACCGACCCCGACCCCGGCCGCAGCCATCAGCAGGTCCACCCAGCGCTCGGCGTGCGCGCGCTCGCCGGGCGACAGGTCAGCAGCAGGCCGACGGCCGCCACGATCCCAGTGGCGCAGCACGCGCTGCGCGACCTCGCGCGCATCGTGCAGGCGCGGCGTGGGAATCGCCCCGCGGGTGCGCACCCAGTGCACGGCGGCGCACAGCCACTCACATTCGGGCACGCCCATGTAGCTCTCGGGCTCCAGGCAGTAGTAAGTGCGTCCCATGTTGCCCCAGTCTCAATGCTGCAACCGCTTGCGGCGCTCTTCGCGTTCCTTGGTCTCGATCTCGAGCGCCATCTTGTTGGCGATGGCCGACCGAACCAGGCTGTTCCACTCCCTGATGATCGCGCACAAAGCAGCCGTGACCGAGGTCCAGTTTGTGGCGCGAATGTCCGCCTCCAGGCCGCGCTCGCGCAGGTAGTCGATCACCTTGTCGACGTACTGCTGCGCCGCGTCAAGCACAGGCGTGATAGGCGACGGGTGTTCCCAATGAATCGAGCAGTGCGCACCGCTGGGGAAGAACAGCAGCGCGCCGCCAATCTCGGGCCGGTCGCCTTCGAGACGAATGAGGGACGTGGGGCTTCCGACGCCTGGGTGGCGCGGGTGAATGGGCTTGGCTTGGTCCATGTGATCCTCCTGACTCCATTGTGCAACAGGGGGACACCTTGCGCAATATATTTTGCACTGATATGATGGACGGCACCTAGCAAGGAGGATCTCATGCACCCGATCTTTGAGCAGATTCTTCGGCCGTTTTCTCCCCCCGAGAACGGCGCCGTCGTCCGGGCAGCCGATGCCTACGAGCGCGAAATCCGGGAAATTCCCGAGGCGACGATGGTGGAGGCCGAGCAAGAGGCGCTGCTGGACGTGGACACCGTGACCGACTGGCTTAGCGCCGAATGCGCGGGCTTGAAGCCCTTGGCACAGTACCCGGCGCGCAGCGTTGGCATCCGGAACATGAGCGTCCCGCAGCTGCTGGCGCTCATGATGGGCGGGGACGCATCGATCCTGGCAGAAGTGAGAAGCGAGCTGCGCGACCGCTACCTGGCAGCGCAGCGTGAGCGCATCGTGAGCCGCGCACTGGACATGCTGGAGGGACAATGAAGCGCATCGCCCGCATCATCAAGAGCATCCCCGCCGACGAGCTGGCGCTGTATGCCCTCGTCATCCCCTCGATCATCGTGATCTGGTGGACCGCATGAAGGCGCTAGCGCGTGAGATGTTCCGCACGCTGCGGCGCTGGTGGCTGCGCAAGCGCATCGAGTGGGCAGAGGAGGAACTGGCCGACATCGACCTGCTGCGCGCCAACCCGCGCCAGGTGATCGCTTATCGCGCTTTCATCTCGGCCATGCGTCGAGAGCTGGAGCGCCTGCAGTAGCGCAAAGGATGAACGAGATTCTTTTTGGAGACTGCCGCGAGATCATGCGGCG
>DATCJT010000019.1:0-25903 GCA_036562645.1 Methylophilaceae bacterium | reverse complement strand
GCGATGTTGCGCAGTTCGTGCAGGGGCGCACTCACCGCCCCCTCAGGATGCTGATACAGATATTCGGATTTGAAGCGCACATCGAGTAGCTGCGCGCCCTGCCTGATCTTCTCCGCAGCGGTCGCCTGATCCACACGTCGGACGATGGGCTCCTTCAACAGCTCGATGAAATCGCTTTTCTTCAGTCTCAACAGGCTGCCGTCCGTTTTCATCGTGACCGTCGCGTTCCGCTTGTTGTCCGACACCAGCGCCTCTTCGCCGAAGCCGTCGCCCGCATGCAGTTCCGCCAGCTGTATCGTTTGCTGTGTCGTATTGTCCGTGCGGCTGACGATCGCCTGGCCCTGCTCGATGAGATAGTAATAATCACCTTCCGCACCCTGCGCGATGACGACCTGGCCTGCCTTGACTGGAACGGTCTCCATGCGCCGGAACATTTCCTCGATATTGGCGCTGGGCAGACGGCTGAACACCCCGCTCTGTAGCTTGCTGGCGCTGAAGGTCGCGGTTTCCCGCATCCATTCGGTCACTGGGCGCTTGTGCATGCCCTTGGCCGCCTGCACCTTTTCCACCGGCGGCTCATAGCCGGAAAGCTGGTCCCAAGTCAGCATGATGTCGAGCAGATCGGCATCGATGCGCAGGATATCGACATCCGTGATGGCGATGGTGTCGACGACGTTCAGCCTGCCGTCGTTGATCGGATGGCTGGCGGCATCGGTGCCACCGCGCATGATCTTCTTGCTGCCATCGGCAAAGCGCAGCCCCAGGTCGCCTTTCAGCAGGTAGATCGACTGATCGCCCGCCTTGAGTATGTTCATGCGCAAAGGGTCGAGATTCCGGCTCACGGTCTCGATGAAGCAGAGTCCGGCCAACTCCTTCAGCCTGGCGTCGGACAGGACGGCGATGGGCGCAAGCTGCTTGAGTTGTTCGATGGTCGGTGATGACATGCTGGTTGTTCCCGATTTAACTGCTGAGCCGTTTGCCATGATTCGGCGTTCACAGCTCGAAAATGTGATTGTTGTACAGGGGGCGCGCATTGAAGTGATAGGCGTCGCGATCCACTTCACGCATGATGACCTCGCCCTCGCCCGGCTTCAGGTGCGTGATGTAGATGCGGGGCAAGGGCGAATGCTCAAGCTTGCCCAGTTCCTCTATCAGCAAGGTCGGGCACAGGTGCTTGGACAACCGTGCCAGTTCGATTTCCGCATTGCTGAATGCGGTTTCGATGATCAGATACTTGAGATTGGCGATGCGATTCACGATCGGCCACAACTCATCGCACACCGTGGTGTCTGCCGTGAACACCATGCTGGCTTCCCTGCCCTCCAGATGGAAGCCGACCGTGGGCACGACATGATTGGCCGGCAATGGGGTAAACCGACGCCCGCCCAGATCAACCGTTTGCCCAAGCCGTATTTCCTTCCAGATCAGCAGCGGTTGCTCGGCGGAAGGGATTACGGTGAAGTCCGGCCAAATCTTCCAGTTGAACAGATGCGCCTTCAGGATCTGCCAGGTCTCTGCCGTCGCGTACAGCGTGATTGGAGCATCGCGGAACCCTAGCACACTGTCCGCCAGCAGCGGGATGCAGGCAACGTGATCGAGATGCGAATGCGTGATGAAGATATGATCGATCTTGAGAAACTGTTCGATGGTCAGGTCACAGACCCCAGTGCCCGCATCCATGAGGATGTCCTCATCGATCAGAAAACTGGTGGTCCTCAACGTTCCGCCGATGCCACCGCTGCAGCCCAAAACCCTGACTCTCATACTGGCTCCCGTCTATTTGGTCTGGAACGTGAACACCCCGTCCCAACCTGCACCCGGCGGATTCTGCCGATAGTGTGCAATACGCTCGATATACATCGCATACAGCTGCCGCTGCGGATATAGCTTTTGCAGGTTGATGAATTGCATTTCGGCCAGGTCCCAGTTCTGCGCGCGATAAAGTTTCAATGCCTCACGGTAAAGCTTGAGCTCGTCCTGCAGGGCCTTGTCTTCCTCACCCGCCGCGCAGAGCGGTTCGTAAATCGCAACCGGCTTGTCCTTGCCCTTGACACGTACGATATCGAGTTCGCGGTATAGATATTCCGGCGCCTTGGCTCTGGTAAACTCGCTGACTATCATCCTGACGCCATAGTTCTTGGTCAGCCCTTCGAGCCGCGACCCAAGATTGACGGCATCGCCCATGACAGTATAAGCCATGCGGAACTCGGACCCCATGTTGCCTACCGTCATGATGCCGGTATTCAGACCGATGCCGATATCCAAACGGGGCCAGCCGCGCCGCTGAAACTCCGCCTGCAAGGCATCCAGCCCGGCCAGCATCTCCATCCCTGCCTTCACCGCATGCGATGCATGTTGCGGATCATGCAACGGCGCCCCCCAGAAGGCCATGATGGCATCTCCCATGTATTTGTCTATGGTACCGCGATTTTCATGGATGACATGCGTCATCGGCGTCAGGAATTCATTCATGAGCTGAGTCAGTTGCTTCGGGTCCAGGCCTTCCGAGATGGTGGTAAACCCGCGCACATCCGAGAACAGCACCGTCAGCTCGCGACTCTCGCCTTCCAGGCTGATGGCCTGCGGATTCTTCGCCATCTCGTCCACCAGCTCGGGAGGCACGTACTGTCCGAACAAGCCAGCCAGCTGGCGCTTGCCGCGCGATTCGACGAAGAATCCATAGGTCATGTTGATGACATAAATCGCACTGATCAGCACCAGCCCGGATGCCAGCGGCAACACTAGATTCGCGTATTGCCAGACGATCAGATTGAACGCCACATAGGCCACCAGCACACCGGTCGCAACCGCCGTTGCCCACAGAGGAGCTAGCGCCGGCAGCAGCAACGCCAGCAGCACCCCGGTCAGCAGCAGCATCACGAATTCCGCCCCGACGGTATAGGCCGGGCGCTGCTTGATGTTCTGATCCAGAATGCCGGCAATCATGTTGGCATGGATTTCCACCCCGGGATAAACACTCTGCACCGGCGTTGCCCTGAGATCCATGAGGCCGGGTGCGGTCGTGCCGACCAGCACGATGCGGTCTTCGAGCACCGCCGGCTCGACCTTGCCGTTCAGCACATCCGTGGCCGACACGTATCGGAAGCTGCCCTGCGGCCCGCGGTATGGAATCAGCGCGGTAACGCGCGCATCCACGGGAATGCGGTAATCTCCCAGCTGCAGCCACTCGAGCCCCGAGTAACGCTTGCCTACGCCGAACCCCTCGGCAAACCCGGCCTGCAGTGCGGGCGCGCCCATCGCCACCCTGGTCAGTGCGATGGAGAGTGCCTCGTAACCATCGCCGTCCAGATTCATGATCATGGGCACTCGCCGGGAAATACCGTCCTCATCCGGGTCGGGGTTGAAATGGCCCGCCGCCGCGGCTGCCTCCTGCAATACGGGCAGATTGGCGCCAAACCCCGTCGCTTCCATGAAGGCGATCGTCTTGCCGCTGAAACTACCCTTCACGAAGGAAGGCTCCGGCAGCATGCCCACCCTGCCATCCCTGTCCTCATCATTGCGGAAGTAATAACCGAGCACGACCTTGCGCTCGCGCAGACTGTCGGCAAAACGCTGGTCATAATCGAGTTGCGGACGCAACTGCTCGAACACCTCGGCAAAAGCCGCATTGGACTGTAGATGCTGCTGCCGGATCGCCTCCAGGCTTGCCAGCCCCGAACTATCGTCCTTTTCGGCGAAGACGACGTCGAAGCCGAGCGCTTTGATTCCGTAGTCATCGAACAGCCGATCCACCAGTTGCGCGAGTTTGTGGCGCCCCCACGGCCAATGGCCCTGTTCCTGCAGACTGCGCTCATCGATGTCGACGATGACGACACGCGAGTCCACCGTTCGCGGCATCGTCAGATTGAGGCGCGTGTCGTAACTGAAATTTTCCAGACGATTGATGAAGCCGAGCTGCAATGCGCCACTGGCATGCAGCAATAGTAGAATGACTGCTACCAGGCTGAGTGCCGTGCGGGCGAGATGGCGTGAGATGAACTCAGGAAGCCTCATGTCGTTGGTTCATTATTTTTGTTGACGATGTTCAGTGTAATCCACTGATTTTCCAGCAGCATATCGTAAAATTCCAGCTTTTTACAGTTTCCCGCACTAAGGCGTGGCATGGTGTCGCAATACCGCCTCAACCGTTAACCGCAACCCAAGTAAGATCAAGTTCAACATGCTAGACAAACTGGAATTCGATCCCCCGCAGCAGGCCAATGCCAGCGTCATCTGGATGCACGGGCTGGGAGCCGATGGACATGATTTCGAACCTGTCGTCAGCGCGCTCAACATGCGCGGTATCCGCTTCATTCTGCCGCATGCGCCCTATCGGCCGGTCAGCATCAATCACGGCTACGAAATGCGTGCGTGGTTCGATATCTTCGGTCTGGATATCGGCAGTCCGCAGGATGAAGCCGGCATCCGGCAAAGCCAGCTGGGAATCGAGCAGCTGATTTCTGCGGAACGAGGCCGCGGCATCCCGTCGCAGCGCATCGTTCTGGCAGGTTTTTCGCAAGGAGGCGCGATTGCGCTGCATACCGCCCTGCGGCACCCGGAACCGCTGGCCGGTGTACTGGTGCTGTCGAGCTGGCTCCCGCTCAAGGACAGACTGGTACAGGAGGCACATGCAGCCAATCGCACCCTGCCCATCTTCATGGCACATGGAACATATGACGACATCGTGCCGTTGCGGGCGGCACAGGACTCCGCGCGACTACTGTCGGACGCAAGCTACCGGTTGACATGGAAGGTCTACCCGATGGCGCATAGCGTCTGCGATGAGGAACTGGACGACATCCGGCGGTTCCTGACTGACGTCCTGTCACCTCAAGTCGGCGCGTGATTTTTCCAAACGCCGTGAACAGCGTAAACTATCGGTCTCGAAGAATCGCTCTGGCCGGCATGCCTTGAGCCGGTTCCATCCTTGAAAGTACACAATGACCAAACCTGAAGAAGAACTGCCGAGCTTTGAACAGGCGCTGAAGGAACTGGAAACGATCGTCGCCCAGATGGAAAGCGGCCAGCTTCCCCTGGAACAGTCCCTGCAAGCCTATCAGCGTGGCAGCGTCCTACTGCAGCAGTGCCAGAAGGCTTTGGCCGACATTGAACAGCAGGTACGCCTGCTAAGCGAAGACAACTCCTTGCAGACTTATCGTGATGAATGATTTCCAGAACTGGGCGACCGGTATCCAACAGCGGACGGAGTCAACCTTGGGTCGCAGCCTGCCCGGCACGGACATCGTGCCGGCCCGGCTGCATCAGGCCATGCGCTATTCCGTCCTCGGCGGCGGCAAGCGCGTCCGTGCCCTGCTCGCACACGCGGCAGGTGAGCTGTGCGGCGCGCCTGCGGAGCGGGTCGATGCGGCTGCCTGCGCCGTCGAACTGATCCATGCCTATTCGCTCGTCCACGACGACATGCCGTGCATGGACGACGATGACCTGCGGCGCGGCAAGCCATCCTGTCACAAGCAATATGATGATGCCACCGCACTGCTGGTCGGAGATGCGCTGCAAAGCCTCGCATTCCAGCTGCTGGCGGAACCCGGCCTGCATCGGGACGCATCCCGCCAGCTGCACATGATTCACCTGCTCGCCGTCGCCAGCGGCTCCAGAGGGATGGCCGGTGGCCAGGCCATCGACCTTGCCAGCATCGGCCAGCCGCTCAACCAGTCCGAACTGGAGTTCATGCACATCCACAAGACCGGCGCACTGATCCGCGCCGCCGCGCTGCTGGGAGCTCATTGCGCCGACGAAGTGCCTGCCGACGCGCTGAAGGCGATCGATCACTACGCCCAATCCATGGGACTGGCATTCCAGGTCATCGATGACATTCTGGACAACGAGGCCGACACGGCCACCCTCGGCAAGACAGCTGGCAAGGACGCCGAAGCCAACAAGCCGACCTATGTGACCATCCTTGGTCTTGCCCGCGCCAAAGCCATGGCGCAGGAACTGTACGAGCGCGCTATCAGCCAGCTTACGCCATACGGCAGCCGGGCTGACCGGCTTGTCCAGCTTGCCGATTTCATCATGCAGCGCGACCATTGAGCCGTCCGGAATTGAACTGAACGACATCGAACGTATGTACCCACTACTGGAATCCATCGACTCTCCACAACAGCTGCGCAAGCTGGATCGCAAGCAGCTGCCAGAACTGGCCAAGGAACTGCGTGCTTTTCTCATTGAAAGCGTCTCCCAGACCGGCGGCCATCTATCTTCCAACCTGGGTGTCGTGGAACTGACGATAGCACTGCACTACGTCTACGATACGCCGGATGACCGACTGGTATGGGATGTCGGTCATCAAACCTATCCGCACAAGATTCTGACCGGCCGGCGCGAGGCCATGCATACACTGAGGAAACCCGGCGGAATCGCCGGTTTCCCACGCCGCTGCGAAAGCGATTACGACACATTCGGCACGGGACACTCCAGCACATCGATCTCGGCTGCGCTCGGCATGGCCGTTGCCGCACAGCAGCAAGGCCTCGACCGACGCGCCGTCGCCATCATCGGTGATGGTGCGATGACCGGCGGCATGGCGTTCGAGGCACTGAACAATGCCGGTGCGATGGATGCCAATCTGCTGGTAATCCTCAACGACAACGAGATGTCGATCTCGCCCAACGTCGGCGCGCTCAACAACTATCTGGCCAAGCTGCTTTCAGGCAAGTTCTATGACCGCGTGCGCCGTTCCAGCGAGAAGGTGCTGGGCAAGGTGCCGCCAGTGCTCGAGTTCGCCAAGCGCGCGGAGGAGCACGTCAAGGGCATGGTGACGCCGGGAACGCTGTTCGAGGAATTCGGCTTCAACTACATCGGCCCGATCGACGGACACGATCTGGATACGCTGATCGCGACACTGAGCAACATCCGCCAGCTTGAGGGACCGCAGTTCCTGCACGTGGTGACACAGAAAGGGCACGGCTTCCAGCCAGCGGAGGACAATCCCGGCAAATATCACGGCGTCGGCAAGTTCGACCCGAACAACGGCAACTCGATCGGCGCATCGCAGGGCAAAACCTATACCCAGGTATTCGGCGAATGGCTGGTCGATATGGCGGACCGCGACAAACGCCTGATCGGCATCACCCCCGCCATGTGCGACGGTTCCGGACTCAATGCCTTTGCCGAAAAATACCCGGAGCGATTCTTCGATGTCGGCATCGCGGAGCAGCACGCGCTGACCTTCGCGGCAGGCATGGCCTGCGACGGCCTCAGGCCGGTGGTGGCGATCTATTCCACTTTCCTACAGCGCGCCTACGACCAGTTGATCCATGACATCGCCCTGCAGAATCTGCCCGTCGTCTTCGCCATCGACCGCGCCGGACTGGTCGGCGCCGACGGTCCGACGCACGCGGGCAGCTTCGATCTCACCTACCTGCGCTGCATCCCCAATATGGTCGTCATGACGCCCAGCGACGAGAACGAATGCCGGCAGATGCTGTATACGGCGTACCAGCTCGACGGACCGAGTGCCGTGCGCTATCCGCGCGGCTGCGGCCCCGGCGCCGCCATCAGCGAACAGATGACCGCCCTGCCGGTAGGACGCGGCCTGATTCGCCGCGAGGGCAGCAAGGTCGCCATTCTGGCCTTCGGCAGCATGCTGCAGCCGGCGCTGCAGGCTGCGGAAAGACTGAATGCAACGGTTGCCGACATGCGTTTCGTCAAGCCGCTGGATACCGATCTGATTCGCGGTCTGGCCAGCCGTCACGAACTCATCGTCACGGCGGAGGAAAACGTCGTCAAGGGCGGTGCCGGCTCCGCCGTGATGGAAGCCCTGCAGGAAATGGGAATCCGGATCGATGTGCTCTGCCTCGGCCTGCCCGACCGCTTCATCGAGCATGGCGTGCATGAAACCATGCTGGCCGACTGCGGTCTGAACAGCGAGGGCATGATTGCCTTCATTGAGAAAAGATTAACCAAGTGATATACTCAAGTATTCCTTGAGTCCCCTAACGAGAAACTCATGAACCAACCCAATATTCCGGGCATAGAGGATGTCCAAAACACTCCCGATACCCGTCATCTGGCAATAGACAAGGTCGGCATCAAGTCCATCCGCCACCCGGTCAAGGTCAAGGACAAGTCCGGCGGTGTGCAACATACCGTCGCCATGTTCAACATGTATGTGCACCTGCCGCACAATTTCAAGGGCACGCACATGTCGCGCTTCGTCGAAATTCTCAACATGAACGAGCGCGAGATTTCGATCGAGTCCTTCGAATCCATCCTGCGCGAAATGGTAAAGCGTCTGGAAGCGGAGTCCGGGCATGTCGAGATGACATTCCCCTACTTCATCAACAAGTCCGCTCCGGTTTCCGGCGTGCAAAGCCTGCTGGACTACGAAGTCACCTTCATCGGGGAAATCCACAAAGGCAAGTTCGACATCACGGTCAAGGTGCTGGTCCCCGTCACCAGCCTGTGCCCCTGCTCCAAGAAGATCTCCGACTACGGCGCCCACAACCAGCGCTCTCATGTCACCGTCACGGCCCGCATCAATGACTTCATCTGGGTCGAGGATCTGATCTCACTGGTCGAGGAACAGGCTTCCTGCCAGCTGTACGGCCTGCTCAAGCGGCCCGATGAGAAATTCGTCACGGAGCGCGCCTACGACAATCCGAAGTTCGTCGAGGACATGGTGCGCGATGTCGCCGCCCAGCTGAATGCCGAACCGAGGATAGACGCCTATATCGTCGAATCGGAGAACTTCGAGTCGATCCACAATCACTCCGCCTATGCGCTGATCGAGCGCGACAAGCGAAAGTCGTAACGTCTAGTATTTCCTGCTCAGCGTGAGGGCCATGCCCTCACGCTTCATGTCCAACCGGTTGAGTGCGCTCATTCCCAGCAGAGCCATGCTAGGTGAGTTACCCTCGAGCACGGTGCCATCCACTTGATGCAGCACGACATTGCCGATCCTGAGCGTGTTGATGCTTACTCTATACGCCGTCACGACGCCGTTCGCGGTGTGCACAGGCACGCGCTCACCACGCTGGTAGTCTATGCCAGCCCGTCGTGCGTCCGCACTGTTCAGCGCGATCGTGGTTGCGCCCGTATCCACGATGAGCCGGAACGGCACGCCATTGATCGAACCATCCGTGATATGGTGTCCGGCCGAATCGGCATAAATCGTCACGCTAGCCGCGGCCGGCTCCCTTGGACCGATGGATACGGCCTGCCCCATGGTCAGCTCACGCCGCCTGCCGCCGACCTCAATGACCGCTTTGCCGCTATCGGCGGCAAGCAGCTTCACACCCTCCGGCGTCGTCTGCCCGACCGCGACGGTCTGCGGCCTGCTGCCGTCAATCACCAGCACTGCCTTGCCATTGAACAGGCCCGCGACAGTGACCTGCGCATCGGCCATGACGTGCCCGGTCAGCATGGAGAGCAGTATGACAAAGACAGATACGAACGCCGACCGGATAACGCATCAATCTCCCCTATCGATTCGCTCAATGCCCAGCATGGACATTTTTCAGCCAGAGTGCAACCACCAGGAAACCAACCAGGGGATAGACCGCCGTCAGGACGAACGTCGTCTCGCCGCCGAGATATTGCAGCGCATAACCGCCGGAAATGCCGCCGATGACACCTCCCAGACCGTAACCGACACTGCTGTAGATGGCCTGTCCCTTTGCCTGATGCCTACCTCTGAAGTAGCGCTGCACAATCGCGACGGATGCCACGTGAAAACTGCCGAAGGTCGCGGCATGCAGTGTCTGCGCAAGCAGCAGCATATACAGGGAGGAGGTGCACAGGCCGATCATGGCAAACCGCACGACCGCCAGTGCAAGGCTTGCCAGAAGAATCTGGCGGAGACTGAACCGTGCCGTCAGTCTGGGCATGACGATGAACATGAGGATTTCGCAGATGACGCCGACCGCCCAAAGTATACCGATCAGCGTCTTGCTGTAACCATGTCCCTCAAGGAACATCGAGAAGAAACTGTAATAAACGCTATGCGCTCCCACCATCAGACAGCTGCCGACCAACAGCGCAATGACCTCCGGCCGCGCGATGATCTTCCACACAGGCAGATGATCGGTGTGATGCGGCATCACGGACGGTTCCGGTATCCAGAAGCTGAGCAGGAACAGGGCAGCCTGGATGAGCAGTAGACACCAGAGCAGACTCTCTATCCTGACATAATCGAGGAGCACGCCCAGTCCGAGCACGGCCACGATGAAGCCGATCGAGCCCCAGACACGGATACGTCCGTAGGGCTGATTCGCAGGCTCGATGTGTGCCATCGTGACCGCTTCCGCCAGCGGCAGTGTCGAGCTGGTGAAGATGCTGAGCGACGCCATCACGAAAAACAGCCAGACGAAGCTGGTGCCGAAGAATACGCCGGTGAACCCGGCCAGCCCCAGTAACGCCGTCAACTTGATCCAGACGACGCGGCGGTTGGTCCTGTCCGCAAGCCATCCCCAGAAACTCGGAGAAAAGATGCGGCTGACCTGGAACAGGGAAAGCAGAATCCCGATCTCGATTGCCGAAAACTCGACCGATTTCAGATACAGTGCCCAGTACGGTACGAAAGCACCGACGAACATGTAGTAGGTGAAATAGAAACCGGACAGCCGCCAATACGGAAAGCTTTGCATGTCGGCGGGTTCAGCAGGGAGGTCTGCGGGCGCGACTCAGTCCCGGCTCAGATCCTGGGCGTACTACTGACCACATCGGCGCACTGGGCGCGATGTCGCAGCGCGTGATCGATCAGTACGAGCGCCAGCATCGCCTCCGCAATCGGTGTCGCACGCACGCCGACGCATGGGTCGTGGCGCCCCGTCGTCTGCATCAGGACCGGCGCCCCTGACCTGTCGATGGAGCGGCGCTCCTGGGGAATACTGGAGGTCGGCTTCAACGCGAGATGCACTTCGATATCCTGGCCGGTGGAGATGCCGCCGAGTATGCCGCCAGCATGGTTCGTCGCGAACCCCTCCGGGGTCAGCTCATCGCTGTGCACGGAACCGCGCTGCGCGATGCTGGCGAAACCATCCCCGATCTCGACCCCTTTGACCGCATTGATGCTCATCATGGCATAGGCGATCTCGGCATCGAGACGATCGTACACGGGCTCGCCCCAGCCGACCGGAACGCCGCTCGCCACGACCGTAATGCGGGCACCGACGGAGTCGCGGTCATTGCGTATGCCGTCCAGATAGGCTTCGAGCTGCGGAACGATGTCGCGATTCGGCGCGAAGAAGGCATTCTCATTGACCGCCTCCCAGCTCTGGAACGGGATCTCGATCTCGCCCAGCTGGCTCATGTAGCCCCGGATCTCCACGCCATACCGCTGTTTCAGCCATTTCTTGGCTATCGCGCCTGCCGCGACGCGTACCGCGGTCTCGCGCGCGCTGGAACGCCCCCCACCTCGGTAATCTCGAATGCCGTATTTCTGCCAGTATGTGTAATCCGCATGTCCGGGACGGAATGTCTCCGCGATCTTGCTGTAGTCCTGGCTGCGCTGATCCTGATTGCGAATCAGAAAGCCGATCGGAGCACCCGTCGTCCGGCCATCGAACACACCGGACAGGATCTCGACGGTATCCGGTTCCTTGCGCTGGGTAACATGGCGTGAAGTGCCGGGCTTGCGGCGGTCGAGCTCGGTCTGCAGGTCCGCCTCGGACAGTTCGAGTCCCGGTGGGCAGCCGTCAACTATGCCGCCTATCGCGGGGCCGTGGGATTCTCCGAACGAAGTCAGTGTAAACAGGGTGCCTATGGAATTGCCGGACATGGGTCAGGATTCGTTTTTTCATTGAGAATGAGCGAATTCTAGCATAAGCCTGGAGCGGACCTGCAGCCGCGCATTGCGCCGCCTCCCGCAAGCTCGCGCATATGCTTCAGACCCTGAGCCGCGTATCCAGCGGCGATAGACCCGCTCTGCGATGACGTGCAGTCGCTCGATGCGCTGTTGCAGGTCGCGCTGCATTTCATCCGCACTCTGGACAGCGACACCGCCGGCCGCTTCGGCCAATTCTGCAGCACCGGTCGCACACCATTCCTTGACCATGTCCGCCGTTATTTCCACATGACATTGCATGGCCAGATGGTTTCCCAACACATAAGCCTGATGCCTGCAGTGACGGCTCGACAGCAGATGCCGGGCACCTGCCGGGAGTGCAAAGGTCTCACCATGCCAATGAAAGACCTCGAAGGCGGAATCGGGGCCGAACCATTCAGCCGCCTCGGCATGCGGCTCCACCTGCACCTCACCCCAGCCGATCTCCTTCACCGGATTGCGGCCGACCTCCGCCCCGAATGCCCTGCTGATGAGTTGACCGCCCAGGCAATGTCCGATCAGCGGCACACCGCGCCGGTCGGCATCGCGGATCAGTTCCAGCAATGGAGGAATCCACGGCAGATCGTCATTGACGCTCATCGGTCCGCCCATCAGCGCCACTCCGCCATAGCCCTCCATGGTTGCCGGCAAGGCATCGCCAGCATCGATGCGGACCAGTTCCCACGGAATACCCTGTCGCGTCAGGAAGGTCGCCAGATAACCCGGCCCCTCGGTGCTCACATGGCGAAAAATAACGACCGGTTTCATCATCCCTTGTCCTGTTCGAGTTGTTTCCAGCTACCTGGGGGCAGGCCATCCAGGGTATGCGTCCCGACCGCATAGCGTATCAGCCGCAAGGTCGGATAACCGACCTTGGCCGTCATGCGCCTGACCTGCCGGTTCTTACCCTCAGTCAGCCGGATTTCCAGCCAGCTCGTGGGAATCGATTTCCGTTCCCGTATCGGCGGAACGCGTGGCCACAAACCGGCTGGTTCGGAGATCAACCGCACCTGCGCCGGCTGTGTGACGTAATCACCGATATCCACACCCGCCCTCAGCTGCTTCAGGGCCGCCTCATCCGGGACACCCTCGACCTGCACCCAGTAAGTCTTTGACTTTTTGTATTTTGGATGCGACAGACGGTGCTGCAAAGCCCCATCATCGGTTAAAATAAGCAAACCTTCACTGTCCGTATCCAGTCGTCCGGCTGCGTAGACATCCGCAATTGGAATGAAGTCCTTGAGTGTGGGGTGTTTTTCGTGCGCACGAAACTGGCAAACGACACCATACGGCTTGTTAAACAGAATCAGCATTTTCAGGATTATCCATGAGCTCAAATATCAAAGTGCCTGCCCAGGGCGAAAAGATCGGCATCAACGACGATCTGTCCCTCAACGTACCCGACCATCCGATTATCCCATTTATCGAGGGCGACGGTATCGGCGTCGATATCACGCCGCCGATGATCAAGGTGGTGAACGCTGCCGTGGAAAAGGCCTATGGCGGCAAGCGAGCCATCGCCTGGATGGAAGTCTACGCCGGCGAAAAGGCCACCAAGGTCTACGGGGACAACCAGTGGCTGCCTGATGAAACCCTGCAGGCAGTCAAGGATTATGTGGTGTCGATCAAGGGTCCGCTCACGACACCGGTCGGTGGCGGCATCCGCTCGTTGAACGTGACGCTGCGGCAGGAACTCGACCTTTACGTCTGCCTGCGCCCGGTACAGTATTTCGACGGCGTGCCCAGCCCCGTCAAACATCCGGAAAAGACCAATATGGTCATCTTCCGTGAAAACACGGAAGACATCTATGCCGGCATCGAATGGGCAGCGGATTCCGACGAGGTCAGGAAGGTCATCAACTTCCTGAGCGACATGGGCGTCAGAAAGAAGATCCGCTTCCCTGACTCTTCCGCCATCGGCATCAAGCCGGTCTCAGTGAACGGCAGCAAGCGCCTGGTGCGCAAGGCCATCCAGTATGCGATCGACAACAACCGAAAATCGGTCACGATCGTGCACAAGGGCAACATCATGAAATTCACCGAAGGCGGATTCAAGAACTGGGGATACGAGGTCGCCAGGGAAGAATTCGGCGCAACGGAAATCGATGGCGGTCCATGGTGCAGGTTGCCGAACGGCATCGTGGTCAAGGACTGCATCGCGGATGCCTTCCTGCAGGAAATCCTGCTGCACCCGGAAGACCACGATGTGGTCGCGACGCTCAACCTGAATGGCGACTACATTTCGGATGCATTGGCTGCGCAGGTCGGCGGTATCGGCATCGCGCCAGGTGCCAACCTGTCCGACACCACCGCCATGTTCGAGGCGACACATGGCACGGCGCCGAAGATAGCGGGCAAGGATATCGCGAACCCCTGTTCACTGATACTGTCAGCAGAAATGATGCTGCGCCACCTCGGCTGGACCGAAGCGGCCGACCTGGTGCTCAACGGCGTGGCCAAGGCCATCGCCGCAAAGCACGTGACGGAAGACTTCTCGTCACAAATGGAAGGCGCGACACGTGTCGGCACATCGCAGTTCGGCGATGCCATCATCCGACACATGCAATAACGGAACGAACAAACAAAACGGCCCGAAACTGGGCCGTTTTGTTCGAATCCGTCCTGCTATAGGAATTTAAGCCTTCTGGATGTTGGAGGCTTGCTTGCCCTTGGGGCCTTCCGTGACATCGAACGTCACGCGCTGACCCTCCTTGAGGCTCTTGTAGCCAGACTCCATGATCGCGGAGAAGTGCGCGAAAAGATCATCACCGCCATCGTCTGGAGTAATAAAACCAAAGCCTTTGGCGTCATTGAACCACTTTACTGTACCTGTTGCCATCTAAAACTTCCTTACCAAAACAAAGGGAGGCGCCCCAAAAATTTTTTAATTCAAGAACTTGGGCTAAAGCTTCTAGGCCAAATTTACTTGGAATCAAAACGCCTGAGCCGATTTTTACTTGCGTTATTTCCATAAGTCAAGATTTTTTTCATCTGTCAAGTCCCAATACGCCATTTTGTGCGCCATATTCAGTCCTGTTGCTGCTTTACAAACAAATGTCTAGCGTGCATCATCCATATGAACGGGAGCACTGCATGAAGCCGATGCAGTAACGATTACAAGACAATCCGGAATCCTAGGATCGAATGGCCACAGCAACTTCACCTATCAAACTGGGCGGGCTGGCTCGCATGCTGGTCCAGGAAAAACTATTGACGGATGAGGAAGCCAACGCCATCCAGGCTGCGGCAAACACGCAGCAGGTTCCCTTCGTCAAACAGCTTATCTCGAGCAAGAAACTGAGCGCACTGCAGGTGGCCGAGACCGCAGCAAATGCCTTCGGCTTTCCGCTGTTTGATCTCGATGCGCTGGATGCCGACTACCTGCCTGCCAAAAGCATAGATCCCAAGTTGATGCAGTCAAGCCGTGTGCTGGCATTGCAAAGCCGCGGCAACACGCTCTATATCGCACTCTCCGACCCCACGAACCTGCATGCGCTGGATGACGTGAAATTCCAGACTGGAATGACGCTGTCTCCTGTCGTCGTGGAAGATGACAAGTTGTCGAAGTGGATAGACAAGATCGTCGAGGCCAATGACACCAGTCTCAGCACCATCGCCGTTGACGACGACTTCAACCTCGACAAGGAAAGCGAAGAGCATGCACCCGAGGAAACACAGTCCATCGAAATCGACGATGCGCCCGTCGTCAAATTCCTGCAGAAGATCCTGATAGATGCCATCAACATGGGCGCATCCGACCTTCATTTCGAACCCTACGAAAAGTTCTATCGGATACGCTACCGTATCGACGGCGTACTGCGTGAAATCGCGCAGCCACCGCTTGCCATCAAGGAAAAGCTGGCATCGCGCATCAAGGTCATCTCCAATCTGGACATCTCGGAAAAGCGCGTCCCGCAGGATGGACGCATGAAACTCGTTCTGTCCAAGAATCGTGCCATCGATTTCCGCGTCAGCACGCTGCCTCTGATCCATGGCGAAAAAATCGTCATGCGGATTCTGGATCCGTCCAGTGCACAGCTGGGCATCGAGGCGCTGGGCTACGAACCGGAACAGCAGGAGGCGCTACTGTCCGCGATACGCCGACCATATGGACTGGTCCTGGTGACCGGCCCGACCGGCTCCGGCAAGACGGTTTCACTGTACACCTGTCTCAATATCCTGAACGAGCCCGGGGTGAATATCTCGACCGCCGAGGATCCGGCGGAAATCCCGCTGCCTGGCATCAACCAGGTCAACGTCAACGATAAGCAGGGTCTGACCTTCGCCGCCGCCCTGAAGTCCTTTCTGCGTCAGGACCCGGACATCATCATGATCGGCGAGATCCGTGACCTCGAAACCGCGGACATGGCGATCAAGGCGGCATCCACCGGCCACATGGTGTTATCCACGCTGCACACCAATGACGCGCCTTCCACGCTGACCCGCCTGATGAACATGGGGGTAGCACCCTACAACATCGCATCCGCAGTCTCGCTGATTACCGCACAGCGTCTCGCGCGGCGACTCTGCCCGCACTGCAAGGTGCCGATGGAGGTGCCGGAAGAGGCGTTGCTGGGTGTGGGCTTCAAGGAAGAGGATCTGGATGGCAGCTGGACGCTGTACGGCGCCCGCGAGGGTGGTTGCGAACACTGCAACAACGGCTACAAGGGACGTATCGGCATTTACCAGGTCATGCCGGTCAGCGACGCCATGAGTCGCATCATCATGAAAAACGGAACGTCTCACGACATCGCGGATCAGGCTCAGCGAGAAGGCATACGCGACCTGAGACAATCCGGTCTGCTCAAGGTCAAACAGGGTCTGACCTCGATCGAGGAAGTCGAAGCCGTCACTAACGAATAATCAGGGGAAAAAATGGCCGTCAGTGCGAGCAAGGAAGTCATCTACGTCTGGGAAGGAACGGACAAGAAGGGGAAGCGCATCAGGGGTGAGATGAAGGCTTCCGGTGACGCTTTCGTCAAGGCTACGCTCAGACGTCAGGGCATTACCGTCATCAAGGTCAGCAAGCAACGCGGGTTCAAGTCCGGCGGCAAGGTGTCGGACAAGGATGTCACGCTGTTCACACGCCAGCTCGCCACGATGATGAAGGCCGGCGTGCCGCTGCTCCAGGCATTCGACATCGTAAGCAAGGGTCACAGCAATCCTGCGGTTTCAAAGCTGCTGAACGACATCAGAGCGGATGTCGAGACCGGCAGCAGTCTGAGTCAGGCTTTCCGCAAGTATCCGCTCTACTTCGACGCACTGTACTGCAACCTGGTCGGCGCTGGCGAGCAGGCAGGTATTCTGGATTCCCTGCTCGACAGGCTGGCCACCTACAAGGAAAAGATTCTCGCCATCAAAGGCAAGATCAAATCGGCGCTGTTCTATCCGGTTTCCATCATCGTCGTTGCCTTCGTCATCACGGCAGTCATCATGATTTTCGTGATCCCGGCGTTCAAGGAACTGTTCAGCAGCTTCGGTGCCGATCTCCCTGCCCCGACTCTGTTCGTGATGGCCATGTCCGATTTCTTCGTCGCCTACTGGTGGGCCATTTTCGGCACCATAGGAGCTGCGGTCTGGTTCTTCTTCTACACGTGGAAGCGCTCGGAAAAGATGCAGTCCGTCATGGACAGACTGCTGCTCAAGGTACCCGTTTTCGGCAATCTGATCAGGATCGCCACCATCGCCCGCTTCGCGCGGACGCTCTCCACCATGTTCGCGGCCGGCGTACCTTTGGTCGAAGCGCTCGATTCGGTCGCTGGGGCATCCGGCAACCGGGTATATTACGACGCCACCAAGCAGATTCAGGGTGAAATCAGCACCGGCACCAGTCTGACCGTCGCCATGCAGAATACCGAGGTCTTTCCCAACATGGTGCTGCAGATGACTGCCATCGGCGAAGAGTCGGGTGCGCTGGACTCCATGCTGGGCAAAGTCGCCGACTTCTATGAAGCCGAGGTGGACGATGCCGTGGACGCGCTCTCCAGTCTTATGGAGCCCATCATCATGGTCGTGCTGGGCGTCCTCATCGGCGGTCTCGTCATCGCCATGTATCTACCCATCTTCAAGATGGGCCAGGTCGTCGGCTAACGCTATTTGCGGGCCTTGGCAGCGTTCAGGGCCTTTTCGATCTCAGCGGCAGGATAGGCACCCAGCATGCGCCTGCCATCAGCAAAAATCAGCGTTGGCGTGCTGGTGATACCGAGTTCGCGCCCTAGCTGCGCCAGACTCTCGACCGGATTGTCGCAATCCGTCCTACCTCTCACCAGCTTGTTGTGCAGGATCCAGTCCATCCATGACTTCGCACGGTCTGCCGAGCACCAGATGGCCCTGGACTTGTTGGCTGCGTCCGGATGCAGCTTGTCGAGCGGGTACAGGAAAGTATAGACCGTGATGTCGGTGATGCCTGCCAGTTCCTTTTGCTCGAGCCGCTTGCAGAACGGGCAGTCTGGGTCGGAGAACACGACCAGCGGCCGGCTACCGTCACCGCGCACCACCTTGATGGCCTTGTCCAGCGGCAGCTTGGAGAAATCCACCCTGGTCAGATCCTCCAAGCGTTCGCTCGTCACGTTGCGCTTGGTCTTGGTATCGATCAGCCTGCCCTCGGCGATCAGGAACGTGAATTTTTCGTCTGTGTAGACGATCTGCCCTCCGATGAACACCTCGTACAAACCACCGTACTCCGTCTTTCTGACGCTATCCACCTGCACATCAGGATATGCCAACTCGATCGCCTTCTTCAGCGATGCCTCATCGGCATAGGCGCAACTGATCAGCAGCGCACTGAGGATCAGACCCAATAGATTTTTCAGCATATTGATATTCCAGTTCAAAAATTAACGTATTGCCTGATGAATCAGGTATTGCTTCAGTCGCGCCTGACGGTCGGTCTGGCGCAGCCCCCAGTTGCGCAATTGGCGCATGCGCGGGTCGGTATGGGCAAACAGCGCATTAAGCCCCCGGGTCACGCATTGCATTTCCCGCACTTCGCCCTTGCGGGCGCGCTCATAGCGACGCAACAGCATCCGGTCGCCGAGCATCTGCAGCGGTCGACGCGCAGCCAATGTCTCCACGAGCACCCGCACATCCTCGAAGCCCAGGTTGACGCCCTGGCCTGCCAGCGGATGCACTGTATGCGCCGCATCCCCCACCAGCGCCAGTAATGGCCCGATCGACGTCACGGCAGTCATCTGACGGAGCGGGAACGCCTGCGCCGGCGTCAGGCATTGCAGTGCTCCCAGCCTACACCCGCCCTGGCGAGCCACTTGCTCAGACAACATTTCCGGAGCAAGTTCCAGCAGCGCCTGCGGTTCATCGGTGGACCAGACCATGGACATGCGATTGCCCGGCAACGGCAGCCATGCCAGTATGCCCCTGTCACAGAACCATTGGAAGGCGGTCTGGCGATGCGGCTGTTCGATGGCGAAATTGGCAACCACGCCGAGCTGGCGAAAGTCGTGCGTCTGCACGGCGATGCCAGCCTGCGCGCGCAGCCAGGAATTGGCACCATCAGCCGCTACCAGCAATTGCGCCTGGTACCTGCTGCCGTCCGTCAATCGCAGTTCCGCACGCCTTTCATGAAATACCGCAATAGCCGGCATCACCCCCATCACGAGACGCACACCGGCATCCTTCAGTGCGGACTGCAGGGCATGTTCCAACTGTCTGCTTTCCAGGATGTATCCCAGATAATCGACGCAAGCCTCATGGGCATCGAACTGTAGGCTGCTGTCCGTCGCATCGCCGAATACCTGCATCCGCGCTATCGGGCAGATGCGCTCAGCCGGCATGCGTGGCCACACACCGAGCGCAGCCAGCCAGTCGGCATTGGCAGGACTGATGGCATAAATACGGGCGTCCCAGTCACGGTCTGTGGTCGGCGGCGCAGCCTCATTCATCGGCCTCGCCTCGACGAGCGCCACCGAAATACCGAGCCGGCTCAGGGCGAGTGCACAGGACATGCCGACCAGCCCGGCTCCAACCACGATCACGTCATACTGCTGGAATTCCTGCCTATCCACGTGCGCCGAAACTCATCTTGTTGATCAGGAAACGCTTGGCAGGGCGGATGATATCCAGTGCGCCAAGCCCGGCGGATCGGGCCGCCGATAGCCCGATGACTTCATTGGAGAAAATCTGCACGAGAAAATCCGTGAACCATAATCCTCGCGCTGTATCGCGCTGTCTGGCACTGGCATAATCCGCCAGTACCTGATGGGCGCCCCATGCCGATGGAACGGCATTGCAGACATGCTGGCTCAGTTCCCATGCATCGCGCAAGCCCACGTTAAACCCTTGCCCAGCGACCGGATGCATGGTCTGGGCGGCATTGCCGATGACGGCGAAATGCGGGAGCACGACCGGCTCGAGTCGCGCCAGACGTAATGGAAACGTCATGCGTCTGCCAACGGTGAGGAATCGACCGACACGATCACCGAAGTTCTCATGCAGTGCATGAAGAAAAGTCGCGTCATCCATGGCCAGGATACCGGCAACCATCTCCCTCTCCCCGGTCCAGACCAGCGAGAAGTCCCGCTCTCCATTGGGAAGCAGGGCTATCGGCCCTGTCGGGGTGAAGCGTTCATATGCCACATGCCCATGCGGCAATTCGGCACCAACCTTGGCAACTAGGGCGTCATGTCCATACTCCCGAGTCTCGCGGCGCAAGCCCGCGATCTCTCCCAGCGTCCGTCCGCCGTCGGCCAGCACCGCGAGCTCGCAAGCCAGATGCGTTTCCGCACCAGCGTGTCTGTAAACGATCTGACTTTCAGAAGTGCCGGGAGTCACCTCCAGCACCTCCGCCGCATGACGGATATCCGCTTCGGGGTAGCGTTCCAGCGCCTGATCAAGCGCACGGGCCAGCGTGCCGTAGGATACGACATAACCCAGCGCCTCTTGTTGTCGCTCCTCCGCGCGCAGGATACTGCGCCCCAGACTGCCGCGCTGGGAGATGTGTATCGTGTTGATGACGGTCGCGGCGGGGGCGATCTCCTGCCACACGCCCAGACGATGCAGTATCTGCCTGCTGCCGTAGGACAGGGCCAAGGCACGCTGATCCTGATAGGAAGCACCCTTTTCCCGCGCCTCCAACACCATCGACGCAATCCCATTGGCCGCCAGCGCCAGCGCCAGCGTCGCCCCGACCGGACCGCCGCCAATGATGACGATGCCTGCCCTTGTCAATTCCGTGCTCATGTTCACCTGGATATCGCCATCAGACTCTCGATCTCAACCACCGTTTTCGGGACTGCTGCGGTCAGCAGTTCACAGCCGTCCGCCGTCACCAGCGCATCATCCTCAATGCGTATTCCGATATTCCAGAACGCTTCCGGCACGTCGTCCGCCGGGCGGATATAACAGCCCGGCTCCACGGTCAGCACCATACCTGGCTGCAGCATACGCCACGAACCGTCCGCCTGTTTGTATTCCCCCGCATCATGCACGTCGAGCCCCAGCCAGTGCCCGGTTCGGTGCATGTAGAAACGCCGGTAGTCACCGGATTCCAACACCGACTCCGGACTGCCCCTGCACAAGCCAAGGTCGATGAAACCTCGCACCAGTACCTGCAGTGCGGCCTCATGCGGTTCGTTCCAGTGGCAGCCCGGGCGCACCTTGTCTATCGCCGCCAGCTGTGCCGCCAGCACCAGCTCATAGACATCCTTCTGGGCCGAACTGAAGCGACCGTTGACCGGGAAGGTGCGCGTGATGTCGGAAGCATAGCAGTCCAGTTCGCAGCCGGCATCGACCAGCAGAAGGTCGCCGTCGCGCAGCGGTCGGTTGTTGTCCACATAATGCAGTACGCAGGCATTGGCCCCGCCGGCGACGATTGAATTGTACGCGGGGGCCCGGCTGCCGCTGCGATAAAACTGATGCAGCAGCACCGCCTCGATTTCATACTCCATCATACCCGGACGAACGGTGAGCATGGCCTGCCTGTGCGCTTCTGCGGAGATGGCAGCGGCGCGGCGCATGACATCGATCTCCTCGTCCGATTTAATGAGGCGCATTTCATCCAGCAGGGCGCGCGGGTCCGCCATTTCGGCGGGAACGTTAACACCGCTGCGCGCCTGGGCACGCAGTGTGTTCAGCCAGTCTGCGATACGCTTATCCCAAGCGGCATCCGCGCCGAAGCTATGGAAGATACGAGGTTGGTTCGCCAGCAACCCGGGAGCAAGCGCATCCAGCCTGGTAATGGAATAGGCCTCATCGAAACCGAATTTTTCCCGCGCGCCTTCCGGTCCATGACGGAAACCGTCCCAGATCTCACGCTCCTCATCCCGGCTCCGACAGAAGAGTATGCTTTTCGGCCGCTCACCCGCCACCAGGATGAGCACGGCCTCCGGCTCCGTGAATCCGGTCAGGTAGTAGAAATAGCTGTCGCTGCGATACGGAAAGTGGCTATCGCGATTACGAACCGCCTCGGGCGCGGTCGGGATGACGGCCACGCCAGCCTGCATGGCTCGCATGAGGGCGTTTCTGCGTTCAAGGAAATGTGCGGGATCCATTATGCTCCGTACTCAATCATTGCCGTTCAGTTCAGCCAGTCGCTGCGGGGTGCCGACATCATGCCAGATTCCTCCGTGACGCTCGCCGCTCACCAGTCCGCGGGCTATCGCCTGCCTCAGCAACGGGGCCAGTTTTGCCGGTTCATCCGGCGAAACGCCGTCGAACAGGTCCGGTGCGTAAACCGCCACACCGGAAAATGTCAGCATGGTCTCTCCTTCCAGTCTGGCCATATTTCCGTCCAGAGCAAAGTCCCCGTGCGGATGCTGCGGCGGATTATCGACCAGCACCAGATGTGCCATCCGCCCATCGGCCAGTCTGGTTCGCAGACTGGCGAAATCGATATCCGTGAAAATGTCGCCGTTGACCACCAGAAACGGTGCATCGCCCAGATGAGGCAATGCCCGCGCGATGCCACCCGCCGTTTCCAGCGCCGTCTTTTCCGGCGAATAGGTGATCGACAGCCCCCAACGGTCGCCGTCACCGAGCGCCGACTCGATCTGCTCGCCAAGGTACGCATGGTTGATGACGATTTCGCGAAAACCTGCAGCGGCAAGGCGCTCCAGATGCCAGACGATCAGAGGCTTGCCCCTGACTTCGAGCAGCGGCTTCGGCGTATGATCGGTCAGCGGCCGCATGCGTTCGCCTCGACCCGCCGCAAGCACCATGGCCTTCAAAACGTGTATCCCACTTGCGGCTGGATGTTTTCCAGCCTGTCCAGCAGCCGCAGCAAGGGATGCAGCCCGTTGTACCGGGCACATGCCCTGCGCAGATAATCCATGACCAACGGCATGTCCTTCAGATAACCATCTTTGCCGTCGCGATGACAGAGACGCGCGAAAATCCCCAGCACCTTGATGTGGCGTTGCGCGCCCATCCACTCGAAATCGCGATAGAAATCGGCGAAATCCGACGGCACCGCCAGCCCCGCCGCACGCGCGGCCTGCCAGTATCGCACGCACCAATCGATGACGCGCTCCTCATCCCACGCGATATAGGCGTCCTTGAGCAGAGAGACAAGGTCGTACGTAATCGGACCATGGACCGCGTCCTGGAAATCCAACACACCCGGATTACTCCCTTCCCGGTTCCGGCATACCATGAGATTGCGCGAATGGTAGTCGCGGTGCACGTATACCTGGGTCTGTACCAGAACATTGCGGCAGATGAGCTCGAAAGTCTGCTGTAGGGACTGCATTTCGGTATCGGTCAATGTGACGCCGAGATGTCTTACCACATACCAGTCCGAAAACAGTTGCATCTCGCGCATCAACAAGGCTTCGTCATAGGGCGGGAATGTCCCGGGGCGGCTTGCCCCCTGCATCCTGACCAGCGCCGACATGGCATCTCGATAAAGTGCATCGGCCGTGTCTTCATTCAACGCGCTGAGATAGGTCTCGTCACCTAGATCGCTGAGCAGCAGAAAGCCTCGTTCCAGATCCTGCTCCATCACCCTAGGCACATTGAGGCCGGCCTGCATCAGCACGGTGGCCGCATGCACGAACGGCCGGCAATCCTCCTGCGGCGGTGGCGCATCCATGGCGATCAGCGTGCGCTCAGCCAGATGTACCCGGAAATAGCGCCGGAAACTGGCATCGGCTGAAGCCGCCGTCAAATCGAAACGCTCACCCGGCAGCACCTGGTGCAGCCAATCCTGCAAAACTTCTTTCCTATCCATCGCTTGCACCACTCGGCACTCGGCTTTCCTGCGGTTTTCACATAGTTGCGCGCGGCATGCAGCGAATCCTGCAGCTGATTTATACATTGCCTAAACACACGATTTGTGCGATTTTATCATCGACGAAAGAATCCTAGCTCCCCATCCTGTAAAACAATGCTCAAACCCGATCTAATCGCGCTCGCCGCAGCACTGTCGTTTGTGGCGAATGTACCGGCTTACGCGATGAACATCCGGCAGGAAGGGGTGGTGACCTCGACGATGATGATGCAGCTCAGGCCGGGCATCACCAAGTCCCAGGTCCTGTCCATCATGGGCACCCCATTGACGGGGAAAGAAAATCAGTCCGACAGTTGGGAATACCTCTATCAGAAGTGGCATGATGGCAGAACGATCGAACAGCGCCGCGTCGTGCTGGATTTCGAGAATGACGGGCTAACCCGAATCCGGAGCGAGCTGATTCCGGTTGATGACGGTGTCGCCGACACCTCCACCACCCCATCAACGGGTAGTGGAACCGGGCTCGTGCTGGCGAAGCGCCTGCAATTACCCTATGTGCCTGATGACAACGCAGAACCATCTCCCCCACCCGAGCCGGGCAGCATCGTCATCGAGGGGGACAGGATGGATTTCTACCTCGAGCGTAAAATGCGCGCCTTCGGCAACGCCTCCATCAAAAAGGAAGATCAGACCATTTATGGCGACCGGATCGAGTATGATGTCCTGAATGACGAACTGCATGTGGTCGGCAACACGCGGGTCGAATTCGAAGGACTGAAGGTCCGTGGGCCGGAACTGCGCATGCAGCTCTATGACACCGTGGGCGAGATGCAGGAACCATCATTCGAGCTGGAAACGCAAATGATCGACATACCGTTGCTTTCCATGGTGGAAAGCAACGACGCGCGGGAACGCGAACTTCAGGCCGAACAACTGAGAAATAACCGTCTGACCAACGCGATGCTGGGCAATATCGACTACCCGGCATCACATCAGGCCATCACCAGAAGGGAATCCGTCAGAGCCAGAGGCGATGCGCAGAAAGTGTCCTTCGAGGGCGAACACAAGAAGGTGCTCAAGTCTGCGCGCTACACCACCTGCGAGGTCGATCAGGATGACTGGTACATCAAGGCCAGTGATATGGAGATCGACACTTACACGAAGCGAGCGAGTGCATACAACGCACGCGTCGAGTTCATGGGAGTTCCGCTGCTCTATACCCCCTGGATAGACTTCTCCTACCTGAACCAGCGGAAATCCGGCTTCCTATCGCCCACCATCGGCACGACCAGCCGCAGCGGCTTCGAGGTCCAGATTCCGTACTACTGGAATATCGCACCGGAAATGGATGCGACACTGGGTGTGCGCGTGCTGAGCAAGCGCGGTATCCAGCTACAGGGTGAGTTCCGCTACCTCAACGAAATGTTCAACGGCGTCAACAACGTCGAATTCCTGCCCTCCGACAACAATACCGGAGAAAACCGTTACTACATGAGCCTGACGCACGCTCACAGCTTCGGCAATGGCTGGTCCGGTGGCTACTACTACGAGCGGGTCTCGGATGATGAATATTTCTCGGAACTCGATACACGAATCACCGTAACCAGCCGCGTCAACCTCGCACAACAGGCTTACATCAACTACGCCGACGAAATCTGGTCATTCAATGGATTGATTCAGAAATACCAGACACTGGACAAGCTGTCTTTCCCATATGAACGCCTGCCGCAGCTGACATTGAGCGGAGACAAGGACTGGGATTGGGCAAACACCAGACTGTACGCCCAGTGGGTTAGCTTCGATCGCAAGAAGGACGAGCCTTTCCGGCTTGCCATCGGCAATAACAGCGCGCTTGAGACCAATGTAACCGGCAATCGCTTTACCTTGTATCCGAGCATCAGCTTCCCCTTCGAAAGACCTTACGGATACATCAAGCC
>DATCJT010000017.1:0-2414 GCA_036562645.1 Methylophilaceae bacterium | reverse complement strand
CTGATCGTCCGCGCCGCCGTGGCCACCTGTTTCACCTCGACGGTGATCACCCCGTCAAGGGCACCGCCCGTGGCCCTGGCGTTGACGGCGTTTGCGTCGCCCGTAATGTCGATCTGCTTGAGGTTGAGCGCGCTGGAGAGCTTCAGGTCGAAGGCGGCGTTGCGCAACTTGAGCAGCTGGCTGTTGATGGACAGGTACGCCTCGCGCTGCCACTGCACGAGCTGCCGTTTCTGCACCAGGCGCGTCAGCGGAATGCGCTCCGCTTTCATGAGATCGGAGATGATCTGGTCGATGTCGAGGCCCGAGGCGAAACCGGTAATGCGCATCACCATGCGGAATCACCTCCTCGGTTAACGTCTCTCGTCGATCAGGAGCCCCGCCATCTCCCACAGCTTGGCCACCAGGTCGAGAATTTTTTCCGGCGGAATTTCCTTGATCACTTCCTGGGTCTCGCTGTTGATGATGCGGACGATGATGGCCTTCGTTTCTTTGTGGATGGAAAACTCCAAGTGGGTGTGGTGGTTGAGGAAGAAGCGGTTGGCCTGTTCCACCTGCTCAACGAGTTGATCGAAGGACATTTCGAGCGGTTTATCGGGTTGGGAGTTGGCAGGCCGAACCGGCAAGGCGGAATCCTCCCGCACCCTCCGTTGCCCATGCCCCGAAACCGGCACGAACGAGGACGTCTCCCCTGCTCGCCCCATCCCAATCCCCTGCACTGCCGACATGCGCGGGGCACCTCCCTCAACAATCGATGGCTTCACTTTTCATATCGGTAGAATTCCGAAACCTTTTGAGAGATGGGATGGTTCCCTGACATTAGTCGCGGCCACGCGGCGTAGCTTGTCTTTACCCTAACTAAATATGAAAAGGGCCGGTCTGAACAACCGACCCTTGATTCCGGCTGATGTTTAGCGCAGGAGCTGCAGCACGGCCTGCGGCGTTTGGTTGGCCTGGGCCAGCATGGCTGTGGCCGCTTGCACCAGGATGTTGTTCTTCGTGAACTCCATCATTTCCTTGGCCATGTCGACGTCGCGGATGCGGGATTCCGCCGCCGTCAGGTTCTCGGCTGCCGTGCCGAGGTTGTTGATGGTGTGCTCGAGGCGGTTTTGATAGGCACCGAGTTTGGCGCGTTCTTCAGAGACCTTCTTAATTGCATCATCGATGGTGGTGATGGCAGTGTCCGCATTCGCTTGGGTCGAAATGTCCAACCCGCTGACACCCAAGGCTGCAGCTTGCATATCGCTAATGTCTAATGTGATATTTTGCCCTTCGTTGGCACCGATATGGAACACAATGCCTGTCGCGGTACCATCCAGGAGCGTTTTGGTATTGAATTCGGTATTCTGGGCAATCCGGTTAATTTCTTGGATCAATTGATCAATTTCATTTTGCAGCGCCGAACGATCGTCATCCGTGTTCGTGTCGTTCGCCGCCTGCACGGCCAGCTCGCGCATGCGCTGCAGGATAGCGTGCACTTCGTTCAGCGCACCCTCAGCCGTCTGAATCAGGGAGATGCCGTCTTGGGCGTTCTTCGTCGCCATTTCGAGACCGCGGATCTGGGCGCGCATCTTCTCGGAGATGGCCAGACCCGCCGCGTCGTCGCCGGCGCGGTTGATGCGCAGACCCGAGGAGAGCTTTTCGAGGGACTTGGATACCGCCGTGTTGTTCAGTGCCAGCTGCCGATAGGTGTTCAGCGCGCTAATGTTGTGGTTGATGCGCATGACTCCTTCCTCCTCCGTGAAGATGGTTTGTCGCCACGTCCTTGTGGCGGCTAGGCAGCAGTGCGCCGCGTCGGCCGCCCGCGGCACCGCTTCTACTGGTGAGATCGACCGAATCCTTGTGCGGTTTGAGATTCCGGCGAACCCATAACGGCGAAAAATCGCAGATCATGGTCGAGTTCTGCCGCTATTCTCCTTCTCGCCCCTCGTTTTCTCCGCCTTGCGCCTCGCTTCGCCGCTGCCACCACTCCGCCAGTTGCGCCAGTTCTCCCACCGACCGGGCCGCTTCGCGGTTTTCGGCCTGGATGGCCAGATACACCTCCTTGCGGTGCACGGCTACAGTGCGCGGCGCACGAATGCCCAGCTTCACCTGCTCGCCCCGCACCTCCAGCACGGTCACCTCGATGTCCTGCCCGATGACGATCGACTCGCCCACTTTCCGCGTCAGCACGAGCATCAGCGGCCGCTCCCTTCCGCCGGCTCGCCCAACGTCACCTGCCGGTTCCCCGAAACCGAAAGCGGCGCCGTGAGCGGATGGCGCAGCGAATAGGAGCTGTCGTGGAGCACCACCTGCCGGCCCACGCGCGTGCGCCCGTTGATGACGATCGGCGCCATCAGGTTGACCGTCGACTTTTCAAGGGGCTGTCTCATGACCACCACGGCGCGAACGATAGCCTCCTCCGGCGCGCGCAGGTC
>DATCJT010000011.1:0-12794 GCA_036562645.1 Methylophilaceae bacterium | reverse complement strand
GCCTTGCCCATCACGCGCTTCAGCATCATGCGGCCGGCAATGCGGACGGCGATCGCCTTCGGCTCAAGCATCTCGTTGTCCAAGCCGCCGTATTCGGCATGCAGGTCGGCAGCGTGGGAATCCGGCCTGAAATCGTTGGGGAATACTGCAGTGCCGTTTGCCTTGGCAGAGGCGCGAATCGCTTTCAGTTTCTCGCGACGTTCCGCAATCACATGGTTCTCATCGGCGATCATTGGGTTCTCTTGCTCGCTCACCGCTACACTCCCTGCTTCAGACTTTCGGTTATGAATGGGTCGAGATCGCCGTCCAGCACGCTCTGGGTATTGCCAATCTCGACATTGGTACGCAAATCCTTGATGCGTGACTGATCCAGCACATAGCTGCGGATCTGGTGTCCCCAGCCGATATCGGTCTTGGCATCCTCGAGCGCCTGTTTCTCTTCGTTGCGCTTGCGCAGTTCCAGCTCATATAGGCGAGCCTTCAATATCGTCATCGCCTCATCCTTGTTGCGGTGCTGGGAACGGTCGTTCTGGCAGGCGACGACGATACCCGTCGGGATGTGCGTGATACGCACGGCGGAGTCGGTCTTGTTGATGTGCTGTCCACCGGCGCCAGAGGCACGATAAGTATCGATGCGCAGGTCGGCCGGGTTGATGACGACCTCGATCGAATCGTCCACCTCCGGATAGACGGTCACGCTGGCGAAGGAGGTATGGCGGCGATTGCCGGAATCGAATGGCGACTTGCGCACCAGCCGATGCACGCCACTTTCGGTGCGCAGATAGCCGTAAGCATAATCGCCCTCCACCTTGATGGTGGCATTCTTGATACCTGCCGTTTCGCCGTCCGTCACCTCCATCACTTCGACCTTGAAGCCGCGGCGTTCGCAATAGTGCAGATACATGCGCAGTAGCATGGCGGCCCAATCCTGCGCCTCGGTACCGCCCGAGCCGGCCTGGATGTCGATGAAGCAGTTGCTGCCGTCCATCTCGTTCGAGAACATGCGGCGGAACTCCATCTGCTCGACGATGCGCTCCAGCTCCATGCTGTCGGCCTCGATGCTGAGCAGCGTATCATCATCCCCCTCTTCACGCGCCATGTCGAACAGTTCGAGGCAATCGCGCAGGCCCTGTTCGACCTTCAGCAGGTTGAGGACGACGAATTCCAGTTCCCGGCGCTCCTTGCCCAGCTTCTGCGAACGTTCATTGTCATTCCATATATTCGGGTCTTCCAGCAGCAGGCTCACTTCCTGCAGACGTTGTTGCTTCTGGTCGAAGTCAAAGATACCCCCGAAGTGCCCGGCTGCGTTCGGCAAGGTCTTCAAGGCGGTGGCTTATCTGATTGATGTGTTCTGCTTCCATGAGTGATCGTGATTCCGTTAGTTGGGGCTGTATGTCAGCCGGACTGAATGTATCTGATTTTAAAAGGGGCAATTATACATCAAGCCGGCACTGCGGCTGATGCGCATTACACCGCAGACATGCCGGTCTTGTGACGGAAACTGCAAGGATGGGAGGCGCTACAGACTCAGCGCCCCGGGATTGGATTATCGGCTGGACGGGCTTAGAGAAAGTCCGACAGATTGACCTTATGCGCCCTTGCCTCGCCCTCGACCTCCTTCAGCGCCTGGGCCAGTTGCTGGTCGGCCTTGACCGGACCGACATACTGACACATGGCGACATAGGTCAGGTTCACCAGTTTCTGCAGAACCTCGATGCCCAGGTTGACCGTGAGCTGTGAACTCTGACCTGAGAGCCACGCACGTAGCCGCTGCTCGTTACGCGCCTCAAGCCTGAGCTTCTGCAGATTTTCGACAAGGAAGTTGCGGATGCCGCCCTGCGTCGAATAGTCATGCTTCTTCAGCATGGCTGTCAGCAAGGCGACAAACACGGTCGTGACGTGGTCCAGTTCATGACCCGGCTCGGCCTTGATGCCCTCGTCCTGCAGCAGCAGTTCGCTCGGCTCCGGCAGCAGTTGCTCGGCCGGTAGGTCCATGGCATGAATGACCGCTCGCAGCATCTCCGCCCGTTTTTCCTTCAAATCCTCTGTATCACAGCAACGGGCGATGAACACGTTCAGTGCGAACTTGGGTTTATTTGAAAACTCACGCTCCCAGAGTACCAGTGCATGGCGCAGCTCATCGTCCGTCAGGAACGGACGGAGCCCAGTATAGATTGCACGACGGCGCAGTTCCAGCGTCATTTTTACAGCCTTCTATCGAATCGGTTGCAGATCCTTGACATACTCGCTCAGATAGGCGGCATCGCGGTTGAACTCGGGATAACCGACCTCGCCGTGCTCGGTGATGTCCAGCCCGCGCTGTTCGTGCTGTGGACTGACACGCAGACCGACCGTGCGTGAGACGACACTATACATGAGGAAAGCCGCGGCAAATACCCAGATGAAAGCCACACAGACACCCAACATCTGCACCAGCACGATGTCTGGATTAAACATGTCGCCCCGCATGAAAAGTCCAGCTGCCAGCGTCCCCCAGGCACCGGCAAAGCCATGCACGGAAACCGCGCCCACCACATCGTCGAAACGCAGTCTTTCCAGCACGGAGAAACCGATGATGCAGACGATACCGCCGATAAAGCCGGTCAGCACGGCATACGGGATATCCATGGTGGCACAGCCGGCGGTGATCGCCACTAGCCCGGCAATGCTGCCGTTGACGGCGTTGCTCAGCAGCACAGGCTGACGTGTCACGATGCTGGTGAACAGTGCGCCGACCGCACCGGCAGCACCAGCAACGTGCGTATTGAGTACGATGGGACCGATATCGGTGCCGACCAGTAGCGTACTGCCGCCGTTGAAGCCGAACCAGCCGAACCAGAGCAGAAAGCCGCCAAGCGTGACATAGCCTAGATTGTGGCCGGGGATGGCATGCGGCTTGCCGTTGGCTCCGAACCTGCCAAGGCGCGGCCCCAGCAGCATGATGCCCGCCAGTGCACACCAGGCACCGACTGAATGCACCACAGTTGAGCCAGCGAAATCGATGAATCCCATCTGCTTGAGCCAGCCGCCCTCGTTCCAGGCCCAGCTGCCGAATACAGGATAAATGAATGCCGTGATTCCAATCACGCCGAGCAGATAACCGAAATAGTTGGTCCGTTCCGCCATCGCACCGCTGACTATGGTCGCTGCCGTGGCGGCGAACATCATCTGGAAGAACAGCACGGTGTAATCCATGCCACTGCCTCCGGACATTGCGAATCCGTCCATACCCAGCCAGCCGCTGGGGTTGGTACCGAACATGAGACCGTAGCCAACCAGCCAGAACAGCAGCGTGCCGACACAAAGGTCCATGTAGTTCTTCATCATGACGTTGACGGCGTTCTTGGCCCGCGCCATGCCAGATTCGAGCAGCGCGAAGCCGGCTGCATCAGAAACACCATGGCGCCGGCGATGACGATCCAGAGTGTGTTGATCCCATCCGGGCCAACCGCTTCCTCAGCATAGGTGGACAAGGGGAATGTCAGAACTAGACAGGCAAAAACAATCGAAATCAGGGTTTTCATAGAGGCTTTCTTTATGAAAGTTATTCTTGGAACATCATGCGGAACAACCGCACTACGGTCTCAAGCATAAAAAATGCCAGTCTCCAGCCTGTCATAAAGGACTGCTGCAATCACCGTCATTGCAAGCAGGAACACCTTAGTCCGCGGGATCCCGGCACCGTGCTGCACCAAAATCGTGCCTGCATCCCTGCCCGTCTCACCACAAGTGATCATTGGAACGATGGCGGGCACCATCATGTTTCTGCCGCCACCTGAGAACAGGGTATAATCAGATGTTCATTAACTCGTGGAATTCATATACGACATGAGAATCACCGTTATTCTGACCCTACTTGCCCTGACTTGTGCCTGTAGCGTGCTGGACAACAAGACTACCGACAGCCGTCAATGGACTAGGGTCGCATGCATAGGCTTCTCCGACTGGCAGGTTTGCCATGATGAAGCGCACAAGCTATGTCCAGGTGGCTACGACACCAGAAACCAACAGGAAAACCTGGTCACGCAGAACCGCAGCATGGAAGTCGCCTGCAGGAATTGAGTGGACCAGCCGGCGGTGAGATCGAATCACAGCCGGCTACTTCTCATCCATATCCGCGCATTGAAACTTCAAATCCTCAACAACATTCGACTCGCCGGACTTCCCTGGTCTGGATGCCTGCATGTACATTCATCCTAGCCACCGTGCAGAGGCCGCAACAGCATTCAAGATCGTCAGCCTGCTTGCCGGCCTCTTGCTGCTGATCTGTCTCATCCCACCACTCCCGGGCATCACCAACATCTCCGGCTACCTCGCCCTGCACACACTGATGGAAGTGATCGCCATCTGTGTTGCCACGATGATTTTCGCCATCGGCTGGAACACCAGCCACCAGCGCCATTCCGACAACATCCTGATTCTGTCCTGCATCTTTCTCGGCGTTGCCATCCTCGATTTTTCGCACGCCATGTCGTTCCATGGCATGCCGGATTACATCACCGCCAGCGATCCGGAAAAAGCCATCAATTTCTGGTTGGCTGCAAGGACTTTCGCGATCGTCAGCCTGCTGATCATCATATTCCGTCCGTGGCACCATCCATCCCGCATCAACCGCTATGTCATTCTCACCACTGTCCTGCTGATCACCGCCATCCTGCATGCCGTGCTGCTGTTCCATCAGGACATGCTACCCGCAACCTTCAGCGCCGACAGCGGTTTGACTTCGTTCAAGGTTGGCTATGAATACGGGCTGATTGCACTTTATCTGCTGATGGCTGCCATCCATCTGAGGCAGATGACCATGCCGCGCAGCTTCAATTCCAGCGGCCTGTTTGCGGCAAGTGTCATCTTCGCCATGAGTGAATTCTTCCTGACGCGCTATGCGGATGTCTCGGATTACTACAACCTGTTCGGACATCTCTACAAGATCGTTGCCTACATCTTCCTCTACCGCGCCCTGTTCGTGGAGACCGTGCAGTTCCCTTTCCTGCAGCTTGAGGCCACGAAGCAGCAGTTGCAGGCCACCATCGATACGCTGCCAGACCTGTTGTTCCGGATGAAGCTAGACGGAGAGTTTCTCGACGTACATGCCGATGCCGGGAATCAGCTGACTTTTTCCACCGGGGACCTTATCGGTCGCAACATCAGTGCAGTCATGTCACCCAAGAACGCCGCCATCGTGAGCCGTGCCCTGCGGGAAGCGGCAGCCACGGGCATAGCACGCGGATATCGTCTTGAGTTGGAGGGATCTGATGGCAACCGCCACTGGCTTGAACTATCCGTGGCACGCATGCCCAACGGCGAGACGAAGGAGGCTCCGGACCTGCTGATTCTCGCACGCGACATCACCGCGAATGTGGTCAATGAAACCACCCTGAAGCGTGAGGCAGACGTGCATGCCGCCCTGCTCAGCCTGCAGAACGCAGCCGAAACTCGCGACGAAAAATCCTTTCTGCAGTACGGCGTGGAAACGGCCGAAAGCATCACGGACAGCCGCATCTCCTTCATGCATTTCATCAGTGAGGACCAGGAAACGATCGAGATGGCAGCCTGGTCGCAGCGCACGCTGGACAGTAATCACCTGGCCATGCCGGAGACACACTACCCCATCAGCAAGGCCGGCATCTGGGCTGATGCCGTGCGTCTGCGCAAGCCGGTCATACTCAATGATTACGCCAGTGCACTTGGCAAGCACGGCTGCCCGGACGGTCACAGCCAGGTCATCCGCATGCTCAGCCTACCTGTCATCGTGGATGGTCTGGTACGCCTCATCATCGGTGTCGGCAACAAGGAAACGGATTATACCGAACAGGACGTAGCCCGCCTGCAGATCATTGCCGAAGCTATCTGGCGCATTGCCAACAAGCGCCGTACCGACGAGCGCCTACGCCTGCTGACCATGGCCGTCGAACAAAGCCCGAACGCCGTCGTCATCACCAACCTCAATGCCGAAATCGAATACGTCAACCCGGCATTCACCGCCAGCAGCGGCTACACACTGCAGGAAGTGCTGGGCAAGAACCCGCGCCTGCTGAAATCCGGCAAAACGCCGAAGGGAACCTATGTGGAAATGTGGAACAACCTGACACAGGGTAAAGCATGGCGTGGAGAGCTGATCAACCGCTCGAAACAGGGGAAGGAATACATCGACCGCTCAGTGATCTATCCTGTGCGCGATGAGGCAGGCCAAGTCACGCACTATCTGTCACACAAGGAAAACATCACCGCACAGAAGCAGATCGAACAGCGCATCAACCAGCTCATGCTGTTCGATTCCCTGACCGGCCTGCCCAACCGCAACTCGCTGCTACATATGCTGAGGCGCGCAATCGGATTTGCCAAACTGCAAAATCAACCATTGACAGTCATGTGGTTCAACGTCGATCACTTCAAGCAGATCAATGACACGCTCGGGCACGATGCCGGCGACCTGGTGCTGCAGGAAGTGACCATTCGTCTGAGTGCCATCCTGCGCGAATCAGACTACATGGCCCGCGTTTCCGGCGACCATTTCGTGCTGGTAGCACCGGGTACGGATCAGAACGGTGCCTCCATGTTGGCGCTGCAGATGCTGGCCACGCTCGACAGACCCATGCAAATCGATGGTCGGGAGCTGAACTTCACGCTGTCCATCGGCATCGCCCTCTACCCGACCGACGGAGAATCCATCTCAGACCTGCTGAAACACAGCGAGAACGCCATGTACCGCATGAAGCGCGAAGGCCGTAACGGTTACCGCTTCTTTACGTCCGATCTACAGCGGGACTCGGCACGCATCCTAGCGCTGGGCTCTGCCCTCAAGCACGCCGTCAGCAGAAACGAACTGCGCCTCGTCTATCAGCCGCAGCTCGACCTGCGGCAGAACCGCATCATCGGTGCCGAGGCGCTGATACGCTGGGCTCACCCGGAATTCGGGGATATCCCCCCCAGTGAATTCATTCCCATCGCCGAAAGCTACGGCCTCATCCTCGACATCGGCACATGGAGCATCCGCACCGCGCTGCAACAGATCAAATCCTGGCAGGATAGCGGCCTTGCCGGCATCACCGTGGCTGTCAACCTCTCCGCGATGCAATTCGAGCAGCCGGATCTTGCCGAAGTCATCATGCAAATGGTCGAGGAAGCCGGCGTCGAACCGGGCGTGCTGGAACTGGAGCTGACCGAGGCCGTAGCGATGCGCGATTCTGAGAATGCAGCTCGCGTCATCGAACAGCTGCATGCAAAGGGTTTCACGCTCTCCATCGACGACTTCGGCACGGGCTACTCGTCGCTGAGCTATCTGAAGCGCTTCCGCATCGACAAGCTAAAGATCGACCAATCCTTCGTGCGCGATCTCAGTCAGGATGAGGACGACCAGACCATCGTCGATGCCATCATCCACATCTCCGGCAGCTTGGGCTACACCACCATTGCGGAAGGTGTGGAAAGCAGGGAACAGCTGGAAATCCTGCAGCAGAAAGGCTGCAATCAGATTCAGGGCTACTACGTGAGCCGACCACTGGCCCCGGAAGCGTTCGAGGTCTTCGTATCCTCGTTCGGGATGACAGGCTAAGCCTTATTTGGCGCCCCCGGCACGAATCGAACGTGCGACCCTCCCCTTAGGAGGGGTAAAAATAAAGGCTATTCGTAAAAGTGGGTTGAAACGGGATCAAAGCTCCCCCGCCTCGATCATGCGGATGAGTGTTGAAATGTCCGCACCGTAGTTCTTGGGCGGCGGCGGTGCTTTGTGTTGGTCGGCCTCTTTGGGAGGCTTCATTGCCCGCATTTTTTCCAGCACGGGCAGCCCATAGCCCATCGCGTCATCCGGCAATGCTCTGCTCATCTCAACAGGCTCCGGCGCACGCTTTCTCTCAAACTTGGGCCTTGCCTGCTTGCGGCTATGGATACCCTCGGTGAACAGAATCTTGGCTCGTAGCGCCTCGAACGAGTATCCACGACCCAAACGGTTCATGACCCGGATCAGGCTGTTCAGGCTCTCCGTGTAGGCGGTGGTGACGGGGTGCTCGAAGTAGTTGAGGATGAACGGCTGCCAGTTATTGAAGGCACGGATCAGGTCGTGGAAGTACGGCCTGATCTCGGTCGATATTGCCCTGTACCACGCCTCGTAGCGCCGCATGGCTTCCTCTGGCGTCCCGGCCTCGTAGATGCCGTAGAAGTCCTCTTTGAGCCGGTAGGCTTCGCCCAAAGCTGGATAGTTCTTTGTCCAGCCGTCCATGAGCAGCCGCTCCTGGTCGTTCAGGTCGCGCTCGCGCTTGAGCAATACAAAGCGGTCGTGCATCAACCCGCGACGTTGTTTTGGTGTCAAGGACTCGCGCAAGCTCTTTCTGACCCGTTCCAGCGCATCGTTCGCCATGCGAACAACGTGGAATTTGTCCACCACGATATCGGCCTGCGGAATGACCGCCCGAACAGCATCGCGGTACGGCGTCCACATATCCATTGCGACGTACTGGATGCACTCTTTGCCTTCCAAGTGGTGCAGGAATCGCACCACGGTGTCCTTGTTGCGGTTCGGCAGTAGTTCAACGATGGTGTTGTTCTGGATGTTCGAGACTACGCAGCGCGGCTTGTTGATGATGCGGATTTCGTCGATGCCCATCCACTTCGGCGTCTCGAAGCGGATGGTCTGCTCAAGCTCGTTGATGTAGTCGCGGAAGATGTTGCGGATCGTCCCTTCGACCACGCCGGTTTCGTCGGCCAGCGAGGTGAAGGTGCGTTTCAATGCTTGCTGCCCGATCCACTTCACCAGCCGGTCGGTCATCATCCGGTTCTCGGCCAGCACTGGCAGCGCCTGCGAGAAGGTCTTGCCGCAGGCTTGGCAGCGCAGCCGCTTGGTGTCGATGTAGATGCCCACGCGCTTGCCGTGCATGGGCAAGTCCTTGAACACCTGCTGACGGGTGCCCCACGAGGTCAGGCGGTCGGACTGACAGTGCGGACAGCTTGATGACACGTCCACCGGCTCGGCGGTGACGTGGTAATCGTGGTCGGTTTCCTCCACGCGCAGCACGCGGTACTGCGGGAGGTTCAGGATGTTGACGGGCATCGTCCCTCACGCCATCGGAGGAAGTGCGCAAACAATCTGATTGGTCTCCATGCTCACCCGAATAACACGCTTGACGAGATTGAGGATGTAGGCCGGGTCGTTGTGCTCGCGGCACCAGTCATTGGGATCATTTTTGATACCGCTGTCCTTGTCGGTGGAGACCTGATAGCGTTCCATGACCCACTCGATGGCGCTCTTGCCGTTGACCACATAGTCGTAGGCTTGCAGCGGGATGCCGCGCAGGGTAATGCGGCTGTTGAAGACGATGACGCTCTTGTCCTTGTTTCTGCCGCCCAGCGAGGCAAAGCGCATCTTCTCGACGCGGTAGTAAGCCAGATCATTCAGATCGCCCTTGGGCTTGGCATCCTCCTGCACCGGCCACGGTTCCACCGTTTCGTAGTTCAGATGCAGGTCGGCGAGCTTGCGCCCCGCCTGGCTGAATGCCTTGAAGTCCGGCGCATAGGGAATGCGGGGCAGCACCTTCTTGAGGTCGGCGGCATACTGCTCGCGGTATTCCGGCGGAAGTAATTTCGGGTCGCCGGCTATTCCAGGCGGAAGCGCGAGGACTGATCGACCGGGAACGGGATGGTGAGCTGCATCGGGATACCGCCTGTTCACCACCGTATCCTGAGCCCGAGGGTGCCTTTTAGGGAATAACTGTCACCGAAGTCGTTCAGGCTGGTTTTGACCACACCCTCGCCGTAGATCGAATATTTGTCGTCGTCCCAGTTGTAAGAGCCGCCAATGCCAAGACCACCCCACCAGCGGTCGTTTTCGCTGGAAAAGTTTGTCCCCGCGACATCGACACGGGTGCCGTCCAGAAATTCATGGTAGAGATTGGCTATGCCGTAAATGTGGGCTCGGTCCTGCATGCCTTTGGCATTCTGCCAGCTATTGCCATATTCCAGGGCAATGCCGAGACGGCCCTGCAAGCTGTCGCCGCGTTCCAGACCGACCGGAGCGCCGAAGGCATCCGTAAAATCGTCGAAGTCTATGCTTGAGTAGACGAGCTGCGCCTGTGGCGTCACAGACCAGGCTGGATCGATGGCAATACGCTGACCTGCTTCGATGGAGAGCGCATAACCAAAACCGTCATTGCCTCGAACGAGTGATTGGCTACCCCCGCCAATACTCAGATTGCTGTCGTACCAGGTCACCTGACCCTGACCATCCAGATAGAATCCGCTTTCGCCTAGCCAGGTCAGCGTTCCAGTTAGGCCGAATCCGTCAGTTCCGATCCTGCCTTCTCCGCTGTCGGCATCGTAAACTGAGCGGATACGGGCAGAACCATGGGTATAGTGGAGGGCAATCCCGCCCATGAGCGCTCCGGCTTCATTCTCCGCCAGAAGGCCATCAACCCCAGCTTGCAGCCGGAAAGTATTATAGTCGTACTCTGCGTTCGTCGTAGAGAGGTTTGGCTTTATGGCATTGTGTACGCCCTCAATTCGAGCCCAGACACCATTGTGCTCCAGGAGTACCTCCGATCCTGCTCCTGCGTTATCGGTGGAGCCGCCGCCACCATTGGTCCAGATGCGGTTGCCAATGCGCTGCTGCAAGGTGGGCAGCCCGTTCAATCCCAGCAGAATCTGCGGATAGCTTTCGTAGACAGGCACACCCGCCTGATAGAGAGGCTCAGGTTCAGGTTCAGCTGTAATGAGCTCCGAGCGCAGATACCAGTTGCCATCGGTCGGCGTCGACTTCCCTCCCTGATAGAGCTTGTAGGCATAGGCACCGCCAACGACGGCCTGTTCGCCTTCATGGACATAGTCGCCAACAAGCGAGAATGTACCATCTGAGGCGCCACCGACTTCAATAATCTTGATGCCTTCAACTGTCTGTGCGCCTGTGCCGCCGGCATTGGAGATGCGCAGATAGGAGCTGCCGGCACTTGCCCCGTCTAGATAGAGGACGTCGGTCGCGGAACTGTCGTCGCCGAGCGTCGTGTCCAGCGCGACCACGCCACCCGTACCGGTGTAGAGCCCGGTCACGTGCACCTGATCGCCCGAGACCCCATCGACTGAACTGATAAGACCCGCATTGGTCACGTTGCCGGTAATGGTGTAGACGCCGGCTCCTCCGCCGGACGCCTCGAAGGTTCCTCCATCTTCCAGCGTCACGTTCCCCGTGAGCGTCATGGCGGCGCCGGCGTCCAGGGTCCCGCCTGAGGCGAGCGTCAGCCCGATGCCATCTTCCTGCCCCGTCACCAGCATCCCGTCGGAGATCGTGATGGTGCCGCTGTCGATGCTGATGTTCTCCCAGTTAACAATGTTGGCGCCAGCCAGCGTGGCGACGACGCCGGAGAAGGTCAGCGTGTCGACCATGCCGTCGGCCGCGCTCACATCATCACCGCCGTCAAACAGGGTGATTTGGTCCACCGCAGCACCATCAAACGTCAGAGTGTCGCTGCCATCACCGAGATTGATCGCGCCAAGCACCTGCGCAGAACCTGAAACGAGGAAGTCGGAATCGCCACCATCATCGGTAATCGCTTGACCCGACAGGGCCTGCACGCGGGCGCCGTTGCCAATGCGGACGGTGCTGAGCTGACCTGCCGACGCGGTGGTGAAGATGCCCGAACCTACGCCCGAGCCGCCTTGCACCTGGCCAAAGACTTCGACCAGATTGCTGCCGGCACCGTCCGAGGTGACGACCCTCAGGCCGGATGCGTCCAGTCCCGACGCTTCAATACTGGCCTCCGTTCCCACATAAACCGTATTGCTGCCGGCATCAGTCGAACTCTGCACGCCGTTCGCGCCGGTGCCACTCGTCGTCACATTGCCCCGCATCAGGGTAACGGACGAATTGCCGTCTGCCGATCCACTTGCCGCCGATGCGTCCGGACTGATGAATATCTTGCCGCCATTATTTGCGAAAAGACCGTGGGCACCCGCACCTATGGTGTCGATGAGCATGTCAGGACCGACCACAACGATGCGATTATTCAAGGCCCCCTGCGCGAGAAGGCCGTGTGCATCTGTTCCTTCGGTCGATACCGACAAGCCGTTGAACAAAGCGAGCGACGAGCCCGCCGTTCCGGCTAGGCTGCCTATCGGATAGGAGATTACGCCAAAGGCGTTGCTCGCCGTCGTTCGGATCGTGGTGTTTCCCTCAAACACCACTGATGCACCGGTATTAACGCGTATGCCTTGCGCATTGACGCCGGAGCTGAAGATATCAGCATCGCCGATCACGTGGATGAGGGAGCTGTTGGCAGCTTCTACGCCGGCCCCTGTACCCGAACCGCGTTCCACAAACAAATCGCCGTTCACGAGAATAAGGGAGCTTGCGCCGTTGGACAGTAGAACGCGAGCGTTCGCTCCGCCCCCATCGGCGGTCAGTCCGCCGCTGAACACTATGCTGCCGCCGCTCGTTGCCTGAATGCGGTAAAGTGGAATGACGCCGGTAGTTGCCGTTACGTGCGGAGCAGTCAGCTCAAGCGCGCCATCCGTGGTGGCAGATATGCCGCTATAGTCTGTTCCACTGGCACTACAAAGGCTGCCGGCGGTTGCGCTGGCAGTTCCTCCATCGATACATGCCGCCAGCCCTTCGCCAGTGCCGAGACCGATCAAGCCAAATGCCAGTACCCAGGGCGCAGCGCTGGCCGTACTTCGGTTCCACGTCACTTTCTTATTCATGCTGCCGCCTCCAACGGTTCCTTAGCAAGTTGTAGCCCCGCCTCGCTAAACTCGGTAGCTTAGGGATGGTCTGAAGTAGCCACGTATTTCTGGCCGACTACAGACCTCGCTGTTTT
>DATCJT010000009.1:0-3335 GCA_036562645.1 Methylophilaceae bacterium | reverse complement strand
ATATAGATATATATTTATATATATTTATATTTATATAAATCTATCTATCTATCTATGTTCTTAAGAACATTGTTCTTCAGGCTCCTAACAAGTCGCCTGAATCAAGACAGCCCCACACGGGGTGTGGGCTGTTCTCTCTATTCTCTCTATCGTAGGTTTCCTGATCATTCAACAATTTCTATTGGAGGCTGTGTGGCTGCTAAGCGCAAGCGCGACTACACCAAGGAGCGTCTGGCTGAGAGTCCTGAGAGACGCAAGATGCGGGCAATCAGGAACAATGCCCGCCGAGAGGCCATCCGGGAGGGGAAGGCCAAGAAGGGCGATGGCACTGTCGTCCATCACAAGGTGCCCCTGTCCAAGGGAGGGAGCAACGCCAAGAGCAATCGTGTCATTCAGAGCCGCAAGGAGTCTGACAGGGAGGGAGGCCATCTCCAGCCCTTGTCGGCGAAAAAACGAGGGGGTAGAAATTGATGGCTACACTGCTGGACCAACAGCGACGTGTGTTTCTGGCTGCCCTGCCTGAGGACGTTCGCAGCTCCCCTGCTGTGCAGGCCATGGCAACGCTCAATCTGTTGCATTTGTTCCTGTCTGCTGAATACACGGGCACGTTGCTGGAAATGAAAGCTAAATGGGCCGCTGACAATGGCTGGCCTTTGACAATGGTGGAATATGGGCTTCTGACAATCCCTCCACATGAGGAGGAGGAGCCTGAAGAGCCTGAGGAGGAATGAGCTTGGCTAAGGCAACATTTAACGACATTGGCACATTGTCCAATCCTGCGTCTGCTCGTCAGGCCCTCAATGACAATTTTCAGAAAATTGAGGACGAGTTTGAGAAGGTGCTGTATAGGGACGGCTCCACGCCCAACAGCATGGAAGCCGACCTAGACATGGACAGCCACAGGATTTTGAATGTGGCCGATGCTGTCCATGACAAGGACGCCGTTAACAAGGGGCAAGTGGAAGATATTGCCTACGAGGCTGCTGAAGTGGTGTGGCAGCCTAGGTTTGACGATTTTGTCAATCATGTTGAGGACGAGCTTTCTCGCACCCTCAAGCTCCCTTCCGGCTACACCAACATGTCTCTGCCGGCCCCTGAGCCTTCCCGCCTCATTGGCTGGAACGCCGCCGGCACGGCCCTGCGCAACACCGACCTGAGTGGTCCGGGCGACCTGATGCTTCGCTCCGATCTCGCCGACCCAACCGGGGGCGCTGCGCTGGTGCAGTACAACGCGGCTGAGACTGTAAAGGATCGTCTCGACGCGCTGGGCAGCGGAGGTGGGGCGGCGCTCGTTGGTTTCCAGCAGGCTGGCTCTGGAGCTGTGCAGCGCAACGCGCAGGACAAGCTGCGCGAGATCGACGTCAGCGTGAAGGACTTCGGTGCGGTGGGCGATGGCGCAACCAACGACTCCCCCGCATTCCAGGCCGCGGTCAATTACGTCAGCTCGCGCGGCGGCGGCACCATCCGCGTGCCGCATGGCGTGTACCGTTTCGATTCGGCTGTTACCATCAACCGCGGCGGCATCACTATCGCCGGCGACAGCGTGCTGGAAGAGTTCCTTGGCCCGCACGGCAGCACCGTCCCTCACACGCGCGGAAATGGCTCCTGGATCTTGCTCGGCGCGACGGGCATCCACGCCTTCAACATCACCACCGGTGCCAACAACATTCGCCTCACCGGCCTGGGCTTCGATCAACCCAAGCCGGCCATCGGTCCTGGCTGGACGCCGACCACCTACGGCACCTGCATCCGCATCCAGGGCAGCGGTGCCTGCATCCTGGACCACCTGTTCTTCTTCGGCGTTTCATCGGGCATCGACATCGGTGCGCTGGGTTCGGCGACTGGCCGCACGCGGATCGAGCATATTTGGGGGGAGTTCTTCGACTTCGGGATTCGCGTGCAATTTGCGGCCGACGTGGTGCGCATCAACGACTACCACCAGTACCCGTTCTGGAGCGTGTTCAACGCCAACGTCGCCGCCTACACCCAGGCCTACACCTACGGGGTGATGTCCTATCGCAACGACAACTGCCAGATCACCAATCTCTTCGTCTTAGGCGTGTGGCGCGGACTCTATCTGGCGACCTCGGCGGACGGCGCGACCAACAAGATGTTGGTGGCGAATGCCGACCTGGATGCCTGCACCACCGGCGTCTTGGTTGACGGCAACGGGATCACCGCGTCCATGACCAACATTCAGTGCCAGCCCGGTCCCAACACGTCGCTGCCGAACAGCCGCGGCATTTTCATCAACGGCAACTCCAACAACCTGATGCTGTCGAACCTGCGCGTGGCGCGCACCAACGCCGAGGCGATGTACGTCCAAGGCACCGACAACATCGTGGGCATTGCCAACTGCTACATCGACAACTGGGACGACACGCTGACCGGCGTGTTCACCGCCATCTCTTCCACCAGCGCAACCAACCAGATCTCGCTGTCCGGGTCGATCAAATACTTCACCGGCGCTGGCTTGCATGGTGCCTTCCTGGGTGGTGAGCTTGACTCGTATCGCTGGCCGCAGGCGGCGCGCGGATTGACGGACGCCGTTGCTGCTGATGGCGGCGTCTTCACCGTGACTCACAATCTTGGATTCACGCCGTCCCAGGTTTTTACGCAGCTCGAAACGAATTACCCGTACCACCTGACTGTTACCGCCAAGGACGCCACGACGTTCACCGTGGTTGCGCGTGACTTGTCAGCCGCTGGTGCCCCAGTGGTGTCCGCTGGAACGGCCATTACATTACGATGGGTCTGCGCGATGTAATTCCGGGATTCGTGGTTGCAGTACATCCTGTCCCGCAGTAGCAGCGCGCGCCTATGTCTTGGGGCCCATGAAAAATATTCTCTTGTATGCAATTGTAGGGTTGCTGCTCATTGTAGGGGTGCAGGGAGCTTACATAAGTGTTCTTAAGAACAAAATTAGCTCCATCACTTCTGAATACAATGAGAAGCTGGCTAAGAAAGACGCTGAATGGCAAAAAGCTGTTTACGACACAACATACAACATTGTTCTGAAGAGGAGGCTGCGTGAGAAAGAACTTGAAGAAATCATTTCTGACCTGCGCAAGCGTCCTACTGATCCCACTGTTAAGTACGTCGTGCGCGACAGGTTCGTGTGTCCACAGGCTCCCAGCGCCCAGTCCGGAGATGATGGAGGAGCAGGAGCCGGACTTCTTCAGCAGGATGTTGAATTTCTGCTGCGAGAAGCGCGACGAGCAGACAGAGTGGTAGAGCAGTTGCAGATGTGTCAAGAATACGTGAGGATTGTTAATGACGGACTTTATTCCAGACAGAAGTAAATTCAAGGACTCGGCTGGAAAATACATCACCCA
>DATCJT010000008.1:0-3655 GCA_036562645.1 Methylophilaceae bacterium | reverse complement strand
AGCCGCCCACACCGCTGGGCGGCTCCCACGAACTCTCAAACGATGACCAGCCCACGCGAACGCGCGAACCAGCTCATCGCCCAACACCTGCCAAATGGCCTGGTGCATCCCGGCGACCCCGACGCAAACCAGCCGGCCAGGGCGCTGCCGCTCCCGGTTCTGGGCATGTCAGTGATCCCCGAGGAGCAGGCACGCTATTTCGCGCGCGAAGCTGGACTGCCTGCCCAGGACACTCCGAAACTCATCGCCGAGGCGATCACCCATTTGCTTGACCAGCACGGCATCGAGCTAGTCGACCGCGGCGAGCTGGCGCGGTTGCGTGAATCCGCGGCCACACCATCAGAAGCTGATCCGGTTGCGCCAACGGTGAAGATCTTCTGTCGCTGCAACCACGAAACACCGCTGCTGAGCGTGGACCCTGGGCGGGCGCGCATTGTCATGAACGGTGCGCGGCTGAAACAACACATCAACAACACTTGCGAGTGCTGAGTTGGCGCACATCAAGGTAGTTATAGACGGGCAGACAGTGGTCGACGGTGACGCCGGCTACTGGAGCGCAAACCCGCCAGAAATACTGGAACAGCAGCTACGCGACAACGCCAGGCCCGCGCTGTGGATGCGAGTCCTGCTGCTCTGTGTCGCCGACGCTGCAATGACAAACCGGGACTGCACCATCGAGGTCACAACACACAGTGGCGGCTGGAAACTCGCAACAAACGACAGAGGATAGTTTCATGGTCGGGCAACCTGTGTGGGTAGAATTCGACGGCATCACCCACATGGGTGTCGTTGAGCGCATCGACCACGGATGGGCGCGTTGCTCAATCCTCATCGACCCACTAGCCGACTACGGGGTCATCACCGAACGCATGAGCGTACCGCAGTCAACAGTCATGGTGCGCACCACAAAACTCAAGCCACGCGAAACCGAACAGTGAACGAACACAACGAACACGTCGAGTACAACGACAACCGTTGCGAGTGGTGCGGTAAACGGCTGCGTTACGGGCTGTGCGAAACCTGCGACCAGCCGTGAAACTCGAGAAACGCCGCTCCATCCTCGACATCGACCCCGAGCGCGGAACCGTCACCAAACACTACACAGACGAGGTAGCGTGCGCGCGCGAAAGCTACTGGTATCTAACGCTCGACTACGGCCATCCAGAAGTGCTCGACCTCGACACAGCAGGCGGCGTCCTGGTCACCAGATACCACACACCATGCACCGAGCTACCCAACTACCGGCCCATCAAACAACTAGTTGAGCTGCTTCGGCGGCTCGAAACCGACGGCATCCACCACCGCGATGTCCACATCGAGAACATCGTGCAAGGACCAGACGGGCCACTACTCATCGACTGGGAAACCGCAATCCACGCCCCAGGACACCCCAGCTACGACCTCCACGGCCCCGAAGTATCCGGCATCCCAGTGCCCGACATTCATGTGCCGCTGAAACGCTACCGGATGTGGATCGGCGCCGAACACCGCAAATCAGTCAAAACACTCTGGAACATTCGTGAGCTACCAACCACTGTGGATCAACGGCAAGCAAGTGTCGCAGGGAGTGCGTGACACCGAGAACCGCTACCTGGCGATCGCCAACTACCTCGCCGGCCAAACCGAATTCACCGTCCTAGACTTCGGTGCCCACATCGGATACTTCAGCCGCCGACTCGCAGCAGAATTCGGCGCCGCATGCACCGCCGTCGACGACCACCCCAGGCTCGAACCCACAGACGGTGTGCAGGTCATCAACGAGCGGCTGACAGCCGGCGGGATCCGCAAACTCGGCAAATTCGATGTCGTGCTGTGCCTCAGCGTCCTGCACCACGTGCCGCAATGGCGCGCAGTCTTCAAAGCGCTGAGAGACGCTGGGCGCATTGTTTTCGTGGAAACAGCACACCCAGACGAGCATTTACCCAAAGCTCGCATGCACCACGCATCCGCAGACATCCACAAAACCGTCGAGGAAACTGGGGCGCGCATCCTCACCTGGACCCGCGGCTACGACAAACGCTTCAAACGCCCACTATGGGTCATCGACCCGGAGCTGCAGATCTGATGGATATCACCATCGGCACCAGCGTCTGGGGTGTCTACGACCAATTCCTGCCAGCGTGGGCCGAATCCATTGCGGAGCAAACCGTTAAACCAGCGGCAGTCAGCATCGCCGACGCAGGTGTTGACAACCCCGAATACCTCGAACAAGCCCGCGAAATCATTGAAGCCGCCGATATCCCCGTAACAGTGTCGACCATCCCATTCACGGGCGTTGGCGCGGCCCGGAACGCGCCATTCCACAACGCCACAACCGAGTGGGGCATGCATCTCGATGCCGACGACACGCTCCTGCCCAATTGCATTGAGGTGTACGCATCGATCGCCGACCAGGCCGATGTGATCGCACCAGGGGAGATCCGCGGCAACAACATCACGCTCTTCCCGCACGCGTCACGCGACGCCGTTCTACAAGCGCGCCACAGCGTTCTATCCTGCGGCGCGTTCCGGCTACGATTCTGGCGGCGCCGACCCTGGCAAACCAAAAACCCCTGGGTCGACACCGTTTTCTGGATCGGGCTAGCACACCTAGGCGCGCGCATCGTCCCCACTACCGTCCCCGTCTACCGGCGCGGCGACCACGACAACAACCTCACACGCACATGGACAGACGCCGAACGGATCAAGGCGCGGCGTCAAATCAGGGAACAGACGAAACGGTGGACACTCCACCCCTAATCGGCGTCGTCGCCCACACAGCACGCCAAACACAAGCTCGCAACTTAGCAAGAACCGTCAGCGCCGCAGTCCTATCCATCGACGACGGCGCGCTCGGCTGCGACGCCAACCACCGCCGAGTCTGGCGAGCACTCCTCGACCTCGCCCGCAGCGACCAGCAATGGCTCGTCGTCCTCGAAGACGACGCCAAGCCAATACCAGACTTCACGCGCCAACTCGCCCATGCATTTCACTGGGCGCCAACACCAATCGTTTCTTTCTACCTGGGCACGTCGAGGCCGCCGCAACACCAGCCAGCCATCCGGCGCGCCATCCACAATGCCACCCGCGTAGGCGCAGCATGGATCACCAGCCCGCACCTCTACCACGCCGTAGCGGCGGCGATCAAAGCAGTGGACGTGGCGCACATGTTGCCGCGGCTGAGCGCAGACCCAATCGATGAGGCGATCACACACTGGGCCATGCGGACGCGCCGCCGCGTCTCCTACACGTGGCCGTCCATCGTCGACCACACAGACCAGCCCACACTCGTGCAACACCGAGACCGGCAGCCACGCACCAAACCGCGACACGCATGGTCCTGCGGGACACCACAGTGGAACGCCACAACCGTACACATCGGCTGGTGAACCAGATGCCAGCACGCAAAACCGGCCGCAACACTACCCGCCGCGACAAACACCGCCGCATCATCGCCGATGGACTACCACCAAGCCGATTCGGCAAACGGCCACCATGCTGGCACTGCGGCGAACCCATCGACTACGACGCCCACTACACAGACCCCGACGCGTTTGTGATCGACCACCTCATACCGCTATCAGCCGGCGGCGAAGATGTTCTCGACAACATCGTCCCCAGCCACCGCCGATGCAACAGCGACAAAGGTGCGAAAACCAACTGGCGACCGGGCGTC
>DATCJT010000003.1:0-48940 GCA_036562645.1 Methylophilaceae bacterium | reverse complement strand
CCCTGACGGTATAGCCCCTGCAGTATCAGGCCATCCTCACGCCCATAGCGCAGATTCCAGTCCACATAGCCACGGTAGCGCGTAATGTCCCGATTCTCCTCCTTGTCCATGTAATGCACGATTCTGGGTGCGAAAGTCAGTCTTCTGCTGTTCGGCATATCCCAATGCCAGATCGGCGTCAGATAGGCCATGTCGATAGAACGGGAATCCTCCTCGCTGCGGCCGTTGGACTCGTGCTCGACGCCGACGCGCCACTCCGACGGGAACGGCAACTGTTCGCTGCCGGCCCATTGGTAGTACAGTCCCGGACGATAGCTGGTGTCGCGGAACGGGCTGGAGTCCTCGCCCAGGTCCCAGAGCGAAGTCTGTGTATAGGTGAAATAGAGGTTGCTCAACAGCGGAGAGAATCTGCCTATGATGCCTTCCGGATCGAACAGCCTGTATTTGAAGCTGAGCTGGAATCTGGCATCCGCGCCACGGTCGGAATCATGCCCGACCACGAAATATATCGGCTCGTTGGCGGAAAGTGCCGGCTCATCGCCCGGTTTCGCCAGCACGATTTTTGGTGACGAATCAGTTGCCGGCGGCATCTCCTCCGTAGCGACAGGTACTGCAACATCGGGCTCGACCACATTGCTCACCTGCCCTGCCGTGTCATCCACAGCAAGCAGCAGGAATTGGTTGGATTCCACATCCGCCAGACTCGCCTTGACGACACCGACATAGCGCTTGGACGTGACTGCGGTATAGCTGCGGCGATTCGCATCTTCCTGCTTTCCGTCACTGACGAGTTCCAGTTCTTCCCGGATGCCGGCGCCATTCAGCTGTAGTCTGATTGACTGCGGCCATGCGGCCTGCGCAGGCTTGATGATGCCCAGCGTCATCTTCTGTCCCGGACTGATGGTCGTGTCCTCGCTGACGACCAGCCAGCGCTCGTCCGCCAGACTGCAGAGCGAAACGCCGATGGTCAGGAAAAACGCAAGGAGTTGGCTTGTTGGTTTTATCATTTTCCGTTTTCTCGAAATGGTGGACTCCCGGACAATCCCGGAGCCGCTGAATCTCACAAGGCCAGCCCGATGAATTCGGTGCTGGCCCTGCAATGATGGACTGTCGAATGCTGAAATCGTTTCGCGCTATTGCTGAGGCAGCGCATAGACGAGCATGCTGTCGCCCTGCCGGTAGCCGAAGATGGCATTGCCGCCGGCTGCAACAGCGATGTATTGACGGCCGTCGATCTCATAGCTGACTGGCGGCGCATTGACGCCTGCATCGGTCGTTGCCTGCCACAGCAGACTGCCGTCATCTGCATCATAGGCATTGAAATGGCCGCTACCCTCGCCAGTGAACACCAAACCACCGGCCGTAGCCAGCACGCCGCCGATCAGCGGTTGCGCCGTCTTCTGCTGCCAGCGGATTTTGCCGTCCTTCAGGCTGATCGCACTCAGCACGCCCCAGCGCGGGTCCTCGGTCGGCTCGGAAGCCGTGTACCGAATCGCCGGTGCGCCATCCCTAGCCGGGGTCTCATGCAGTGTATAACGGATGGGCGAATGGACGGCGGCCACGAACACCTGTTGTTTTACCTCGTCCACGGCAATCGGAGACCAGTTGGCCCCGCCCAGAATGCCGGGGAATATGCGCGTGCCTTCAAATGTCGGCTTGGCGAAAAGATTCTCTTGCGGCACAAAGGCTTCGGACTTGAACAGCAGCTCACCCGTCCTGCGGTCATGCACATAGAACCAGCCGGTCTTGCTTGCCTGCCCGACTGCCGCCACCTTCCGCCCGTTCGCCGTCACATCGAACAGCGCCGGCGGACTGGCGACATCATACCCCCAGAGGTCATGCGGCACCTGCTGGTAATACCAGCGTAACTTGCCGCTGTCGGCATCGAGCGCCACCAGCGACACGGTATAGAGATTGTCTCCCGGCCGGGACACATCGTTCATTTGCGGCGATGGGTTACCGGTACCGAAATACAGCAGGTTGAGCTCGGTATCGATCGCCGGTGTGCTCCAGACAGATCCACCGCCATACCTGGCCGCATCCGGGTACCTGGGCAAGGCGGCCTTTTCGGCGGCGACATCCCGGTTCAGCGGCACACCGTCGGCCGTGGTCTCGGCAAAGCTTCCCTCCCAGCCCGTTTCGGGAATGGTGTCGAACTGCCAGATCTTGCGTCCATCCCGGATATCGTAGGCGGCAAGAAAGCCGGGCCTGCCGTATCTGCCGGTCACGCCGATGACAGCACCCAATGGCGCGTCGCTACTCGGATTGTCGATATGCAGACCGTATCCGACACCAGTCACACCGATGATGACCTTGCCCTTGTATACCACCGGTGCCATCGCCATACCGATACCGGTACCTCCGGTCACCCTGGCCCTGCTGTTGGGGTCGCTGCTGCTCAGTTCCGACTGCGTCTCCGTTTCGACATCCGTTTCCGTCACACTGACATCCCAAAGCAGTTCTCCGGTACGCGCATCCAGTGCGATGAGACGCGCATCGACCGTGCCCATGAACACCTTGCCGTCGCTGACCGCGACCCCGCGATTGGCCGGCCCGCAACACATCTTCCAGTCCGGACGCCGCTTGTGCTCATAACGCCAGAGTTCCTTGCCGGTTCTGGCATCCAGCGCCACCACATGGTTGAAAGGCAACGACAGGTACATCACGCCGTCGCGCACGATGGGAGTCGTCTGGAACGTGTTCTTGATGCCGCTATTGTATTGCCAGGCCAGCGTCAGGTGCCGCACATTGTCGCGGTTGATCTGCGTCAGCGGTGAAAAGCGCTGGTTGGTGAAATCGCGACCGAAGGTCGGCCATTCGGCCTGACTGCCGATATTTCTTGCCGTGTCCATCGTCGAACAGGCCGGCAATGCCGCCAGCATCAGTGCCGTCAGGGTACTGCGCAGTAACATGTCCATTCTCCGGTTTTTCTATATACCAATTTGATTTCCATCCGCATTCCTGCGGCAGACGATGCGTTGCAGCATGCATGGCGCGGGTGAAGTCTGCAAGCCCTGCTCAAAGGCAAGTATCTCGAGGTCGGCACAAAAGGCCTGCAGCAGTTCGTCCGGCTTCAGCAGAAACTCCGGATTGCTCGGTCCGCCATAGGCCTCCTGTCCTTGCATGAACGTCTCATAGATCAGCACGCCACCGTCTGCCAGACTGGCGATCAGCCTGGGGAACAGCGGACGGTGCAGATAGCGGCAAACGACGATGGCATCAAACCGTCTTCCCTCATACGGCCATCCTCCCTGTTCGAGGTCTGCCACCGTCAGCGAGATACCGTCGATGCCACACATGGAGCGCAGGGCTTCCTCATCGCGGTCGACTGCCTCGACCTGAAATCCCTGTTGCGCAAGCCAGCGTGCGTTTCTCCCCCTCCCCGCCGCCACGTCCAGCACGCTGCCCTGCGCACGTATATATCCGGCATGCGTTTCCAGCCAGGGTGATGGCGGCTCGGCAAGACCGGTATGCAGCAACGTTAAATGCGCCAATGAGACTCTCCTTCACCACCTTCCCGCAGCCTGGGGGTGCTGCCGGTCGACGGCATGGTTACAATAGTCGGCTTGCGCCATAAAGCCTCATTGTATGTCAGAAACCATATCCACCCATCCCGATTCTTCCAGTGCTGTACCGTCAGCGGGTCAGGCCGCCATCGTGTGGCAGGACGGACTGCCATACTCCACGCAGTATGGTGATGTCTATTTCTCGCGTGATAACGGTCTGGCCGAGACCCGTCATGTCTTCCTGCGCCACAATCTTCTGGCCGAACGCTGGCAGTCACTGCAGAGTGGCCATTTCACCATCGCCGAAACCGGGTTCGGCACCGGTCTCAACTTTCTCTGTGCCTGGCAATTGTGGCGTCAGATCGCGCCGACCGGGACCAGGCTGCACTTCATCAGCTGCGAGAAGCATCCGCTCAGCCGGGCCGACCTCGAATCCGCCCTTGCCCTCTGGCCAGAACTCGCAAACCAGACGGAAGCCCTGCTCGCCCAATACCAGAGAATCTCCACCGGCATGCACCGGCTCGAATTCGATCAGGGCCATGTGGTGCTGACCTTAATTATCGGCGATGCCACCGAAGCGCTCTCGGATCTGCATGCCGGTGTCGATGCCTGGTTTCTCGACGGCTTCGCGCCATCCCGCAATCCCGACATGTGGCAACCTGCACTGTTCAGGCAGATGGCAAGACTCTCTCACCGGGAAACGACGTTCGCCACATTCACCAGTGCCGGTCTAGTCAGACGCGGTTTACAGGAAGCCGGTTTCAGTGTGGAAAAAGTGGCCGGCCATGGCCGCAAGCGCGAGATGCTTTGCGGCAGATTCGCTGTAAACCGCAACATCGTCCGTCACCCGCCGGACAAGGCGCTGGTCATCGGCGCCGGCATCGCGGGCTGCGCCACGGCTCATGCCCTGGCGAGGCGCGGCTGCCAGGTCACGCTGGTCGAGCGGCATCCGCACGTCGCTGCCGAGGCATCCGGTAATCCGGCAGGCATGCTGTATCCGCGTCTTGCCATGCAGGACACCGTCATGAGCCGTCTGGCGCTGACGAGCTTCCTTCATGTGCTACGCCTCATCGAGCGGTTGCATCTCGCCGCAGGCGACTTCAGCCTGTGCGGGCTGCTGCAGCTCGCTTACGACAGGCGCGAGGCGGAACGCTGTCTTGCCATCGCACGCCGTGATTTTCCGACCGATATCGTGCACTGGGTGGATGCTGCAACGGCGAGCATCATCGCCGGCGTTCCGCTGCATCATAATGCCCTGTACTTCCCACAGGCCGGATGGGTGAGGCCTGCCGTCCTGTGCTCGGCGCTGGCCGGACAAGCAGGCATCAGGCTGCAGACCGGCAGTCCGGTCTTGCGCATCGTCCGGCATGACGGCCTCTGGCAGGCGTGGGATGACGATACCTTGCTGGATGAGGCGCTGGTCATGGTCCTCGCCGCTGCCAACGACTGCCTGCATTTCGCTCCGGCCGCGCACCTGCCACTGCAGCCGGTACGCGGCCAGATTTCGGTGGCCGCCGCCTTCGATCTCAGCCGCCGCCTCGGCACGGTGCTCTGCACGGATGGCTACATCAGTCCCAACATCGACGGCTGGCATTGCCTGGGCGCGACATTCTCACCGGACGACCGTAGCGTGGAGATTCGTGCGCAGGACCACCTCGATAATCTCGCCATGCTGGGACGCATGTCTCGGGAGCTGCGGCAAGGCCTCGATGCCGGCACCCTGCAGGGCCGCGCCGCGCTACGTGTGGCGACGCCGGACTATCTGCCGCTGGTCGGCGCCCTGATGGATGCCAGCGCACTCCTCGCCAACCCGCCCAAGCATTACAGCCGGGACCCCATGCCCTGGCTGCCTGGGCTGTACGTGCATACGGGGCATGGCTCCAAGGGCATCACTCAGGCGCCGTTATGCGCCGAACTGCTGGCCTCGGCCATCCATGGCGAGCCCCTGCCACTCGATTCCAGAACCGTGTCCGCCCTTGACCCGAACCGCTTTTTGCTGAGAAAGTTAGGCCTCAAAAACCGGGTCAGGGGACTGACCGGCTATCCGGAAGCCTTCGAAACCAGCACACCATGACATCTACTTCCCTGCTGCAGACTGCCTACGAGCACCATCGCCACGGCCGGCTGGCCGAGGCTGAACGCGCCTATCTGCAATACGTCGGCTGCCAGCCCGCGCATGCCGCCGCGCAGCATCTGCTCGGCTTACTCTACCTGCAAACGAACCGCCCTGCACAGGCATTGAAACACATCCTGGAAGCGGTCAGGCTGGAGCCCGACAACCCGGATTATCTGAACAACTGCGGGGCGGCCTTACGTGCCAACGGCAGAGCCGAGGAAGCCGTCCGTCACTATCTCAGGGCGTTGCAGCTCAATCCGCAGGATCCGGAGCTGAGGTTCAATCTCGGCAATGCATATCTCGAACTGCAGCGCTTCGAGGAAGCAGCCCAGTGCTACCGGCAGGTGCTGCAGGCCATGCCAGGCAATGCCGATGTACGGGCATCGCTTTGTCAGGCGCTACATGCGCACGGCTTTCACTGCCATGCGCAGGGACTCTACGCGCAGGCTGAGGTCGCCTATCTCGAAGCCGTTCAGCTGGCTCCGTCATCCGGCACCTACCATTACAACCTGGGCAATGCGCAGCGCGAACTGGGCAAGGCCGAGGCTGCCCTGCAGAGCTACCAGCGCGCGCGTCAGCTGATGCCGGACGATGCCGATGTCCACAACAATCTGGGCAATGTCCTGCGGGAAACCGGACAACTGGAAGCCGCCATCGACGCCTACCGGCAGGCATTGCAGTTGAACCCCAAGCTATACCACGCGCGCGTGCATCTCGTTCACCAGAAGCAGCATGCCTGCGACTGGGATGGTCTGGAACAGGATATTTCCATCATCCGGCAATGGGTGGAAAGCGTTCCTGAGGCGCAGATCTCGCCGTTCGCGTTCCTGTCCATGCCCGACACCACGGCGCAGGAACAGAAGCGCTGCGCCGACAACTGGGTCGGAAACCGTCTCGCCGGGCTGTTCCAGTCGGCCGGTCGTAACGAATTCAATGCCGACCCGAAACACGAGAAGCTACGCATCGGCTATCTGTCGAGCGATTTCCGTCTGCACCCGCTAGCCTTTCTCGTCAGTGAGCTGATCGAGTGCCACGACCGCGAAAGATTCGAAATCCACGCCTACTCCAACGCGGTGGATGACGGGACGCCGGAACGCAGGCGGCTGGAACAGGCCTTCGACCACTTCACCGACATTCGTCTCATGTCCGATGCGCAGGTGGCAGAGCGTATCCGTCAGGACCAGATCAATATTCTGGTTGACCTGACAGGCTTCACGCAGGCCAGCCGGACCGCCCTCGTTGCACTGAGACCGGCACAGATCAGCATCGCCTGGCTGGGTTTTCCCGGCACCATGGGAAGCTATCAGGGACAGGCGCTGTTCGATTACATCCTGACCGATGCATACATCACCCCCGAAGGCACGGAGGCGGATTTTGCCGAAACCCCGCTACGCCTACCGGTCTGCTACCAGCCGAATGACCGCAAGCGCCCTGTCGGCGCATCGACCACCCGCGCGGAAAACGGTCTCCCGGACGACGTGTTCGTGTTCTGCTGCTTCAACCAGAGCTTTAAGATAACTGAACAAATATTTGATTTATGGATGGATATCCTGAGAGAGACTCCATCCAGCGTGCTCTGGCTGCTCGAATGCAACAGCATCGCGAACAGGAACCTGCAGCGCGCAGCGGAAGCACGCGGCGTCTCCGCGCAGCGCCTGATTTTCGCCCCGCGCGTACCGATTGCCGACCATCTGGCGCGCCACCGCCTGGCGGACCTGTTTCTCGACACGCTGCCGTACAACGCTCACACCACGGCCAGCGACGCCCTGTGGATGGGACTGCCACTGCTGACCTGCAGCGGCACCACCTTTGCCGGCCGCGTGGCGGGCAGCCTGCTGCATGCGCTGGGCATGCACGAACTGATCTGCCATGATCTGGAGGAATATCGTAGCAAGGCGCTGCAACTGGCGACCGACCGCGAACGGCTCGCCGCCATCCGCCAGCGTCTGGAGCATGGACGCGCGCAGTCCCCGCTGTTCGACACGGAGCGTTTCGCACGCGACCTTGAGCAACGTTATCACGAAGTCTGGCAGTCCTTCCTGCGACGACAGACACAGACCTGACGGCTTGTGTTAGAGTAAGCCGGTTCAGGGTTTGAGAAACGCGTTCATTAAAACAACAACCTCATCAAAAGAGACGAACATGGCCGCAATCGACATCACTCCGGTACTCAAATTCATGGTGGACAAGGGAGGCTCCGACCTCTTCTTCAGCACCGGCACCTCCATACACATGGAAATCGAGGGCGAAACCGTCCCCATCAACAATCAGGTGATGGCGCCCGGCATGGTCAAGGAAATCGCCTACAGTCTGATGTCCGCCGACCAGATTGCCGAGTTCGAGCGCGACCTCGAGATGAACTTCGCCATCAGCCGCAAGGACATCGGCCGCTTCCGTGTCAATGTGTTTCGCCAGCGCGGCGAGGTCGGCATGGTCATCCGTCACATCAAGACCGAGATCCCGTCGTTCGAGGCCCTGGGTCTGCCTCCCGTGCTGAAGGAGCTCATCATGCGCAAGCGTGGCCTGTTGCTGGTGGTCGGCGCCACCGGCTCGGGCAAATCGACGACGCTGGCATCCATGATCGATTACCGCAATACGCATAGCTCTGGCCACATCGTCACGATCGAGGATCCGATCGAATTCGTGCACCCGCACAAGAAATCGGTGGTTGACCAGCGCGAGGTCGGCATCGACACGCTCTCTTTCGACAATGCGCTGAAGAATGCCATGCGGCAGGCACCGGATGTCATCCTGATCGGCGAGGTACGCGACATGGACGGCATGAAACAGGCGCTGGCCTATGCCGAAACCGGCCACCTGTGCCTGGCAACGCTGCATGCGAACAATGCCAACCAGGCACTGGAGCGCATCATCTCCTTCTTCCCGCAGGACGCCAGAACAGGCCTGCTGCTCGGCATCTCACTCAATCTGGTCGGCATCATCTCGCAACGCCTGATCCCTGGCACGCAGGCAAAACGGGTCGCTGCGGTTGAAGTCATGATCAACACCCCCTATATCTCTGAACTGATCCAGAAGCAAAAGATCGAGGAGATCAGGGACGTAATGGCCGAAAACAATGACATCGGCATGAACACTTTCGACCAGGCGCTGTTCAAGCTGTACAATGCCGGCAAGATCGACCAGGAGAATGCGTTGAGCTATGCCGACTCCCGCAATGACCTGTCACTGCAGATGCGGCTGGCGTCGGAAGGCGCGAAAAGTGCCGGCGATAGCGGCGGATTCGGCACCATCATCGGCTAGTCCGTAATATTCAGTGATGGACGCATGGTCGGCATTACCGAACAAAAACAAAAACTCATCTTCATTGTCAGACTGCGTGTCAGTCATCGGGGAAACAAGCGACTTTCACCGCCTGTCCAATGGACGGGCAATCAACCAGTTCAGGAAAGGTTCTAACATGAAAACTCAAAACAAAATCATCGCAGTTGCCGTTGCGTTCGCACTGGCAGGTTGCGCCAATATGACGGAAACCCAAAAAGGCACAGCCAAGGGCGCTGCCATCGGCGCCGGTGCCGGCGCGGTAGTCGGCGCGGTTGCCGGCGGTAAGAAAGGTGCCTTGATCGGTGCCGGTGTCGGTGCTGCCGGCGGTGCCATTGCCGGTAACATCTGGTCCAAGCGCATGGAAGAGCAAAAGCAGCAGATGGAACAGGCTACCGCAGGCACCGGCGTCGCAGTGAGCCAGACCGAGGACAACCGTCTCAAGCTGGAAATCCCAAGCGATATCTCCTTCGACACGGGCCGCGCAGACATCAAGCCGAACTTCCGTCCGATTCTAGACAAGTTCGCGGAAAGCCTGAACCAGAACCCGAGCACCACGGTCACCATCATCGGCCATACCGACAGCACTGGTAGCGATGCCATCAACAACCCACTATCGGTCAACCGTGCCGCCAGTACGCGCGATTACCTGACCGCACGTGGCGTCGCGGCAAGCCGCATCAGCATCGATGGCCGCGGTTCGCGCGAGCCGATCGCCAGCAACGATACGCCGGAAAACCGGGCCAAGAACCGCCGCGTCGAGATCTTCGTGGCAGAACCGGCACCGGCCAACTAATCCGACTCAACGTGACGGTGGAAAGCCGGCTTCATGCCGGCTTTCTTTGTTTGTGGGGACCGTACCCTAGTGATGGTCCTCGATACGCGCCGCAACAACGGCGGCGATCACGATCAATGCGCCTCCCAGCCACTCGCGCAGCGAAAGCGCCTCATGCGCCAGGAAGTAGGAAGCCACTGCCGCCACGACAAGCTCGAACAGGAAAATGACCGCCGCACGCGTCACCGGAATCACGGTCAGGCCGAACTGCACCAGCAGTGTCGCCGCCATCAGAAGCAGCGCGACCACCACCATCAGCAACCAATGCCAGGCCGTCAGCATGTCCGTCGGCAATAATGGCCCGTCCTGAAACGGCAGCATGACGCCGGCGACCGCGATGACACCGCACCAGACCGCCATCGACTTCACACGCAGGCTGAGATGGCTGGAACGCCGAGTGATGACATTGGTCAGCGCGAATGCCATGCCGGAGGACAGTGCGATCCATTCCGCCCCATTGCGCGGCAAAGGCAGCGCGTCCGGCTGCCAGAGCATGATGTATGCGCCGAGGAGCGACATCAGGATCACCATCAGACCGTTTCGCCCCACCCTCTCGCCCAGCCAGAAATGCGCGAGTATCAGCGTCCACAGCGGCGACAGATAGAACAGCAGCATGACCCGCATGACCTCGCCGTCGATGATGGCAATGACATAGCTGAGGTTGGTCCAGCCTGCCGCCAGGGCGAGCCAGTACGCGCTTTGCGGCAGGTTCAGCAGTCCGCGCCAATGGCGCAGGAACAGCAAAGCGCCCAGCACCGCTGCGATCAGATAGGTGTAGAAACTCGATTCGATGCCGGAAACACCAGCCTCCTGCATCAAGCGGTAGGGATACCAGATGACGCCCCAGCAGGCAGCGCCGAACAAAAGGCCGGAAACGGCAAATCGATGATGACTGTGATGTTGCATGGAGGTTTGTGCGCCCAAGGCTTTATAATGTCTGCATGAATCCGAATCTGAACAAACTGCAACCCTATCCCTTCCAGCGCCTGCGCGATCTGTTCGCCGGCACCACGCCCAACCCGGAATACAAACCGATCAATCTTTCCATCGGCGAGCCCAAGCACGAGACGCCGGCTCTGATTCGAAACGCGCTGGTGGAGAATCTGGCGGGGCTGGCGAATTATCCCACGACGGCGGGTATTCCGGCATTGCGCGAAGCGATCGCCGGCTGGCTGTCTCGGCGCTATGGCATCCCGACACCGGATGTGGAAAAGGAGATCATACCGGTCAACGGCAGCCGCGAAGCGCTGTTCGCCTTCGCCCAGGCCGTTGTCGATGCCAGCCGGCCACTGCCTGTGGTCATTGCCCCCAACCCGTTCTACCAGATTTATGAAGGCGCCGCCCTGCTCGCCGGCGCCGAACCCTATTTCCTCAATAGCGTGCCGGAAAACGGCTTCGCTATGGATTTCGACGGCATACCGGAATCTGTCCTGCAACGCACGCAGCTGGTTTACCTGTGCTCGCCGGGCAATCCGACCGGCAAGGTGATGTCGCTGGATGAATGGAAACAGGTCTTCGAGCTTTCCGACCGCTACGGCTTCGTCATCGCGGCCGACGAATGCTATTCGGAGATCTATTTCGACGAGGCCACGCCGCCGCTGGGCGCGCTGCAGGCCGCTCATCAGCTCGGACGCGACTATACGCGTCTGGTGGTGTTCAGCTCCCTTTCCAAGCGTTCCAATGTACCTGGCATGCGTTCCGGCTTCGTCGCCGGCGATGCGAGGATTCTGGAGAGATTCCTGCTCTATCGCACCTATCACGGCTGCGCCATGAATCCAGCTGTGCAGCACGCCAGCATCGCCGCCTGGAACGACGAGAATCACGTTATCGAGAACCGCAGGCTGTACGATGCAAAATTCAGGGCGGTCACCCCCATCATCAGCCGGCGGCTGGATGTCGGCCTGCCCGAGGCCGCATTCTATCTCTGGGCACGCACCGAGATGCCGGATACCGAATTCGCCCTCATGCTCTATCGTGAACGTAACGTCACCGTGCTGCCGGGCAGCTATCTTGCGCGCGAGGCGCACGGCATCAACCCCGGCAGAAACTTCGTCCGTCTGGCCCTCGTCGCCCCCATGGACGAGTGCCTGGAAGCGGCGGAACGCATACTCACCCTTTGAGAAGCTGGATCGATTCCAAACTGTGCTGAAGCTGTTCAGCGCAGATGCCTCACATGCTGTGGTTCCGGCGGCAGCGACCTGCTGCCGGTATGCAACCGAAACACCCCATGCTGCCGATGACGCTTAATTTTCTTGAATATAGATTAAGATTTAACATTAATAAACTGATTTATAAGGATATATAACTTTTCATTGACTGCCGGATCCAGGCAGTCGAACTCCACCGTATCATCCATGCCACGCAGCCAGGTCAACTGACGTTTCGCCAATTGCCGGGTGGCGGCGATACCCTTCTCACGCAGTTCCTCGATGTCGAATTCGCCATCCAGATACTGCCAGGTCTGCCGATATCCGACACAGCGCATGCTGGGCATCCCAGCCGTCAGTTCCGGATACTTCGCGCGCAGCGACTTCACCTCGTCTATCAGTCCAGCTTCCAGCATTTGCTCAAAGCGCAACGCGATGCGCTCATGCAAGACCTTTCGATCAGATGGCACCAGCGCCAGCTTCAGCAGACGATACGGCAGCGTCGTCTCGGTCTGTTCGGCGAACAGCTGCGTCATGGTCTTGCCGGAGAGCTCATACACCTCAAGTGCACGCTGGATGCGCTGGGCATCCGTGGTCATCAGCCGCGCTGCGGTCTGCGGATCGATGCGTGCCAGTCTGGCGTGCATGGCCGGCCAGCCGACCTCAAGGGCTTCTGCGTCGAGCCGCGCCCGCACGCCCGGATCCGCCTGCGGGAGCTCGCCCAGGCCGCCCTGCAGCGCCTTGAAATAGAGCATCGTGCCGCCCACCAGCAGCGGAACCTTGCCGCGTGCGGTGATTTCGGCCATCAGCCGCAGCGCATCGTCACGGAACTGGGCAGCCGAATAGTTCTCGGTCGGCGGGATGATGTCGATCAGATGATGCGGCGCCTGCCGGAGCATGGCTGCATCGGGTTTGGCGGTGCCGATATCCATGTCGCGGTAGACCAGCGCCGAATCGACGCTGATGAGCTCCACCGGCAGACGCTGCAACAGTTCCACCGCAGCGCCGGTCTTGCCGCTGGCAGTCGGCCCCATCAGAAAAATGGCGGGATTCTTCATGACGGTGTCTTACGAGGCATTGTGTCCCTATTGCCCCCGCATGAACATCCTGTCCAGCTCCGTCATCGTCACCTGGAACCAGGTCGGCCGCCCGTGATTGCACTGGCCGGAACGCTCCGTGGCTTCCATGTCGCGCAGCAGCGCGTTCATCTCGGTGATGGTGAGGCTGCGATTGGCACGCACGGCGGCATGACAGGCCATCGTGCCGAGCAGTTCGTTTCGCCGTTCCAGCAGCGCACGGCTGGCACCATATTCACGCAGGTCGCGCAACACGTCACGGGCCAACGCGACGGCATCGGCACCCTGCAGCATGGCCGGGATGCCACGCACCGCCAGTGTGGTCGGTGATAGCACAGCGATATCGAAACCGAGCTGATGCAGGCTGTTGTCGGCCTGAGACTGCTGCTCCTGCACCGTCGCCACTTCCAGCCGGTCCGCATTGAAACTGACTGGCAGAAGTAGAGGCTGCATGGGCACGGCATCCTGATCCAGCGCCGCCTTGAGTCGCTCGTACATGATGCGTTCGTGCGCCGCATGCATGTCCACCACGACCAGTCCCTGCCGGTTCTGGGCCAGGATATAAACTCCGTGCAGCTGACCGAGCGCAAAGCCGAGCGGATACTCTTCGACGTCCTGCTCCACCGTGCCAGCCTGCATCGCCTGCGGCGAGGCTTCGGGTATCTCAGCGGTCCGGATATCGCCGTACATGGCCTCATAGAAATCGCCAGCTTCGGCAACTCGCAGGTCCATGCCGGTCTGCCGGCTGGGATAGCCTGCCGGCTGTCCTGCAAACGGATTGAATGGCGCCTGCTGCACCGTCACGGCAACGCTCTGTCCGGTCGGCACGGCCAGCGTCCGGTGCAATGCATGGAAGATGAAGCGGTGTACCGCCTGCCCGTCGCGAAAACGCACCTCGGTCTTGCTCGGATGCACATTGACATCGACTAGACCGGGATCCAGCTCCAGAAACAGCGCAAAGGCTGGATGTCGCTCATGGTGCAGCACGTCCTGATATGCCTGGCGGATGGCATGCGAGACCAGCTTGTCGCGCACGAAGCGGCCGTTGACATACACATACTGCGCATCACGGCTGCTGCGGCTGAAGGTCGGTTTGGCCGCCACTCCCCACAATCGCAGGCCGGCAGAGGTCTCATCGACACTGAACGATTCGCTCGTGAACTCCTCCCCCAATACCTCATCGAAGCGCCGCTGCGCATCACCGGAAGCGAAACGGCTCACGACACGGCCATTGTGCAACAGCGTGAAGGTCACGTCCGGCCGTGACAGCGCGATGCGGAGGAATGCCGCCTCACAGTGTCCGAACTCGGTCGCTTCCGTCTTGAGGAACTTGCGTCGGGCCGGCGTGTTGAAATAGAGGTCGGAGACCTCGACGATGGTACCGACATCAAGCGCCGCGGGCTCCACATCGGAGATCATGCTGCCCTCGGAACTGATACGCCACGCATGTCTATCATCGGCCGTGCGGCTGATGATTTGCGTTCGCGAAACGGATGCGATGCTGGCCAGCGCCTCGCCCCGAAAACCCAGACTGCCGACCGCCTCCAGGTCCTCCAGCGTACGTATCTTGCTGGTGGCATGGCGCGTCAGCGCCAGCGCCAGATCGTCACGCGCGATGCCGTGGCCGTTGTCCGTGATACGTAACTGCTTGATGCCCCCCTGCAACAGAGAGACGGTGATCTCGCGACTGCCCGCGTCCAGACTGTTTTCCAGCAGTTCCTTCAGCGCCGAGGACGGCCGCTCCACCACCTCGCCGGCAGCGATCTGGCTGATCAATTGGTCCGGAAGAAGCTGTATCGATGCCATCTACAGCTCCACCGTTTCCAGATAATCCGGCACAGTCACTTCCCAGCGCATGGTCTCTTCGATGCGGTGGCGCAGGGCATCGGCCGCAACCGGCTCGCCGTGCACGATGAAGGTCATGGCCGGCGGCTTCTCGAAATGATGCAGCCATTCCATGATTTCGCTGTAATCGGCATGCGCCGACAGGTTGGATATCTGCGCGACCTCGGCATTGATGGGCACATACTCGCCATGAATCTTCACGCTCTCCACACCGGCCAGCATCATCGCACCGCGCGTGCCTGCAGCCTGAAAGCCGGCGAACAGGATAGTATTGCGCGGGTCCGGTCCGAACGCCTTGATGTGATGGACGACTCGTCCGCCCGAGGCCATGCCACTGGCGGACAGGATGATGACCGGATGGCCGATGGTATTGAGTGACTGCGACTCCTCCACGCTGTTCACCATGCGTGCGCTGTTGGCGACCATCCTGCATTGGGATGGCGACAGCTGATGCAGGTCGCAGTGATTGACGAAGATCTCGGTGGCATCCACCGCCATCGGGCTGTTGAGATACACCGGGATATCCGGAATCTGGCGCTGGTCCTTCAGCTTCTGGATGTGATACAGCAGTTCCTGCGCACGGCCGACGGCGAAGACCGGCACCACCAGTATTCCGCCGCGCGTATAGGTGCGATTGATGATCGCCGCCAGTTGCACTTCCGGGTCCTCCTTGTCATGCAGCCGGTCACCGTAGGTCGATTCCAGCACGAGATAATCGGCCTGCCGAACGATGGCCGGTGGCAGCATGAGCGGATCGTTGGGCCGGCCGAGATCACCCGAGAACAGGATGGACTTACCCTCCGCCTTCAGCATGACCATGGCCGCGCCGAGGATGTGGCCGGCTGGTAACAGACGGACGGTGACACCTTCCGTGACTTCGACCTCCTCGCCGAAGCGTATCGGTTCCAGCAGCGCCAGGGCACGCTCGGCATCCTCCTGCGTATAGAGCGGCAAGGCCGGATGGTGTTTGGAATAGCCGCGCTTGTTGGCATAACGCGCTTCCTCCTCCTGCAGGAAGGCGGAATCCGGCAGCAGGATCTCGCACAGGTCGCGCGTCGCCTCGCTGCAATATACCTTGCCACTGAAACCGTTCTTCACCAGCAGCGGCAGATAGCCGGTATGGTCGATATGGGCATGGGTCAGTACCACGGTATCGATACTGGCCGGGTCGACGGGCAAGGGTTTCCAGTTCTTCAGGCGCAGCTGCTTGAGGCCCTGAAACAGCCCGCAATCGATCATGACCCTACGATTGTCGGTGGAAACGAGATGCTTGGAGCCGGTCACCGTGCTCGTGGCTCCGAGAAACGTGATTTTCATGCAACATCCAATCGGCAATAACCAGCTGCATTCTAACCTGCCTGAGCGCCTGTTGTCGCAGACCCGACCCTGCACCAGGTTCCGCGCCAATCGACGCAGGACACGCCGGAGCAAATTCCCTTATACTGCAGGCGCAGGGCGGCAAAGACCACCCTCATTGGATACGACAGCCCTGGGATTCAGGGAGATTCAACTTGGAGAAAGCGAAACATGAGCCGACTTTTCGGACCCCAGCACCGTGAACTGCAGGACATCTTCGGCACCCGCAAGCTTGCCGACCGCATCGAGGAAATCGCCTGCAAGACGGAAATCGACGAGGAAACCAAGGCATTCATCGAAGCGCAGGACATGTTCTTCCTTGCTTCCGTCGATCACAACGGCCGCCCCACCGTCTCCTACAAGGGAGGCGACGTCGGTCTGGTCAAGGTGATCGACAGCCAGACCCTGGTGTTCCCGAACTACGACGGCAACGGCATGTACATGTCGGTCGGTAACCTGGCACTGAACAAGGAAGTGGGCATGCTGTTCATTTCCTTCGAGACCCCGCACCGCATCCGCGTGCAAGGCACTGCCACCGTCTCGCGCGAAGATCCGCTGCTGGAGCAATTCCCGGGTGCAGACCTGCTGGTGCGCGTCAAGCTTTCCGAACTGTGGCAGAACTGTCCTCGCTACATCCATCGCTACCAACGCGTGCAGAAATCCCGTTACGTGCCCACCCCTGAATGCCCGACACCGCTCGCTGGCTGGAAACAGACCGACATCGTGCAGGACGTGCTGCCGCCGGGCGACGCTGCCAAAGCGCAGGAGGCTGGCATCATCCCCGTCGAACAATGGATGGAAAAGGTGAAGTCAGGCGATCCGACCGCCTGAGATCCGACAGCGGATGGGGAAACACATGACCGGTCTGGCGCCAAGTCAGTCAGCCCAGTCAGCATCCCTTTGCTTTCTCTGGCCTCCTGCCCAAACACGTCTCAGTGAAAGAGCTCAGTTCGCGAATCTGGATTCGGCCATCCTGGCTTTGGAAAGCGGCGGATTGGTGGAGAAATACTGCTTGATGCCTGCCAGGATGGAGGCGGCCATCTTGTCCTGATAGCCGGGATCGTTGAGGCGTTTTTCCTCATCCGGGTTGCTGATGAAGGCGGTCTCGACCAGGATGGAGGGAATGTCCGGCGCCTTCAGCACGGCAAAGCCTGCCTGCTCGACGCGTGGCTTGTGCAGCCGGTTGATCTTGCCGAGATGATTCAGCACGGCCTGACCGAGCTTGAGGCTATCGTTGATGGTGGCAGTTTGCGATAGGTCGAGCAGCGTGCGCGCCAGATGCGGGTCCTTGACGTCCAGGCTGACGCCGCCGATGAGGTCGGACTCGTTTTCCTTCTGCGCCAGATAGCGGGCAAAGGCACTGGTCGCACCACGTTCGGACAGAGCGAAGACTGAGGAACCGTTGGCCTCCTTGCGGGCGAAGGCGTCGGCGTGGATGGACACGAACAAATCCGCCTGCGCCTTGCGCGCCTTCTGCACACGGGTATTGAGCGGCAGGAAGAAATCCCCGTCACGCGTCAGGATGGCGCGCATGTTGGGTTCGCGATCGATCTGGGCCTTCAGTTTCTTCGCGATAGAAAGCGTCACGTCCTTTTCCTTGCTGCCGCGGAAACCGATCGCGCCCGGATCCTCACCGCCGTGCCCAGCATCGACGACGATGGTCAGCATGCGCGTGGTGAGCGGCTTTTCCGCAGGCGGCGCAGCCTGCTGCCGGGAGTCCGGCGCCGTTTCTTCGCCCGATGCCACGGCACCGGTCTCCGGCGCGTTGTCCACTGTGACCGCCTCTCCTGAGCTGCCATCCGGAGCCTTTACTGACGAAGGCTCGGTTGCCTGCTCCGGGTTGAGTTGCTGCAGCAGAGCCAGCAGCGGATCCACCAAAGGATAGATGTCCAACACCAGCCGGTGATCGTATTCACCGGCTGGTGGGAGTGCGAAGATTTCGGGCCGGATCTCGGACTTCAGGTCCACCACCACACGCACGACGCCCGGCTTGAAGTTGCCGACACGGACGGCCTTGATGTAGGGGTCACTGGCAAGGACCTTATCGCCGAGACTGCGCAGTGCCGGACTGATCTCGGCCTCCTGCAGGTCGATGACCAAGCGTTCCGGGTCCTTCAACATGATCATGCTGTGCTGGATCGGCTGCTTCGCCTCGAAGGTGATGCGGGTGTAATCCGGCGCTGGCCAGACGCGGGTCGCCGTGATGTTGAGCGCAGCCTGCGCGGTACCCGCCAGCAGCAGGAAGGTGACGGACAGCCAAAGCCGTATATGGCGGATGATGCTGCGGTCGGGACGGGTCGTTCCGGTCATTGGTCTTTCGCTCGATTCACGTATCCTGCATGGCCTGCAGGCATTCTGCTGCCAAATCCGAGTTGGCCCGGACAAACAGGTTTCTGCCGCCATTCTCCGGTTGCAGACGGACATCCATGTCTGCTGCGGGCAGAAGGTCTTCCGCCTTTTCAGGCCATTCCACCAGACAGACGCTTTGCGGATTGAAGTAATCGCGGAAACCAGCCGCTTCCCATTCATCCGGATCATTAAACCTATATAGGTCAAAGTGATATATATTAAACCTCGAAATTACATAAGGTTCAACCAACGTATAGGTCGGGCTCTTGACCTTGCCTTGATGAGCGAGACCGTGCAGCAACCCGCGCACAAAGGTGGTCTTGCCGGCACCGAGGTCGCCATGCAGATAGATCGTGAGCCCCGGCTGCAGATGGGCCGCCAACCGTGCCCCGGCTGCCAGCGTCGCCGCTTCGTCCGCCAAGTACAGTGTAAAATCCCTGCTCATGATGAGTCCGAACGATCTAGCCGGCCTTGCCGCCGACATCAAGCGCTGGGGGCAGGAACTCGGCTTCGGCGCGGTGGGCATTGCGGATACCGACCTGAGTCAGGGCGAGCAGGCGCACAAGGAATGGCTGGCTAAGGGCTTTCATGGTGCCATGGATTATATGGCAAAACATGGGGATAAACGAACCCGTCCGGCCGAGCTGGTACCCGGCACGGTGCGCGTGATCTCCGTGCGCATGGACTATCATCCGCCCGGCGCCGTCGACAGCGAGATGGTCATGCGTGACGGCGAAAAGGCCTTCATATCGCGCTATGCGCTGGGTCGCGACTATCACAAGGTACTGCGCGCGCGCATGCAGAAGCTGTGCGACCGCATCGCGCAGCAGATCGGAGAATTCGGCTATCGCGTCTTCACGGACAGCGCGCCTGTACTGGAAGTGGCGCTGGCGGAAAAGGCCGGCCTCGGCTGGCGCGGCAAGCACACCCTGCTACTGTCACGCGATGCCGGTTCATGGTTCTTTCTCGGCGAGATCTACACCGACCTGCCGCTGCCGGTGGACAATGCCGGCCAGAATCATTGCGGCACCTGCCGCGCCTGCATCGATATCTGCCCTACCCAGGCCATCGTCGCGCCCTACGAGGTCGATGCGCGGCGCTGCATCTCCTACCTGACCATAGAGCTGAAGGACAGCATCCCCGAAGAGTTACGGCCGCTGATCGGCAATCGCATCTACGGCTGTGACGACTGTCAGCTGGCCTGTCCATGGAACCGTTTCGCCCGACTGACGGGAGAGCCGGATTTCCATGTACGGCACGGCCTGGACGACGTGACGCTAGTCGAACTGTTCGGCTGGGATGAAACGACGTTCAGGGAGAAAATGGCCGGTAGCGCAATCTATCGCATCGGTTACAGGCAGTGGCTGCGCAACATCGCTGTCGGGCTCGGTAATGCGCCGACCACGCCTGCCGTGGTCGCTGCGCTGCAATCGCGCCGCGATGATGCCGACGCAATGCTGCGCGAACATGTCGACTGGGCGCTCGGACGCCACCTGCGCAAGACCGAGAATGACTGAATCCCGGAATCCGGGTGTCAAAAACCGGCCGTCCGGTTGCAAAATGTGGTTTATTTCTTTTCCGGCGGCTGCATCATGCAGGTCTCGGTGCCGTAGTTACCGCCGAAATCATCCGGCTCGAAATACTGCACACGCAGGCTCCAGCGCTTGCCGGGCTCGCGTTTCGCCGTGATCAGCGCCGTCGTCGGTTCACCCCTGCGACGTATCGTATCCAGGGCGTAGCTGGCGGAAAGCTGGTTTCCGACGGAAACGGCATTACCGTAATACTTGACGCCGTTTTCGGTCTGCGCCGTGTACTCATAGGCACCGAAACGCCCGGTACTTGCGACCAGATTGAGTCGCAAGGTGACATCCATCTTGTACTTGCCGACCTTCTGGTTATACCCCTGACAGCTGTACTTCCCGCTGTAGTTCGGACCGGTAAAGGCCGGCTGGTTGGCAAGAGCGGCCTGACAGAAGCCTGCGCACAAAACGATGAGTATCAGGTGAAGTTTCATGAGGCTCGCTTAAGTTTGAGGTGTTGCAGATGCAAAGCGCGCATTGTAACGCAACATCGGGCCGGGAACATTTGTTTTCCTGAACGATTTTGTCAACTTACATGTGCTGCTTTATGATGTATGGATTTCTGCGCGACCTATGTCAGTCGCGTTGATTCTACCGGTGATTTCTCAAATACTCAGGATAGTCCATCCATTCCATGCAGCAATCCCGCATCCTTTTTGCACTCAACCTGATCATTGCCATCGGCATCGGTACCTGGCTCTACTGCCGGAACCAGCCGGTCACGCTCGTCGCGCCGGAACTGCCGCAGCAGAAGCTGCAGTGCGCCTCTTATGCCCCCTATTACACGCCTGGGCAAAGCCCCTTCATCAAGGGCGCGGTCATCCCTTATTGGCAGATCGAGCACGATCTCGCCCTGCTCGCCGAGCGTTTCGACTGTGTACGCACCTATTCGGTCAGTCAGGGGCTGGATTATGTACCGGAAGCCGCCGCCAAACTCGGCCTGGAAGTCATTTTGGGCGTCTGGATCGGCTGGACTGACGCCGACAACCGACGCGAGCTGGAGCTCGGCATCCAGCGTGCCAATCAGTATCCGGAAACGGTGCGCGCGCTGGTGGTCGGCAACGAGGTCCTGCTGCGGCAGGAACAGAAACCGGCCCGGCTCAAGGCCTATATCGAGCATGCCAGGAATTCGGCCAGAGTGCCGGTCACCTATGCCGATGTCTGGGAGTTCTGGCTGAAGAACCGCGATCTGGAAGACAGTGTGGACTTTATCACGGTCCATATCCTGCCGTACTGGGAGGATGAACCCCAACACATCGACGATGCCGTGCCACACGCGGCCCGTGTCATGTCGGAACTGCAGCGGACCTTCGTAAAGCCCATCCTGATTGGCGAAACCGGCTGGCCCAGCGCAGGACGTCAGCGCAATGGCGCGGCTCCGGGGCAGCTGAATCAGGCTCGCTATATCCGCGAATTCCTGCAGGCTGCCGAACGGCTCCAGTGGCGCTACAACCTGATCGAGGCGTTCGACCAGCCATGGAAACGCATACTGGAAGGTACCGTGGGCGGCCACTGGGGACTGTACGACAGCACCCTGCGGCCCAAGTTTTCCTTGCATGCCCCGGTAGCCGAAAGACAGGACGGCAGTCTGCCGTGGGTCTGGGCGTTGATGGGGGCTGTGCTGTTCGGCCTGCGCGCCGCCCGTGCGGCGCTGGCGACCCGGCAGCCCATACCACCTGCCGTTACGGCATTTCTGCCGCTGGGCGGTGCTGCCGGCATGATGGCTTATCTGCAGGCAGACTATCTGGCAGATGCCTGCCGCGATGCGATCGAATGGCTGGCACTCGGCGGCACGGCACTAATCGGCTGGGCCGGACTGCTGGCATTGCCAGCATATGTGCTGGGTAGCAATCCGGGGGCGACGCGTATCATCCGCGGCACACTGTGGCTGCTGTCGGCGACGATGCTGGTCGCTACTATCCTGCTGCTGTTCGACGGCCGCTACCGCGACTTCCCCTTAAGCCTGTATCTGCTGCCGGTTTTGGCACTCGGCCCGATACTGCAGCTCTCCGGTGCGGCACTTTCCTGCACGCCGCGTGGTCTGATGCCCATGACCGTGCTGGCCATAATTTCCAGCCTGCTGTTGTTATGGCAGGAGCCACGTAATCTGCACCTTTACTACTGGATCGCCCTGCTGCTGATGCCGGCCGTATCGGCGCTTTCGCTCAAGCTGAAAAAAACCGAAAAGACTGCCTGACACATGATCGCCATTCTGAAACGCCACGCCATCGCCCTGCTGTTCACGTTCGCCATCGCGCTAATGCACGCCGCCCTGTGGCTTGCCGTCAACCGTGCGCTGCCCCTCATCGATGCGCCGCCCGTCGTGCACGGTTTTGCCTACAGCGGTTTTCAGAAGGACCAGAGTCCGCTGGACGGTACCTATCCGACGACGGACCAGCTGATCCGCGACCTGCGCATCCTCGATGGCTATACCGACCGCATCCGCACCTACGGCGCGGTCGAGAACCCTGAGGTGGTCGCGCTCGCCAGCGTGGTCGGCCTCAAGGTCACGGCAGGCGCCTGGCTGGGACCGGACGATGCAGCCAACCAGCGCGAGATCAGGACACTGCTGGCCAAGGCCGAGCTCTATCCGAACATAGAGCGCCTGATCATAGGCAACGAGGTACTGCTGCGCGAGGATCTGAAAATCGATGCGCTGATCGCCTATCTCAACCAGGTCAAAGCTGAAACCGACCTGCCCATTTCAACAGCGGAACCATGGCACGTCTGGCTCAAGTATCCGGAACTGGTACGCCATGTCGATTTCATCGCCGTCCACCTCTTGCCCTATCACGAGGGTGTGCCGATCGAAGACGCCGTCACCTATGCGCTGCAGCGCTATGACGAACTGGTGGAGCGCTTCCCGCGCAAGAAGATCGTCATTACCGAGGTCGGCTGGCCGAGCCGTGGCCCGGCCATCGGCGCTTCCGTGGCGTCACAGGTCAACCAGGCGCGCTTCGTGCGCGAGTTTCTGGCTCGCACGGCACATAAGAATTACGACTTCTATCTGATGGAAGCCATCGACCAGCCCTGGAAGGTCAACATCGAGGGTTGGGCCGGAGCCTACTGGGGTATGCTGAATGCCGACCGTGAGCCCAAGTATTCGCTGGAGGGCGCAATCCCGCCCGATGACCGCTGGATCGCCAAGGCTACCTGGTCGACATTGCTCGCGCTCCCGCTGATCCTCTTCATCGCCTACCGGTTCTCGCACTGGCGCATGGGTGGGCGCCTATCGATGGCCCTGCTGACACAGGCCTGCATCACGACACTGGTCATCGCCTGGAACCTGCCCAGCGAGTATTACTACACGCTGCGCGACTTCATCGTGCTGATCGGTCTCATCATCGCCATGCTGATGACGGCGGCCGTGCTCATGATTTACGGCATCGAGTTCAGCGAGGTCATGTTCAAGGGTGGCTGGCGACGTTTCTACCGGCGCGCCCAACCCGTGCCCGCCTCGCAGGAGAAGTTCGTTTCCGTACACCTTGCCTGCTACAACGAGCCACCCGCCATGGTCATCGCCACCATCGAAAGCCTGGCGAAGCTGGAATACACCAACTTCGAGGTCATCGTCGTTGACAACAATACCAGGGACGAGGCTCTGTGGAAGCCGGTCGAGGCCTATATGGCGACACTGCCAGACAATTTCCGTTTCTACCATCTGCCGCAATGGCCGGGCTTCAAGGCTGGTGCCCTGAACTTCGCCCTGCGTGAGACCGATCCGCGCGCCGAGGTCATCGGCGTGGTCGATGCCGACTACGTCGTGACACCGGACTGGCTTGCCGTCCTGGTGCCACACTTCGCCGAAGATCAGGTCGCTGTCGTGCAGGCGCCGCAGGCGCACCGTGACTGGGAGAACAACTTCTTCCGCAGGATGTGCAACTGGGAGTTCGAAGGCTTCTTCCATACCGGCATGCATCACCGGCATGAACGCAACGCGCTGATCCAGCACGGCACCATGACACTGGTGCGACGCAAGTCGCTGGAAGAGGTCGGCGGCTGGTCCGAATGGTGTATCTGCGAGGACACCGAACTCGGCCTGCGTCTCCTGGAGCGCGGCATGGAACTGCGCTATATCGACGAGACCTTCGGACGCGGCCTGACTCCCGCCAACTACAAGGCCCTCAAATCACAGCGCTTCCGCTGGGCGTTCGGCGCCATGCAGATACTCAAGCACCATCTGCCCATGCTGCTCGGCAAGTCGCCGCTCAACTTCGGTCAGCGCTACCACTTCCTGACCGGCTGGTTCGGCTGGCTGGGTGATGCCCTGCAATTGTTCTTTACGGTCGGATCGATCTGCTGGACCATCGCCATGCTGCTCTTCCCCAAGGCATTCAGCCTGCCGATGTCCATCATGCTGCTTCCCATACTCTGCTTCCTTGTCATCAAGGCAGCGATGGGCCCCATTCTCTATCGTCGCACGATGCAGTGCGGCTGGCTGGACATCTTCGGCGCGTCACTAGCCAGCCTGGGCCTGTCGCACGCCATCGCCAAGGGCATCATCATGGGGCTGGTGAAAAAGGACGGTGTCTTCAAGCCGACCGCCAAGGGCAAGGGCGCGGGCGGCCGACTCAGCATCTTCGAGCCGGTCTACGAGGAACTGCTGCTGCTCGTCGCGCTGCTGTGCTGTGCCGGAGCCATGCTGTACACGCGCGGCGTGGGCAACCTCGACGCACGGCTCTGGGTCACCATGCTCAGCCTGCAGACCCTGCCCTATATCAGCGCGGTCGCCTCACAGCTGATCGCGCAGATGCCGGACAGAAAAACACAGCCTGCCACCCTGGCATAGCGGACACATCAGCGGCGGCTCTGCCTTCCGGCAGACAGGGCAGCAGCGCCGATGACACCGGCATGGTCGCCGCTATCCGACGTGCGGACCGAAACCCTGCCGTGCATGACCGGTACTAGATCCTGCTGCAGACGGTGCTGAAACGCCGGTTGCAGTAACGGCCATGCCCGGCTCATGCCGCCGCCGACGACGATATTGCCCACATCGACCACCCTCAGGATATGGGCCAGTCCCTGCGCCAACGCCGCGCCTGCGCGTTCGAATGCGGTGCGCGCCGCAGCGTCTCCCTCATACGCACGCCCGGCGATCTCGTCGGCATCCAGCCTTTTCCCGGTTTTTTCCGCATAGCTCAGGCTGACGCCGCTCGCCGAGGCATACTGTTCCAGGCAACCGCGATTGCCACAACCGCAGTGACGCCCGCCGGCTTCCACGATCAGATGACCGACCTCCATGGCGAAGCCATGATCTCCCGTCACCAGCTTGCCCTGTACGACCAAGCCGCCGCCAACACCGGTGCCGAGGCCGAGATAGATCAGGCTGGGAATCTCCCCGCGATGCAATCTATATTCACCGTAGGCCGCCGCATTGGCATCGTTCTCGACCACGACCGGGCGCTGCAGCAGACGTGACAGCTCGCCTGCCAGATCGACATCGCGCAGTCCAGGCAGATTGGGCGAATGCAGCACGATTCCATGCGTCGGATCGATGAAGCCCGGAAAGCCGATACCGATGGAGGCGACATCCGGATGCCGTTCAAGCATCATGTGCAGCGCATCTGCCGTAACGTCCAGTATCCTTTGCCATGCGGCTTCGGGCGCATATTCCCGGCAAATGGCGGAGAAATCGGCATGACAGCGGTATTCATCGACGACCTTCAGGTCGCTGACCAGCGCCAGCCGCAGATTGGTGCCCCCGATATCGATGCCGATCCGTTTCCGCAAATCATCCAAGATGACATCTCTCCGTTCACTCTGCCGTCGCGGCAGCGGCGGATACGCGAATGGTGACCACCAGTTCCTGATCCAGCGAATCGGCCGGCCATTCCAGCCGCAATGTCACCGCCTGCATGATCTTCTCGAAGCCCGCCTCGGACTGTGAAACGCTGAAATGCGGGTAACCGGACAGAACGCACGGCTGACTGACGCTCAGAGTGACCGATCCACCCATGACATCGTCCTCTAGCACGAGCTCCTTCATGCCGGAGATATCCAGCGGCTGACCGAAGCCACCGAGTATGTTCTCTCCCGAGCGATAGCGTCCGGCCGGACCATCGCAGCTCGGCATGGCCAGATTGAGCTCGACCATGAAGGCGCCGTGCGGCGGTTTCGTGAACCTGTAGACGGTCAGGAGCGCATCCTTGTTCAGCGCAATCTTCTTGCCGATCTTGCCGCCGTTCACGCTGGCGCAGAAATCCAGCGCTGCCTTGCCGGAGGTCGGCCGCCGGTAGGTGATCTGTCTGCATCCCCCTGTCTCGTCACGCCAGAAATCGATCAGTATGCTCTTGCGCCAGCTGTCGGTCGCCAGATCGGATTCGATGATCTCATGCTTGGACACCATGCGCTCGTGCGGATTGGCAATGGCTCCGCCCTGCACGTGGCTATCCGGCTGCGCATGCACCTTGCGGTGATAATGCTCCACCTGCCGAGTTAGCGTGTCGCCGAAGTTATGATACAGGGCATAGCTATCGAACTCGCAGATCGAGGCCGTGCCGTCCAGACGGACGATGGCCTGCAACTGTCCATTCTGCAGGAACACCTCGTCATGACCGTCCATGTCCAGATCCTGCACGAGCTTGCCGGGACGCTCTTCCGCACCGTCCAGCATGGCCTCCAGCTTCAGTAGCGCATGGTAGACGGCACGTCGCAGATGCGGCAGATAGAGACCGCCGAACAGGCCGTGCCAATAGGCATCATTGGCCTGGCATTCATACAACGCGTCCCGCATCTCCTCGCTCTGCTTGCCGGGTGGCAAGGCATGGAAGCGCTCCGACAGCGCGAGCATACGCTTGTGCATCCAGTTCGACTCCGGATAGCGCATGAAGAAATTGCGCCAGATACCGCCCCGCACGAAGGGCTTGGTCACCTCATAGCGGTTGTGCTGCTTCTCCTGCTGTACGAGGTCGGCATAATAGTGTGCTGCCGGCACTGGCAGCGTCCATTCGTTCATCTCGATATAGGATGTGGTCGGCAGATAGACCACACCGCGGGTGTGCGCCATGGCGTGGTAGTCGCTGTAGCGCATGGGACGGATGACATCGGAGCGCAGCACGCCTTCGATGAAGCTGCGCAGCCAGCCGCGCTCATAGACCCAATCGTAGGTCTCGGGCCAGATGCCGAATTTCTCGATGTCGTCGAAATAGATGGCGGCGGCCTGCTTGCTCTCGTCCGCCAGGCTTTCCAGATAGCCGACCACCTCCTCCGCCGGCGAGAACGGCAGGCGATAGCGCAGCGCTTCGGAGATCGGGAACAGGTCGATGCGGTGGCCATCCTCCTCGGTCGAATAATAACCGCCCAGTGCTCGGCTATCCTTGCCGGTGCACATGAAATGGTAATCGTCCACCGTCACGTAGCGGATGCCAGCTTCCGACAATGCCGGCACCACGGTGGCTTCCCATACGCGTTCGGTCAGCCAGGCGCCTTGCGGGACCTGGCCGAACTGCTCCTGCAGGTATCCGGAAAGCTTGCGGATCTGGCCGACCCGGTCACGCGCAGGAATCGCGGCCAGTACGGGCTCGGTATGACCGGCCCCGAACAGTTCCGCCTGCTCGCGCGCCACCATCTCCCTGAGCAGCGTCATATCTTCCGGGAAATGCCGCACCATGTATTCGAGCAGCCAGCCGCTGACATGGATGGAGAACCTGAATTCCGGGTACTGATGCAACACCCGCAGGAACGGGCCATAGCAGCGCGCGTGTGCATCGCGCAGCACGGATTCGAAATTTCCCACGGGCTGATGCGCATGCACCCCCAACAACAATGCGACTGACTTTGCCACGATTCCGCCCCTTGCAGAATATTTGAAGATCCAGGCCTACGCCTCCTGCCCGCGCCGCATGGCGCCGCCGGCGTCGACACTGGTGCTGCCGACGCTGATCGGCTTGTTCAGCACCACCGGCACCGGTTGTTTCAGAAGATGATAGAGATTGGCGAGATTGCGCCGGAAAAGCCGGTCGAAGCTATCGACGCTGACTGCCGAGTTGTAGTCGCCGAACCACCAGAACCAGTCGGACCCCTCACAGACTGCAAGCTGCCGTTCGCAGGCACGTTGCTCGTCCTCACTCAGCTGGCCTGACTGCACGACCCTGTCATAGACTTGCTTCGCCTCGCACAACAGATCCCAGGCAAGGTTCTTGTCGCCGGAGCCTATCCATGTGCTGAAGCTGCCGTACACCCAGCTGCCGGCGGCAAGGGCGGGCAGGCTTTCCGCCTGGATCTCACCCGTCTCGCACTTTTGCAGAATGTTGCTGAACGTCGTCATCTCGATGCCGGGATGCGCGGTCAGTGCCTGATACAGTTCGCTGAGGAAGTAATAGCCGTTGTACGGGTAGTATTCCCAGGCATTCTCGCCATCGAGGATGACGCTGACGACGCGGCAAGCGCCTTCCGGCGTCGATGCCAGAATGTGGTCCAGCGCCCCGATGAAGTCGCGGATGGCATCATGCGAGTGCAGTTTCGCGTATTCGAAGCCGATCTTGTCCGACAGCAGGTCGTCACGGAAAAAGCAGACGATATCGTGCGTACCGTCGGTGACACGGTAGGGCTTGTACAGGTACTCGGGGCGCGGCGGCAGTTCGGAGGTCTGATAAGACTTATAAAGGCTGTTGGCGAGCACGCCTTCGCCTGTCGCCGCCCACCGCACGCCATACCGCGCCAGTAGTGATAGAGCCTCATGCGACACGCCGCCTTCCGCCGGCCACATGCCGGCCGGCTTTAAGCCGAAACGCTGCGCATGCGATTCCAACGCCTGTACCACATGCGCCTCGGCGCGCTGGCGACCGCCCGGATACATGTTATGACCCGGCAACGGTGCATACGGCATGGCATCCCGCGCCGTGCGGAAATCGAGCAACAGGGGCAGGATGGGATGGCTGTGCGGGGTCGTCGAGATCTCAATCTGTCCCCTCTCCTGTAGCCTGCGGTAGCGCGGAATGAGATCAGCGATCAGTTCACCGATCAGTTCGAACAAATTCAGCCTGTCGTCCAGCGTAAACTGGAAACCTTTGGTCATCAGGCTCTGCACCAGCGCATTCTCGCGCCGTATGCTCTCGCCCGTCCAGGCCAGGTGATACCAGACCAGCAGGTCGGCCTTGTACTGCGCCGACAGATAGTTGAACGGGGTGACACTCTCCGATTCGAGCGTCTTGAAGATGTTGTAGAGCCGCTGATAGTGCGCGAACGGCGCCAGCATCTTTTCATGATGACTCTTGAAGCAGCTATGGATGATCAGCTCACACTGCTCATCCGAAAGGTTGGCAAGGTCTTTCTCAGCGAGCAGGGCCAGCAACGGATCACGGATCTTGCCCTGACGGAACTGGCTGGCATAATCCTCCAGCTGATCCAACAGCACCGGCACGAAATTGAAGGTGACACGTGCCGACGGATTGGTCTCCAGATGCCAGGCCATGTCGGTGTAATCCTTGATGGCATGGAGATAGGTCCATGGCAAGGCATATTCGCCGGTGATACTGTCCCGATAATCCGGCTGATGCATATGCCAGTAGAGATTGAGATACAGCTTGGGCTTGGACATAAGTCGGCTTCATTTCAAAATGGATCATCGGGCGCACCGTCATGGTGCGCATCCCGGAACGGCTAGCGGGCGTAATGCGTTGCCTGTCCGAGCATCTCGGCCGTCACCAGCGTGATGCCCTTGGGCGAGACATAAAAGCGCTTGCGGTCCTCTTCCGGATTCACGCCGATCTGCATGCCTTCCGGGATACGAGCAGCCTTGTCAACGATTACATTCTTCAGCACGACATGGCGTCCGACCTCAACCTTGGGCAACAACACGGCGCCTTCGATCTGGCTGTAACTATGCACGCGCACATCGGAAAACAGTACCGAGTTGTAAACCTTGGTGCCGCTGATCAGACACCCGCCGGAAACCAGCGAATCGACAGCCCCGCCGCAACGCCCTTCGTCGTTGAAAACGAACTTGCATGGCGGCAACTGTTCCTGGTACGTCCAGATCGGCCAGTTACGGTCGTAAAGATTCAGTTCCGGTACGACCTTGGTCAGTTCCATGTTCGCTTCCCAATAAGCATCAACCGTGCCGACATCGCGCCAGTAGTAGTTGCCGTGGGTTGCGCCGACACAGCTGTCGGTGAAGCGGTGCGCGAACACGCGGTATTTCCTGATCAGATAGGGAATGATGTCGTGCCCGAAATCGTGCGAGGAATGTTTATCGTCCGCATCCCGGATCAACTGCTCATACAGAAAGGCCGCATTGAACACATAGATGCCCATGCTGGCGAACGCCTGGGTCGGGTCATCCGGCAAGGGATCAGGATTGGGTGACTTCTCCTTGAAGTCGATGACGCGCGACTGCTCGTCTACCTTCAGCACGCCGAAGGCCGACGCCTCCTCGATCGGCACATTGATGCAGGCGATCGTCATGTCGGCCTTGCTTCGCACATGGTCCGCCAGCATCTGGCCGTAATCCATCTTGTAGATATGGTCCCCGGCGAGGATCAACAAATATTCCGGCGCCATCTGGCGCAGAATGTCCAGATTCTGGAACACGGCATCCGCCGTGCCCTTGTACCACTCCTCCTCGATACGCTGCTGGGCTGGCAGCAGTTCGATGAACTCGTTGAATTCGCCGCGCAGAAAGCCCCAGCCGCGCTGCACATGCTGAATCAGGCTGTGTGCCTTGTACTGCGTGACGACGCCGATGCGGCGGATACCGGAGTTGATGCAGTTGGATAACGGAAAATCGATAATGCGGAACTTGCCGCCGAATGGTACCGCCGGTTTCGCTCGCCAGTTGGTCAGGTCCTTCAGCCGGCTTCCCCGCCCTCCCGCCAGGATGAGGGCGACAGTATTCTTGGTCAGTGTACTGATAAAGCGGGAAGAAGTTAAATCCTGCTGCATTTTGAGCACTCCTGATTTATAGTTTCGTGCTTGGTGAGCGCCGATAAGGCCTGATGGATAGCCACCTTCACCAGCTGTCAAGACCTTGGATCCATTATAGGCGCGATTTTTGATGAGAATCCAGTAGAATCGAACGGTCTTCAGACCTTTCCGGGAAGCGAAGAGGAACCTTGACCAAACGCACGCAAAACCACCACCTGGAACGCATTCTTGACGCCCGCCATCACGACCCGTTCACCTATCTCGGTCTGCACGGTGCCGCCAGAGAACAGGTGTTCCGAACTTTCCAACCCTACGCTGAACGCGTCTGGCTGAAGACGGCGGCTGGCTGGGACCCGCTCACCCGTGTGCATGCCGCCGGCTTGTTCGAATGGCATGGCAGCGGATTGGCACGGCCCTGTCTACTGCGCATTGAAGCCGCCGGCTACAGCCACGAACAACACGACCCGTACAGCTTCCCCCCCAGCCTGACCAGCGACGAGCTGTATCTGTTCGGCCAGGGCCGTCTGCTACAGGCTTACCGGACACTGGGTGCGCATCCCATCGTGCAGCACGGCATCGATGGCGTCCGTTTCGCGGTCTGGGCACCGAATGCCGAACGGGTCAGCGTGATCGGCAATTTCAACCAGTGGGACGGGCGCGTGCATCCCATGCGTGTGCATGGCGCCAGCGGTGTTTGGGAAATCTTCATCCCCGGTCTGGGGGAAGGCGAAATCTACAAATTCGAGATCCGCAACCGCGACACCGGCCACACCCACGTCAAGACCGACCCCTACGGCTTCAGCTTCGAGCCGCGCCCGGGCACGGCCGCCAGGGTCATATCGAACTCTCGCTACCAATGGCAGGACCAGGACTGGATGCAGCGGCGTGCCGGTGCCGACTGGCTGCATGCCCCCTTCAACTTCTATGAAGTCCATGCCGGCTCATGGCAGCGCGACGAACATGGACATTTCCTCGGCTACCGCGAGCTAGCTGACCGCCTGATCCCCTATGTCAGGGAAATGGGATACACCCACATCGAGCTGCTACCGGTTTCCGAACACCCACTGAACGAATCCTGGGGCTACCAGACCACCGGCTATTTCGCAGCTACCAACCGCTTCGGCGCACCAGACGACCTGCGCCACTTCATCGATGCCTGCCATCAAGCCGGAATCGGCGTCATTCTGGACTGGGTACCCGGCCACTTCCCAAAGGACGACTGGGCGCTGGCGCGGTTCGACGGCACCGCCCTCTACGAACACGAGGACCCCAGGTTGGGCGAGCATCAGGAATGGGGCACCTATATCTTCAACTATGGCCGCAACGAAGTCAGAAACTTCCTGCTGGCCAGCGCGAACTACTGGCTGAACGAATTCCACATCGACGGTCTGCGTGTCGATGCGGTCGCCTCCATGCTCTATCTCGACTATTCGCGCAAGCCCGGTGAATGGCTGCCGAACAAATACGGCGGCCGCGAAAACCTGGACGCCATCGAGTTCCTCCGGCAGCTCAACATCATGGTGCACGAGGATTTTCCGGGTGCGCTGACGATAGCCGAGGAATCGACCGCATGGCCGATGATCTCGCGCCCGGTCTATCTTGGCGGACTGGGCTTCTCGATGAAATGGAACATGGGCTGGATGAACGACACCCTGAGCTACATCGCCGAGGATCCGATCCATCGCCGTTATCATCACGACAAGCTGACCTTCGGCCAGCTCTATGCCTACAGCGAGAATTTCGTGCTGCCCTTCTCACACGACGAGGTCGTGCATGGCAAGCGCTCCCTGCTCGACAAGATGCCGGGCGACACCTGGCAGAAGTTCGCCAATCTGCGGCTACTGCTGACCTACCAGATGACGACGCCGGGCAAGAAGCTCAACTTCATGGGCAATGATTTCGGCCAGGGGCGCGAGTGGAACGTCAACACCAGCCTGGATTGGCATCTGCTGGACATCCACTGGCATCAGGGCGTGCATCACGCGATTCGTGACCTCAACCATCTCTATCGCAGTCTGCCTGCGCTGTACGAACTGGACTTCGAGGCAGAGGGATTCGAGTGGATAGACTGTCATGATTCCGACCAGTCCATCATCAGCTATCTGCGCAAGGCACGTGACGGCAGCTTCGTTCTGGTCCTGCTCAACTTCACGCCCGTCCTGCGCGAGAACTACCGTCTCGGAGTCCCGCTTGCCGGACATTACCGGGAAATCTTCAACAGTGATGCTGCCTGCTACAGCGGCAGCAATCAGGGCAACGGCGCCGGCGTCGATACCGAGCCGGTACCCTGGATGGGCCGCCCGCAATCCATCGTCGTCACGGTGCCGCCTTTAGCTGGGGTCATTTTTCAGTTAAAATGAGCGCCGACCCAGAATCGCGACAAAATGACAAGAATTCAATCCTAACCATCACACTAAATGACTAGCCCAACCCAATTCCCTGTCTGGCAGGCGCTGATCGAGCACCAGAAAGAGATATACCCGTTGCACATGCGGGATATGTTCGACAAGGAGCCCGACCGTTTCCGCAGATACTCGCTGAACGTCGGCGACATGCTGCTCGACTATTCGAAGAACCGCATCACGGACAAGACGCTTTCCTTGCTGTTCCAGCTGGCACGCGACATGGATGTGGAAGGCATGCGCGACAGAATGTTCGCCGGTGAGAAGATCAATTTCACCGAGAACCGCGCCGTTCTGCACACGGCCCTGCGCAATCGCAGCAACACGCCGGTCTATGTCGACGGCAAGGACGTCATGCCGGACGTCAACCGCGTCCTGGCGCAGATGCGTGAATTCACCGAGCGCGTGCGCAGCGGTCGGTGGACCGGCTTTACCGGCAAGCGCATCACCGATATCGTCAACATCGGCATCGGTGGCTCCGACCTCGGCCCGCTGATGGCATGCAACGCTCTCAAGCCCTATGCATCACCGGATCTCAACGTGCACTTCGTCGCCAATGTAGACGGTGCCCATCTGGCTCGCACGCTGGAGGTCTGCAATCCGGAAACGACCCTGTTCATCGTCGCCTCCAAGACCTTCACGACGCAGGAGACCATGACCAATGCCCATTCCGCGCGCGCATGGTTCCTCAACCACGCCAACGGCCAGGAAGACGTCGCCAAGCATTTCGTGGCGATCTCGACCAATGCCGAAGAAGTGAAGAAGTTCGGCATCGACACATCCAACATGTTCGAGTTCTGGGACTGGGTCGGCGGCCGCTACTCCCTCTGGTCCGCCATCGGGCTGTCCATCGCGCTCTACATCGGCATGGACAACTTCGAGGACATGCTGGCCGGTGGCCACGAGATGGACAACCATTTCCGCACCGCGCCGCTGGAACGGAACATGCCGGTGATCATGGCGCTGATCGGCATCTGGTACAACAACTTCTTCGGCACCGAAACGCATGCCATCCTGCCTTATGACCAGGGCCTGTCCCGCTTCACCGCCTATCTGCAGCAGGCGGACATGGAGAGCAACGGCAAGTTCGTCAACCGTGAGGGCAAGAAGATCGATTACAGCAGCGGTCCCATCGTCTGGGGTGAGGCCGGCACCAACGGTCAGCATGCGTTCTATCAGCTGATCCACCAGGGTAACAAGCTGGTTCCATGCGATTTCCTGATGCCGATCAAGAGTCATTACCAGGTCGGCACCAACGGTGATGAGCACCACAAGATCCTGCTCGCCAACCTGCTGGCGCAGACCAAGGCACTGATGCAGGGCAAGACGCCGCAGGAAGTGAAACGCGAGATGGAGGAACAGGGAATCAGCGACGAGGAGATCCGTCTCGTCCTGCCACACCGCGTCTTCGGCGGCAATCGCCCGACCAACACCATCCTGTTCGAGAAGCTGACCCCGCACACCCTGGGCAAGCTGATCGCGCTCTATGAGCACAAGATCTTCGTGCAGGGCGTCATCTGGCACATCAACTCGTTCGACCAGTGGGGCGTCGAGTTCGGCAAGCAGCTGGCGCGTGGCATCCTACCGCAGCTCCTGGACCCGGAATCTCCGGTCGTGGCCTTCGATTGCTCGACCAACGGTCTCATTGATTACATTCACTCAATGTAATCCCCTTGAGTGATAGATAAGAAAGCCCCGGCAAAACCGGGGCTTTTTGTTGCCTTGCGGAATTACTGCAGGCGCAGATTGCCGAAGGAGATCTGGTTGATCAGCGTCGCTCCCAGGCGCTTTGCGAAACGAGTGGCAAAATCCTCGCGCACGGTGAAATCGACGATATGCTCGGCCTTGATCACTTCACGTGCGACGTAATCGGAGCTGCCGAAACCGTCGGCGAGCCCCATTTTGATACTGGCCTCGCCGGTCCAGAACAAGCCGCTGAACGTCTCCGGCGTCTCCTTCAGACGTTCGCCGCGCCCTTCGCGCACGACATCGATGAATTGCTGATGCACCTCGTTCAGCATGTTCTGCGCATATTGCTGATGCTTTTCATTCAGCGGCGAGAACGGATCCAGCATAGCCTTGTTCTCACCTGCCGTCAGCAGGCGGCGGTCTATCCCCAGCTTCTCCATCGTCCCGGTGAAGCCGAAACCGTCCATCAGCACGCCGATGGAACCGACGATGCTGGCCTTGTCCACATAGATCGCATCTGCGGCAGCCGCGATGTAATAGCCACCGGAAGCGCAAACGTCCTCTACCACGGCATAGACCGGGATATTCGGATGCAGCGCACGCAGGCGCTTGATCTCGTCATTGATGATACCGGTCTGCACCGGACTGCCGCCAGGGCTGTTGATGCGCAGAATCAGCCCCTTGGTGCGTTTGTTGGAAAACGCGGACTGCAGGCTGGAGACCACCGATTCCGCCGTGACGTCCGCGCCCGGACCGATCACGCCCTGAATATCGATCAGCGCCGTGTGCTCCTGCTTGGTCACGGGGTCCGCACCTATCCAGTCCATGCCGATTGCGAGCAAAAGATACAGATAGATGAACCCGAGCAGCTTGAAGAATATGCCCCAACGCCGTGAACGGCGCTGCTCGTCTATCGCAGCGGTGGCAAGCTTCTCCAGTGTTTTGCGTTCCCATTCCGGGTTATTGTTCGAATAATAATCCGCCATGTTCCAACATTCCTAAGCCAAAATAGAATCCATTTGCAGCAGCACTTCACCGTCGCGTTCCAACACCGCTAGCTTCTGCAGACCGCGGCCACGGCACGGGCCCATCACGCATTCGCCGCTCTCCGGCCGGTAATGCGCACCATGCGTGGCGCATATCAGGTAATCCCGGTCTACATTGAAAAAGTCGCCCTCGTTCCAGTCGAGCTCCACCGGCAGGTGCGCGCAACGGTTGACGTATGCATGCAATATGCCATTGTAGCGCACGACGAAGCCTGTGACGTGCTCACCGAGTTCAGGCATGGGGAAACGGACCCCCTGTGATTTTTCCTGCACATCCTCGCTGCGGCAGATGACGCGGTAATGCTCAGGCATGGTCGCGCAGCCACCTATCCAGCTCCGAGAAACGGTCGAAACAGGCGAGCGGCCCGTGTCTCTTCAATTCCTCTACAGGATGCGCGCCATACGTCACAGCCAGGCTATCGACGCCTGCATTTCGCGCCATCAACAGGTCATGGCTGGTGTCACCTATCATCAACGTGCGCTCCGGGATCGTGAACAATTCATCCATCAGTTCGTGCAGCATCTGCGGGTGCGGCTTGGAGAAACATTCGTCGACACAGCGGGTGGCATGCATGAAAGCCGCGAGGCCGGTCTTCTCCAGCGACCTGTTGAGGCCGTTACGCCCCTTACCCGTCGCCACGGCCAACATGTAGCCGGCATCGCTCAGGTAGCGCACGCTGTCCATGACGCCCTCGAACAGCGGCGTATCCTCGTCACGCGCATGATAATGGTAACGGTAGCGCGCCACCAGTTGCTGATAACGGACGGGCTCGAGCTCGCCGAACAGCGCATGCACAGCCTCGGCCAACCCGAGCCCGATGATGTGACTTGCCGCGCTCGGCTCCGGCACCGGCAGACCGGCCTCCGCACTCGCCGCACGCATGCATTCGACGATCATCTGTGTCGAATCGGCCAGCGTACCGTCCCAGTCGAACACGATCAGATCATATCGTCTTGCCATCTGCTTCCATCCTGCCATCTGGTTCCAGTCGATTGAGAAAACGTTCCAGCTCATCCGGCAGCGGTGCGACCAGCTTCAGTCTCTCACCGGTCACCGGATGCTTCAGCGTGGTTTCCGCCGAATGCAGGAACATGCGCTTCAGCCCGCGCTTCTGCATCGCCTTATTGACACTGAAATCGCCGTACTTGTCGTCACCGGCGATCGGGAAACCGAGATGTGCGAGCTGGACGCGCAGTTGATGCGTGCGGCCGGTGATGAGCTGCGCCTCCAGCAGCGTGAACTCGCCGTAGCGCTTGCGCAGGAAGAACACGGTCTCCGAATCCTGGCCATCCTTCTGCACTGCCACCCGGCGCTCGCCGCTCGGCAGCACATATTTGTGCAGAGGCAGCCGTACCCGCTTCTTCTGTTCGGTCCAGTCGCCATGCACCAGCATCAGATAGCGCTTGTCGGTCTGATTGTTGCGGATCGCCTCATGCAGCGCCAGCAGTGCCGCCCGCTTCTTCGCCAGCAGCAGAATGCCGGACGTCTCGCGGTCTAGTCTGTGCACGAGCTCAAGGAACTTCGCGCGCGGCCGTTCCAGCCGCAACTGCTCGATGACACCGCGGCTGACGCCGCTGCCGCCATGCACGGCGTAGCCTGCCGGCTTGTCGATGACGAGCAGCGCATCGTCTTCATATACGATGTGCCTGTCGAATCGCGGTGCCGATACTCCCGTGATCGCATTGGCCGCCGGCCTTTCCGCCAGGCGGACGGGCGGCACGCGCACGACATCGTGGAGCGCCAACTTGTAGCTCGCATCGACGCGCTTGCTGTTGACCCTGACCTCGCCGCTACGCAGGATACGGTAGACATGGCTTTTGGGCACGCCCTTGAGAATCCTGACGAGAAAATTGTCGATGCGCTGTCCGGCGCTACCTTCATCGACTTCATGCATGGTCACCGCCGGCCTGTTTTCTGCAAGTGGCTGACTTGATTTGGTAATACTTGCTTTGCTTATATCGGTCATCTCGCCTATACTACGTTTGCATTTAAGGAAATGCGTTAAATGTGCCAATTTTTGATCCATCCACTCTTGTTACCTGGCTCTGGAAAAACAAAATTGGAACAACAAATTACCTTGGTTAACTCGCTCGCCAAATAAAAACAAGTAGCGAATTCGTCACAAATTTTTTGCGCTCTAGCCACTGCAGATGAAGTTGCCAATGTCAGGCAAAAGGTAAGAGTTAGCTGGAATATGGAATTTTAGCCGATAACGTCGGCCAGGCCGAGAAACAGTTGTCAAACAGCAACGCATGAGATTAAACGCTGAGCGTTTACGAGAAAATTCGTCAGGAAAACCAGTCTGTTAGCGCTTGTCGAAACAGACAGTTCCAGGGGTCCTCAGCATGCTGAGCATATCCAACGTCATGGAAAGCGGTCCGAGGACCATGTGCTTAGTCAACAATGCTTCTGCGAGCGCGACACACAAACCCGCGCACCACTGTTCGTGCTGCCCGCAGCATTCCGAGCCAATCGCAACGTCGGATGCTGCCTGAAAACCTGAGTCCCGATCCACAGGGTCCGGACCACCAGCGAAAATTGCCTGCTGCCTCAGCAGCAACCTCTCCGCCCGTCGAGAGCGCGGGAGTCTTTAATGAAACGCATGCTATTCAATGCGACGCAGTCGGAAGAACTGCGCGTCGCCATCGTCGATGGGCAGAAGCTCATCGACCTCGATATCGAGACCGCTGGCAAGGAACAATGCAAAAGCAACATCTACAAGGGTGTCATCACCCGCATTGAGCCTTCGCTGGAAGCCGCTTTCGTCAACTACGGCACCGAACGCCACGGCTTTCTGCCGTTCAAGGAAGTCGCCCGCAGCTACTTCCTCAATGAACCCGAGAACGGCCGTGCCCGGATTCAGGACGTACTGAAGGAAGGCCAGGAACTCATCGTTCAGGTCGACAAGGACGAACGCGGTAACAAGGGTGCCGCCCTGACCACGTTCATCTCCCTCGCCGGCCGCTATCTCGTACTGATGCCGAACAACCCGCGCGGCGGCGGCGTCTCCCGCCGCATCGAGGGTGAGGAACGCAATGAATTGCGCGACACCATGGCACAGCTGGAAGTGCCGTCCGGCATGAGCATCATCGCCCGTACCGCCGGCATCGGCCGCAGTCTGGAAGAACTGCAGTGGGACCTGAACTATCTGCTGCAGCTGTGGAACGCGATCGAGAACGCATCCACCCTTCAGTCCGGCGCTTTCCTCATCTATCAGGAAGGCAGCCTGGTCATCCGCGCGATTCGCGACTATTTCCAGCCGGACATCGGCGAGATCCTGATCGACACGCCGGACATCTACGAGCAAGCCGTGCAGTTTATGAACCACGTCATGCCGAGCAATGTCTCTCGCGTCAAGTTGTATCAGGACGAGATCCCGCTGTTCTCCCGCTTCCAGATCGAACACCAGATCGAAACCGCATTTTCGCGTGAAGTCCGTCTGCCTTCAGGCGGTGCCATCGTCATCGATCATACCGAGGCACTGGTCTCCATCGACGTCAACTCCGGCCGCTCGACCAAGGGCGCCGACATCGAACAGACCGCCTTCAACACCAATCTGGAGGCGGCCGAGGAAGTCGCCCGTCAACTGCGCCTGCGCGACCTTGGCGGCCTGGTCGTGATCGACTTCATCGACATGGAAAGCCAGCGCAACCAGCGTGACGTCGAGAACCGCCTGCGCGAGGCGCTGCACCATGACCGTGCCCGCGTCCAGACCGGCAAGATCTCGCGCTTCGGTCTGCTCGAACTGTCGCGTCAGCGTCTGCGTCCCAGCCTGGGCGAATCCAACCACATCCCTTGCCCGCGCTGCCACGGCACCGGCCACATCCGCGGCATCGAATCAACCGCGCTACACATCCTGCGCATCACGCAGGAAGAGGCGATGAAGGAAAACAGCGCCGTCATCCAGGTGCAGCTGCCGGTGGAAGCCGCCACCTTCCTGCTCAACGAAAAGCGCGCCGAGATTCACAAAATCGAGCAACGCATGGGCGTCAAGGTGGTACTGATCCCGAACATTCATCTGGAAACCCCGAACTACAGCATCACACGTCTGCGTCATGACGATGTGAACAGCGAGAACACCCGCGCCAGCTATCAGATGGTCGAACTGCCGAGCGAGGAAGTCGTCGTCAGCGCCAAGCAGGAAGCCAGGCCTCCCCGTCCGGAAGCTGCCGTCAAGGGCATCACGCCTGCATCACCGGCACCCGAAGAGAGATCTCGCGCAGTCAAGTCCGACAAGCCCGGCATCGTCAGCCGCATCCTCGGTTTCTTCGGTGTAGGCAAGCAAAAGGAAAAGACAGCTGAGGAAAAGAACGGTCAGCGCCGCGAGGCACAGCGCAATCGCCGTGGACGCGGACGCGACCGCGCACGCGGTCAGGAGCGTACCGAGCGCCCGGCCGTTACAGCCGCAGAACGCAACGGTAACAATGGTGCTGCAGCAGGGAACGGCAGCAACGGCGACCGCAACCGTCAGCAGCAGGCCACACGCCAACAGCAACCCCGTGCCGAACGGCAGCCGCAGCCGGAGCAAAAGCCGGCTCTGGCAACTGGCGAGGCTCCGACAGAGCAGCGCAGCCGCCGCAGCCGCAATCGCCGCGGTAATCGCGGTGAAGGAGCGCAGCGTGAAGTACAACCGGCAGTCGAACCCGCAACCACCGAAACGGTCGAGACGGCGAAGACCGCAGTTGCTGCTGCCGAGACCGCAATCGTTCAGACTGTTGCCGAGCAGGCACCTGCTACCGTCGCTGCAACCGCGCCCGTAGCCGCCACCGAGCCGGCCGAGACCTCATCGGCGAAGCGTGCGACACCGGCTACGGACAAGGCAACGGATGTGGCCACCGCTGCACCGGCGGAACAGCCTGCATCCCCTGTCACGGAGGAAGTCAAGGCCGAGAAACCGGAACCGGCAGCCAGTGCAGCGCCCGTGACCGAGGTGGTCGCCGAGGAACAGGCTGCAGAAACTGTCGAGAAGGAAGAAAAGGCCGAGAAAAAGCCGCGCGCGCCGCGTCGTCGCAAGCCGGTAGAAACGGTGGAGGCGGTGCAAGAGAAGCCGGTCGACCTCACTGCGAGCGGCCTGCAGCTTGTGGAAACCAAAGCTGAAGCCGTCCAGGCAGCTGCGCCGGCTGAACCCGAGGTTCCGGCCAAGCCCAGGACGCGCAAGCCTGCGCCCTGGCAGCAAAAGGCTGACGAGCACTCGGCAGACGAGCCGCTGATCATCGTGCAGACAGAGAAATAATCGCGGTTTGGTTCAGTTAAAAAGCCCCGAGCGATCGGGGCTTTTTATTTGTCCGCCACCGGACTAGACTTGAGCCCTGACGCCGGGCTGGCCGGCGCGTGCACAGGGAGAAGGATGACTGCAGAAAAGGACCCGACACTGCCTGCGGATGTCATTCGCGCCATCGAACAGGGCCGCAGGACAAAGGCGATCAAGCTGCTGCGTGAGATTCAGGGACTGAGTCTGAAGCAGGCGAAGGAACGCATCGACGCCTATGTGCGCGTGCACCATGTCAATGCGCCGATACGCCATATCGAAAGCACCGGAATCCTGCCCATGCTGCTCTTTCTGCTCTGCGCTTGGCTGATTTTCCGTTTCCTGTTCGGATAGGACGTCACATATGCGGCACAGCCAGAGCCGGATTAAGCGTCATTCGGCCAGAGGCTGGTCCGGGATATCGGCGCCGTAGAACTTCGCCTTCAGCTGCTTCAGCTGGTCGCGGTATTCGGCCGCCTTTTCGAATTCCAGATTCTGCGCGCTGTCGTGCATGGCCTTCTCCAGCCGCTTCATTTCCTTCAGCAGCTGCTTTTCGCTCATGGCCTCGTATTGCGCCCGCTCCTGCGCCACCTTGCGTTCGCGCTCGGCCTCATCCTTGTCGTAGACGCCGTCGATGATGTCCTTGATACGCTTGCTGACGCCCTTGGGCGTGATGCCGTGCTCGGCGTTGTAGGCAAGCTGCTTGCGGCGGCGACGCTCGGTCTCGTCGATCGCGAGCTTCATCGAGCGCGTGATGCTGTTGGCATAGAAGATGACCTTGCCGTTGAGATTGCGCGCAGCGCGGCCGGCAGTCTGAATCAGCGAGCGCTCGGAGCGCAGGAAGCCCTCCTTGTCGGCATCCAGCACCGCCACTAGCGACACTTCAGGGATATCCAGCCCCTCGCGCAGCAGGTTGATGCCCACCAGCACGTCGAACTCGCCGAGCCTCAGGTCGCGGATGATCTCGACACGCTCCACGGTGTCGATATCGGAATGCAGATAACGCACCTTGATGCCATGCTCGGACAGGTAATCGGTCAGATCCTCGGCCATGCGCTTGGTCAACGTAGTCGCCAGCACACGTTCACCGGCCTCCACCCTCAGCCTGATTTCCGACAGCAGGTCATCGACCTGTGTATCAGCCGGTTTGACGACGATCTCGGGATCAACCAGTCCGGTCGGCCGCACGATCATTTCCACGACCTGCTCCTGATGCGTGCGCTCATATTCGGCCGGTGTCGCCGAGATGAAGATGCACTGGCGCATGACCTTCTCGAATTCCTCGAAACGCAAGGGACGGTTGTCCAGCGCCGATGGCAGGCGGAAACCATAATCGACCAAGTTCTCCTTGCGCGCGCGGTCACCCTTGTACATGCCGCCGATCTGGGGCACGGTCACGTGGCTCTCGTCGATGAACATCAGCGCATTGGTCGGCAGATAGTCGATCAGGGTCGGCGGCGGTTCTCCCGGCTTGCGTCCAGTCAGGTGCCGGCTGTAGTTCTCGATACCCTTGCAGAAACCGATCTCGTTCAGCATCTCGAGGTCGAAACGCGTGCGCTGCTCAATGCGCTGTGCCTCGACCAACTTGTTGTTCTTGATGAAGAAATCCACCCGCTCACGCAGTTCCTGCTTGATGGTCTCGATGGCGCGCAGCGTCGCCTCACGCGCCGTCACATAATGGCTGGACGGGAAGATGCGGAAATTGTGAATCTTGTTGTGGATCTGTCCGGTCAGCGGGTCGAACAGCGTGATGGCCTCGATCTCGTCATCGAACATGCTGACGCGCACAGCCGTCTCGCTGTGTTCGGACGGGAACACATCGATGACGTCTCCACGCACGCGGAACGCACCGCGCGCGAAATCGAAATCGTTGCGCTCGTACTGCATGGCCACCAGCTTGGCAACGATCTCGCGCTGCGCGATCTTCATACCCTGATGGATATGCAGCACCATACCGTGGTACTCACCCGGATCGCCGATGCCGTAGATGGCCGAAACCGTCGCCACAACAACACAATCCTCCCGTTCGAGTATGGCCTTGGTCGCAGACAGCCGCATCTGCTCGATATGGTCGTTGATGCTGGAATCCTTCTCGATGAACAGGTCGCGCGACGGCACATAGGCTTCCGGCTGGTAGTAATCGTAATAGGAGACGAAATACTCCACTGCATTGTTGGGGAAGAACTCGCGGAACTCGGCATAAAGCTGTGCCGCCAGCGTCTTGTTCGGCGCCATGATGATGGCCGGACGCCCGGTCCGGGCGATGACGTTGGCCATGGTGTAGGTCTTGCCGGAGCCGGTGACGCCCAGCAGCGTCTGAAAGCGCATGCCCTGCTCCACGCCCGCCACCAACCGGTCTATCGCCTGCGGCTGGTCTCCCGCAGGCGGGAACGGCTGATGCAACTCATATTTGCTGTTGGGAAAGGTAACTATCACGACTTTGGCAATCTACAGAAAAGCATCATTTTATCAGGCCTTTGCATCCCGCTCTCCAACATCGCACGGGCACACTCCGGCGAACTTCGCAGAACGACGGACGAACGCCTGTAAAACTGTTGATTTTTTTGCTTTCAGGCCAGTGACGAAGCGAGGAAATTACGAGTAAAATCACGAGTATCTCGTGCATTTTCAACCCTTCAAGGATTTTGATCTTGTCGCAACCCGAACTGGTACTCTCCAAACGAGTTCAAAGCATCAAGGAATCGCCCACGCTGGCCGTCACCGCACGTGCCGCCAGACTCAAGGCCGAAGGCCGTGACATCATCGGCCTCGGTGCAGGCGAACCCGACTTCGATACCCCGCAGCACATCAAGGACGCCGCCAAGAAGGCCATAGACAGCGGCTTCACCAAATACACGCCGGTCGCCGGTATCGCTGGCCTGAAGAAGGCCGTCGTCGCAAAATTCAAGCGCGACAACGGCTTCGATTACACCGAAAAGGAAGTCATCATCGGCGTCGGCGGCAAGCAGTGCATCTTCAACCTGGCGCTCGCCGTGCTGAATCCCGGCGACGAGGTCATCGTGCCTGCACCCTACTGGGTCTCCTACGCCGACATCGCCATGGTGGCAGGTGCGAAGCCGGTCATCATCGAATGCGGCATCGAGCAGCAGTTCAAGCTGCAGCCGGAGCAGCTGGAAGCCGCCATCACGCCGCAGACCAAGCTGTTCATGATCAACTCACCGTCCAATCCGACTGGCTCCGTCTATACGCTGGACGAACTGAAAGCGCTGGGCGAAGTGCTGAAGCGGCATCCGCACGTGCTGGTCGCCACCGACGACATGTACGAGCACGTCAATCTGACCGGCAACCGCTTCTACAACATCCTCAACGCGACACCGGAACTGAAGGACCGCTGCATCGTCCTGAACGGCGTCTCCAAGGCCTATTCCATGACCGGCTGGCGCATCGGCTATGCCGCCGGTCCGGCCTACATCATCAAGGCCATGGAGATCCTGCAGTCACAATCCACCTCCAACCCGACCTCCATCTCACAGGTCGCGGCTCAGGCGGCTCTGGAAGGTCCGCAGGAATGTATCCAACCCATGCTTCAGGCCTTCATCGAGCGTCACGAGTTCGTTGTGCGCCGTTTCAACGAGATCCCGGGGCTGAAATGCATCAAGGCCGGCGGCGCGTTCTATGCCTTCCCGGATGCACGCGAGGCCATCACCAATCTGCACAAGGCCGGCAAGATCAGCGAGCCGACCGATCTGGCACTGTCCGAATATCTGCTGGAAAGCGCCGGCGTTGCCGTCGTACCAGGCTCCGCGTTCGGCGCGGAAGGCTACTTCCGCATCTCCTTCGCCACCTCGATGGCGAACCTGGAAGAAGCGCTGAACCGTATCGAGCGTGCCCTGAGCTGACCTGGATCAGGATCACGAAAGGCGGCCCGCAAGGCCGCCTTTTTCGTTTCCGGCCAGCCAACCCATTTCTCTGGTTTGATTTTTGCTTGAAACAAGCGCAAGTTATGTCTTTTTACACCCCGCATTTCAGTACGGCCCCAAGGAGCGAATCATGAATGCATTCAGTACACTGAAGGGCATGCTGTTCGACCTGGACGGCGTGCTCTATACCGGCAGTCAGCCCATCGAGGGCGCCATCGAGACCATCCGGCGCATCCGTAGCAGTCACCTGCGCCGCCGCTTCGTCACCAATACCAGCACCCTTTCACAAGCCTCGCTCGGTCGCAAACTGCAGTCACTCGGTTTCGACATCCCAGCGAGCGAGATCATCAGCGCGCCGCAGGCTGCCCTACATTATCTGCAAAAGCTGGGGAACCCGGTATGCCGGCTACTGCTGGCGGATGACGTCAAACAGGATTTCGCTGCCATCCGTCAGTCGGATACGGAAGCTGAATGCATCGTCGTCGGCGACATCGGCAATGCCTGGAGCTATACGATGCTGAACGAGGTGTTCAATTGCCTGATGAACGGCGCAAAACTGGTCGCCATCCACAAGAACCGCTTCTGGCAGACGGAACACGGCCTGCAGATGGATATCGGCGGATTCATCGATGCGCTGGAATATGCGAGCGGCGTCCGTGCCACCATCATCGGCAAGCCTTCGGCTGATTTCTTCAGGGCCGCCATGGATGACATGCAGCTTGAAGCGGACGAGGTGGGTATGATAGGCGACGACATCGACGCCGATATCGGCGGCGCCCAGCAATCTGGCATCCTGGGCATTCTGGTGCGCACCGGCAAATTCCGCCAGGGCTACGCGGATGCGTCACCGATCAGGCCAGATGCCGTCCTCGACTCGGTGCGCGACCTGCCAGCGCTGCTGGGTCTGGAATAGCCAGCACAGGCTGTCAGTCCTTGTTGTTCCCGAACAGCCCCTTCAGCTTGTCCACGGCCTGTATGCCCAGACTGGTGCCGACACCCGGCCCCAGCACCGCAGTCCCTGCGACGGCCCCGGCCAACGCCGCCTTGGTTGGCAGCAACATGGGGCTTTCCGTCGTGCCGGTCACCTGAAGCGGTATCGCGACCAGCGTCGCCTCCTTCTTGAGTTCCACCTTCACTTCCCCGCCCAATTGCCTATTCGGCCGGATTTTGACATCCCCGGTCGCCCGGAGCAGGCCGGAGGCGATATCCAGATTGCGCAGATGGTACTGCCGCCCTGCCACGTTCAGGTTGCCTGTCAGCGTATCGAAGCGCGTCTGCCCGTCCACGCCACTACGCGTGCCGAGCAGTGCCGCCGCCTTGGCAAGGTCGAAGCCGTCCAGCACGCCATCCCGCACCCTGAACCCGAAGTTCGCCTGCAACTGTTCCAGCAACTTCCCGGCCTCCTGCGCCGATGCCCTGTACTCGCCCTCGCCGTTCAGCCAGCCGCTCAACTGGGTGGATGGGCTGACCATGCGCACCGGCTGCGCCACCTGCACATCCTTCACATTCAGCCTGCCTTCCAGCGTCCAGTTCTTCTGCCAGCCCAGCACCGCATCCGCACTCATGCTGCCTTCATAGAGGCCGATATCCAGCCGCCTGACATGCAGGCGGTCATCGGTCAGAGTCATCTCCCCTTCAAGCCTGTTCAGCAGCAATGGTACGCCAGCCGGCAATGTCCACCCCCACGCATTCACGGTGATGTGGCGCTTGTCTCCCTCTGGCTCCAGACTGATCTTCACCTTGCCGTCGGTCGTGACGATACGGGCGGATTCCGGCCGGTTGTTCTCCTTCAGCACGACATCCGCACTGAATTCCGGCAGATCCATGCCCGGCCACAGCAACTGTGCCCGGCTGATGCTGATTCTGCGTATCGCCACGCTGGTAGGCGTATCATCCGCATCACCCTTGCCCAACGCGGCAGCAAGCTCCAGCGCCGAACGCTTGATGACGGGCCGTTTAATTTTCAGGCTCGAGATCGTCCTGGCCTCGGAGAACAACGTGGACAGTGCCGGCACCACCGCCACATCCTCCACCGTGAAATCCTCATCATTGCCCACCACCACGTCGCTGACATTAAGCCTGGGTGTCGGCAGCAGCGCGAGATGCATGCTGCCTATCCGCACCGGTGCGCCCAGCGCCTCACCGGCCGCCTGCTCCGCCTGATCGATATAAGTTTGCAGCGGAACAAGGAATGGCGCGACTATCAATACAATCAATATGATAGGAATAGCAACCAAGAAACGTCTGCTTTTTTGCAAAATTTCTCCTCTCCAGAGTGTTGACCTTATGCCGCCAAGTCAGTATTATTGCGCCTTCATCGATTCCCCGATAGCTCAGTCGGTAGAGCAACGGACTGTTAATCCGTGTGTCCCTGGTTCGAGCCCAGGTCGGGGAGCCAGTTTGATACAAAAGTGGGCACTCTGTTTAGGGTGCCCTTTTTTGTGCCTGCCATCATTGCTCCAAATGCGGCATAGCTTCCAGTAATTTGCGCCTCGTTATCTTCGATCCTGATCTCATTCACCAACAGCTTGAGATACTCTTTTCCGAACCGTGATTCACGATCTAGTAGCTTAGAACGCAAAGCATTACTGAATGGCTCCACCTGCGAATCCTTAAGCTGATCCAAAGGCATTTCACGCTGACGTTTCAAGCTGGCAATCTCTAGAAGTATTTCCTGCCTTCTGGCTTGTAGTTTATGGGCGCGCTGCTGCAAGGTTTCATCCATCGGCAAGAAGCCCTTCTCTACCGCTTCAAACAGCCGTTCTGAACCTTGTCGCAGGTTTTCCAGCTCTTTCTGCAGTGGTTTAAGTTTGTGCGATGTATCGGCGTTTGCGGCCTTCTGGATACGGCGCATTTCATGCAGCATCGTGCGTACACGCTCGGGCGCAAAAACCTTGTCTGCAAGGGAACTGAGCACGAGGTCATCGAGTTTTTTCATGGGCAGCGCCGGCGAGGTGCATAGGTCGTTGCCTTTGCCGATTCGCGTGTTGCATTTGTAGTAGCGGTATTTTCCGCCCTTGCCTGTCACGGTGGTCATGCCAGCGCCACATTTGCCGCATTTCAGAATGCCAGTGAGCAGCGTTGGTGAGTTGACCAACCTCGGCGGCACCTTATCGGGCGCGCGCGCCGCGCGGCGGCTGCGTGCGGCCTCAAAGGTGGCCGCCTCGATGATGGGTTCGATCTCCAGCTTGATCCACTCGGATTCAGGCTTGAGCGTTTTGGTCTTGCTGTCTGTCTTGTTGAAGTAATACTCGCCGATATAAGTGCGACTGGATAACACTTCATGAACGCGGCTGCGGTTCCATGCAGTCCTGCGATGGCGTATTCCACGGCTGTTGAGATAGGCTGCAATCTCTTTTGCGCCCATTGACCCTTTCTCGTTACCGTTCAGGTAAAGGTCAAAAATCTTGGTGACGATGGCAGCTTCTGCCGGATCAATGGCGATAATCTTTTTTTTCTTGTTCTTGGCACCTTCGATCTCGGTTTCGATAGTGCGATAGCCGTATGGAGCATTAGAGCCATTGAAGTAGCCACGCCGAGCGTTCTCCTTCATGGCTCTCAGCGTATGCTTGCCGTTCTCCTTGCTCTGGTATTCATCAAAGAGACTGAATATCTTGCTCGCCATCTCACCAGCTGGATCATCACTGGTCTGCTGAGTTATGGAAATAATCTTACAGCCAACCCGCTTTAGCTGGCGCTCATAATTGAGGAATTCGAAAAG
>DATCJT010000127.1:0-3926 GCA_036562645.1 Methylophilaceae bacterium | reverse complement strand
CCCGATGGCTCCGCCTACCTTGCCACACTGGAGTTCGGCAACAACTTCGTCGTGCTCGACAGCGATTTCAACATCGTACGCTCCGTGCCGACCGGCGAAGGTCCCTATGGCATCGCCTACAACCGTGACGGCAGCCTGATCTATGTCGCCGCCGGCAAGTCCAAGTTGCTGCAGGTGTTCGATGCCAAGACCTACGAGAAGGTCAACGAGGTCGCGACCGGTGACCGTTGCTGGCACTTCACCTTCACGCCGGACGACAAGGAGATTCTGCTTGCGTGCGGCCGCTCCGATGAAGTGCTGGTCATCGATGTCGCAAGCCTGCAGGTAACCAAGCGCATCCAGGACAAGAAGCTGCCCTGGGGCATTGTCTCTTACCCGAAATCTTTCGGCAGCCTGGACACTCCCGAGTAACCGGCACCGGATGTCATGCAAAAAGCCCGCTTGATGCGGGCTTTTTGTTGGCTGGCGCCAATATGCAGTCAGGGGAACCGCAATCAGGCTGCGGGTCGATCCAACAGTTGCATGATGAACTCCCATTCGCGCGGGTCCACCGGCGTGATCGAGAGCCGGTTGCCACGCTGCAGGATACGCATGCTCGCCAGCTCGGGATGACTGCGCAGCTCCTTCAGACTGACCAGGCGCGTCTTGCGCACCAGCTTGACATCGACATTGAACCAGCGCGGGTTTTCGGGCGTCGATTTGGGATCGTAATACTTGTGCCCTTCAATGAATTGCAGACGGTCTGGGTAGGCCAGCTTGCAGACCTCGACGATGCCGACGATGCCCGGCTCCGCACAGCTGGAATGATAGAAGAAGGCCAGGTCGCCCAGCTGCATCTGATCGCGCATGAAATTGCGCGCCTGATAGTTGCGCACGCCGTACCAGTCCACGGTCTGATTGGGAAGAGCAGCCAGGTCGTCTATCGACACATCGGAAGGCTCGGATTTCATCAGCCAGTATCGCATTCAGCACCTCTAGGTTCCGGATAGTTGTTCTCAAGCGGGTAAATGTCCGTATCATAGCGTATTCATTGATTCGACACGGAGTCGAAACAACATCATGGCACGCAATGTTCTTGGCACCATGCTGCAGACCTGCAGCCTCGATCCGCTCACCGGCTTTACCCGCAGCGGCTGCTGCGACACCGGTCCGGAGGATCAGGGTAGCCACACGGTATGCGCTCAGGTGACGGAAGAGTTCCTGGCATTCTCGCTGATGCAGGGAAACGACCTGACCACGCCGAGACCGGAGTACGGATTCCGCGGACTGAAGCCGGGCGATCGCTGGTGCCTGTGCGCCTCACGCTGGATGGAAGCGGCGGAAGCCGGCGTCGCACCGCCCGTCATCCTCGAGGCAACGCACGAAAAGGCACTGGAAATTCTCAGTCTCGCCGACCTCAAGTACCATGCCTTGCGCTAAAAGCCACACCAAGCCTTGCCGGAAACAATAAAGCCGCGAGACATCTCGCGGCTTTAATTAAGAAATGTCCCCACGGCAACGCCCAGGCCAGCATCCTGAACGCAAGGTTCAAGTGGTCGCCGTCGCAGGCGCTTTAGGCTCACCCGCTATTGGGGCGTGCTCACCACGACCTGGTGGACAGCTACCGATGCTATGGACTAGTTCAAGGAATATATAACCTGAACACTACCGCAGGGAGCAAACTGACAGACTAGCTACGTTGCTGCCTGCAACCAGTCGGTTGAGGGAATCCGTATCAGAACAATTTGCCACTTGCCGCATCGAGCGCAGCGTCAATCTGTTCCTGCATGGCTTCAATTCTACGCTTGTAATCGCCAATGTCAAAATTGCCGTGCTTGGCGCTCAGCAATTCGTGCGTGATGTTCAGCGCCGCCATGATGGCAATGCGCTCGACACCGACGATTTTGCCGCTTGCCTGAATATCCTTCATTTTCTTGTCGAGATAGTTGACGGCATTGATGAGATCGGTGCGCTCTTCCTCCGGGCATGCAACCGTGAATTCACGCCCCATGATGTTGATGTCAACACCTATCACTTCGCTCATGTCGGATCCCCGGGCAATCGTTCGATCAGAGCCTCCAGACGGCGGCTTACCACGTCCGCATTCTCTCTCAGCTTCCTGTTCTCACTCTCCGCCTGCGTCAGTTGCTGGCGCAGTGCGCTGTTCTCTTCCCGCAAACTATGCGTCAGCTCGATCAGCCTGGCCAGTTTCGCTTCAAGACTTTTAAGGTCTGCATCCATGCCGGCACTATAATTGGGAATTCCCTGAAAGGTCAACAGCTAAGCGGGATTTATGAAAGTGGTTTTGCATCTTTGCATACCGTCTTGCCAAGGCGTGTTCGAATCCCGTATAATCACCTCAAGTTGTCAGGTGCCCCGACTTCTGTTCTGAACGAGGGGTGAAACTGGGAAACAGGTGCGTTCTGCCTCGCAGAGCAATGCCTGTGCTGCCCCCGCAACGGTAAGCGAGTCTTGATTCTGCCATATCCGCCACTGTGAGACCTCATGGGAAGGCGGCAGAATCGGTGTCATCACCATCTCGCGAGCCCGGAGACCGGCCTGCACAACCGAGCATGGAAATACCGCGGGGTGATGGTATGCACGTGACAGACAGGTTCTGCAGAAGCAGTCTTTCCGATCCGTCCCCGGTTATCCCGGTATTTCCCTTGATGAACTGACACACATGCGGGGTCGCGTGTGATTAAGGGAAAACAATGAACAGAACTACCATCGCGGGCATGATTGCCCTGCTCTTTACTACTCCAGTTTCAGCCGCAGATAACATCCATCTCGACGAACTCGTCGTCACCGCCAGCCGCACCGAACAGTCTCGCGACAACCTGTTGCGCGATGTCACCGTGATCGGCCGGGAAGAGATCGAACGCGCCGGCGCTGCTTCACTCACCGATTTATTGCGTTCGCAGCCCGGCGTACAGATATCCAGCAACGGCGGCGCCGGCACCGCCAGCAGCATTTATCTGCGCGGCACTAATGACCATCATCTGGTGGTCTTGGTCGATGGTTTGCGCATCAATTCAGGTACGCTCGGTAGCACTGCGTTCGAGAACCTGCCGCTCGGCCAGATCGACCGCATCGAGATCCTGCGCGGCCCCGCTTCCAGCCTGTACGGCGCCGATGCCATCGGCGGCGTGATCCAGATCTTCACGCGCAAGGGCCAAGCCGGCAAGCCGCTGTTGCATGCCGCTGCAGGCTTCGGCAGCCATGACACCAAGACCGGCGAGGCCGGCATCAGCGGCGGCATCGGTGCACTCAGCTACGGTTTGAACATCAGCAGCCTGGATACCAACGGCTTTTCCGCCAAGCGCATCCGCGGCAACAACATCGACGCTGACGATGACGGCTACCGCAATCTAAGCGCCTCGGCCTATCTGGAGCTTGCTCTGAAAGAAGGCCACAGCTGGAGCCTGCAGTTCTTCGAGAGCCGGGGTCGCCATGAATTCGACAACGGGTTCGACAACTACGGCAACCAGACCCAGCAGGCCTACGCCTTCACCAGCAAGAACCAGTTCACCGACTTCTGGCACAGCACCTTCAAGCTGGGCATGGGCGTGGATGACAGCGACAGCCACGACATGCCCAATGTCAGCAACCCCACCGGCATCAGCAAGTACCGCACCGAACAGCAGCAGCTCAACTGGCAGAACGACCTCCAACTGCCGCTCGGCCTGCTGACGCTGGCCTATGAACGGCTGGAGCAGGACGTAGCCAGCAAGAGCAGCCCAACCTCCAAATACCGCAGGGAGCGCAGCAACGACAGCTTACTCGCCAGCTACCTGTTCGATCACGGCAACCACTCCCTGCAGCTCACACTGCGCGAAGACCACAACTCGCAATACGGCAACCACACCACCGGCGGCGCCGGCTACGGCTACCGCATCGCACCGGCATGGCGCGTGACCGCGAGCTATGGCAGTGCCTTCAAGGCA
>DATCJT010000117.1:0-2758 GCA_036562645.1 Methylophilaceae bacterium | reverse complement strand
TGAGAACGGCGGTGAGAAACTAGTCCACGGAAGCGGCGGCATGGAGCTGCTGCGGGCGGCGTAAAAGTCGTCCACCCTTTCCCTTTCTGCGACAGCAGGGAGGGCGCGAGGATTTTCAGCGTGGAACTATATCTCAGGGTTCGCCAGGCCTGCGCGGGGGGCATGAGCCAGCGTCAGGCGGCGAAGGCCTTCAACATCTCCCGTGATACGGTTGCGAAGATGATGACGTTCTCGGTGCCGCCGGGCTACCGGCGGACGGCCGAAGTCAGGCGGCCGAAGCTTGATCCCTTTATCCCGATCATCGAGGGCTGGCTTGAGGCGGATCGCTCCATGCCGCGGAAGCAGCGGCACACGGCGAAGCGGGTGTTCGACCGGCTTCGTGACGAGTGCGGGTTCACCGGCGGCTACACGATCATCAAGGATTACATCCGGGAGCGAGAACGGCGGGGCCAGGAAGTGTTCGTGCCGCTGGCGCATCCCCCGGGCCATGCGCAGGCCGACTTCGGCGAGGCGATGGTCAAGATTGGCGGTGTCGAGCAGAAGGCCCACTTCTTTGTTTTGGATCTGCCGCACAGCGACGCCTGTTACGTCCGCGCCTATCCGGCGGCTGTGGCCGAGGCTTGGGTGGACGGCCACATCCACGCCTTTGCCTTCTTTGGGGCAGTGCCGCAGTCGATCGTCTATGACAATGACCGGTGCCTGGTGGCGAAGATCCTGCCCGATGGCACCCGCAAGCGGGCCGTCCTGTTCAGCGGCTTCCTGTCGCATTACCTGATCTGGGACCACTACGGCCGTCCTGGCAAAGGCAATGACAAGGGGAATGTCGAGGGCTTGGTGGGCTATTGCCGCCGCATTCATGGTGCCGCTTCCCGAGTTCACGAGCTGGGAGGCATTCAACCTTTGGCTGGAGGAGCAATGCCGCAAGCGCCAGCACGATGTCCTGCGCGGTGAGAGCGAGACGATCGGCGAGCGGTTGCAACGTGATCTGGTTGCCATGCGCCCCCTCCCGGTCGCGCCTTTCGACGCCTGTGACCAGGACAGTGGCCGCGTCTCGTCCCAGTGTCTGGTGCGCTACAAGACCAACGACTACTCGGTGCCGGTTGCCTTCGGCCATCAGGATGTCTGGATCCGGGCCTATGTCCACGAGGTGGTGATCGGCTGCCGGGGCGAGGTCATTGCCCGCCATCCCCGCTGCTGGGATCGCGAGGAGATCGTCTTCAACCCGATCCACTACCTGCCGCTGCTGGAGCAGAAGATCAACGCACTCGATCAGGCCGCACCATTGCAAGGCTGGGAGCTTCCCGAGGAGTTCGCAACGTTGCGCCGGCTAATGGAAGCTCGCATGAACCGACATGGCCGACGCGAATACGTCCAGGTCCTGCGGTTGCTCGAGACCTTTGATCTGGCTGATCTGCATGCCGCGGTGAAGCAGGCGCTTCAGATGGGCGCAATCGGCTTCGACGCCGTGAAGCACCTGCTGCTTTGCCGTGTTGAACACCGTCCGCCCCGGCTGGACCTGGACTGTTATCCCTATCTACCCAAGGCAACAGTCGAGAAAACCAGGCCCGGCTCCTATATGCGGTTGTTGTCGGGCGATGCGGAGGACGCGGCATGAGCGATGGTCCGGAAATCCTGCTCGCCCATCACCTCAAGGCGCTGAAGCTGCCCACGTTCCTGCGGGAACATCAGAAGCTGGCCCGGCAATGTGCGGCCGAAGGCATGGATCATGTCCGATACCTCGCCCGGCTTGTTGAACTGGAGTTGATCGACCGGGAGCGGAGGATGGTCGAGCGCCGCATCAAGGCCGCCAAATTCCCCACGGTCAAAAGCCTCGACAGCTTCGACTTCAGCGCCATCCCGAAGCTCAACAAGATGCAGGTGCTGGAACTGGCCCGCTGCGAATGGATCGAGCGGCGCGAGAACGTCATTGCCCTTGGCCCAAGCGGCACGGGCAAGACGCACATTGCCCTTGGCCTCGGGCTGGCGGCTTGTCAGAAGGGCATGTCGGTCAGCTTCACCACCGCCGCAGCCCTGGTCAACGAACTGATGGAGGCCCGCGACGAACGTCGCCTGCTTCGCTTTCAGAAGCAGATGGCTGCCGTCAAGTTGCTGATCGTCGACGAACTGGGCTTTGTGCCGCTGTCCAAGACCGGCGCCGAGTTGCTGTTCGAGCTGATCTCGCACCGCTACGAGCGCGGCTCGACCCTGATCACCAGCAATCTGCCCTTCGATGAATGGACCGAGACCTTCGGCTCCGAGCGCCTCACCGGCGCACTGCTCGACCGGCTGACCCACCACGTCAGCATCCTCGAGATGAACGGCGAGAGCTATCGCCTCGCCAACAGCACTGCCCGAAAGCGGCAACAAAAGTCCTGAGATCAGATCGCTCGTTTTGGCCCAAAGAGGCCAATGCGCCATGGCACGCGCCAGCTATTGGTAAGCGCGCGCGCCATGGCGCAGGCCACTGCCACCTGGCCTGGTTTTGCGCCGCCGCGTGGCCGGATTTTGCACCGCCGTTGACAGGAATGGGCGGAGCATTCTTCGAAAACACCGGCGCGTATTCGACCTACCGCGCCGTTCCGGCAGCTCGTCTGATCCATCTTCCCGAAGAGCTGGGCGACATAGAGGCCGCCGGCCTACTGATGAAAGGACTGACTGCGTCCGGGCTCATAAACAGATTCCATAAGCCGCAAGCTGGCGATACGGTCCTCATACATGCAGCCGCGAGCGGCGTCGGTCTTATCTTATGTCAGTGGGC
>DATCJT010000109.1:0-5768 GCA_036562645.1 Methylophilaceae bacterium | reverse complement strand
GGCGTTCGCCAATGGCCGCTTCCCGCCGATCTTTGTGCCGTATCGGACCTATCGCGAGCGCGTGACGGACAGCGCAGGTGTGTTGCTTTGGGATATCGATGGCATCCCGAACCCAGCGCCGCCTTCGTCTGGCGGCGGCTCCGGCATCATCGTCACGCAGGACATGGTGCTGCAGACCGGCGACGTGATGTGGCAGCTGCGTGGGGGCACCCGGCCGGGCTGGGCGCGCCTCAACGGCCGCACCATCGGCAATGCGTCGTCCGGGGCGACTGAGCGTGCCAATGACGACACGGAGGACCTTTACGCCTTCCTGTGGAACAATCTCGATAACAGCGTCGCCCCGGTGATCGGGGGGCGCGGCGCGACAGCATCGGCTGACTTTGCAGCCAACAAGGCAATCACGCTGCCGTCCATGCAGGGACGTGCGCCTCTCGGCCTGGACGATATGGGTGGTGCTGCCGCCAACGTCTTGCAGGTAGCCAAGACCATCAACACCACGAACGGCAGCAATACGGCCACGGTCTCCAGTGCGACGGGCCTCGGTGTCGGGATGTATGTGATCTCGGCCAATATCCCGACCGGCGCGACCATTACGAATATCAGCGGCACGACGCTGACGCTGTCTGCCAATGCGACAGCCACCGCAAGCAACACCGCTGCGCGGTTTTCGTATATCTCGAATGCCCAGCAGCCTGGTGTCGGGGGCGGCAGCGCGCTGAAAACCCTGTCAGTGGCTCAGATGCCCCCTCACTCGCACACCGGGTCCACGAGCACCGCCGGGTCGCACACTCATGGGTATACCCGCCCGAGCACTCCGCTTGGCGGGACGGGCGCGGCGGGCGGCGGCACGTATGTGCCCGGTGTCTCTGACGCGTCTACCGCTTCCGCCGGCGATCACTCGCACACGTTGACGATCAATAACACCGGCGGCGGCCAGCCGTTTGATGGGCTCCCACCCGTGCGGCTCGGCACCTGGTATATAAAATTATAGAGAGAAATCAATGCGTTATATGGACAAGGAACGAGGCGATATTGACGCCGCTCTCGTCCGGATGATGTTCAATTACGATCCGGAGACGGGCTTATTTACTCGCCTAACCTCACCGGCCCCGAATGCCCCCGCCGGCGCCGTGGCCGGACGCCGGAACACATTCGGATATGTCCAGATATGCATTAATGGGCGCCGGTACGTCGCTCACCGGCTTGCATGGCTATACATGACGGGCGCGTGGCCCGATGAAGAAATCGACCATATCAATCGGGACCCATCTGACAACAGGTGGCGCAATCTGCGTGCCGCGACACGCGGGCAGAACAGAGTAAATGCCGGGCATAGAAGGAAGCATGACCTTCCGCGAGGAGTATCGCGGGTTGGAAATCGCTACCAGGCCCAGATCCGCAAGCACGGAAAATTCTGCCACATCGGGATGTTCGGGACGCCGGAGGATGCGCACCGGGCGTGGCTTGCGGCTGCGATGGCCCGCGACCCGGACTTTATCCCCCAAGAGCTGCGCGTCTAGCGGAGGAATGCCCATGTTGCAAGGCTCTCTCGGCACCCAGTCGAACCGCGCTGACTGGACGGGCTGGGCTCGCCTGCGCGCCAAGGACGATGGCACGGATATTGACCTCTCCCCGCTCTCCATCCGCATGCAGGTCCGTCGGTGCGACGGGCACGGATACGGCAATGGCTATGGCGGCGATTGGGGGCATGGTGCGCCTGTCCTGTCTGGCTCGACGGACAGCGGCGAGCTGACGACGCCCGCTGGGGGCATTCTGGCCTGGCATTTTCCGGCCTCGCGACTGTCGGCGCTCCGGCCCGGTCTCTATGGCGTTGGCATCCTCATGGAGGACGCCAGTGGCAATCGCCAGCAGCTTTTCATCGGTACTGTCGCGATCATCGAAGGGGGCGTTTTCTGATGTACCCGTCTTCCCTGCCCAATATCGACCTGCAGGTGCTCCCGACGTTCCCGGCGCATGTGCAGGGCTCCGGCCCGATCACCGTGAGCAAGAGCGGGCTTGCCTACACGTTCGGGGCCGACTTCCGTCAGATCATGCACACCACGGCGCTTACGCCCGTGGCGGATTACCATGTTCTGCTCCAGAACGTGCAGACCGGCTCCTTCCACAGGGCGAGCCTTGCTGACATCTACGCGAACTTCGATCCTCCGGACGGGAGCATCGGCAACGCCAAGCTCGCCGACAACATCGTAACCGACGCCAAGGTCTATACGCCTGCCAGCGCGGATGATCCTGATGCGGTGAAGGCAACGAAGCTCTCGTTCCTCCAGGCGGGCACTGATGCGGTCTATCGCACGGTGCAGGACAAGCTGCACGAGTGGGTGAGCGTCAAGGACTTCGGCGCGGTCGGCGATGGGATTGCTGACGACACATCCGCAATTAATGCCGCCATTGCTGCTGTTAATGCCGCTGGTGGGGGTACGGTATTTTTCCCGGCTGGGACGTACATCGTCGGAGATGCTGGTGGATCAACTGGGATCAGCTTGCTGTCCAAAGTGGCGTTGCGAGGCGCTGGCATTGGCGCAACTACCATCAAGTTGAAAGACGCGGCCGATGCACACCTCATCAACGTGGCCGATGGCACAATCGACGTTGCAGTGTCCGACATGACCTTGGATGGCAACCGCGCGAATCAGACGGTCTTTGTGCATTGTCTTCGAGTCGCTGGCGTGACCAACCTGCTTGCTCAAAACTTGGAGATTAAAGAGGCACACCGGTACGGCATCGGCATCCAAGGCGGCACCAACAAGAACGTCAGGCTGGTGAATCTGGATATTCACGACACAGGCGCTGATGGTATCGACATCAAAAACCGAAACGACGACAACGAGGACATTCACATCAGCAACGTGAGCGTGCGCTCATGGGGCAATGACGGTACGTTGACAGCTCAGGCGGCGATTGATTGCCGCGGGCCGATCCGCGCAGACAGCATCTGGATCAGCAGCCCAGTGCAAGCTGATGCGGTCGGGTTCCGTTTCCGGCAGGGTGAATTGTCGGAAGATAATGGTTTTGGCGCTCATCGCGCCAGCCTGTCGAACTTCGACATTCGGATGGGCGCGGGGGCCACTCAGATCGGCGTGAACGTGTTTGCCCGCGACGTGATGGTTTGCAACGGATACATCACTGGCGGGCTCCGTGGACTATTAGTTCAAGATTCCGGTTTCCGTGCCACGAACGTCGTTATTGAAGCGACATCTAATGACGGCGTCCTCTTGGATGCACTCGGTAATGATTTGGATGCCGATGGCGCCGTGCTGGTGGGTTGCACCGCGTTCAATTGTGGGGGCGATGGTTTTGACATTGAAGCCGACGGCTGCCAGTTGATCGGTTGCTTTGCGCTAAACAACGACCGAGGCGTGAGGATTCAAGCCACCGCAGACGCGACCCAGATCATCGGTGGTCGGTTTGAGGGCAACACGGTTGAGCAGATTGGCGACTCTGGAACGAACACCATCTTGGTCAACCCGGTTGGCTCTACAACCAGTTCGTTCCAAAACGAGCATCTCCGCATCTCTGGTACGGCGGCTCCCGCTGACCGCGTTTTGCTGTCGGGCGGAACAGGCGGCGTAATTTTCTCGGTAGAAGGCAGCAGCACAAATGCTGACGTGATTGTACGCGGCAAAGGGTCATCCGGTGTTCGCATCCGGGATGGGGCCAACGCCGACAAAGTGCGCGTGAATACAACTGGCGTCGGCTTCTTTGGAGCGACACCGTTCGCAAGACCAACCTACGGCGCGCCGACCGGCACTGCCACCCGCACTGCATTTGACACCGCGACAGTCACAACTCAGCAACTGGCCGAACGGGTTAAGGCGCTGATTGACGATCTGCGGAATTATGGGTTGGTTGGCTGATGACCGCCATCCTTACCATAGCCGCCTGCGCCGTGCTCAACCGTGCGCGCGGGGATGATCGCTGGATGCGGCATGGCTTCGACCATCGCGCCGCGAAGCGCATCCCCGGCCGGGCTCTCTGGTACGTGGCGCCGGCGTTCGGCTGCGCGGCGCTGCTCTGCGGACACGACATCGTGGCTGCGGCCCTGTTGTCGCTGACGGTGCTTGTCTGGGGCGTCGGCCCGTGGGGCTACCTGATCTATGTGGCACGGCCGTCGAACGGCAAGACCCCAACGCGGCTCGAGCGGTTCCTGCTCGATGCCACTGGCGGGAACGTGCATCTCGCGCTGTTCTGCCGGATGTGCTTCTGCCTGCCAGGTTTCATGGCGCTGGCGTGGTGGCACGCCGCGTTCTGGCTCGTCGCGCTCGCCCCGGTCTTCGCCGCTCTCGCCGTGGCCGCCTATGAGGCCGCATGGCGCATACGTCCGGCTAACCCGATCTGGATTGCCGAGCTGATCGTCGGGGCGCTCTGGGGCGTCCTTATCGTCTGCCTCGCCTGAGCACTCCCATGACACGTCTTGTCCTTCTCGCCGCCCTCCTGGCGGCCCTCCCCGCATGCTCGCATCGCCTCCCGGACGATGACCCGTCCGGGGTCGCGTACTTCGGGCAGCAGATGATGCAATTCTGAGGTGACCTATGGCTGTCGAAATCTTCGACCGCGTGATGCCTAACGTGTTCGCGCACGAGGGCGGATATGTGGACCATCCCAAGGATCCGGGCGGCGCCACCAATCACGGCATCACCCACAAGACCCTTTCCGCATGGCGGGGCAAGCCGGTCACGAAGGCCGATGTGCGGGCCCTGACCAAGCAGGAGGCGACGGCGATCTACCGGGCTCAGTACTGGGCTCCGATCCGTGGTGATGAACTGCCCGCTGGACTGGATTACGCCCTGTTCGACTTCGCCATCAACTCCGGCCCGGCGCGCGCCGTCAAGACGTTGCAGCGGATCGTTGGCGTTCCGGCGGACGGCATCATGGGCGCGATCACGCTCGATGCGGTGTCGAAGCGCTCGCCGGCCGATCTCATCAACGCCCTGTGCGATGCGCGCCTTGCCTTCCTCAAGGGCCTCAAGGGGTGGCCCACCTTCGGGAAGGGGTGGGGGCGCCGCGTTGCCGAGGTGAGGGCCAAGGCCCTGTCCCTGACCTCTGGCGGCCCTGTGGCCATGGCGCCGACGCTCTACGAAGCCCCCACTGAGCGCGGCGAGGCGCAGGAGCCGGCCATCTGGAACAAGCCCGAGACGCTGGCCTACGCCGCGACCGGGATCGGCTCACTCTCGTCTATCTTTGCCGGCTCCGGCCCATTGCAATGGGCCCTCGCGGCCGCCGTGCTCATCGCTGCTGGCGTCGGGGCCTACTACGCCATCCAGCGCATTCGCGAGGCGTATCAATGATTTCCTTCCTTCTATCCGGGCCCGGCCGCTGGCTCGCCGGCGCCCTTGTCGCGGTGCTCGTCGTCGCAGGGGCCTACATCAAGGGCCGCTCGGATGGGGCCGCCATCACTGCCGCGCAGATCGAGAGGAGCAATACCGATGCGCGCAACAAGGCTGATGATGCTCGCCGCCGTGCTGAGCGTGAGTTTGATCGTGACGGCGTGCAGCCAGACCGTTGGCAGCGCGACTGAGTGCCAGATTTTCGCGCCGCTCACGTGGTCGTCTCGGGATACCCCTGCGACCATTCGCGGCATCAAGGGGCACAACGCGGCTGGTGAGGCCGCATGCGGGTGGCGGCCATGACCAAATCCGAGCTGGAACGCATCACGGCGCTGGAAGTCCAGGTTGCCGCTCTCAGCAGGCAGCTCGAGCAAACGCACAAGACGGTGCAAGAGCTGCGCGACGTTCTCATGCAGGCCAAGG
>DATCJT010000094.1:0-1798 GCA_036562645.1 Methylophilaceae bacterium | reverse complement strand
GGCGAGGGCAGCGGCCAGCAGATCGTACATCATCTCCGCCCACAGCATTTTGGTTGCCTGATCCGCTTCATCCCACCGGCTGTACCAGTGCCGACAGGCGCGCTCCACCATCGCCTCATCCACGGCTGCGGACTGCTGGGGCGTGTACCGTGCAATAACAGCCCGAGCGAAGGCGTTGGCCCTTTCGACCACGCCCTCGGCTCCCGTTCCGTACTCATAGATGTGGTCCAGAAGGCTGTCGAACTCTGGCATTCCAACGACGTTGACAGTCTCGCTCGGCGCTGCGGGCCGCTGCGCGGCGGTGAGGGCTTCCAGCCTCGACACCAGCTCGTCCCGCTGCGCACGGATGCACCCCGGGCGCTCGCATTCGTAGCTGCACGTGTGGATCTTCTCTGTGGTCATGCTCATCTCCTTAGTGTGTTCGGCCATCCGCGCGCTCGGCATGAGTCAGGCGGGCGTCGTGGTGGGTGGTGTTCATCACCAGCCGCCCATCACGTTGTCGTAAGCCGCTTGAGCTTCTTCTTCTGCGGCCTCCCTGAGTTCGTCGCGGAGATCGCGCATCCCCGCGTCGAACTCGGATTGCGTGATGACGCCGTTGTTGAGGTCGTCCACGAGTTCGTCATATGCGCGCTCGTACCAATTCGGGCTAGTCATGATTCATCCTCCATCGGTTCAACCGCAGCCTGGGTCGGCGCGGGGTTTTCGTTAAAAGGCTCCGGCGCTTCTGGCGTCGGAGTGTCCACGGGTTGATCGTTGTCGGCCCAGCGGCGGATGCCGTCCGCGCCGACGTACCAGTTGCGAACACCACCGGCCCAAAACACCAGGCCGAAGCCGCGCAGGATTTCGGAGGCGGGCGTCACTTGATCCTCCCATCCGCACGCTCGGCAGCGGACAGCGCGGCGAGGTACGTGACGAGAAACGCGATCAGCAGCAGGGCATTCATTCCCCACCCCCGTTCAGCGCTTCCAGCTCGTCATCGCGCAGCTTGTTCAGCCGCTCGGCCTGCACCAGCAGCCAGCGGAACCGGGTCGCGTGCACGCCGGTCAGCTCCACGCGCTCGGCCAGCCATGCCAGCGTCGGCGCCGCATCCGCCAGATCGTCGAGCACTTCCTCGATACCCCGGCTCGCGTGCAGCTTGTCCGCGACGATCATCATCGCGTCGGATTCGTCGTACACCGGGCCATTCCCGTGGCGATATTCGCTCATGCCGCATCTCCTCGCTCTTTCTCGCAGTAGTAGCAGTCGCAGCGCATGCCCGACTCCCTCTGCCGGCGACCCTCGCGCCAGGCTTCATCGAGCACAGCCCTGCGCACGCGCGACTCAACAACCATCCGCGTGAATCGGCCCTTGTCGTCGTGATAGCCGGCGATGCGCGCGATCCTGATGTCGATATCCCGACGGCTCATTCCGCATCACGGGCAGCGGCCCGCGCCTCCTCAGCATCATCCTCATCCTGAATCTCGGCGTCCAGGATGTCCTGCTCAGCCATTTCGTAGAGCTTCACTTCAATCCGCAGGGCGACGGTCGCAGCGAGCTTGTACAGTTCCCCCAGCAGATCGGTATCAAACAGTCGCGCAGGTTCGGTGTGGTGCAGCCGGTACAGGGCAAGGTTGACTGCGGCGTAGTGCTCGCTACCGAGTTCGCCGGCAATCCACTGCTCGGCCTCGCGCAGTTTCTCGTCGTTGCCCCGGTACTGCTCGGCCAACTCTGCCGCCAGCTCGGCGCGAGCCTCGGCGGCCTCGTCCACGCCGCAGTTGCCTTCCAGCCAGGTGTCGTATGCAGTGGGCATGCTCAGCTC
>DATCJT010000092.1:0-1944 GCA_036562645.1 Methylophilaceae bacterium | reverse complement strand
CTCCCTTTCATGCGGCGCGCCAACCTCCGCCGCCGTGAACAATCCGCCCTCAACCGTGAAGCCCAGGCGGCGAAGGTCTCGCCATACCCTCTCGGCGCCAGCGATTTCGTCAGCCCCCGGCGAGAGCATGCCAGCGACATTCTCGATGAGGACGAACCACGGCCGAGCTTGGGCGATGATGCGCCGTGTCGGGCTCCACAGGTCTCGCTCGTCGAGGCTGCCTCGCTTGCGCCCGGCCAGGCTGTGCGGCTGGCACGGGATGCCGCCAATGAGGCCATCCACGAGGCCACGCCACGGCCTGCCGTCGAAGGTTCTGGCATCGCTCCACACAGGGCACGGAGCCATGAGACCTTCTTCCATCGCCGATACCAGATGGGCGACGGCGAAGGCTTCCCTCTCCACCATGCAGATTGCGCGAGCGCCTGGAATTGCCAGCCCGAGTCCGAGATCGAGCCCGCCGCCTCCGGTGCAGAGCGATATGACGTGCAATGTGTCGCGCGTGGGATGTAGAGCCACATTCATCTGCACTCCGTCAAAAGAAGTCTCCCCGCCATGCGGCCGGCTTGGTGAGCGGCCGCGTCGCCCGTCGCTGTGGCTCCGCCTTGGCAAAGCCGCGTGCTTTGAGGGTGCCTTTCGGGGCACGCGCCCCGATGTGCTTGGCCTCGCGCCGCTTGGCTCGGGCGATCGCGGGCTGGTCGTGCTCGGCTGTCCATGCCCGGTGGCATTTGCGATGGGCGGGACGCCAATTGGTCTCGTCGTCCGCGCCACCGAGGGCCAGCGGGATCTCGTGAGACACGTCCCATGCCTCGCCGGGCGTGATCTTGCCGCCGCAGAGATGGCATACGCCGTTGGCGCGCAGGAATATTGCCGCGCGGGCTCTGGTGGAGAGGCGGCGACGGGTCATTCCGCCCCCTCGAACAAGCCAACCTGAACAGGCGCTTCTGCTTCCTTGTATGCGCCCACGAATAGGTCAGGCTGCGCATATGCCTTGCGGATGCGTTCGCAAGCAATCTCGAAATAGTCTGGATCAATCTCTATGCCGATGAAGGATCGGCCAGTCTTTACACAAGCAACGCCTGTTGTTCCGCTTCCCATGAATGCATCTAGAATGGTTTTGGCATCTGGTATATGAGTTAGACACCACTCCATTACTCCTAGCGGCTTCTGAGTTGGGTGACCGAAGCGATGTTCGTTCCCCCTCCTAAGCATCCCATTCCACATCCATTCGATGCGGCGCACGGGCTTATCCAAGTTGGTCCACGCAAGTTCGCAATCAGCAAAATCGCCGTTGACTTTCTTGTCCCAAACCAGCCAGCATCGCGATGGGGGGAGGTTGAAATAGTTACCGCCGAAGATGATCTGGTGGCGCGATATCTGGCGCAGTACATCGAACACCTCCTGCGAGGGTGGTGTGGCGTCCCAACCCTTGGCCTCATAGTGCAGCTTGGCAGCCTTTGCCACGCCGTACCTTGTGCCACCGGACTTGTGCATGGCCACATCGACGCCAATCCCATAAGGAGGATCAGTCACAACAGCATCGACGCGCCCGAGAGTAGGCAATATCTCCCTGCAATCTCCCAAAAGAAGGCGGCAATCGCCGATAATCACTTCTCTCTTGATTGCAGTGACATCTCCCCGGCCAGTCATGCCGCCCTCCGCCCTATCAAAATGTCTTCGATCTCGGCCATCAGCTCGCCGCGCTCCATCACCAGTACCTCGCGGCAGATCACATCGACGGCACGGTTGAACCATTCCTCGAATTCGTCCTGCGACATGGACGCGAACGAGATCGACCTGGCGACCACATATGGCAGGCCAGTCACGGCGTTGATGCGCGTCTCGAACAGGCCGGTCGCGACCTTGAGGTCATCCAGCAGCGTCTCAACAGTCGGCCACCTGTCCGTGTTGTCTTTCACCAGGTTAAGCAGGGCGAAGAGCTTCCGG
>DATCJT010000074.1:0-2177 GCA_036562645.1 Methylophilaceae bacterium | reverse complement strand
CTACGAAACCTGCCGACAGTGAAATGCCTGCAAATCGGCTCTCACGCTTGCGCGTTTCTCTCGGCGGCGGCGTGCATCTGGGCTGGTTATCGGCTCTACGTCGCGCTATAGCGCAATCCGATACACCATCGTAGGCTCGCCTGATCCGTCGCCGTTTATTTCCGGCATACACTGTACAGACATCCAGTGTATTGCCATGACGTACCGCAAATTCCCGCCTGCCCTGACCCGCGACCAGCTACGCGAGATCCAGGCTGCGCGCCGGGGTGATCCGGACGTGCGCCGTCTGCTCGAGGAAATCGCGCGCCTACGCAAGCATCTGCGGCAGGCTGAGTACGTGTACCGGGTCTGGATTGTTGAGCGCAAGGCCGGCGCGCTCTCCTGCGCTGAAACCCACTTGGCGGAGTTGCGACAGGAGCCATGCGTCATGGAAGCCAAGGCCGACCATGAGGCGCACAAGCTGCTGACCGGCCCAGCTCGCAAGCCGCAAGAAATGCCTTAGCGGCAGGCGGCCTGAATCGCACCGAGTTTTGAGGAGGCTCCAACCTTTGAGAAAATGGAGCCATGAGCAAGAACAACAAATTTTCGCCTGAAGTCCGTGAGCGTGCCGTTCGATTGGTGCAAGAGCATCGCGGTGAGTATCCGTCGCAATGGGCGGCGGTGCAGTCCATTGCGCCCAAGATCGGCTGTTCAGGCTACACGCTGTTGAAGTGGGTGCAGCTTCAAGAGGTGGAGGCTGGCACGCGGCCTGGTGTCCCTCAGGCAGAGCAAGAACGCATCAAAGCGCTCGAGCGTGAGGTCAAAGAGCTGCGCCGGGCCAATGAAATCCTGAAGTCGGCAAGTGCTTTTTTCGCTCAGGCGGCGCTCGACCGCGAACTGAAGAAATAAACGCCTACATCGACCAGCATCGGAGCCTGTATGGGGTCGAGCCGATCTGCAAGGTGTTGCAGGTCGCCCCGTCAGCCTACCGGCGATATGCTGCCCGATGCCGCAATCCGGAACTGCGAAGCCTACGAGCCAAGAGGGATGAACGACTCATGGTGAATATTCAGCGTGTGTGGGAACAGAACTTTCGGGTCTATGGAGCCCGCAAGGTCTGGAAGCAGTTGAATCGAGAAGGGGTGATGGTGGCGCGGTGCACCGTGGAGCGTCTGATGCGACACCTTGGCATCGAGGGGATCAGGCGCGGCAAACGGGTTCGCACCACGATCCCTGATAGCGCAACTGCCTGTCCACGAGATCTGGTGAAGCGGCGCTTCGAAGCCGACCGGCCCAATCGACTGTGGGTCGCAGATTTCACCTACGTCTCAACCTGGCAGGGATGGTTATACGTGGCCTTTGTCATTGATGCCTATGCCAAGCGTATCGTCGGCTGGCGAGCCTCCAGTAGCATGACGACAGACTTTGTCTTGGATGCCCTGGAGCAGGCTGTCTATGACCGAAGACCGACGCAGTCCGATAGGCTCGTCCATCATTCCGATAGGGGATCCCAATACGTGTCCATCCGCTACTCCGACCGATTGAGCGAGGCCGGAATCAATCCATCAGTCGGCAGCACCGGAAGCGCCTATGACAATGCGCTGGCCGAAACGATTAACGGCCTGTACAAAACGGAAGTGATTCATCGGCGCGCGCCCTGGAAAACCAAGGCTGCCGTGGAGTTGGCGACACTGGAATGGGTCTCGTGGTTCAACCACCAACGCCTGCTCGAATCCATCGGCGACATTCCGCCCGCTGAGGCCGAAGCGCGATACTATCGGCAACTTGCAGCGCCGACTGTGGAACCTGTTTTACTTTAACCAAAAAGCCTCCGCGATCCCCGGTGCGATTCACCTATGATGACCTTGGTAAACGTACCGGGCAGTGACATTGACGCTCGATAGGCCACCACCACGCCGCCATCGCTCACTTCTTCGGGCTTCTTTCGATTGTGCACCAGTCCAGGGCCGCAAAAAAGATCCACCAGCACGCAACTTGACCACCGCGCCCGCGCTCTGTGAGAAGCTATGGTGTAATCCTGTAGAAGCTTGTGCTTATCGAGCGCCCACCGGCCGACAGGCATGGACACCGAGGGCATGTTTTCTCCTGTCATGGTTCCTCCCTGGTGCGGAAATTTTGGCTCCGCTTGCGTTGGATAGAGTTATCGCACTGCCTCCGCCGCTCTACTGATACTGTTG
>DATCJT010000070.1:0-1820 GCA_036562645.1 Methylophilaceae bacterium | reverse complement strand
GGCTTCGGATTCGATCTGGCGCTTGAGGTCATCGACCTTGATCTTGAACTGCCCCAGGATGGTCTTGACCACGTCGCTGTCGGATAGCGCCAGCAGCAGGTGTTCGGTATCGACTTCGGCGCGCCCGAACTCTGCAGCGTGTCGGGCGGCCTCCTGCAATAGGGCCTCGGAATGTTCGCTGATACGGCTGGCGAGCCCACTGCCGCGACGGCGCGCGGTGCCCGTACCGGCCGGGGCGGGTTCGCCGAACGAGGCATCGACGACCTCGTCGGTATCGGCCGCCATGGACGGTGCGTCGTCACCGATGCGGAAGAAGTCGCTGCCAAGGAAGTCTTCGAACAGCCCGCTGCGCAAGCCGAACAAGGCTTCCAGCGGTGAGACGGTGCGCTTTTGCTGGCGCACCAGTTGGCGATAGTGATCGTCACACAACAGCATGGTGCTGTGGCGACCATTGAGATTGGCTTCCACCCGCACCGTGGCGGGCTGGCCGCAGACTTGGCATTGTTTTCTGGCCATGCTGATGCTCCTGAGAGGGTTAACTGGGCGAGGCACCGCAGATCACGGTGCCTCATCTCTTTGTGGTTTTTGAGAAAAACGCGCTGCCCCGCGTCAGCCGTTGATCGGGATCGAGCGCCCCTGCTTGGGCGTACTGGCCTCGTGCTTTTCCATCGTGATCGTGAGCACGCCGTTCTTGAAAGCGGCCTTGATCGTGTCCTGGTTGGCATCGGCCGGCAGGTTCAGAGCGCGCTGAAAGCTGCCGTAGGAGCGCTCCACCCGGTGGAAACCACCGTCTTTAGTTTCCTGCTCCTGACGCTTTTCACCGCGCACCAGCAGCACGTCGTTGTCGAGCGTGATCTGGATGTCTTTTTCCTCGACGCCGGGCAGTTCCAGGGCGATCTTGTACTGCTTGTCGGTCTCCTGGATGTCCAGCGCCGGTTTCAGCAGGCCCGGCCACTCCGACGGCCAGCGTGGCATGGCCAGCGTCGGGAAACCGAAGCCTCGAAACGCGTCGTCGAACAGGCGATCGATCTCGCGATGCAATTGCAGGATGGGGCTGACCGGCCCACCCGCCACCGGCAGGTCATTGCGCTGCACCGGCAGCGAGGCAGTGCTCTGTTGTTCTTCCTGCTCTTTCTTGAACCAGTTCCAGGGAGCCAACTTCTTGAAATCAATGTCCATGTCACACCTCCAGAAGAAAAATTGAAGACTCTCGCTCACTTCATTTGCCTGCGGCGACGGACAGCGCGCCCAGACGACACGGAGTGTTCCGCTGACTTTGGCTGCTCAACTGTACGTATCACCTCCTTCTTTCTGCCTGCTTGGATCTGATCATTGATCCATCGATCGATTTCACTTTGACGAAACCGCCACGTCCCGCCCACCTTGAAGGCCGGAATCTCCCCGTGCGAGGCGAGCCGGTAAAGCGTCCGCTTGCCGACTTTCAAGTAGGCAGCCAACTCGTCGAGTGTGAAGATCGCCTGCTGGCGCGCTGTCATACCACCCCCACAAGTTCCGTCGTCACGCGGCCTCGCCTGAGGAAATTCTTGCAAGACTTTGCAAGATATTGCGCCTAACATGCCGAAAGTCAAGAGTCAACATCCAGCGATCTGCTGGCCGATTGATGTGACTCAATCGTAAGCAGCCAGGTGAATCGCGGATAGCTGCGGACACCGCATCACGCGGCCCATCCAGCCTGAGACCGAGGGTCAATTCAACTTGCACGCCAACACCGCGCCGTCCCCGATTGCAGATGTTGTTCGGATCGGTTGCCGGGAACGAGTGCCCCTTCAGATCGACTTCCACACCAAGCCGAGCAATGG
>DATCJT010000069.1:0-5514 GCA_036562645.1 Methylophilaceae bacterium | reverse complement strand
AGTCCAATCGTGCCGACTGGACGGGCTGGGCTCGCCTGCGCGCCAAGGACGATGGCACGGATATTGACCTCTCCCCGCTCTCCATCCGCATGCAGGTCCGTCGGTGCGACGGGCACGGATACGGCAATGGCTATGGCGGCGATTGGGGGCTTGGTGCGCCTGTCCTGTCTGGCTCGACGGACAGCGGCGAGCTGACGACGCCCGCTGGCGGCATTCTGGCCTGGCATTTCCCGGCATCGCGACTGTCGGCGCTCCGTCCCGGTCTCTATGGCGTTGGCATCCTCATGGAGGACGCCAGCGGCAATCGCCAGCAGCTTTTCATCGGTACTGTCGCGATCATCGAAGGGGGCGTTTTCTGATGTACCCGTCTTCCCTGCCCAATATCGACCTGCAGGTACTCCCGACGTTCCCGGCCCACGTTGGTGTGACGGGCGTTCTCACCCTCGTCAAGAGTGGCCTGTCCTATACCTTCGGCGTCAATTTCCAGAATGTCGCCGAGGAGACGAACGTCTCCGACATGTCGAAGCGCGAAGTGCTCGTGCAGGACACGGATACCGGTGCGTTCTGGCGGGTCAAGCTCACCAACCTGCCGACCGGGCAGACCGACTGGGCCCACATCCAGAACAAGCCAGCCACATTCCCGTCATCACCTCACACGCACCCTGTCGCAGAGATCAGCGATGCAACGGTCACCGGTCAGAGCCTTGTGACTGCAGCCGATGCAGCGGCGGCCCGCGCCGCGATTGGCGCCGTGAACAAGGCCGGCGATACGATCACCGGCAATTTGGCGGTCGGGGGAGAGTTCACTTACGGCAAGGCCAAGAACATCTCGGGCACAGACCTCGATACCCTGACGACGCCTGGTTTCTATGACGGCAACAATCTCGCCAATGCGCCGAACGGCAATTCCGGCTGGTTCTATATCGAGGTGCAGCGGCACAGTCCCAACGACGATTTCGTTTGCCAGCGGGCCACGGCGCTCAACCACAGCGGCTACGCCACGTGGGTTCGCAACAGGAATACAGGAGTGTGGGATCCGTGGCGGCTGGTGTGGGACGGCATAAGTCTCGCCGTAATCTCCCAAGCCGAAGCCGAGGCCGGGGTCGCAACGACCCCAAGGGCGTGGTCGGCGCAAAGAGTAAAGCAGGCGATTGAGGCCTTAGCCCCTGGAGACAAGTTGCTTGGGGATGGGACCGGCACGCGGCGTACGTTTGGCATCGACTTGGAACTTGATCCCGCAGATACGACGGGCTCAACCGCAGCCAATGAGGTCGCCCATAACTTCATCTACATTCCTTCGGATACCGTTGATGCGTCCGCAGGTGGGACGCCTCACAAGGTTGATGGATTTAGCGTCCTGCATCGCTTTGGCGGCGCGGGCACGCGAGGCGGCCGCCATGCGGGGCAATTCCGCCTGTTCCTCGACGCGCCGACCGAATCTAACAATCCAGACAGACACTATACTGCGCTCGTCGGCCAGGTGATGGCATTCAGCAGCGATGGCGGGACAGTCGGCGCGGAAAAGGGGGCGATCTTTGGGTCGAACTTCTATGCCCGAGCCCACAATGGCGCGACGAACTTCGTCAACGTAACTGGCTGCGAATTTAATGTAGGCATCGACACGGGCGGCAGCAGCGTGCGCCGCTCGGGCTTGTCGGTGGTTGCGCTAGAGGGTCACGAAAGGGGATCGCAACATGACTGCGGCATCAGCATCACCCGCCTAGGGGGGCCGGGTGATGGCGTTCCCTTCAAGGCCGGCATTTCCATCGGCGCGCAGAACGGCCAAAACGCACTTGGCTCCGACAGCACAGTCCTTGAGGCAAAGGACGCGACAAACCTTGCCTACGGCATAGATTTTACAGGCGTTACCTTCAGTCAGGAAATCTTGAGCGCCCTCAACGTGAGGCTCAACAACCAGAGGCTTCAGCTAAGCGCGCAGAACGCCAGCGTCACATTGGGCGCAAGCGGAGTATCTAATACCCCTGCGCTCAACTTCCGCAGCGGGGCCACCGCCGCGCCCAACTATGATGCGCGGCTGAGCGCGACTGGGGGCAATGGGACAGACGGAGGCGGCATTTTCCAAGTAATTTGCTCGACCATGGCAATTTCGGGCACTGTTCGCCCCATTGCGGATGACGTCCCTAACTTGGGAGATGGCGCTTTTCGGTGGAAGCAGGTCTTTGCCGCAAACGGCACAATTAATACATCCGACGAAACGCTGAAGACGCCGTTCCGGTCTCTCACCGAAAAAGAGCGGGAGGCATTGCTAGCGTGCCGGGAGCACATCGGCCTGTTCCAGTGGCTTTCCGCGCTTGAGCGCGAGGGCGACGACGCCCGCCTTCACGCGGGCGTCCCGGCGCAGAAGTGCATTGCCGAATTTGAGAAGCGCGGCCTCGACCCGTGGAAATATGCTTGGTTCTGCCGCGACCGGAAAATCGAAAAAAGGCTGGTTACGAAGACGGTCATGGTGCCTGTCTTCGATGAAGTCGAGCAAACCGAGACTGTAATCGAGATGGTCGACGGGAAGGCCGTCCAGAAGGAGATTGTTCAGAAGGTCAAAGTTCCTCGTGTGCGAACGCATCAAGTGGTCGATGAGGCCGGCAATCCTATTCTGAAAGACGTGTGCCTGGTCGATGAATTGGAAGACGGAACGCCGATTAAGCGCTGGACTAAGGCGCCGGCAACATATGACGAGATCGTTATGGAGCCGAGAGAGGAAACAGCCGAAGAAGAAATTGAGACGGATGAGTGGGTTTATTCGATCCGCTACACCGAGCTTGCAATGGCGATGATGGCGGCGTCGTTCGCCTAGACACACGGAGCCGCGCTATGACGAGCGCCATCCTCACCATAGCCGCCTGCGCCGTGCTCAACCGGGCGCGCGGGGATGATAGCTGGATGCCGGATTGGATGCCTGGGAGGGCGCTTTTCCCGGTATCCATTGCAATCGGACTGATAGGGGCCTGCTTTGGCGGGTTCTGGTACGGGGCGGCCTTCGGGGCCGCCTTTCTTGTATGGGGTGTCGGGCCGTGGGGGCATCTGATTGGCCTCGGGCGGTTCGCGCCAGATCGCCCGCCGTCGAACATCGAGGCGGTGCTGATGGATGTGGCGGCTGGGAACGTGCATGTCGCGCTCGGCCTGCGGCACCTCTTCGTCCTGCCGGGACTGATGCTCGCGGCGGCCATCACCGGGGAGCTTCTGCTCGGCGTCGCGGCGGCGCTCGCCTTCTCAGCGCTCGCTGTGGCCGCTTACGAGGCCGCATGGCGCATACGCCCGAGCAACCCGATCTGGATTGCCGAACTGATCGTCGGGGCGCTCTGGGGCGTCCTGATCGTCTCTCTGGCCTGACAATCCCATGCCCCGTCTTCTTCTCCTCGCCGCCCTTCTCGCGGCCCTCTCCGCATGCTCGCACCGCCTCCCGGACGATGACCCGTCAGGGGTCGCGTACTTCGGGCAGCAAATGATGACCATGTACTGAGGTGAAACATGACGCGACGCATCAACGCCGAAGGGCTTGCGCTGATCAAGCGATGGGAAGGCTGCAAGCTCACGGCTTACAAGGACGTAGCAGGCGTTTGGACCATCGGCTACGGGTCCACTGGGCCGCACGTCAAGCCGGGGATGAAGATCACGCAGGCTGAGGCCGAACGGCTCCTGCTCAATGACCTTGATCGCTTCGAGCGGGCCGTTGACACCCTCGTGAAGGTGCCGCTGAGCGACGGGCAGTTTGCCGCGCTCGTGTCCTTCGCCTTCAACGTCGGTGAGGCGGCGTTTGCCAAGTCCACGCTGCTGCGCAAGCTCAATGCTGGTGACTATGAGGCCGTGCCGGGTGAACTCGGCCGTTGGGTGAATGCCGGCGGCAAGCGCGTGCAGGGGCTGGTGAACCGCCGGGCCGCTGAGGCTGGCTTGTGGGTGCGCGGTTCTTACGTCGCGTCCAATACGGTCCAGGCTGAGCCGGAAACGCCGCCCGTCCTCGACAAGGAAACGGTGTCGTGGGGCGTCGGCATCATGTCCACGCTTGGCGCCTCGTTCGCCAGCCCAGGCCCCCTTCAGTGGGCGCTGGCTGCCATCATCGTCGTCGGCTTCGGCGTTGGTCTGTGGCTCTTCCTGAGAAAGAGGGTCGCTGCCCGATGATCTCATTCCTCCTGTCCGGACCCGGCCGCCGGCTCGCCGGCGCCCTTGTCGCGGTGCTCGTCGTCGCAGGGGCCTACATCAAGGGCCGCTCCGATGGCGCTGCCCTCTGCGAAGCGCGTTACGAAAGGAGCAACACCGATGCGCGCAACAAGGCTGATGATGCTCGCCGCCGTGCTGAGCGTGAGTTTGATCGTGACGGCGTGCAGCCGGACGGTTGGCAGCGCGACTGAGTGCCAGATTTTCGCGCCGCTCACGTGGTCGTCTCGGGATACCCCGGAGACGGGGCGCGGCATCAAGGGGCACAACGCGGCTGGTGAGGCCGCATGCGGGTGGCGGCCATGAACGATGCGGTGACCATCTCCCGCGAGGAGCTGCGGCAGATCGTGCGCGAAGCCGTCCGTGAGGCATTCGATGACGTGGGCCTCCAGGTTGAAGACAAGGACGACATTCGCGAGGCGCGGAAGGACTTCGACTTCATCCGCAGTCTGCGCCGTAATCTAACCGGCATCGCCAACAAGGTCGGCATGGCGATCCTGCTCGCTCTTGTCGGTGGCGCCTGCACCATCGTCGGGCTTGGCCTCAAGGCCTTCTTTTCCCGCTAATCCGCACGCCTGAGCGGCAATCAGGCTCCCACCATAGGAGACGGCACCATGCCCGTCCGCCATACTCTGGCGGCGCTCATCGCGCTCGCCCTGTTGATCTGTGGCGCCCCGCTGACTGTGGGGCTTGGTTCCGCATTGTTCGGCAGTCGGCTCGATCTCGCCCAGCCGGCTGCATCGCCGCACGTCAAGGTGCTTGCAGGCGGCGGTCACGGCTCGGCAACCCACATCGGCCGTGGCTATTTCATTACCGCTGCCCACGTTGTCAGCTCATCCGAATCTGTCACCATCAAGGCCGAGGAGGGCTTCGAGGTCGAGGGCGAGGTGCTCTGGACCAACAAGGCGACAGATGTTGCCATGGTCCGCGTCAAGGATGCCTCCCGGTTCCGGGCTATCCCCATGTCCTGCCGCATGCCTGCCGTCGATGAGCAGGTCACGGCATATGGCAACCCTGGCTCGGTGGAATTCGTATCGACGCGCGGTCGCATCGTTTCGGGGCTGCGGCAGATGGGGCCGTGGCGCGAGGCCGTCATCACCGACATGACCATTGTCATGGGCATGAGTGGCGGCGGTGTGATCGACCGCCATGGCTATCTTGTCGGCATCTCGGTCGGGGTGATGACCGCCTCGCTCGGCTTCATGCCGTCGCTGACCGGCATCGGCGTGATCGTCCCGGCTTCCACGATCTGCGGTGTCATGGGGCGCTCTGCATGACGGCTGTCACGTACCTGTCGCCCGAAGACATCGCCGCGACCATCGCGTCGATGGAGCGCCACGACCT
>DATCJT010000057.1:0-1941 GCA_036562645.1 Methylophilaceae bacterium | reverse complement strand
GAACATCACCCAGTCTGCAGTGTCCCAAACGGTTTCCCAGATCGAGCAGATCCTCGGCATGCGGGTGCTTGACCGGTCGCGCCGACCTTACAAGCTGACGCCAGCCGGCGTGGCATTGCAGCGCCAGTCACGCCAGATCGTCGACGACGTCGACCGGTTGATTGCTCAGGTGAGGGAAGCCGACCTGATGAATCGACCGGCGATACGCATCGGCATGATCGACTCGTTTGCCGCGACCACGGGCCCGGCGGTGGTCAAGCGGTTGACGCAAACGGCCAGCCAGGTGCTGGTGTGGTCCGGCTTGGCCTACGGACATGCACAGGCGCTGCTGAACCGGCAAGTGGACATCATTGTCACGACAGATGCACTCGAAGATGTCGACGGCCTGGTACGGCGTCCCGTGCTGACCGAACCTTTCGTGCTTGCCGTGCCGCTGGCGCGCGCTGACCAGTTTGCAGCCATGGACTTGCGCCAGCTGGCACAGTCAGCCCCGTTGATTCGATTCAGCGGCCGTTCCCATTTCGGCGCCATGATTGAGCGCCACCTGCGGCGATGCGGCGTTGCCGCTCCCCCCTTTCTGGAAATCGATACCAGCGACGTGGTCATGGCGATGGTGGCGGCCAACCTGGGATGGTCGCTGATCACGCCATTGTGCCTGCTGCAGGGTAGGGCGTGGCTCGATCAGGTGGCGGTGCTGCGGCTACCCGGTCCCGGATTAGCGCGCACGCTGTACCAAGTATCGCGATACGGCGAGTACGAAGAGACGGCCGACACATTTTGGCAGTTCTGCCGAACGGCTTTGGATACAGAGATTTTTCCCCAGATCGCAGCGCTACTGCCGTGGCTGCAGAGGCAAATGCGTCTGCGTTGACTAACAACCATTGGAAAAGGAGAAAGGAGATGAGCTTGCGTACGACCAGAAGGCAATTCATCCAGGGGATGGCCCTTGGCGCCGCTTCGCTGGCATTGCCCATGACCGGTGCTGTGCAGGCTGCGCAGATGCAAGCAATACGCTACGGCGGTTCGGCTTGGTTGGGGCACTATCCGGCATGGCTGGCCCTGAAGAAGGACTACTTCAAGGAAGAAAACCTCGACGTTAGTTGGGAGTCGTTCGGTACCACCTCGGCCCGGGTCAGTGCGCTGCTGTCTGGCAACATCGACGTGGCGGTGACGGCGGCGCCGGCTGCGCTATCGGTCATGGCGCGCGGTTCGCGCCACTTTGCCATCATCGGCGTGCCCGAAAACTTCGGCCGCGTCGAAGGCTTGCTCGTGCGTGACGGAATAGAAAAGCTGGAACAGCTCAAGGGCAAGAAGATAGGTGTGACGTTCGCATCGAGCGCGCATCTGCTGGTGTTGAACCTAATTGAGCAGGCAGGCATGACGCCGGGCAAGGATATTACCGTGTTGAACGTCCCGGCCCCGGAACTGCCGGCTGCGTTCCAGTCCGGGCAGATCGACGCTGCAGCTGCCTGGACCCCGCAATTCAACGCCATCAAGGCGATGCCAGGTGTTCACGTGCTGGCTGACGATACCAGCTTCGAGCTTTACAAGGAGTATGGAGTCACGCCGGGACCGGATGTCTTGGTGGCGCGTACCGCTTTCCTCAAAGAGCACCCGGAAGCGGTCAAGCGGTTCCTGAAAGCGTACTTCCGTGCCAACGAGCAGCTGAAATTTCGTCCGGAAACTGCAGTCGGGGCACTGACTGAGCTCACCAAGCTCAGCGAAACGGACCAATTGGAAATGATCAAGGGCGCCGACTGGTATGGCGCACAAGAACAGGTCAACCTGCTTGGGCCTGGCAGCAAGTACATCGATGGATTGCAAAAGCTTGCTGAGATCATGGTTGGCTTCGGCCAGATCGACAAGGCACCCTCCGTTCGCGAGTGGGTTGATCCTACCTATCTGTAATGTCAATACGAGGCGACGGCGAGTGAACAAGCC
>DATCJT010000054.1:0-22969 GCA_036562645.1 Methylophilaceae bacterium | reverse complement strand
CTAATTGCATTAGAATAGCCGGCTGATTCGTTCCGGCAATTGGCATAATGACTGACAACATCGTCGAAATCGACAATCTATCGTTCGGCTACAAGGGTCGCATGCTGCACAAGGGCATCAACATGGTGTTCCCGCGCGGCAAGATCGTTGCCATCATGGGCGGCAGCGGCAGCGGCAAGACCACGATATTGCGTCTGATAGGCGGACAGCTGAAGCCGGTCAAGGGTGAGGTGCGCATAGGCGACAAGGTGGTGCATGAGCAGAGTCGCAACGAACTGCAGAAGCTGCGCCGCAACATGGGCATGCTGTTCCAGCAGGGCGCCCTGTTCACTGACCTTTCGGTATACGAGAACGTTGCCTTTCCGATACGTGAGCATACCGATCTGCCGGAGTCGATGATACGTGATCTGGTCATGATGAAGCTGAATGCCGTCGGTCTGCGCGGTGCTCGCGACCTGATGGCGACGGAACTGTCGGGTGGCATGGCGCGGCGTGTGGCGCTGGCACGTGCAGTGGCGCTGGATCCGGAAATCATCATGTATGACGAACCGTTTGCCGGCCTCGATCCGATCTCCATGGGTGTGATCTGTAACCTGATCCGCAATCTGAATGACGCGCTGGGCGCCACTTCCATCGTCGTCACGCACGATGTGAACGAGGCGTTCGCCTTTGTTGATTACGTCTATTTCATTGCCGACGGCGTGGTGGCGGCCGAGGGTACGCCGGAGGATTTGCGCAAGTCCGCCCTGCCTTTTGTGCATCAGTTCGTGCATGGCGAGGTCGATGGCCCTGTGCCGTTCCATTACGCCGCGCCGGATTACCGGCACGATATGCTGGGAGGGCACAATGTCTAAGGGATGCGGGGTGAAACTGACTGCAGTTCTGCAGGGCATCGGTCATCGGCTGATCGACCAGTTCTGGCGGCTGGGATCCGCCAGCAGGCTGTTCGCCTATACCATGTTGTCGTCCGGCGAGAGTCTGCGCCGACCGTTTCTGGTCATCCGCGAAATTTATTTCACCGGCGTTCTGTCGCTCATTATCGTGCTCGTGTCTGCGTTCTTCGTCGGCATGGTGCTGGCGTTGCAGGGTTACAATACGCTGCAGAAGTATGGTTCCTCTGAGGCGATCGGCGTGCTGGTCGCGCTCTCCCTTGTGCGAGAACTGGGGCCTGTGGTGACGGCGCTGCTGTTCGCCGGTCGGGCGGGCACGGCAATCACGGCTGAAATCGGCCTGATGAAGGCTACCGAGCAGCTGGCGGCGATGGAGATGATGGCGGTCAGTCCGATCGCGCGCGTGGTAGCTCCGCGTTTCTGGGGTGGCGTGATCAGCATGCCGCTGCTTGCCAGCCTGTTTTCCATGGTGGGCATACTGGGTGGCTATCTGGTGGCCGTGCCTCTGATCGGCGTCGATGGCGGTGCCTTCTGGTCGCAGATGCAGGATGCGGTGGATTTCCGCGAGGATATCGTCAACGGCTTCATCAAGAGCTGCGTGTTTGGTGTGGCCTGCACCATGATCGCTCTGTTCGAGGGCTATGATGCACCGCCTACGGCCGAGGGCGTGAGCCGCGCGACGACGCGCACCGTGGTGAATTCCTCATTGGCTGTGCTGGGGTTGGATTTTGTCATGACCTCTTTCATGATCAGCTGAGCGGTACCAGGGTTTCTTAGGAGAGATGATGGAAAGAACCAAGATCGATTTGTGGGTGGGTATTTTCGCTGCGATCAGTATCGCAGCCCTGCTGGGGTTGGCGATGAAGGTCGGCAATCTGACGACTTCCAGCATAGGCGACACCTATACCGTGACTGCTGCGTTTCAGAATATCGGTGGCCTCAAGCCACGCTCGCCCGTCAAGAGCGCCGGTGTCGTGGTCGGTAGGGTCGATACGATCCAGTTCGATAGTGCAACTTATGAGGCGATCGTGACTCTCAAACTGGACAAGCGTTACCAGTTCCCCAAGGATACCTTCGCCAATATCTATACCGCTGGTTTGCTGGGTGAGCAGTACATCGGACTGGAGCCGGGCGGGGACGAGGAGTTTCTGCAGGAAAGCGACCGGATCATGCAGACCCAGGATGCGGTGGTCCTGGAGAAGATGATCAGTCAGTTTCTTTACAGCAAGGCGACGGAAACCAAGGAATAGATTGCCGTAACAACATTTGGAGCGAGAGATGAGATCAATATTGACCAGATTTGCCTGGCTGCTGACTTTCGTCGGGTTTGGTGTCGCGGCGGCTGCAGAAGTTGCGCCGGATGCGCTGGTTAAAAAGACGGCGGAGGAAGTGCTGGAAATCGTCAGGAATGACAAGGATATCCAGAACGGCGATCAGAAGAAGATCTTCGATCTGGCGGAATCCAAGATCCTGCCGAATTTCGACTTCGATCGGGTGTGCCGTCTTGTGCTGGGGCGCAACTGGACGACTGCGACGGATGAACAGAAGGCGCAGTTCCAGAAGGAGTTCCGCAGCCTGTTGTTGCGTACATATGCGAGCGCCCTCTCCAAGTATCGCGATCAGACCATAGAATATTTGCCGTTCCGTCTGCAGCAGGGCGCCACGAGGGCGACGGTGAAGACCAAGATTCTGCAGCCGGGAGGGCAGCCGATCGGTCTGGACTATGTCCTGGAAAAGGGGGCGGACGGCTGGAAGGTGTTCGATATCGTCATTGAGGACGTCAGTCTCGTGACCAACTACCGTAGCCAGTTCGGCAACGAGATTCGCCAGGCCGGTGGTCTGGACGGTCTGATCAAGCGTTTGGCCGACAAGAACAGGGAAGCAGGCGTTTAACGTCCTGGGTCAGAGATCGTGGCAGAAATCAAGCAACAAGACGGAAAATGGCAGGTGAGCGGAAATCTGCTGCTTGACGACGTCGAGCAGCTGCTGGCGCAGAACCTCAGCCCGAACGGCTCGGCAGTGCTGGAAATCGATCTGGCAGGTGTTGGGGAGGTCGATTCGGTCGCTGTCAGTCTGCTGTTCGAATGGGTGCGTCAGGCGCACACTAGGCGGTGCAAGGTGGTGTACCGTAACCTGCCGTCCAGTCTGGTCAGCCTCGCATCGCTGTACGGCGTACTCGACTTTTTGCCGCAGACTGCCGAGGCAGCTGCAAGCCATTGACGTTCAGGGGCGTATGCCCGTCCATTTCATATGATTCCCGCCGTTAAAATCGAGCAGGTGCAGAAGCGTTATGGCAACCTGCATGCCCTGAAGGGCGTAGACCTCACCATCGAGCAGGGTGAGTTCTTCGCCCTGCTCGGTCCGAACGGCGCTGGCAAGTCAACACTGATCAACCTGCTGGCCGGATTGATTCGTCCGAGCAGCGGTCGGCTGTCGGTGATGGGTTTCGATGTGCAGAGCGAATATCAGCAGGCGCGCCGTGCATTGGGTGTGGTGCCGCAGGAACTGGTATTCGACCCGTTCTTCACCGTGCGTGAGATGCTGCGCTTTCAGGCAGGCTATTTCGGTCTCGGCAAGGAGAACGATGCCTGGGTGGATGAGATCATCGAGTCCCTAGGGCTGGCAGACAAGGCGCACACCAACATGCGACGGCTGTCGGGTGGCATGAAGCGTCGCGCACTGATTGCGCAGGCACTGGCGCACAAGCCTCCGGTAATCGTGCTGGATGAGCCGACGGCAGGCGTTGATGTGGAACTGCGCCAGATGATGTGGGAGTTCATCAAGCGGCTCAATCGCGAGGGGCACACCATCATACTGACGACACACTATCTGGAAGAGGCGGAGACCCTGTGTTCGCGCATTGCGATGATGAAACAGGGCCGGATCGTTGCGCTGGACAGTACGGCGAATCTGCTCAGGAAAACGTCGGGTAGGAATCTCCGGCTCAAGCTCGCTGCGCCGCTACCTGAAGATTTGCGTCCTCTGCTGCGGCATGAGGAGGGGCAGGATTACCTGCTGACCCTGAACGACGTGAGTGAGATCGAGCGGGTTCTTGCGACCGTGCGCGAGGCCGGTATCGCGATTGAGGACGTGCATCTGATCGAGGCCGACCTTGAGGATGTGTTCGTCGAATTGGTGGGGCAGGCATGAAGTTGCTCACGACCCGGACACGCGGCCCCTGGACGCTGTTCAAGAAGGAAATGCTCAGATTCTGGCGCGTCAGCTTCCAGACCGTGGCGGCGCCGGTCATGACGGCGCTGCTTTATCTGCTGGTCTTTTCACATGTGCTGGAAGGCCGGCTGCAGGTGCATGGCGTCAATTACACCGCGTTTCTGATTCCGGGGTTGATCATGATGTCGGTGCTGCAGAACGCCTTTGCCAACAGCTCTTCCAGCCTGATCCAGTCCAAGATCATGGGGAATCTGGTGTTCGTGCTGCTGACGCCGATCACCTATCTGGAATTCTTTCTGGCCTTTCTGGCGGCTGCCATCATGCGCGGACTGGTCGTCGGGCTTGGCATATACCTGGCCGTTGTCTGCTTCATCGAGCTGCCGATAGTGCAGCCGCTGTGGGTGATGGTCTTTGCGATTCTCGGCAGCGCACTGCTTGGCGCATTCGGCATCATCGCCGGCATCTGGGCGGACAAGTTCGACCAGATGGCGGCATTCCAGAATTTCATCATCATGCCGCTGTCATTTCTGTCGGGTGTCTTTTATTCGATACATTCGCTGCCGCTATTCTGGCAGCAGGTTTCTCACCTGAACCCTTTCCTCTATATCATCGACGGATTCAGGTACGGCTTTTTCGGCGTCAGCGACATTTCACCACTGCTGAGCCTGAGCGTTGTGACGTCGAGCCTTGCTGCCATATCATGGCTCGCTTTGCATCTACTGAAGACCGGATACAAATTGCGTGGATAGGGTTCAAGTCATGTTGAGTGCGACACAGGTAGAAAGCTATATCCGACAGGGGCTGGACTGCGATTATGTGCAGGTGGTGGGCGATGATGGTCAGCATTTCGAGGCCATCATCGTCAGCGCCCAGTTCGTCGGCAAGAACATGGTCCAGCAGCATCAGCTGGTTTACCAGGCATTGGGCGACCGCATGCGCGAGGAAATCCATGCGCTGTCGATGCGCACCTTTACGCCGGAAGCCTGGGCGCAGTATCAGGCGAATTAGTGAATGGAGAATCAGGAAATGGATACACAGGAATTGATCCGGAATCAGGTTACGTCCAATCCGGTCGTGCTTTACATGAAGGGAACCCCGCGGTTCCCGCAGTGCGGCTTTTCCGGGCTGGCCGTGCAGATACTGAATGCCTGCGGCGTCAAGGATTTCGTCGCCATCGATGTGCTTGCCGATCCGGCGATACGGGAAGGCGTGAAGCAGTATGCCAACTGGCCGACGATTCCGCAGCTTTACATCAAGGGCGAGTTCATCGGTGGCGCGGATATCATGCGCAGCATGTACGAACAGGGCGAATTGCAGAAATTGCTGCAGGAAGTAGCAGGCTGATTTGGACAAGCTGGTCATAGTCGGCGGCACACCGCTGCGTGGGGAGATTGCCATTTCGGGCGCCAAGAACGCAGCGCTGCCGATCATCTGCGCCTCGCTGCTGGCCGAGGCGCCCTTGGAACTGACGAGCGTGCCCGCACTGCGCGATGTGGATACGACCTACCGTCTGCTGGAGCACATGGGCGTGAAAGTCATCCCCGGCAATGCCGGTGAGGTCAGGCTGGATGCCACGCAAATCACGTCGTATGAGGCGCCGTATGAGATGGTGAAGACCATGCGGGCGTCGATTCTGGTGCTGGGACCATTGCTTGCACGATTCGGGCAGGCCAGCGTGTCGTTGCCTGGTGGTTGCGCCATCGGCTCGCGGCCGGTGGACCTGCATATCAAGGGCCTGAAAGGGATGGGTGCCGAGATCCATATCGAGAACGGTTATATCCGTGCGACGACGGCGCATTTGCCGGACCGCAGGCTGCAAGGAACGCGGATCTTCATGGATCAGGTGACGGTGACCGGCACCGAGAATCTGATGATGGCGGCTACTCTAGCCCGGGGGGTGACGGTGCTCGAAAACGCCGCGCGTGAGCCGGAGGTGGTCGATCTGGCCGAATGTCTGGTCAAGATGGGTGCCAGAATCGAGGGCGCGGGTACCGACGTGATCACGATACACGGCGTCGAGCGGCTGCATGGAGCGCAACACCGCATCGTGTGCGACCGCATCGAGGCGGGTACCTACATGGTGGCTGCCGCGATGACCGGAGGCCGGGTAAAATTGCACAATGCGCGTTCCGATCTGCTTGATGCCGTTGTGGAGAAACTGCGCGAAGCGGGCGTGACGGTGGAGCATGATGCGGATACGATCACCGTAACGGCGGGTCGGAAGCTGAAGGCGGTCAATATACGCACCGCGCCGCATCCGGCCTTTCCGACGGACATGCAGGCGCAGTTCATGGCCATGAATGCGGTGGCGCAGGGAAGCGCCAGTGTCGTGGAGACGATCTTCGAGAATCGCTTCATGCATGTGCAGGAACTGCAGCGCCTCGGTGCCAATATCGAGGTCGAAGGCAACACGGCCATCGTGCACGGTGTCGATTATCTGGATGGCGCGACGGTCATGGCGACGGATCTGCGCGCTTCGGCCAGCTTGGTGCTGGCCGCGCTGGTGGCGCGTGGTGAGACGACCATAGAACGCATCTATCATCTGGATCGAGGATATGAGCGGCTGGAGGAGAAGCTGACGGCACTGGGCGCCAACGTGCGTCGGGTACACTGACAGGAAAGCCATGATTACGATTGCCTTATCCAAGGGACGCATATTCGAGGAGACCACGCCTTTGCTGGCCGCGGCCGGCATCCGTGCGCTCGAGGACCCGGAAGCGTCGCGCAAGCTGATACTGCCGACCAACCGCGAGGATGTGCGACTGATTATCGTGCGTGCGTCGGATGTTCCGACATATGTGCAGTATGGTGCCGCCGATCTCGGTATTGCCGGTAAGGACGTCCTCAACGAGCATGGCGGCGAGGGGCTGTATCAGCCGCTCGACCTGGGCATCGCGAAATGCCGGATGATGGTCGCCGTGCGCGAGGATTTCGATTATTTCGGCTCCATCCGCCAAGGCGCGCGGCTCAAGGTGGTGACCAAGTATGTGAAGACGGCGCGCGAGCATTTCGCCGACAAGGGCATGCATGTCGATCTGATCAAGCTCTATGGCTCGATGGAGCTGGGGCCGCTGGTGGGACTGGCGGATGCCATCGTCGATCTGGTTAGCACCGGCGGCACGCTGCGTGCGAACAATCTGAAGGCGGTGGAGCAGGTCTGCGACATCAGTTCGCGCCTGATCGTGAATCAGGCCTCGCTCAAGCTCAAGCGCAGCCAACTGCAGCCCATCATGGATGACTTCGAGCGCGCGGTCGCCGCCAATGCGAAAGCGGCAAAGTGAGCATATCCGACGGAATTCGATATTCAGACAAAGTAGAGAATCATGGACATCAGACGTTTTGCAACCACGGATCAGGATTTCGACCAGAAGCTGAAAGCGCTGCTGGCCTTTGAGACAGCGCAGGACGGCGGCATCGATGCTGTCGTCGCCGATATCCTGCGCAATGTCAGGGCGCAGGGCGACAAGGCCGTGCTCGAATATACGCGCAAATTCGACCGTCTCGATGTCACTGACATGCGCGAACTGGAACTTTCCCGGGACGAGCTGCAACAGGCGCTGGATGCTCTGCCCTCGGATCAGCGTGCCGCCCTGCAGGAGGCTGCAGACCGCGTACGCAGGTACCACGAGAGGCAGCTGATGTCCTCGTGGAGCTACACCGAGGAGGACGGCACGCTGCTGGGACAGCAGGTGACGTCACTGGACCGTGTTGGCCTCTATGTACCAGGCGGCAAGGCGGCATATCCGTCGTCCGTGCTGATGAATGCCATTCCGGCCAAGGTCGCCGGAGTCACGGAACTCATCATGGTGGTGCCGACGCCAGCGGGAGAGAAAAACCAGCTGGTACTGGCCGCTGCCGCCATTTGTGGCGTGGACCGTGTTTTTTGCATCGGCGGCGCTCAGGCGGTGGCGGCGCTGGCCTACGGCACCGAAAGCGTGCCCCAGGTGGACAAGATCGTCGGTCCGGGCAATGCCTATGTGGCGGCAGCCAAGCGGCGTGTGTTCGGCGTGGTGGGTATCGACATGGTGGCCGGACCGTCCGAGATTCTGGTGATTTGCGACGGCGGGACCGATCCGGACTGGATTGCCATGGACCTGTTCTCTCAGGCGGAGCACGACGAGCTTGCGCAATCCATCCTGCTTTCGCCCGATGCGGAATTTCTTGACCGCGTGGCGGCCAGCATGGAGCGGCTCGTGCAGGAGATGCCGCGTAAGGAAATCATCCGCACGTCGCTGGAAGGTCGTGGTGCGCTGATTCATGTGCGCGACCTGGACGAGGCGGCGTCGATAGCCAATTACATCGCGCCCGAACACCTCGAGCTGTCGGTGGCGGATCCGCTTGCCTACAGCAAGAAGATCAAGCATGCCGGCGCCATTTTCATGGGGCGCGATACCTGCGAGGCGCTTGGTGATTACTGCGCCGGGCCCAATCATGTACTGCCGACCTCGCGCACGGCCCGGTTCTCGTCACCACTCGGCGTATACGATTTCCAGAAACGTTCCAGTCTGATCATGGTGTCGTCCGACGGCGCTCAAAAACTGGGCAGAGTAGCCGCCACGCTGGCATACGGCGAAGGGCTGCAGGCGCATGCGCGTTCCGCCGAGTACCGCCTGAAAGGTTGAGGTCGGTGCATGAGTCGTTATTGGAGTGAAGTGGTTCACGGCCTGACCCCGTATGTGCCCGGCGAGCAGCCCAAGCTTGGCAACCTGGTCAAGCTGAACACCAACGAGAATCCCTACGGTCCCAGTCCGAAGGTACTGGAGGCGCTACATGCGACGGTCGGCGCAGCGCTGCGCCTTTATCCGGACCCGGATTCTGCGCGCCTGAAAGCGACGATCGCCGCCTATTACGGCCTGCAGCCAGCCCAGGTGCTCGTCGGCAACGGTTCGGACGAGGTGCTGGCGCATGTGTTCCAAGCTTTGCTCAAGCACGAGAAGCCGCTGCTCTTTCCGGATATCAGCTACAGCTTCTATCCGGTTTACTGTGGGCTTTACGGCATCCGTTATGAAACGGTGCCGCTCAATGAGCGTTTCGAAATCACTGTCGATGATTATCTGAAGCCGAATGGCGGCATCATTTTCCCCAATCCCAATGCGCCGACCGGCATCGCATTACCGCTTGCGGAGATCGAGCGACTGCTGCAGGCCAATACCGATTCGGTTGTCGTGATCGATGAGGCTTATGTGGATTTCGGTGCGGAATCCGCGGTCACGCTCGTTGACCGATACCCCAATCTACTGGTGGTGCAGACCCTGTCGAAATCAAGGTCGCTGGCCGGCCTACGCGTAGGCTTCGCGCTGGGAAGTGCGCAACTTATCGAGGCGTTGATCCGCGTCAAGGATAGCTTCAACTCCTATCCGCTGGACAGTCTGGCGTCGGCGGGGGCTATTGCCGCCATTGAGGACGTCGATTATTTCGAGCAGACCCGGCAGCGGGTCATGGCTGCGCGCGCGCATCTCGTCGCCGGGATGGGGGGGCTCGGATTCGAAGTGCTTCCATCCAGTGCCAATTTCATTTTTGCACGCCATCGCCACCATGAGGGTGCGAAACTGGCTGCATTGCTGCGCGAGCGCAGCATCGTCGTCCGACATTTCGAAAAGCCGACCCGCATCGAGCCCTATCTTCGCATTACGGTCGGCACGGATGAACAGAACGAGCGCCTGCTTGCTGCATTGCGGGAAATATTGGAGTGATTCTTCAGGAGCGGCGAGTCTGGCGAAATGAGCCGTAAATTCGGGATGTGGAGCCATATTGGTGCCAAAAAAACGAAAATTACCCCAAATTCCAGAAAAAATGTATTATTACGCGGTCAAACAAAACAAAACTGCATAACCCTGTTACCAAGAGTGGAGGAAATATCGTGGCACTGACTCAAATGGCATTAGATTCGCTGGATTTCGATGCAACCATTGCGCTGGCAGAGAAGGTTGCGCCTCACGTTGATATCCTGGAAATCGGTACCCCGTGCATCAAGTACAACGGCATCAAGTTGCTGGAGACGCTGCGTGCCAAGTTCCCGAACAACAAGATCCTGGTTGACCTGAAGACCATGGACGCAGGCTATTATGAAGCCGAACCGTTCTACAAGGCTGGTGCCGATATTTGTACCGTTCTGGGTACCGCAGACCTGGGCACCATCAAGGGTGTGGTCGATGTTGCTAACAAGTACGGCAAGGAGGCCCAAGTTGACCTCATCAATGTCGAAGACAAGGCGACTCGCACCAAGGAAGCAGCCAAGCTGGGCGCACACATCATCGGCGTGCACACCGGTCTGGACCAACAGGCTGCCGGTCAGACCCCGTTCAGCGACTTGGCGCTCGTGGCCAGCCTGAACACCGGTCTGAAGATTTCCGTCGCCGGCGGTGTCAAGCCGGCAACCGTGAAGCAGGTCAAGGATGCAGGTGCCGACATCATCGTCGCTGGCGCTGCCATCTACGGTGCTGCTGACCCGGCTGCTGCCGCAGCGGAAATCACTGCACTGGCACGTGACGGTGGCTCTTCCTGCGGCGGCTTCTTCGGCTGGCTGAAGAAGTTGTTCAGCTGATCGATACAGCGCTGTTCAAACAACCGCCGCAAAACGTGTTTACGGTTTTGTGGCGGTTTTTATTTGTATAACCCACTTACGTAGTAGAATCTGATTATGCGTATCGCCGAAGTCAGTCGTAATACCCTGGAAACCCAGATCAGCGTATCCATCAATCTGGATGGCACGGGGAAGTCCAGCTTTGCCACAGGTGTTGCCTTCCTGGATCACATGCTGGACCAGATCGCCCGTCATGGCATGATGGATATCAGCGTGCAGGCCAAGGGCGACTTGCACATCGATGCGCATCACACGGTCGAGGATATCGGCATCACGCTTGGTCAGGCCTTTGCCAAGGCATTGGGCGACAAAAAGGGCATTTGCCGCTATGGATATGCCTATGTACCGCTGGACGAGGCATTGTCCAGGGTGGTGCTCGACCTGTCGGGACGACCGGGACTCGAATTCGGCGTCGAGTTTAGGCGCGCTCGCATAGGCGAATTCGATGTTGACCTGATTCATGAATTCTTCCAGGGTTTCGTCAATCACGCCCAGGTAACCTTGCATATCGACAACCTGCGGGGCAGCAATGCCCACCATCAGGCTGAGACCATATTCAAGGCATTTGGTCGTGCCTTACGCATGGCCGTGCAGATGGATGAACGCATGGCCGGAATCATGCCTTCCACCAAGGGGGCGCTGTAACCAGCTGCTGTTTGCAGGTTCTTGACTATGATTGATATCGCAGTGGTCGATTATGGCATGGGGAATTTGCGCTCCGTGTCCAAGGCGCTGGAACATGTCGCGCCTGAAAAACGGGTGGTCGTGACCAGCAATCCGGCCGAGATTGCGGCGGCGGAGCGCGTGGTGTTTCCCGGCCAGGGCGCCATGCCGGACTGCATGCGCGAGTTGAGCGCACGCGGGTTGCGCGATGCGGTCGTGCAGGCGGCAGCCGGCAAACCGTTCCTCGGAATTTGCATCGGCCTACAGCTATTGTTCGAGCACAGCGAGGAGGGAGATTCACCCGGTCTCGGCATTCTGTCCGGCAAGGTCGTCCGTTTCGCAAGGGAAGAAATGCATGATGCGGCCGGGCACAAGCTGAAGGTGCCGCACATGGGCTGGAACCAAGTGTATCAGACCGCACCGCACCCGCTTTGGCAGGGAATCGCCGATGGTGAGCGCTTCTATTACGTACACAGTTATTACGTTGTGCCGGAAAACCCGCAACAGGTGGTCGGTTTCAGTGAATACCCTGCGCGCTTTACCTCGGTGGTGGCAAAGGATAATATTTTTGCCGTGCAGTTTCACCCGGAGAAGAGCCAGCACGCAGGCCTGCAGATCTTGTCAAACTTTGCCCGCTGGAACGGGCGAGCATGAACTTTGTTGATAAATAGTAGAACCCATCATGTTGATCATACCTGCCATCGACCTCAAGGACGGTCACTGTGTAAGGCTGAAACAAGGCGTTATGGAAGATGCCACGGTCTTTTCCGAGGATCCCGCTGCAATGGCGCGTCACTGGGTCGATCAGGGCGGCAGGCGCCTGCATCTGGTGGATCTCAACGGCGCCTTTGCCGGCAAGCCGGTCAATGAGAGTGCCATCAAGTCCATCGTCGAGGAGGTCGGCGGCGATATCCCTATCCAGCTCGGCGGTGGTATCCGTGACCTGGATACGATAGAACGTTATCTCGACAATGGTGTCAGCTATATCATCGTAGGCACGGCGGCGGTCAAGAGCCCGGGTTTCCTGCATGAGGCATGCGATGCCTTCCCCGGTCACATCATGGTCGGGCTGGATGCCAAGGACGGCAAGGTGGCGGTGGATGGCTGGTCCAAGCTGACCGGTCATGATGTCATCGATCTGGCGAGGAAATTCGAGGATTATGGTGTAGAGGCCGTGATTTATACCGACATCGGCCGTGACGGGATGCTGACAGGCGTTAATATCGATGCGACCGTACAGCTGGCACAGGCGCTGCACATTCCTGTCATTGCCAGCGGCGGCATCACCAATCTCGACGACGTCAGAAAACTCTGCGCGGTAGAGGATGAAGGCATCATGGGAGCCATCACCGGACGCGCGATTTACGAAGGTTCGCTCGACTTCGCAGCAGCTCAGAAACTTGCGGATGAATTGAGTGGGCAATAATGGGACTGGCCAAACGCATCATCCCCTGTCTCGATGTCACCGATGGCCGTGTCGTCAAGGGCGTCAACTTTCTCGAACTACGGGACGCGGGCGATCCGGTCGAAATCGCAAGACGCTATGACGACCAGGGTGCGGACGAGTTGACGTTCCTGGATATCACTGCGAGTTCGGACAACCGCGGCCTGATACTCAACATCATCGAGGAAGTCGCATCACAGGTGTTCATTCCGCTGACCGTAGGTGGCGGCGTGCGCGAGGTCGAGGATGTGCGGCGTCTGCTCAATGCCGGAGCTGACAAGGTTAGCATCAACACCTCGGCTGTTCTCAATCCGCAACTCGTGGCCGATGCCGCTGCCCGTTTCGGCTCACAGTGCATCGTAGTGGCGATCGATGCCAAGCAGGTTGGAGACCACTGGGAAGTGTTCACGCACGGCGGTCGCAAGCCTACGGGGCTGGATGCGGTCGAATGGGCGCGCAAGATGGCCGAACTGGGTGCAGGTGAGCTGCTGGTGACGAGCATGGACCGGGACGGCACGAAAGCCGGTTTCAACCTGCCGCTCAACCGTGCCATCAGCGACGCGGTTGACGTGCCCATCATCGCTTCCGGTGGGGTCGGCAACCTGATGCATCTGGTTGAAGGCGTGCAGGAGGGTGGTGCGGATGCGGTGCTGGCGGCCAGTGTCTTCCATTATGGCGAGTTTACTGTGAGACAGGCCAAGGAATATATGCGGGATCACGGCATAGAGGTACGGCTGTGAGCATGGATTGGCTGGATGCCGTGCGTTGGGATGCCGACGGTCTCGTGCCGGTGATCGCGCAGGAGGCTGGAAGCGGCAGGGTCCTGATGTTCGCCTTCATGAACCGTGAGGCACTGCGCCTGACCGCTGAAACAGGGGAGGCCGTCTACTGGTCGCGCTCTCGCAAGAGGCTGTGGCACAAGGGCGAGGAGTCCGGCCACGTGCAGAAGGTGCGTGAAATTCGCCTGGATTGTGACGAGGATGTCATACTGATCAGCGTGGAGCAGGTCGGCGGCATTGCCTGTCATACCGGCAGGCATGACTGCTTCTTCAGAAAGCTGGCGGACGGCCAATGGGTGGTCGATCAACCAGTACTCAAGGATCCGCGGGAGATATACCATCATGAGTGATGTGCTGGACCGTCTGGGCGAGTTGCTGGAGCAGCGCAGGAGCGCCGACCCGCAAACATCATATGTGGCCAGGCTTTACAGCAAGGGCATGGATGCCATACTGAAGAAGGTGGGGGAGGAGGCGGCTGAGACCATCATTGCCGCCAAGGATGGCGACCCACACAAGATCATCTATGAAACGGCTGATCTGTGGTTCCACTGCATGGTCATGCTGGTACAGGCCGGATTGAAGCCTCAGGATGTGCTGAACGAACTGGCCAGACGTGAAGGCATGTCTGGCATTACTGAAAAGGCAACGCGCAAGGAGTAGGAGTATGACGGATTGCATTTTCTGCAAAATCGTTGCGGGGGACATTCCCAGCAAGAAGATCCATGAAGATGAAGATCTGATTGCCTTTCATGACATCCGCCCGATCGCACCCGTCCATTTTCTGATCGTGCCTAAACAGCATGTCGAGAGCCTCGCGCATTGCGAGGAAGTACATCGGGATCTGTTGGGCAAGGCGCTCATCCTTGCGCCGCGGTTGGCGAAGGAACAAGGCCTGAACGGATTCCGTACCATGATCAATACCGGGCGTGAAGGCGGGCAGGAAGTCTTTCACCTGCATGTGCATGTGTTTGGCGGTGGCGCAACCCTGCCCAAGACATGACACCAATCAGGATAATTTGGGAGAGCAATGATGGGCACTTTTAGCATCTGGCATTGGCTGATCGTATTGCTGGTCGTCGTGCTGATTTTCGGTACCAAGAAATTGCGCAACATCGGTAGCGACGTCGGTGGTGCCGTCAAGAGTTTCAGGGATGCGGTCAGGGAAGAGCAGCAACCTGCATCCAGAGTCGAAGATGAAGGCAGCAAGACGGATGCGATCGAAGGTGAAGTGACGGACAGGACCAAGCATTAACCCCGCAAGTGTTTGATATTGCTTTTACCGAACTGGTCGTCATTGCCATCGTCGCTCTGATAGTCGTTGGTCCCGAGAAGTTGCCCAGGGCGGCACGTACCGTTGGCTCACTGCTGGGGCGCATGCAAAGATATGTAGCGACAGTCAGGCAGGATATCGAACGTGAGCTGCAGATGGCGGAACTTAAGAAAATGCAGCAGGATGTCGAGCGGAATGCCCGCCTCATGCAGAATGAAGTCGAAAACATCATTCATGCAGGGGCAGCCGAGCTGCGAGACACATCGGCAACGCCTTCAGACAATATCCCCTCTCAACCGAATAACGGCCCTGATGGCGGCAAGACCTGATACCGTACCATGTTCTGAAACGAGCAAGGCGTGAATACGTCGGAATCCTTCATTTCCCATCTGATTGAGTTGCGTGAACGGCTGATTCGCATCGTCATCGGTATCGTGCTCGCCTTTCTCGTGCTTTTTCCGTTTGCCGACGAGATCTATACGCTGCTCGCGCAGCCATTGCTTGCCAGCCTGCCCAGCGGTGGGCAAATGATTGCGACCGAAGTGACGACACCGTTCTTCGTGCCGATGAAAGTGGCGATGCTGACAGCTTTCATCATTTCCCTGCCGCATAGCCTGTACCAGGTCTGGGCCTTCGTCTCGCCAGGGCTGTATGCGCATGAGCGGCGCTTGATCATGCCGCTCGTCGTTGCCAGCACGCTGCTGTTTCTGCTGGGAATGGCCTTCGCCTATTTTCTCGTGTTCCCGGTCGTGTTCGGTTTCATTACGGGATACGCGCCGGATGGCGTGGCCGTGATGACGGATATCGGCCGCTATCTCGATTTTGTCATCACATTGTTCATCGCCTTCGGACTTGCCTTCGAGGTGCCGATTGCCGTCGTCGTGCTGGTGGCAGCAGGTCTGGTGAACGTGAGCACGCTGAAGGAAATCCGCTCCTATGTCATCGTCGGCGCGTTCGTGCTGGGTGCCATATTCACGCCGCCCGATGTCATTTCCCAGTTCATGCTGGCGGTGCCGCTCTGGCTGCTGTACGAGGCGGGTATCTTCCTCGCAGGATTCATCGACGGGAAAAGGGCGCAGGACGAATCCGTCTAGCGCCGTCTCCCGAGACTTTGCTTTTTTGCCTCAGCGGTTCAGCATCATCTGCTGTAGCGGAGGGCGTCTGCCGATCACGACTTCGATTTCCAGTTCGCGCTGATCACGAGCCACTTTCAGTGTGGCTTTTTCATTCGGTTGCAGGCTGGCAATCAGGTTGAGCATGGCGGAACTGTTCACGATTTTCTGCCCGTTGATTTCCAGCAGGATGTCGCCCGGTTTGAGGCCGGCCTTGCTGGCCGGGCTGTTGGGCAGCACGCCTGCGATCAGGGACCCTTGCGTATGGGACAGGCGGAAGGATTCGGCCAGCTGCGGTGTGATGTCTTGCGCCTCGATACCGACCCACCCGCGTACGACGCTGCCCTGGCGGATGATCTGCTCCATGACTTGTCTCACCAGACTGACCGGGATGGCGAAGCCTATGCCCATGGAGCCGCCGCTGCGGGAATAGATGGCGCTGTTAACGCCGACCAGATTGCCGTTGGTGTCGATAAGAGCTCCGCCGGAATTGCCAGGATTGATCGAGGCGTCGGTCTGGATGAAATTCTCGAAGGTGTTGATGCCGAGATGGCTGCGTCCGAGGGCGCTGATGATGCCTTGCGTGACCGTCTGGCCGACGCCGAATGGATTGCCGATGGCGAGCACGACATCGCCCACCCTGAGCTTGTCCGGGTCAGCGAACGTGATCGCAGGCAGTTTCTCGGTATCGACCTTGAGGACGGCGATATCCGTCTCAGGGTCGGTGCCGACAATTCTGGCAGGCATGGTGCGCCCGTTCGTGAACGCAACCTCAATCTCGTCGGCGGACTCGATCACATGATGATTGGTGATGATGTAGCCTTCCGGGCTGACGATGACACCTGAGCCGAGGCTGTTGTCATAGCGGTCCTCATCCTCGAACTGGTCGCCGAAGAAATGACGAAAGAGCGGATCATCCATGAAAGGGTGAATGGACCGCGGCGGCGCTTTCTTGCTGGTGAAGATGTTGACGACCGCCGGCATGGCCTTTTGCGCGGCTTCACTGTAGGAGCCGGGCGGTTGGACGGATTCCGCCGGGGCGACCTGGCGGATTTCGACCGGAGTCACGGATTTTGCCGGTGCGGAAGGGTTCAGCAGTTCGGGATGAAATGTCTGGATGACAAACAAGACGCCGAGACTGACGGTGACGGTCTGTGCAAAAATAAGCCAAAGCTTTTTCATTTGGTGGGCGGAATCGAAGGCGGAAGACAATGAATATTAAAGAATTAATCGATTATACCGGACAAATCCTCGAGGTAGAGCGATTTCGCGACTACTGCCCGAATGGCCTTCAGGTGGAGGGGAGGAAGGATGTCTGCAGTATCGTGACCGGGGTAAGCGCAAGCATGGCGTTGCTCGAGGCGGCACATGCGGCAGGTGCGGACATGATACTTGTGCATCACGGCTATTTCTGGCGCAACGAGGATACGCGTATCGTCGGCATCAGGCATAGGCGCTTGCGCTTCCTCCTTGAGCACGACATCAATCTGGTTGCCTATCATCTGCCGCTCGATGCGCATCCGGAGTTGGGTAACAACGCACAGCTTGCGCGGGTGCTGGGGCTGAAGGTGGAAGGCGTGGCCGGTGAGCAGTCGCTGGTGTGGCATGGCAGTCTGGCGCAGCCTGAGTCGCTGGAAACATTCAGCCGGCGTCTGACGGAGGTCCTGCGGCGGCAGCCGCTGGTAATCGGTGATAGCGAAAGGCCGCTACGCAGGCTGGCCTGGTGCACCGGCGCAGCGCAGCAGTTTCTGGAAACGGCGGTAGACTTGGGGGTGGATGCCTTCATCAGCGGTGAGATTTCGGAGCAGACCGTGCATCTTGCGCGCGAGTCCGGTGTGAGTTACATCGCGGCGGGACATCATGCCACCGAGCGGTTCGGTGTGCAGGCGCTTGGACAGCACCTCGCGCAAATGTTTGGCTTGCACCATCAGTTCATCGACATCGAGAACCCGGTGTGACGGACTGGATAAGAGTTTAATTTTTAATGCCAAAGCTGTAAAATGGCGGGCTTACGCAAAATCAGGCATTCCTGCCATCTCAGTCCATGGGTTCGGGGGTGTCGGTCGCAAGGACATATTTTTCTTTAAGGGTAAGTGATGTCAAATCAACCAGTTGATCAGGCCAAGCGCAGGTTCCTGATTGCTGCGACCTCCGTAGTCGGGGGTGCAGCAATGGCTGCGGTGGCCGTACCTTTTGTCAGTAGCATGCTGCCCAGTGCGCGTGCAAGGGCTGCAGGTGCAGCCGTCGAGGTCGATGTCAGCAAAATCGAGCCTGGTGCCATGATCACGGTTGAATGGCGCGGCAAGCCCGTGTGGATCATCAATCTGACCGACGAGATGGTTAAGAGTCTGTCCGGTCAGGAAGACAAGCTGTCCGACCCGAATCTTGAGGTGACCAGTCAGCAGCCGGAATACTGCCGCAACGCTACGCGTTCCATCAAACCGAACCTGATGGTCATGGAAGGCATCTGTACCCATCTGGGATGCTCGCCTTCGCCTAAGCTGCAGCCGAATGGCGATATGGGGGATGACTGGAAGGGTGGCTTCTTCTGTCCCTGTCATGGCTCCAAGTTCGATCTTGCCGGGCGCGTGTTCAAGGGCTCGCCGGCCCCGACCAATCTGATGGTGCCGCCGCATCATTACGTGAGTGACAACATCCTTTTAATTGGTGAGCATGGCAAGGAGGCCGCATAGTCATGGGTAACAAGATTGGAAAATGCATGGCGGGCGTGCTGACCTGGGTGGACCAGCGTTTCCCACTGACAGCCAATATCAAGGCGCATCTGACTGAATACTATGCGCCGAAAAACTTCAATTTCTGGTATTTTTTCGGTTCACTGGCGCTGCTGGTGCTGGTGCTGCAAATCGTCACTGGCATCTTTCTGACCATGCATTACAAGCCGGATGCCGATCTGGCCTTCGGCTCCGTCGAGTACATCATGCGCGATGTTTCCTGGGGTTGGCTCATCCGTTACATGCATTCGACCGGGGCGTCCATGTTCTTCGTCGTGGTTTACCTGCACATGTTCCGTGGTTTGCTTTATGGTTCCTATCGTGCGCCGCGCGAGCTGATCTGGCTGTTCGGTGTGGCCATTTTTCTCGCGCTGATGGGTGAGGCGTTCTTCGGCTATCTGCTGCCCTGGGGGCAGATGTCCTACTGGGGCGCGCAGGTGATTATCAATCTGTTCACCTCGATTCCATTCATCGGGCCGGATGTCTCGGAATGGCTGCGGGGTGATTATGTGGTGTCGGATGCGACCCTGAATCGCTTCTTTGCCTTCCATGTCATTGCGCTGCCGCTGGTACTGCTCGGGCTGGTTGCTGCCCACCTCATCGCGCTGCATGAGGTGGGTTCCAACAATCCGGACGGCATTGAGATCAAGGCGAACAAGGATCCGAAAACGGGCATTCCGGTCGATGGCATTCCGTTTCACCCGTATTACACGGTCAAGGACATTGTCGGCGTTGTCGTGTTTCTGATCGTGTTTTCGGCAATCATCTTCTTTGCGCCGGAAATGAATGGCTACTTCCTTGAGGCCAACAACTTCATACCGGCGGATCCGCTGAAAACGCCGGCGCATATTGCGCCCGTCTGGTATTTCACGCCGTATTACTCGATTCTGCGTGCGGTTCCGCCATTGTTCGGTTCACAGTTCCCTGGCGTTGCCGCCATGGGGCTGGCGGTGCTGATATTCGCTCTTCTGCCGTGGCTGGATCGCAGTCCGGTGAAGTCGATTCGCTATCGCGGAAATCTTTATAAGGCATGGCTTGCGTTGTTCGTTCTGAGTTTCATCGTGCTTGGATATCTGGGAACGAAGCCTTCCAATGTCTGGGGTGTGTTCGATGCAAGCACCCTGATCGTCGGCGGTGCTGACCGGGCAACGGTCGTGGCGCGGATTTTCACGCTGACGTATTTCCTCTTCTTCATTTTAATGCCTTGGTATACGAAAAGGGACAAGACAAAACCTGTGCCGGAAAGGGTGACTCTGTAATGAACTCGCGAGCTATCATGACTAGAATCAAATTCGGATTGATGGGCGTGTTCCTGCTGGTCATGCCTGCACTGGCTCAGGCTTCGTCCGAGGATGTGCAACTGGACAAGGCGCCCATCAACCTCAACAATCAGGCATCGTTGCAACGTGGGGCGAAGCTCTTCGTCAACTACTGCCTGAACTGCCATAGCGCAAACTACATGCGCTACAACAGGCTGACCGATATCGGTCTCAGCGAGGAGCAGATCAAGAGCAATCTGCTGTTTACTGCCGACAAGGTAGGTGAGACGATGCGGATTGCCATGCCCAGGTCGGATGCCAAGGCGTGGTTCGGTGTCGTTCCGCCCGATCTCACTGTCGAGGCGCGTGCGCGTACGGCAGACTGGTTGTATACCTATCTGCGCGGCTTCTATCGGGATGAGCGCCGTCCGACGGGCTGGAACAATGTTGCTTTCCCCAATGTTGGCATGCCGCATGTGTTGTGGGAGCTGCAGGGGCAGCAGGTGCTGAAGGTGGAATCCCATGTCGATGCCAATGGCGCCGCTGTCGAAACGCACAAGCTGGTGCTGGACAAGCCGGGCAGAATGACGCCTGCGGAGTACGATGCGGCTGTCGCCGACCTCGTGAATTATCTCGTGTTCATGGCCGAGCCGGCGCAGGTCCAGCGCAAGCAGCTCGGTATCGTCGTGCTGCTGTTCCTTGGCCTGTTGTTCGTCCTTACGTATTACCTGAAAAAGGAATTCTGGAAAGACGTACACTGATTTCGATTCGGCGGGAGAGTCCTCCTTCTGATCGGAGTTCTCCCGCCTTGTATTTAGCGTTAGGAAAACACCACTATGATGACCTTATACTCTGGCACGGTTGACCCATATAGTCATCGTTGTCGCATTGTGCTCTATGAAAAGGGCATGGATTTCCAAGTCATTGATGTCGATCTTGACAATAAGCCGGAAGATTTGGCGATCATCAATCCGCACAATGAGGTGCCAGTCCTGGTTGAGCGTGATTTGGTGCTACAGCAGGCGAATATCATCAATGAGTACATAGACGAGCGTTTCCCGCATCCGCAGCTGATGCCAGCAGACCCTGTCATGCGTGCGCGTGCCAGACTGTTCCTGCACAATTTCGAGGAGCAGTTGTTCTCGCATATCCCGGCCATCGAGTCCGGAAACCAGAAGGCTGCAGACAAGGCGCGTGCGGCCATACGCGATAATCTGACCCAGATCGTTCCGCTGTTCACTAAGCAGCAGTACATTCTCGGAGACGATTTCTCCATGCTGGACGTGGCGTTGGCGCCGCTGCTCTGGCGTCTGGGGCACTATGGCATCGAGTTGCCCAAACAGGCGGCGCCTTTACTTAAATATGCGGAACGTATATTCTCTCGTCCGGCGTATATCGAAGCGATGACGCCGTCGGAGAAGGCGATGCGCAAGTAGGGTTGCGCGGAGTCTGGAAAAGCCGAAAATTGGTCATTGCCAGCATGGCGAGGACACATTGATGAGCGAATTGACATCAACCAAGCCGTACATGATTCGTGCCATTCACGAATGGTGTGTGGATAATGGATTGACGCCGCATCTGCTGGTTGTAGTGGATGATCAGACGCGTGTTCCGATGGCATATGTCAAGAACGGTGAGATCGTTCTCAACATCAATTATTCGGCAACCAAGGGCTTGCAGATTGCAAACGATGCAATCACTTTTTCGGCGCGCTTCGGCGGTGTCGCCAACGATTTGTACATACCCATGCGTGCAGTCAGAGGGATATTTGCAAGGGAGAGCGGGCACGGCATGTTCTTTCAGTCTGAACCGGAGGTGTCCGGCAAGCCAGCCGGCGAGAATGGTGCTGATGAACAGGCTGTTGCCGCAGATGAGAATAAAAAAACGGATACGGGAAACAAGAAGCCGTTTTTGAAGTTGGTTAAATAGGTTTGGTTGATATAAAATCACGCTTCCGCCGGATTAGCTCAGTTGGTAGAGCAGCGCACTTGTAATGCGAAGGTCGTCAGTTCGATTCCGACATCCGGCACCAAAAAATTCTCATCGCTTCATTTGACACGCATCCAGAATGTCAGCATAATCATGGGTTCGGTTGGGAGGGGTGGCCGAGTGGTTAAAGGCGACGGACTGTAAATCCGTTCTCTCTGAGTACGAAGGTTCGAATCCTTCCCCCTCCACCATACACCAGTGAAGTTGGCGGTATCAGATACGGAGCCGGTAGGCGCTGATTTGATTGGGTGTTCGGGTGGTGATGCTCCTCGAAGCGGGTGTAGCTCAGTTGGTAGAGCACTTGCCTTCCAAGCAAGATGTCGCGAGTTCGAGCCTCGTCGCCCGCTCCAGTTTAGGCTTTTAGGTATTTGAGCGCCCATGTGGCTCAGTGGTAGAGCACTCCCTTGGTAAGGGAGAGGTCGCGGGTCCGATTCCCGCCATGGGCACCATTATTTTGGGTGCGGTTAAGTGGTCTGTTGCATGGATGGATCTGCACTTGATGATTAACTTGGAAGCAGTCAGTTAGAGGAAACGATTATGGCAAAAGGAAAATTTGAGCGGACGAAGCCGCACGTTAACGTTGGTACGATTGGCCACGTTGACCACGGCAAGACGACGTTGACGGCGGCGATCACGACTGTGCTGACCAAGAAGTATGGTGGTGAGGCGAAGGATTACTCGCAGATTGACAATGCGCCGGAAGAAAGGGCGCGTGGTATCACGATCAACACCTCGCACGTGGAATACGAGACCGAGACCCGTCACTACGCTCACGTTGACTGCCCGGGCCACGCTGACTACGTCAAGAACATGATTACTGGTGCTGCTCAGATGGACGGTGCCATTCTGGTGGTGTCTGCAGCGGATGGTCCGATGCCGCAAACCCGAGAGCACATTCTGCTGGCTCGTCAGGTTGGCGTTCCCTACATCGTGGTTTTCCTGAACAAGGCTGACATGGTGGACGACGCTGAGCTGCTGGAGCTGGTCGAGATGGAAGTCCGCGAACTGCTGTCCAAGTACGATTTCCCTGGCGACGACATCCCTGTCATCAAGGGTTCTGCGCTGAAGGCGCTGGAA
>DATCJT010000049.1:0-3294 GCA_036562645.1 Methylophilaceae bacterium | reverse complement strand
GGACGATGGCGCTGCTGCCGCGCCTGCGGGATGGCATGGGTCTTGAAGAAGATGGCGACGCACCGGAGCGTGACGGCGAATGAGCAACGTCATCGGTCCGGAGGATTGGGAGCGCGCTATCCCAGACCTGGAGTTTCGCCGCCACCTGATGGAGGCCCGCCGACGGTTTCAGCGCGGAGAGCAGATGACGGCCGAGGAGCTGCGGCGCATCTACCGCCGGGCGGCGCAGGCGATTGCCGATGAAATTGCGCTGCTGCGCGGCCGCGGCGTGGACACGACAGAACTGGAGCGCCTGGAACTGGTCATTCAAGAGCGCGCGCAGCAGCTGGGCGACGAGGTGCTGGAGGCGGTTCGATCCGGCATCCGGCTGGCCATTGGCACCTGGTTCGAGGCGCTAGAACAGGTTACGGTCCCGCTCCTTGGGCGTTGGTTCGTGCGGTCCGACATCACGGCCATGCTCCGGGGCCTCAACGAGCAGGCGGTGGTGGCGGTCATTGCGCGGCGAGGGCCGGACGGACTCCGGATATCCGACCGTGTGTGGAGGATCAGCCGACACTATCGACAAGCGGTGCAGAAGCTGGTCGAGGACGGTGTGGCGCGCGGCATTGATCCACGCAAGCTGGCACGACAGGTCCAGCAGTACCTCCGGCCAGGCGTGTTCACGGCGCACAAGGAGGAAACACGGCGGCGCCTCGGCGTACCGCGGGATGTCAGTATGGAGGCCATGCGCCTCGCGGTAAGCGAGATGCAGCACGCTTTCCACGAGGCCACGATCATGACGAAGCGCGTTGTGCCCGGGTATAAGGGCATCTACTGGCGCCTGTCAAGTAGCCATCCGGTGGCCGACATATGCGATCGGTACGCGGCGCACAACGGCGATGGCTTTTGGCCAGCCGGTGATGAGCCGTCCAAACCTCACCCGTGGTGCCGCTGCTATGTCGTGCCTGTGTTTGAGGATACGGACAACCTCGTCTACCGCATGAACCGGTGGGTTGAGAATCCGTCGTCGGAGCCGGATATCGAAAAGTGGTATAATGAAAATGCGAGAATGTTTTTACGGAGGCCGGCGAAGAAACCCGAGCCTCTGCGGGTATCGGACGCCGTGGCACGGCGATATCCCGAGTTGGTCTCTGCATTGGGAAGAGTTCTGCGTGTGGATGATGAAGACCACCCTGAGGTACAACAGCATCTCGAACACCTGAGAAAGGTACCGACAAAGCTACTAACAAGACTGCGGGAAGCAGGTCTTGCGGAGATTCATTTTGCCAATGCTACCGTTCCGGGTCTCGATAATCTTCACTACCTCAAAGGTGTTCAGCCTCGCGGATGGCCACCAGGTATGACATGGGACATTGTTCCGGGAGCTTACTCCCCGAAGGAAAAAGCAGTGGTTGCTGGTGTTGGGAGACACGGTTCAGTTAGTGTTGCCCTGCACGAACTCGGGCATGCAGTTGGCGATCTTCTTGGATATAACGATCATCCTGATTTAATCCAAGCTCACAAAGAGGTGTTTGAGAAGTTGAAGCCGTATCACCAGCAGGATGGTCCTGGTGGTGTTGCAGGACGCCAAGAGATGTTGGCTGAAGGATTTGCAACGTATCTAATACTAGGCCGAAAGATGGCCGTTAGGATGTTTGGTGAGTTGTTTGTTAATTTCCTTGAAAAGGAGGTTCTGAAATGAAGCCCATTTGGCTGCCAAACGGCAATCTGCTGGTGCCGATTCGAGCCGAAGGACCGGATGGCATGATCGGTGATGCCATGGTGGAGGTCAAACCTGGCACCCCTGAATATGAGCGATGGGTTCCCTATGTGGATGACCTGAAAGGAGATAAAACGTCGTGAGCGGTCACATTATGCGCTTCAACCCGCAGGCGAAGACGTATGTGCGCCAGGGGCAAGACGGCAGGTTTGCGCCGAAAATCATCGGAACGACAAGCCGCGCGGAGCTGCAAGTCAACGTCTACCCTGCCCCGAATCAAACCAAGACCGTGCTAACCAACCGCCAAGGCCAGTGAGCTGAGGCGGTTTTCTTATGCCCGCGAAAGGAGGTGAAGCCATGGCGCTGAGGATTGCGAAGGAAAAGGTCAGCGAGAAAGCCTGGGGCAGCGTTGATAAGTCCGCCATCTGGCAGCGGCTCAAGCGGGCCCTGCAGGAGGACGAGTCCGGCGCCAAGGAAGCTGTGCGCGAGATGTATGCCGCCGTCAAGGCGGATGTGGGGCCTGACCTGACCGAGGTCGACTGCTGGGGGCCACACCATGAGCTGAAAGGGGACACGCTCGTCCTCAACCGAAACGGCCTGGTGGCCGCCGCGCAAGCGCTGGCCGGGGCGCGCGCGAAGCCCAATTTGACTCCAGAACAACGCCGGGAGGCTGCGCGGCATTTGCTGCGCCACTACCGCGAGTTGAAGATGGAGCCGCCGGAGTCGCTTCGTCAGCTGGCCGGCGAGGAGGCGCAGGGCGAGATGATGCACTTGGCGGCCCGCGTTTCCGGAGAGATGCGGGTCGAAGATGTCCCCCTGGCGCCGTGGGCCCAGAAGGCTGTGGAGCAGCTGAAAGCCGGTGACGACGACCCCCTGGAGGTGGTCGTCGAGGTTCCGGCCGGCAAGTCCAAGCGCGGGTGGAATTACACGCCCCAAGCGCTTCAGCGAATTGTCGAGGCCGTCAATCGGGACGGTCTACCCGGCATCTTGGGGCACCAGCGGCCTGAGGACGTTGATCACCAATTTCCGGTTCCCGTCACTCACTGGGTGGGCGCGCTGTGGAAGGACGGGAAGGCGTACTTCCGCGGTGTCGTGGACAAGGCGGCGTCGGATCTGAAGCGTTGGGTGCGCGCCGGTGTGATCCGGCAGGTGTCCATCTTCGGGCGGCCCAAGCTAGCCAACGTGGCCGGCGAGGTGCATGTGGTGGACTATCAGCCGCTGTCCATCGACTGGACGCCGTTAAACCGCGCCGGCATGCCAACGCGCGTGGTGGCGATCGGCGAGATGGACAGCACGTTCGTCGATACCGACTACCTGGACGTCGGTGCTGAACCGGCGCCAGCTGGAGAACAAAGCGGAGGTGATCAGGCTGTGACTCTACAGGAAGCGTTGGCAGTAGTGCGAGAGCACCTGGCGTCGCGAAACGCGACGATCGCAGGTGTGTGTGGCGAGATGGGTTGGAGCTTCGAGGACATCGCCAAAGAGCTGGGGGGCGAGGCGTATCAAAACCTGCAAGCCCGCGCCAATGCCGTCGGTGAGATGGCTGAGATACTGGGCCTGGACCGCGGCGCTGCTCCCGCGGATGTGGTGGCCGC
>DATCJT010000039.1:0-22947 GCA_036562645.1 Methylophilaceae bacterium | reverse complement strand
CGCGAAAGCAACCTCAACATCGACATCCATCCGGCCATCCAGGGCAAGGTGACATTGAATGCAGTGGATCAGACCTTGCCTGCCATTCTGGAGCGGCTCGCCAAGCAGGTCGACCTTACCTACAAGATCGAGAACAACGTGTTGACGATTGCGCCGGACTATCCGGTGCTTCTCACCTACAAGATCGATTACGTCAATATGTCGCGTGATACCAAGGGCTTCATCGGTGCGGCTGCGGAGATTTCCAGTACCGGTCAGAATGTGACCACCGGTACAGGTGGAACCAGCGTCACGACCAGTTCGTCTGGTGGTGCAAATAACAGTTCACGAACCTCTGTCACGAGCGAATCGCAGAACCGTTTTTGGGAGAATCTGGAAAAGAACATTGAGGCCATTCTTTCAGAAACAGACAAGGAAGTGGTGATACGCAGGCTCGAAGGGGACTGGCAAAGCTCTGGCGCCGCAAGTCAGGGTACGGACAATGGCGAGGATGCAAATACCAACACGGCCAACGTACAGAACTCAGTTCAGGCTGACTCACAAAAGGCGCTGACTGAATTCAGAACCCTGTTTGCCGCCAATGTCATTTCGAATCGCGAGGCTGGTGTAATCACGGTACGCGCTACCAGCAAGCAGCATGAGAAGGTGCAGGAGTTCATCGACAAGGTCATGAGCAGTGCAAGGCGCCAAGTCCTGATAGAAGCGACCATCGTCGAAGTACAGTTGAATGATGGATATCAGGCAGGGATAGACTGGAGCCGTCTAGGTAATGCTGGTGCCAGTAGCGGCTTCACATTGAGCCAGAGACTACAATTGCCTGAAGGGTTCGCGCGAGGTGGTTTGCAGACTCGGGCCACAGGTACCGGTCTGATTGCTGGCTATTTCAATCCGACCAGTTCATTCGGAGATATTGCCGCATCGATCCGATTGCTAGAGGAGTTTGGAGAGACCAAGGTGCTCTCCAGCCCCAAGTTGATGGTGCTGAACAATCAGACAGCGGTGCTTAAAGTGGTCGACAATCTGGTCTATTTCACCATACAGGCACAACAGTCGACCATAGGCGGTACGATAGGGGGGACTTTGGCAACGGTCACCACGACGCCCAATACCGTTCCGGTCGGTATCGTCATGAGTGTGACGCCTCAAATCAATGAGGCGGGCAATGTGAATATCAGCGTGCGTCCGACTATTTCCAGTCTCATACGCTATGTTCCGGATCCCAATCCACAGCTCAAGCTGGCGAATGTGGAGCAGCAGGGCATCCCGGAGATTCAGGTGCGTGAGATGGAGTCGGTGCTCCAGGTCAGTAGCGGCAGCACTGCCGTACTTGGTGGGCTTATGCAGGATCTGATCAAAAACAACACGGACAAGGTACCAGGTCTTTCTTCAATACCGGGGCTGGGGCGTCTTTTCACCGGTAAAAATAATGTGAGCAGAAAGACAGAGTTGGTCATCTTTCTACGGCCGACCGTCATCACCAACGCCAGCCTCGAAAGTGACGAACTGCAAGGCTACAAGCAGTATCTGCCATCTCAACAACTGCAGCAAAGTCTAGATGAGTCTGCTTATTAAGGCACTGAACAAGGCGGAGCAGGAGAAGAGGTCGGAGGCCGAAGCCGGAGCTGAGGTGAAGACTTCATCACTCGAGCTCGCGCCCATGGAGCCGGATCTCGAGGCCGAGGCAGGTTTCACGGATGCTGAGCCGGCCCAGCAGGCGGCACGGCGTGCGGATGAGGGCAAGGCACGACAGCGGGCGGCCGGAGTCGTGTTTGCGGCCAAGGCGAACGGCAGCAGGGTAGATGCGACCACGCTGATGATCGCGGGTGGCGCTGTGCTGCTGTTGCTGGTGGCGGGAGGATTTTATTTCTATCTGCAGTCGCTGCAGCCGGTGCCGGTCATGCCGATGCGCGTGGCGGAAAAAGCTTCCGTGCCGGCACCGCAGGCGCAGGAAACACTGTTGGCCGAGGAGCGTGTGGTCGAGGATGCGGAGGTCGTCGGCGAATTCGTCCAGGAGGCCGTGCCTGAACCGGAAGCACAGACAGCTGCAGCAGAACTGCCGCCGCCGGCAGATTTGGGCTTTTCGCTGGAGGCTGCGGCCACGACCAGACAGGCGGATGGCAGTGCCGAGACCCTGCGTAAGCCATCTTCGCCGGCATTACCGGAGACTTTGTCCCAACCTCAACCGGATACGTCACCTGCGCGCGAACTCAAGGTGACGATCAACAATCCGTTGCCGATGGTGAATCCGGACTTGGAGGCAGCCTACATGGCGTTCCAGGCGGGTGATGACGCCGCTGCCCAGGCCGCTTATCGTAAGGTGCTGCAGACGGATGTACGTAACGTGGATGCCCTGCTCGGCATGGCAGCCGTCGCCATGCGGCAGGGACGCAGCAACGATGCGATGGGCTGGTACGGCAGGGTGCTGGAGATAGAGCCTCGCAACAGTTATGCACAGGCGGCGATGGCCGATCTGCTGGCACAGGCCGATCCGGCCAGCGGCGAATCTCGCCTCAAGAGTCTGATCGCCTTGCGGCCGGAATCGGCGCATCTTTATGCCGCGCTTGGCAATATCTATGCGGAACGCAAGGATTGGCTGCAGGCACAACAGGCTTACTTCGAGGCGCATCGACTGGATTCGGCCAATCCGGAACATGTCTTTAATCTGGCCGTAAGCCTGGATCAGCTTGGCAAGGCGACGCTGGCCCTGCAGTATTACCGGCAGACGCTGGAGATGCTGGGTAAACGCAACGTGGCGACGATCGACCGTGCCGCGCTGGAATCCCGCATCGCGCAACTGCAGTAACGCAACACGTTTCGTGTTGTGATTCGAATAATAAGGATACGAAAGAGGGTGGTTGGATAGATATGGCCGAGCAGCGACGCAAGCTACGCTTAGGCGAACTCATGGTGCAGCAGGGGCTGATCAGTCAGGATCAGCTTCGCATCGCACTGATGGAGCAGGAGCAGAACAACATCCCGCTCGGTCGTCAGCTGGTGCGTCTCGGTTTCGTGACGGAAGCCATGGTGCGCGATCTGGTCGCGCATACCATCGGTCAGGAGAGTATCGATCTTTCCACGGTCATCGCCGACTCGGACGCACTGAAGATGGTGCCGGAGGAGTTCGCCAGACGCTATCACCTGCTGCCGATTGCCTACGAGGAGAATCCCAAGCTGCTGACCGTGGCGATGGCAGACATGTTCAATGTGGTGGCGCTGGATCAGTTGCGCGCCATGCTGGGCGGGCAGATACAGCTGAAGCCGGTACTGGCAGCCGAGGCGCAGCTGGAGGAATACATTGACCAGTTCTACGGCTATGAGCTGTCGGTTGACGGCATTCTGCGCGAGATCGAAACCGGCGAAATCGACTATCAGAGCCTGCTCGCGGAGGGTGACCAGTACACGCAGCCCGTGGTGCGTCTGGTCGGCGCCCTGCTGATGGATGCCGTCAAGCGCGGGGCATCCGACATCCACTTCGAGCCGGAATACGCGTTTTTGCGTATCCGCTACCGCATCGACGGCGTGCTACAGCAGATCCGCAGTCTGCACAAGACCTATTGGCCTGGCATCGCCGTGCGGCTCAAGGTCATCAGCGGCATGGACATCGCCGAGACGCGTGCGCCGCAGGATGGCCGTCTGAACATCAATCTGGGCGGCCGGCCGATCGATTTCCGTGTTGCCAGCCACCCGACCATCCATGGCGAGAACATCGTGCTGCGTGTCCTGGACCGGGAGAAATCCATTATCCCGCTGGAAAGGATGGGTTTGCGCAGCGAGACATTGGAAGAACTGAAGCTGATGATGGCGCGGCCGGAAGGTATCGTCATCGTCACCGGTCCGACCGGTAGCGGCAAGACCACGACGCTGTATTCGCTGCTGTCACATCTGAACACCGAGAGCGTCAACATCATGACGCTGGAAGACCCAGTCGAGTATCCGGTGACCCTGATGCGCCAGACCTCGGTGGCGGAAGTGAACAAGGTGGATTTCGCCAACGGCATTCGTTCCATCATGCGGCAGGACCCGGACATCATCCTGGTCGGAGAAATCCGTGACGAGGACACCGCGACGATGGCGTTCCGCGCCGCCATGACCGGCCACCAGGTTTTCAGCACCCTGCACACCAATTCCGCGCTCGGCACGTTCCCGCGCCTGCTCGACATCGGCGTGTCGCCCGACATCATGGCTGGCAACATCATCGGCGTCATTGCCCAGCGTCTGGTGAGAGTGCTGTGTACGCACTGCAAGGAAGCCTACAGCCCGAATGACGACGAGCGGCGTCTGCTCGGTCTGCAGCCTAATGCCGATGTGCAGATCTACCGCCATGTCGGCTGCAAGCGCTGCAATTACACGGGCTACCGCGGCCGCATGGCGATTATCGAACTGCTGCGTGTCGATAACGACATCGACGCGTTGGTCGCACGTCGTTCACCGCTGGATGAGATTCGCGCGGTGGCCCTGGAGAAAGGGTTCGTGACGCTGGCAGAGGATGGTGTGCGCCGCATACTCGAGGGCTACACCAGTTTGTCCGAAGTGACGCGGGTGATCGACCTCACCAGCTTGATCAGGCACTGAGTCTTGCCAACCTACAGCTACAAGGCGGTGGATCAGACAGGTCGTCCGGCGCAGGGCGAAATCGATGCGCTGAACGAAATCGACCTGGAATTGCGGCTGCAAAAGATCGGCCTCGATCTCATCACCTTCCGCCAGGTCAGCAAGCGCGCCTCGCTCTTTGGCCGCACGGCAGTCAGCCACAGGGATCTGATGATGTTCTGCTTTCAGCTCGAACAGCTGACCAGTTCCGGCGTCCCGCTGCTGGACGGCCTGATGGACCTGCGCGACAGTGCCGGTAATCCGAATTTCCAGAAGATCATCGGCGGACTGGTCGCCGAGGTGGAGGGAGGTCGGATGCTGTCACAGGCCATGGCCGAATATCCGGATGTATTCAGCCATGTTTTTGTCAGCCTGGTGCAGGCGGGGGAACAGACGGGCAGGCTGCCGGAGGTGCTCGACAATCTGGCGGCAACGCTGCGCTGGCAGGATGAACTGGTGTCGCAGACCAAGCGCCTGCTGACATACCCGGCGTTCGTCATGGTCGTCGTGCTGGGTGCGATCATCTTCCTAATGAGCTACCTTGTGCCGCAGATGGTGTCGTTCCTGCAGAACATGGGACAGGAACTGCCGCTGGAAACCCGGGTGCTGATCTTCCTGTCGGACAGTTTCGTCAATTACTGGTGGATCATACTGTCCGTACCCGTGCTGGCAGTCATCGTGGTTGCCGTGCTGGTGCGCAACAGCGCGGTGGCGCGCTACAGGTTCGATTACGCCAAGCTGAAGATTCCGGTGATAGGGGAGATCCTGCAGAAAATCATCCTTGCCCGCTTCGCCCGCTATCTCGCGCTGATGTATCAGACCGGCATTCCGATTCTGAGTGCCATCAAGACCTGTGAGGAAATCGTGGCCAATCGCGCCATGGCAGATGCGCTGGGCCGGGCGCAGCAGCAGATCAATGCCGGCGACAGCCTGAGCGAAAGTTTCCGTAATGCCGGGCTGTTCCCTCCGTTGGTCGTGCGCATGATACGTGTGGGTGAAAATACCGGCGCGCTGGATAAATCACTGCTCAAAATCAGTTATTTTTACGATCGTGACGTCAACGAATCGATCGAGAGAATGATGAAGTTGATTGAACCGACCCTGACGGTGATACTGGGCGGCATACTGGCGTATATCATGGTTGCTGTGTTGGGGCCGGTGTACGATTCTTTCAGCAGATTGAACATTTAGGTACGGCTTAATACGACATGTTCTCGAAAATCGTCCTTTGCGTAACGAACGGCAGGCTGCTCGCCGGCAGGTGGCAGTTCGGCAGGCTGCTTGCGCATCGGGCGTTCAGGAATGACGCGCAGGGGTATGAGGAGTTCAGCCGTTATCTGCAGCAGCATGCCGGCACGGAGATCTACATGCTGGTGGATGCCGTGGAGGAGGACTACCGGCTGGAGTCGTTGCCGCATACGATGGGCAATGCCCGCCGCGAGATGATCAACCGCAAGCTGGGGCTGATCTATCGCGGTACATCCTACCGTGCAGCGCATTTCATCAATCGCGAAACGACGAAGCGCAAGGACGACCGTTTCCTGTTCGTCGCGTTGACATACGAGGAACTGCTGCAGCCGTGGATCGAGCGGCTGCAGGCCTTGCAAATGCCTTTGGTCGGCGTCTACCTGCTGTCCATGGTCAGTCAGCACTTCGTGCGCAAGCTGAAAGTCGGTGATGCGCACCTGCTGTTGACCGAACGGCTGTCCGGTGGCCTGCGCCAAACCTATCTACACAACGGGCGGTTGCGCATCAGCCGGCTGGTGCCGTATACCGAGGAGTCGCATCAAGCGCCCAGCCAATTCTATGCGACGGAGACCGAGAAGGCCAGACTGTATCTGATCAGCCAGCGCTGCATCACCCGTGAAACGCCGCTGACCGTATTGATCCCGTCCATTCAGGACGACTGCCTGAGCCTTTGCAACGACATGGAGCAGATGCTCGGACTGACCTGTAACACCATCGATCTCGGCAAGCTTGCCCGCAGCTACAGGCTCGACCCCGTGCTGTTGCGCGACAATCCTGAACTGCTGCACATGCAACTGGTGGTCGGCGGCACCGTTCCGGATAACCTGGCTCCGAGTGCGCTGGGCAGACATCATCAGATCAGCGTCATCCGTCGCGGCATCAATGCGGCATCCGCTGTCGTGCTGCTGGCGGGTTTCATCACTGCAGTCGTGCTGCTCAAGCAGGCCTATGACAATCGCGTGCTTGCCGAGCAGGCGGCACTGGCGACCATGCAGCAGCAACACCTTTATGACGAGGTTGCCAAGGATTTTCCGGCCACGCCGATCCCCGCCGGCGATTTGCAGACCGTGGCGGAAATGGAAGCAGCCATCGCGCAGAACGCGGTACTGCCGCAGCGCGCCTTGCAGGTGATCAGCAGGGCGGTGAGCGCCTCGCCGGAAATCGACGTCAACCGATTGGCGTGGATGTTGAGTAACGAAGCCGACCCCAAGGATGGTGAACGCAGCGGCGTACCGGTTGTGATCAACACGGCGAGACCGGCTGCCGCCACATTCGTGCCGGAGCCTGGCAAGCTTTACGAGGTGATTTTCCTGAATGGCGAGATCCGGCGTTTCAACGGCAATTATCGCGCCGCACTGGAAAGCGTGGGCCACCTGGTGGAAAGGCTGCGGACTGATTCCGCAGTGGCGCAAGTCGATGTGCTGCAGGCGCCGGTCAATGTCAGTTCCTATTCCAACCTGCAGGGCAGTACGACCGATGAACACACGGCGCAGGTAACGCCAGCGCTGTTCAAGCTGCGTGTGATACTCAAGCGAGAGGAGCAAGCCGCATGAAGCTGATGCCTCAGGAGTTGCGCACTCTGCAGATGCCGGTAATCGTGCTGGCGCTGGTCCTCGCCTGCGTGGCGGTGATGGTATATTTCGCCCATGAACTCAAGACGGAGACAGAGACCGCGTTGCGCGCGCAGGAATCGCAGCTCAACCAGGCGCGTCAACGTTATCAGTCCTCCGGGCAGGAAAAGGAAACCATCGTGCGCTATCTGCCGGTCTACCAGCGGCTGATCAGTGAAGGGTTCATCGGCGAGGAAAGGCGCATTGAGTGGGTCGACAGCCTGCGCACCATCCATCAGGAAAACAAGCTGTTCGGCATCAATTACAGCATCGGTGTGCAGGAAGCCTACAAACCTGCGTTCAACCTGAATCCGGGCTCGATGTCGCTGTTCCGTTCGGTCATGAAGCTGGAGCTTGCCATGCTGCACGAGGACGACCTTCTGGTGCTGCTGGAAGAACTGCAGGCACGCAGGATCACGCCGTTTCTGGTGCGGCGCTGCGAAATCGCTCGGCTGCCTGCCGCCGGCTTCGACAAATTCGTTCCGCATCTAAAAGCGAATTGTGAGCTGGACTGGCTGACAGCGCGCGAGCCGGTCATGCTGGGAGGAAAGCCATGAAGCCGAGGCACGTGCTGCTGGCTATAGTGCAGGCGCTCGCATTCAATATCGCGGATGCCGCCGTGCTCGAAGGACGGCTCTTCACCACGCCGGTGGAGCGTGTGCGTCTTGACCAGCTGCGCCAAAGCAGCAAGCTTCCGACCAGTGAAGACTGGCAGGAGCAGGAAAATCCGGAGCCACAGGTGACGGTGCCCGATCCCGTCGTCCCCGGCAGCGTGTCCGTGCAGGGATACATCACCCGTAGCGACGGCAGGAAAGGCACGGTATGGATCAACAACATGCCGTTGCAGGAGGGCGACGAGGCAGGCGCGGTGCGGGTGAAAAGGCTGCCGCAGAATGGTGGTCAGGTGCATGTCAGCATTCCCGCCATCGGCCGGGAGCTCAGGCTCAAGGCCGGGCAGATCTATGTGCCTGAAACGGACAGCATCACCGAGGAGAGGGCGAGGATGAGCGAGCAGCCGGTAGTCGACTCTGCAACCGGTCTCGAGGCCAATCAGGGTGCGGCTCACTGATTGCAAGTATCGTACCGTTTCATCGGGCCGGCAGCATGGTGCGGCATTGATTATGCTCACCTTTTTGTTGGTGCTTGTCGCCACAACAGTATTTTTTTCCAGTTATGACAGCAGGCGATACAGGGTGGAGCGTGAAAAGATCACGGCCAAGGCGCTTGTCGAAGCAAAGGCTGCCCTGATTGGGAGGGCTCTCCTGGATGCTAACCATCCGGGTAGTCTGCCATGCCCGGACAGCGACAATGATGGTTCTGCCGAGCTGTTCGCTGGCAATCATTGTCCTTCGTATATCGGTCGGCTACCGTGGAAAACACTCGGGACTGGTGAACTGCGCGACGCTTACGGCGAGCGCCTATGGTATGCATTGTCACAAAATCATCGCGATCATCCGAGCGCTGAACCTGTCAATCTGGATACGCCGGGTATGCTAACAATTGATGGAGTCGGTGATTATCTCGCAATCGTCTTTTCTGCCGGACCTGCCATGAGTGATCAGTCCAGGCCCAGCAATCAGTTTTCGGACTATCTCGAAGGCGTAAGTGTCGACAATAACAACGTGACTGTAATCACATCGGGCACAGTCACCAACGACAGAACGATCAGGATTAGCCGGAATGAGGTCCAGGACAAATTGGCATCAAGGATTCTGCGGGAAATACGTGGTTCATCGTCTCAAGGGCTGATCCACTACTATACCGAATCGGGTGAGAACAGATATCCTTTTGCGGATACCGATGGAGACGGGATCGCCGATGTGGATGCGCTTGCAGGGAATCCTTCCTTCGAGGGGCCGATGAACCAGAGCTTGTACTTCGAAGACGACACAAAGGATATGCTCGGGAAGAACGGTTGGCTGTCCATAATAAATTATCAGGTCTCTGACGACGGGCAGACCGTGACGCTGAAACTGGGAAACCAAGAACTGGTGGTCGTGCCATGATGTTCCGTTGTCGCAAGCAGTCAGGATTTAGCCTGGTCGAGATGGCCGTGGTACTGGTCATTGTGGGACTGCTGATGGCTGGGCTGTTTATGCCGATCACGGCACAGATGGACCAGAAAAACTACAATGAAACCCAAAGAACATTGATGGAACTGCGTGAGGCGCTGGTGGGCTACGCGCTCAGCAGGAGCGCTGAGGACGGCAGGCCATATCTGCCCTGTCCGGATATCGACAATGATGGTTGGGAAGACCGCGATGAGGCAACGGGACAGTGTCTCGGTGTTGATGCCGATGTGCCGTGGGCGACACTGGGACTTGGTCAAACGGATGGCTGGGACAACAGAATCCGTTATCGTGTCGCTGCCAACTTCGCTAGCAATAAGGCAGGTTTCACGCTGACGACGGTGGGTAATATGGAGATCCGGGATGCGGCTGCAGGCAATGTGCTAGCGACCGATGTGCCGGCTGTGCTGGTGTCGAAGGGCAAGCGTGGTGCCGGTGCGGGTGCAGATGAGCTGGAAAACTCCGATGGTGATACTATTTTTGTTAGCCGAACTCCATCGAATGAGTTCGATGATCTCGTCGTCTGGCTTCCGCGCACGGTTTTATTCAATCATATGGTTGCTGCAGGCAGATTACCTTAATGAACGACAACCAACTCCTACGCTACAGCAGGCACATTCTTCTCCCACAAATCGGTTATGAAGGCCAGGAAAAGCTGGTCAACAGTCATGCGCTCATCGTCGGCGCCGGTGGCCTGGGATCTCCGGTGGCGCTCTACATGGCGGCAGGTGGGGTGGGCAGGCTGACCATCTGCGATTTCGATGTCGTGGATATGACCAATCTGCAGCGGCAGATCATCCACACGACGCAATCGGTCGGTATCAGCAAGGTGGCCTCCGCGCGGCAGTCCATCCAAGCGCTGAACCCGGATGTGGAGGTGCGCACAATCGACGAGAAACTGGCCGAAGACCAGCTGCCGCAGCTCGTGGCTGAAGCGGATGTCGTGCTCGACTGTTCGGACAATTTTGCCATCCGCTACGCGCTGAATCGCGAATGCGTGAAGCAGCGCAAGCCGTTGGTGTCGGGGGCCGCCATCAATTTCGAGGGGCAGGTGACGGTGTTCGATATGCGGGCCGATGATAGTCCGTGCTATCACTGCCTGTTCCCGGAAATCGGCAACGAGGAGGGGCTGAGGTGTGCCGAGAGCGGCGTGTTCTCGCCCCTGGTGGGCATCATCGGCACGACGCAGGCGGCGGAAGCGATGAAGCTGTTGATGGGCGTCGGTCAGAGCCTGCAGGGACGGCTGTTGCTGCTCGATGCATTGCGGATGGAATGGCGCTCGCTCAAGCTGGGCAAGGACCCGGCATGCCGCGTCTGTGCCTGACGGCGGCGCGGAATCCCTGATTCTAACCTTTCCCCTGAATGTAGCGGCTGTTGATGCGCACGGCAATGGCGCCGATGCCAATGAGCATAAATCCGGCCAGAATCAGGCCGACAGGTCCGGCGAGATTGTCGGCGAAATGCTCGGCCATGAAATCCCCGATATAGATGATGAGCGCCAGCGTACCGACGAACAGCAGAGTGCGTGAGCGGGCGACGGTGCTGAGGAAGATGATGCCGCAGGCTAGCGCCAGAAAGAAGATCTCGAACGGTCCATTATTCAGCCAGTCGTGCGCGACAGCGAGGAACAGCGAAGCGCCGAAGAAATATATCAGGCCGGCGACCGGCTTGTGGCGCGAATGGTCCAGTGCCCAGCCGATGCAAAGCAGGGAAAGACCGATGGTAAGGCCGATCAGGTGTCGGTGGACACCCAGCAGGTCGAAGGCAATGACGAAGAATCCAACCAGAAAATAGGTCGTGGTGACGGCAAGGACGCTGCGTTGCACGGCGATGAAGGCGCAGCCTTGCTGCAGCGCCATGACGAAGTGCAGGAACAGCAGGCCGTGCGCCGGGTCTCCGCCGTGCGCGAACTCGTGCAGTGTGACCAAGATGCCGCTGGATTCCAGCAATGCAGCCAGCAGGAACAGTGGTATGGCTGCCTTTTCCAGCCGTTCGCCGGTCGTGCAGCTCAGTGCCATGACGAATATGCAGAAGCCACTGCCCAGGGTCAGCAGAATGCGCTGTGTGGTTCCCAGTCCATCCCATTGCATGCCGATGAAAATGACCAGTCCGACGAATACGAAAACGCCGCCGATGTAACCGAACAAGCGCGACAAAATTCCGCCAGACCGCTGTTGCCTGACTTCGGCTCCCTCGCGTAGCGCGGTGGCGACATCATCCAGCGTCAGGTTGTGACGCCGCATGGTATCGATCACTTCGATCAGGGCCTCCTGACGAGAGGTCATTTGTCTGTCACCCAGCCGATGAATTCGATGCTGCCGTAGCTGAAATAGCTGCGCTTGTTGCCGTTCGTGATCAATGGCACCGAGTTGCCGCCCTTTCTCAGGCGCGGTTCGCTGTTGTAGCGGTTGCCGATGAACAGTTCGCCGATCAGGCCGCTGCTGCTGTAGCCGGCATAGGAGAGCACGTAGCCATCTGGCGATTCCGTTGTGGTATCGAGTTTCATCCCACTGGTCGATTCCACGACGAATTCCATGGTTTCGGTGATTTTTTCCATGTCTGCGGGATATGGCAGCGGTAATTCCCGCACCTTTTGCGTGGCGGCCTCGAACAGATAGAGTTTTTTCCAGTTGCCGTAACCCAGATCGCGCTTGTGCACCGGGGTGATCTGCGCTTTCAGTGCGCCGTCCTGATCGACGGTCAGCTTCATGAAGACTGGAAGGTTGTAACTGTCGCTGTCCGGAACGGCGAAAACGAGGTCGTATTCAGGCGGGTCGGATAAGGAGGCGGGCAGGCTGGCGGCGAGCATGAAGCCGACCATCAGCAGGAACGGCAGAGCCAGTCCGATTACCAGCACGAAGTTGTTCTTGAGAAACCTGATTGCGGACATCGGTCGTCCTTGAACTCATGTCTGACATGCGTATGCACGATAACCGTGCACCAAGCCCTGCACATGCCGGATCGGGGTGACGCGGCATGTGCGGGGGACTGCCTATTTTCTGCCGCCCGGGCCCAGCAACAGCCAGACGATGAACCCGACTACCGGGAACAGCAGGACGCCGACGATCCACAGCGCCTTTTTCAGTGCGGATGCCGAGCTTTGCGCGATCTTGACGATGGCGTAGATGTCGGCGATGAGGACAATGATGCCCCAGAAGGATTTGTCCATGGTGATGCTCCTTTCGTCGTGGGTAAAAGCTTACTTGCTGCCGACTATGTTGCGGACGGCGCTGATGACGTCGCCCGGCATGACGACGATCTTGCTGTTGTCCGATGCCGACATCTTCTGCAGGGTCTGGATGTAGCGGTCACCGAGCAGGAACATGGCCGAGCTGTTGTTTTCCTTGACTGCCTCGGCGATCATGCGAATCGCTTCGGCGGAAGCCTCGGCCGCCACCTTTTGCGCTTCGGCATCCCGCTTGGCAGCTTCCAGCCGCGCTTCGGCGTTGAGAATCAGTGCCTGCTTCTCGCCTTCGGCGCGCGTTACCACCGCCACCCGTTCACGTTCCGCCGAAGCCTGCTGTTCCATGGCCTGCTGCATGTTGGGTGAAGGCTTGATGTCCTGAATTTCGACTGACTTCACGGTCAGACCCCAGTCCGCCGCCTCGTCTGCAATGGCGGTCCTGAGCACGATCTTGATGTGATCGCGCGACGTCAGTGCATGATTGAGGTCCATGCCGCCGATGATGGAACGCAGGCTGGTCTGCACCATGTTGCGCATGGCTTCGTAGAAATTCTCGATGCCGTAGACCGCGCGTTCGATATTGGTGACCTTGATGAAGGCGACCGCATTGGCGAGGATCACCGCATTGTCCTTGGTGATGACTTCCTGCTGGGGCACATCGAGGATGATGTCCTTGGTCGTGACCTTGTAGCTCACCTTGTCGAATACCGGAAAGATCAGGTTGAAGCCGGGCTTGAGCACCTCATGGAATTTGCCCAGACGCTCCACCACCCATTCCTCGCCTTGCGGCACGATGCGGATACCCTTCCAGATGAGAATGAAGACCGGGATGATGAGGATGAACATGAATTCGGTCATGGTGCTATGCTTCCTTTTCCGGAGTTAATGATTGGATGAATGGCGCTTGACCGCCAGCGTGTTGCCGACGATGGCAGTGATTTCCGCCTCGCAGCCGACTTCGAGGTCCTCTTCCGAGATCGCGATCCATTCACGGTTGCCCATGACACCCTGGGCGAAGCGTATGCGGCCGTTCTGCCTGCGGCTGACGGCTTCAACGATCGTGCCGACACGCCCGATTTCATCGCCCTGTGACTGGCCCACCTTGAGCTCGACGGTCGGCTTCTTGCGGTAGTGGATCTTCCAGATGGCAAGCGAACACAGCGAGAAAACGGTGAAGATGAGGAACTGCCAGCCGATGTGCAGTTCGGGAAAGAAGTGGAGACAGGCACTGACGATGAATGCGGCGACGCCGAACCAGAGGATGAAGAACGTTCCGCTCATCATCTCCATTGCGAGCAGAATCAGTCCCAGGATGCCCCAAAGCCAGATTGGTTCAATCATCGTGATCCCTCTTGTTTTGTCCGACTATGCTAGCAGAAAAACGTAGCGGTTAGATGTTCAGGCAGATGATTTCATGTCACCGGAAATGCAGGATTGTCGGCCTTGCTGGCCGATGACAAAATCCGTCAATGGGCCTCACCGAGTTGGTGAGGCGCGGACGGGCGGCGGTAGAATCATACTGTCCGTCGATGAGCCGGACGGGCATGAATGCGGGTTCCCGCCCCATTCATTCGAACCAACATGGGCCGTTTGTGCCGAGGAAGAGCGCATTCCATGTCCAAGCCACGTAAATTGATGCTTCCGCAGGATCGTCAGGAGCGCCTGCAGTACATGCGGCGTATGTTTCCCCAGAATCCGGGCGAGCATCTCGGCGATCGGTGGATCGGCGGACGTGCGGAGGCGCTGAAGCGGCTGCACGAAATCGATGCGCCGGCCTATCGGCGCAATCACAACTTTCTCAATGGCGCGGTCACACGACTCTCGCCGTATCTGCGGCACGGATGCATTTCCCTGCGGGAGGTCGCGGATTACGTCAAGAATCGCTTCGGCAGTCAGGGCGACAAGCTGATCATGCGGCTCGCCTGGCGCGAATATTGGCGTCAGGTCTGGTACCTGAAGGGCGATGCCATTCTCGCTGACATGGAGGCGTCCAAAGTGGCGGTAGGCCGCCGTCCGCTGGCGGAAGACATCCGCAAGGGCAAGACCGGCCTACCCTGCATGGATGGTTTCATCCGGGATTTACTGCAGGATGGCTACGTCCATCATCATGCCAGGTTGTGGTTCGCGGCCTATGTGCTGCACTGGCGCAAGACCAACTGGCGTGAGGTCGCCGACTGGTACGAGGCCCATCTGCTCGACGGCGACAAGGCATCCAATCATCTTTCCTGGCAGTGGGTCGCTTCGCTGTTCAGCTCCAGACCCTATTTCTTCGACAAAAAAGTCCTGGCCCGTCATACCGGCGAATATTACTGTGCCGGCTGCAGGGTGAAGTGCCCGTTCGACGATAGTCCGGAAAATCTGCAGAAACGTCTGTTCGGCGATACGCTGTCGGCGCGGCCCGTGCAATATCCGCCGGTTCGTCCGGTGTTGCCGGTGGTGCAGGGACTGAGCGCGTTTGCCGTGCTCGTGCACGATGAGATGCTGTCGCCGGCACATCCCCTGTTACGGCGGCCGTTCACGCGGCTCTTCGTGTTCGATGACAGGGTGTACGGCAAATGGTCCATCCAGCGACTGCAGTTCATGGCCGACTGCTTAAGCGAGATGCCGGGCGTGGAGGTCTGGGTCGGCGATTTGCGCGACGTGTTGGTGCAGCGTGAGATCGGGCGCGTCGAAACCCAGGATACGCCGAATCAGGAACTCAGGAACGAGCTGACGCCGTTCGCGCCGATTTGGCATCCGGAGCCCCGGCTGGTGGATATCGAAGTCAGCGCCAAGCGGCTGAAGCGGTTCTCCCGCTACTGGGACAAGGTCGGTCCTCATCTGCTGGGTACGATGCAGGCAGCAGGGAAGCCGGAAGCATCGCCTCCGTTGCACAATACGCAAGTGAACGCGTAGACTTTCGCAAACGATCCGCAGCCAAGGGGAGGCATCATGGGAATTGTCGGGCTGGTGGTACTGGCCATCGTCGGCGTCTATTTCGTCATGATCTACAACAATCTAGTCAACATCAAAAACAATGTGGCCAAGGCATGGTCGAACATCGACATCCTGCTCAAGCAACGTCACGACGAACTGCCCAAGCTGGTCGATACCTGCAAGCGCTACATGCAGCATGAGCAGGAGACGCTGGAAAGGGTCACCCAGGCGCGTGCCCGCGTCGCCGAGGCGCGCGAGGCGCATGACGTCGCCGCGCTGGGCGCGGCGGAAGGCGCGCTGCGGGTCGGGTTGGGCAACCTGTTCGCGGTCGCCGAGGCCTATCCTGAATTGAAGGCCAACGAGCACTTCATGCATCTGCAGGCGCGCATCAGCAGCCTGGAGAATGCCATCGCCGATCGTCGCGAGTTCTATAACGAAAGCGTCAATATCAACAACGTGCGCATCGCGCAGTTTCCGGACCTCATCGTCGCACGGCTGTTCGGATTCGGCGAGTTCGACCTGCTGCGCTTCTCCAGTGCCGAGCTCAAGGATGTGGATATCGGCAAGCGTTTCGCCAGCTGATTGATGCTGCGCGGGATCAGGAATCATTATGTCGGTCTGATCACCTCCTTCGGCCATCTGGCCTTGCTGGTCATCGCCGTTCAACACGGCAGGCAGCCGCAGACGGCCTGGATCGTCGGCCTGATCGGCCTCATCAGCCTGTTTGCCTGGGCGTCCAGTTTCCGGCGTAAGCGTCTTATCGCGGATACGCCGACCTCGCGCATCGGGTCGGCTGCACAGGGATATGTCGAGCTGTACGGGCGTGCGGTGCCGGAAGAGGACAACCTGATCCGCAGCCCGATCAGCGGCCTTCCCTGTGTCTGGTACCGATATCGCATCTATCAGCGGCAGAATGGCAACAAGTGGCACCAGATTGCACAAGGTGTCAGTGACAGCATTTTTCAGATTACGGACGGTACCGGCCGCTGTTTCGTCGATCCCGATCATGCCGAGGTCATCGGCGCAGAACGGCGCGTGATGACCAGCGGTGATCTGCGCCGGGTCGAGGAGCTTCTGTTCGGACACGCCGTCTATGTGCTGGGCGAGTTCAGCACGCAGGGCGGGGCGGACGTGCAGCTCGACCCGAAGGCCGATGTCGCGGCCTTGCTCGCCGAATGGAAGTGTGACCGGGAAGGGTTGCTGCAGCGCTTCGATCTCGACGGCAACGGAGAAATCGACCTGCAGGAATGGGAATTGGCGCGCCGTGCGGCTCAGCGCGAAGTGGAAAGGCAGCACAGGGAGATCCGGGCGCAGAGCGGCGTGCATGTCATCCGGGCGCCACGCGATGGCAGGCTGTTCATCCTATCTAACCATTCCCCCCAGCAGCTGCGCAACATGTATCTGCGCTGGAGCCTGTGGCATCTGGCGATAGTCGTGGCATCGGCAATCGCGATAGTCTGGCTGCTGGCCTAGCTGCGCGCCAAAAAGCCGCGGTCATGCGGCCGCTGTGGTAAAATCGCGCGCTTATGACGACCACAAATCATACCGAGAACGCGCCAGCCCCCGAGCTGGCAAAATCCTTCGATCCCGCTGGCATAGAAAGCCGCTGGTACCAGCTTTGGGAGAGCCGCGGCTATTTCGCCGCCGGTGCCGATCCCGACAAGCAGGACAACTTCTGCATCCTGTTGCCGCCGCCCAACGTCACGGGCACGCTGCACATGGGGCACGGGTTCAATCAGACCATCATGGATGCCCTGACGCGCTATCACCGCATGCGCGGGGACAACACGCTGTGGCAACCGGGCACCGACCATGCTGGCATCGCCACACAGATCGTCGTCGAGCGCCAGCTCGATGCACAGGGTGTCTCGCGCCATGACCTCGGCCGCGAAAAGTTTGTCGAGAAGGTCTGGGAATGGAAGGAATACTCGGGCAACACCATCACGCGCCAGATGCGCCGGCTCGGCACCTCGCCGGACTGGAGCCGTGAGCGTTTCACCATGGACGAGGGCCTGTCGAGGGTCGTTACCGACACTTTCGTCCGCCTCTACAACGAAGGCCTGATCTATCGCGGCAAGCGTCTCGTCAACTGGGATGTGAAGCTGGGCACCGCCGTCTCTGACCTCGAGGTGGTGCAGGAGGAGGAGGACGGCCATCTCTGGCATATCCGCTATCCGCTGGCGGACGGTTCGGGCCACCTCACCGTCGCTACTACGCGACCCGAGACCATGCTGGGCGACGTCGCCGTCATGGTGCACCCGGAGGACGAGCGCTACCGGCATCTCATCGGCAAGACGGTGAAACTGCCGCTGTGCGAGCGTGAGATCCCCATCATCGCCGACGACTATGTGGATCGCGAGTTCGGTACCGGCGTGGTCAAGGTGACGCCTGCGCACGATTTCAACGACTATGCCGTCGGCCAGCGACACAAGCTGGACATGATCGTCATCCTTGACCTGAAGGGCTTCGTGCCGGCGAAGGCGGGGGTCATTGCCGCCGATGGAACCGTCAGGGAGGCCATCGCGCTGCCACAGAATCTGGTCGGCCTAGAGCGCTTCGCCGCGCGCAAGCAGGTCGTGGCGGACCTCGAAGCGCAGGGGTATCTGGAAAAGGTCGAGAAACACAAGCTCAAGGTGCCGAGAGGCGACCGCACCAACGTCGTCATCGAGCCCATGCTGACCGACCAGTGGTTCGTCGCCATGAGCAAGCCGACGGCCGATGGCAAGAGCATCACGCAGAAGGCGCTGGAGGTGGTTGCCAGCGGCGAGATCCGGTTCGTTCCCGAGAACTGGGTCAATACCTACAACCAGTGGTTGAACAACATCCAGGACTGGTGCATCTCGCGCCAGCTGTGGTGGGGACACCAGATTCCGGCATGGTACACGGACGACGGCCGTGTCTATGTCGCGCATGACGAAGCCGAGGCCAGGGCGCTCGCCGCCAAAGACGGCTACACGGGCGAGTTGCAGCGCGACCCAGATGTGCTCGACACCTGGTACTCCTCGGCGCTGTGGCCGTTCTCGACCCTGGACTGGACCGGTGACGCCGAGAAGGACGCGCAAAACCGGATGCTGCAGCAATACCTGCCGTCTTCGGTGCTGGTGACCGGTTTCGACATCATCTTCTTTTGGGTGGCGCGCATGGTCATGATGACCAGGCATATCACCGGCAGGATTCCGTTCAAGGATGTGTACGTGCACGGCCTGATCCGTGACGCGGAAGGGCAGAAGATGTCCAAGTCCAAGGGTAACGTGCTCGACCCGATCGACCTCATCGACGGCATCTCCCTAGAAGCGCTGGTCAAGAAGCGCACGACCGGCCTCATGAACCCCAAACAGGCGGAGCAGATCGAGAAGCGCACGCGCAAGGAGTTCCCGAACGGCATCCCGGCCTTCGGCACCGATGCGCTGCGGTTTACGTTCGCCAGCCTCGCCAGCCCGGGGCGCGACATCAAGTTCGACCTCAATCGCTGCGAGGGCTATCGCAACTTTTGCAACAAGCTCTGGAACGCCACGCGTTTCGTGCTGATGAACTGCGAAGGCCAGGACTGCGGCATGGAGCCGTGCCGGCACGACTGTGGACCGGACGGTTATCTCGACTTCTCGCAGGCCGACCGCTGGATCGTCAGCCTGCTGCAGCGCACCGAGGCGGAAGTGGAGAAGGGCTTTGCCGACTATCGTTTCGACTATGTCGCGCAGGCGATCTACAAGTTCGTCTGGGACGAGTACTGCGACTGGTATCTGGAGATCGCCAAGGTGCAGCTGGCCAGTGGCACGGATGCGCAAAAGCGAGCTACGCGCCGTACCCTGCTGCGGGTGCTAGAGACCGTGCTGCGTCTCGCGCATCCAGTGATCCCGTTCATTACGGAAGAGCTATGGCAGACGGTGTCGCGCTATGCCGGCGTGCAGGGTGAGACCATCATGCTGCAGCCGTATCCGAAGTCGCAGCCGGCCAAGATCGATGAGAGGGCGGAAGCATGGGTTGCGCGACTCAAGCAGGCGGTCGATGCCTGCCGCAGCCTGCGCGGCGAAATGGGTGTCTCACCAGCGCAGCGCGTGCCACTGGTGGCGGAAGGCCAGGAGCAGGAACTGGCGACGTTCGCGCCGTATGTGCAGGCGCTGGCCAAGCTGTCCGAGGTCAGCATCGTCGCGGCCTTGCCGGAGGCGGATGCGCCGGTCGCAGTCGTCGGTGATTTCCGTCTGATGCTCCGCATCGAGGTCGATGTGGCGGCCGAGAAGGAGCGACTGGGCAAGGAGATCGCACGTTTGGAAGGTGAAATCGCCAAGGCCAGAACCAAGCTTGGCAACGAGAACTTCGTCAGTCGCGCACCGGCCGCGGTGGTGGAACAAGAGAAGCAGCGTCTGGCCGATTTCAGCGCCACGCTGGAGAAACTGCAGGCACAGCTCGTCAGATTGAAATAGACTACCGATTTTGAATCGACCAAATGGACCGGGGGCTGTCATAGCACAGGAACCGACTTTCGATCTACCGAAAAATCTGATTCTGCTCGACGTCGTCGGCTCCGTGTTGTTGGCGCTCGGTCTGGCGGAGCATTTCACCGGCGACAGCCTGCTGCCGACCGCAATCGACTTCGAACATCGCGCCTATGTGCTGATCGCGGCAGGTATTGCGCTCATGCTGCCGCTGTTGCTGTTCGTACTGAACTGGGTACGTAGCCGTAGCGAAGGCCGTGTGCTGAAGTAGACAGGGCAAGTTGCCGGAAAACAAAAAGCCCTCACTGGAGGGCTTTTTGCTGGGCGCCGTTATCGGCTAGATGAACAGATTGACGTCCGATTCGCCAGCGAACTCGAAGAACGTTGCCGCGCCGCCGAATTCGACGCCATCGATGAAGTCCTCGTGTTTGAAATCGAAGAGATCGACCGTCATCTGGCAAGCGATCAGCTTGACGCCGGATTCCAGACAGGCGGTTCGCAGGTCCTCGATGGAGGCCACGCCCTTGTCGGCGATTTTCTTCTTCATCATCATGGTCGCCATCGACTCCATGCCCGGAATCATCTGCGCCAGATTGGGCATGGGCACCGGCATCGGCATGCCCGGATTGCCGAGCGGCGACACGCGGAGGTCGCTGATGTCCTTCTTCAGCAGTGTCAGTCCGTAGAAGGTGAAGAAAATCCGTACCTCATAATCCAGCGCAGCCGCGGTGGAGGCGAGAATGAACGGCGGGTAGGCCCAGTCCAGCGTGCCCTTGGATGCGATGAGCGCGAGCTTCTTTGCCATGCCGACTCAGACGGAACGCTTCCGGATGAGGAAGACGGTTTCGCTGTCCCTCTGTTCCATCGACAGCAGCTCATGGCCGGTCTGCTTGCAGAAAGCCTGAAAATCCTTGACTGCGCCGGGGTCGGTGGTCATGACTTTCAACACCTGGCCGTTGTCGATTTCGGCCAGTCCCTTTTTGCAGCGCAGAATGGGGAGCGGGCAGTTAAGACCGCGTGCGTCGAGTTCCTTGTCGAATTCCATGGGCGATGCCTGTTCTGAATGTCTGAAACCGGAATTCTAGCAGCAAATCAGGACCGGATTATTGGGAGACGAACGGAAAGCCGGCCTTGCCCCAGGCCAGCACGCCGCCGCGCAGATTGTAGACATTGCCACGACCCTTGCTGACGATGAATGCGGCCGCCTGTGCCGAGCGTATACCGCTGTGGCAGTAGAACACCAGGGCATCGCTGCCGTTCAGCGTATCGTACTGCAATGGCAGCAATGCCAGCGGGATATGCTTTGCTCCGGGGATGATGCCGCGCGCGACTTCCTCATCATTGCGAACGTCCACGAGCAGAACCTTGTGACTGGCGAGCAGGCTCTGCAATTCGTCGGCTTCGATATCCTTGTAGCCTATCATGCGGGTATGCCTTGTGAGTGCGAGTTCAGGAAACCGTGATTCTATCCGAATGTGCGGAAAAGGCGGCTTTTTTCGCAGTGGTTTCATTGTGTCGCATGCGCGGCATCGAATGCCTGCGTGATTCCGGCCACCATCCAGTCGGTTGGATGCAAACCAGTTAAACCCAGGCCTTACGCGCAAGACCCGGCACTTCCCCCGGTAGCCGACTGCCAACTCTGTTGCCGTTGAGCAAACATCTTCTCGATGGCAAAAGCAAGTATTTACTGCCAAGCTGGTAGCTGAGGTTGGCGAATATCTTTCCGCATACAACCGTTCCCTGCTGCAGCGTGCAGCGGAGTCGACAGGGCTGGGGATGCAGTATCTCACCACGACGGCGGGCGCCGTGGCTTCACTGCAGAAGACGGAATACCGGCGCCAGGCGACGGCCGAGCGCGACGTGCGCTGGGTTCTCGGATTGTCGGCCTGCGTTATCGCGTTGCTGGGGTGGTTCCGTTCCGGTTCCGGCGGCGTTCTGCCGATGACACGGCAATGCACGGAATAGGGTTGGTGGCTGGTAAGGGCGCTGCAGTGTCATATGGGCGAAAAAAAACCAACCTCATCGGGTTGGTTTTTTGATGCTGGTGGCGGAGTTTCACAGACAAGTCAACCCGCGATCCGTAGGAGTCTGAGCACTCTCTGTCGAACGCGGGCCGCGTTGAGGACGGCAGGGACATATCCCTCGCCCGCTGATTCACCCGGGTTTCCTCGACCTCCCCGATCAGCGTCCCTGGACCTGCCCGTACACGGCCGCACCCGCCATGTCGCCTTGGCTGGTTGCGCGAACAGCGCCGTAATGGTCTGCCGCAGCCCGAGCGGAGCAGACCATGTCGAACGACCCCGCCTTCACCGAAATCGAGCTGGCCCAACGATGGGCCATCAGCATCAAGACCTTGCAGCGCTGGCGCAGCGAGAACCGTGGACCCCGGTACATCAAGCTATCGAAAGTCGTGCGCTACCGCCTCGCCGACATCCTGGACTACGAACAAGCACAGCGACAAGGCGAACCCGTCCGCGACGAACTGCCGCCACTGCCGAGTTCGGCACCAGCGCCTGAGCCGACGGCCGACCCTGAACCGCCTCAACCCGAGCCGATGCGCTACACCTTGAAGGAAGCATTCGCGCTGATCGCGCAGTACGGCAGTCTGCAGGCGGCAGAAGCAGCCTTGGGGGAGGCCGACGATGAATCACGAGGCTGATGCATGGGTCGGCCAAGCGCGTCGCCGCAGCCGTCCCGCCCCATACGACCCCGAACCCCGTCCCCGGAGCATCGACATCCAGTACCCGATCCTGAGCGAAGCGACCTTGCTCCATCGGTGGAACCTCTCGCCGAAGGCCCTGCAGCGCTGGAGTGCCGAAGGCATCGGCCCACCGGCGTGGCGGATCGGCAAGCACCCGCGCTATCTGGTATGCGAGGTCGAGCGGTTCGAGCGCCAT
>DATCJT010000028.1:0-11464 GCA_036562645.1 Methylophilaceae bacterium | reverse complement strand
TCGCCGACCATTATCAACCTGTCCGGTCAGGCCATTGCTCTTGCCAAGCGTCTGGTCGGCGTCGTGCAGACCGGAGAGAAGCGTTTCGAGATTACATTCAGTCTGATCGTCGCCAATCCGGGGGCAATCACGGCGACCAACGTTCAGGTTACGGACGATCTGGTTGCAGCATTTCCGACGGCGCAGTCCAGGCTCATCAAGACGCCGCCGGTGATTTCCGCCTGCAACGGCACGGTGCTGAATCCGAATCCGTCCTATAACGGCACGGGACAGAATACGTTGCTGGTCGGTGACCAGCACCTGCTGGCTGGCGAGCGCTGCACCATCACCTTTACTGCAGACATCGATTTCGGCAGCAGTCCCCTGCCCGGTGTCGTGCAATACAACCAGGCGGTGGCAACGACGGCGGAGACTCCGGGAGGTACCGTCATTGCCGCCGACCTTTCCGACGACGGCACGGAATTCGATGCCAACAACAATGGCAACGGTAACGAGCCGGGCGAGAACGACCCGACTCCGATCGATTTCACTGCGGGCGGGTTATCGTCGATTTCTGGCAAGGTCTGGTTCGATGCCAATCATGACCGTCTGGAGAATGACGGGCCGGAAAATCGCGTTGCCGGCTTCATCGTCGAGGTGCTGAACGGCTATGGCCAGATCGTTGGAAGAACGCTCACGTCGGATGACGGCACCTATCACGTCCCCCATCTATATCCTTCCAACAGTCTGCCGGAATCGACCTACACCGTGCGCTTCCGCGATCCTGTCAACGGCAGGATATACGGCATGCCCGTGTCGCAGGATCCGAACACGAACCATAACGGCACCGTCGTCAACGGCGAGATCACCGGAATCCGCCTGAGCCCGAATGAGCAGACGATAGAGCAGAATCTGCCGCTGGATCCTTCGGGCGTGGTCTATAACGCGGTCACGCGGGTGCCGGTATCCGGCGCGCGGGCGACGCTGCTGTTCGGCGGTGCGCCGGTGCCGGGCTTTTGTCTGGTAGGTGGCCAGAACGAGCACGAAACCGGCATCAACGGTATGTATCAGTTCCTGCTCACCGATCCGGTGCCAGCGGGCTGCCCGGGTGATGGTGTCTATACCATCCAGATCAAGCAGCCTGCCGGCTATCTGCCGCCGGAATCCAAGCTGATTCCGCCTTCGGCCGGTCCGCATACACCGGTGGGGGTGCCTGGCGGCGTCGAGGCGATTCAGGTTCAGCCGGGCCCACCGACCGGTGCGGCTCCGACCACGTATTACCTGTCCTTCAATCTGGTTGTGGGGGCTGCGGGCGTCGGCGTGGTGCATAACCACATCCCGCTCGATCCAGCGCCGGTGGATGCCTTCTTCGTCAGCAAGACCGGTAATAAGACCATGGTGGAACTCGGCGATACCCTGATGTATACGGTGCAGGCCCGGCTGCTGGACGGTCTGGCACTGGCATCCGCGCAGCTGGTGGACGATTTGCCGGCCGGCTTCCGCTACATTCCGGGTTCGGCCACCATCGCCAAGGGCGGTGCTGCGCCGGTGGCGCTGGCGGATCCCGCAGGCAGTCCAGGTCCGCGCCTGGTGTTCGAGATCGGCGCCTTTGACAGCAATACGCCGGTGGTGGTGACCTACCGCGTGCGGGTCGGCGTCGGTGCGATGCAGGGCGATGGTATCAATCGGGTGCAGGGCCGGTCCGGCACGATTTACTCGAACATCGCCCGATACAGGGTCAAGGTTACCGGCGGCGTGTTCACCGAACTCGCCTGCGTGGCCGGCAAGATCTTCGTCGATTGCAACGGTAACCAGATACAGGATGCTGAGGAAGTCGGTATTCCGGGTGTGCGTATCTACATGGAAGACGGCACCTACTTCATCTCCGATGTCGAAGGCAAGTACAGCTACTGCGGTATTACGCCGCGCACGCATGTGCTCAAGGTGGACAGTCTCACACTGCCACGCGGCAGCCGTCTCACCGTCACCAGCAATCGCAACGTGGGGGATGCCAACAGCATATTCCTCGATGTGAAGAACGGTGAGTTGATCCGCGCCGATTTTGCCGAGGGCAGCTGTTCCAACACCGTCATGGAGCAGGTCAATGCGCGGCGCAATCAGGGAGAAGTGCGCGCGCCCGTGACGGAGAAGCGCGGTGCTCCAGCGCTCAAGTTCGAAGGCAAGGCGCCCGACTATCCCAAACAGGGTAAGGGCAGTGCCAATCAGGTATTGCTGAAGCACAGAGGCGGAAACGGGGAGGCGCCCGTTGCGGAATCCGTCAACGACGTGCCGGTGACCGACCTACCCGACGCGAGCGGCAACACACGTGGAAACCATCCGCACGACCGGAAAGGAGGGGCAAATGCACGTTAAGCCGATCCCGACCGATACCGCGATGGAGAAGACCACGATGAGCAACACCAAGCAATCATTCAGGCTGATGCGGCGCCCGGTAGCCGTGATGCTGGCCATGATTTACGGCGGCAGCCTGTATGCCGGAGGCATTGCACAGGCAAATGAGCTGCGCTACGAAAGTATTACGGAAGGCGTTTCGTCTTCCGTGGCAGGCGGCCTCCTGCCGAAAACACCGCGAACCGACCCAGCCAATCAGCCTTCGTTCGGTGTCTACCATGGATTGAGTGCAGATGGCGAGCTTGATTACAGCGTCAATGCCGCAGTCGGCAAGATCATGGTGGAGGTGGACAAGGAAGGCTTGCCGGCGGATGGGCAAAGCGCCGTCGAGTTTACGGTGCAGCTGCTCGATTACGATGGCGAACTGCTGCAAACGCCGGCCTATATCACGGTGGAAACCAACGGCGGCAGGATTCTGCTACCCGGGGCGGGTACCGACGAGCTCGGCCCGGATGGTGCCGATCTGGACCGGGTCGTGCCCGGTACACAGATCAAGGTGGAGTCGGGCAAGGCCGTATTCAAGCTGCTGGCACCGACGGAGCCGCAGGATGTCGATGTGCGCATCACCGCCGGCAAGGTTACGGCGACCGGCACGGTGAGCTTTTTGCCGGAACTGCGCGAGATGTTGGCAGTCGGCCTGATCGAAGGCATTATCAGCAAGCGGACCATCACGGCCGGGGATCTGTCTCCTGCACGGCAGGGAGATGGGTTCGAACAGGAAATCGAGCGCTGGAGCCGCAAGTTCAACAACGGTAAGGCCAATGCCTCCGCACGTACGGCATTCTTCATCAAGGGCAAGATCAAGGGCGATGTGCTACTGACGGCGGCCTATGACTCCGACAAGGAGACACGCGCCCGCATGTTGCGCGACATCCGGCCGGACGAGTTTTATCCGGTGTATGGCGACAGTTCCATCCACGGCTTTGATGCGCGTTCGAGCGACCGGCTCTATGTGCGCGTGGACAAGGACAAGCATTATGTCTTGTACGGCGATTTCGCGACCGGAAGCGGTTTCAGCCAGAAGAGCGGAGGTGGCGATGTGGCGAGTCTGCAGTTGCGCAATCTGGGTCAGTACAACCGCACCGCTACCGGGATCAGGGCGCATTTTGAGGAAGGCCGCTGGCTGGCCAATGCGTTTGCTATCCGAGACAGCCTCAAGCAGGTCATTGAGGAGTACCCTGGCAACGGTACCTCGGGACCGTTCGCCGTGCGCAACAACAATGCGTTGGAGAACTCGGAAAAAGTCGAAATCATCATTCGCGACAAGAATCAGATCAATGTAATCAAGGAAGTCATTCCGCTCACCCGTTTCCAGGATTACACGTTCGAGCCCTTCAGTGGCCGCATCCTGCTCAGGACGCCGCTGCTTGCGCTCAATGCCAACGGCGACCGCCAGTCCCTGCGTATCACCTATGAGGTCGATCAGGGCGGCGAGGAGTTCTGGGTCGGCGGCGTCGATGGCCAGGTCAGGGTCAATGACTATCTGGAGATCGGCGGTTCCTGGGTGGAGGACCGCAACCCACTGTCGCCGTACCGGCTGCAGAGCGCCAATGCCGGCATCCGTCTCGGCGAACGCACGATGCTCGTGTTCGAAGCGGCGCATTCGGAATCGACCGTGTATCAGACCGGTATCGATCTGTTCGCGACCCCGACCGGGCAGGCAGGCGAAATGCGCATGGACAACAGCGGCAACGCCTACCGCGCGGAAATGATCAGCAGCGGCGACAACTGGAATTTCAAATTCTGGTGGGCGGACTCGGATGACGAGTTCGACAACTACGCGACCGGATATACGCGCGGCAATGGTGAGGCCGGCGTCAAGGCCGATATCCGTCTGTCGGACGTTTATACGGTCTATGGTGAGGCCATACGCAGCGAGGATGGCCTGAACGATGCGCATCGCACGGGCGCCAAGATCGGTTTGACCGCAGAGGTGACGGACAGGCTGACGGTCGATGTCTTCGCACGTCACGTCAAGGAAGACAGCACCATGCCGCCGACCGCCATCATCGCCAGCAACAGCGCTCCGCTCGGCATTTCGGCAGGAACCGGCGGCGGATTCTATGGTCTGGGGCTGGAGCAGAACGGTCTGGCCTCGCTTGGCATCGCCAGCACAGGTCCTGGCCTGTCGGAGAATCTGGATGCGACGACGCTGGGCGCTGCCGTGCGCTACAAGCTGACACAAAAACTGACGGTGGATGCTGGAGCCGAAGTCGGCGACGAGGACCAGTATCGTGTCGTACTCGGTTCGCAATATCAGGTGGCGGAGCGCACGCGGCTCTATGCGCGGGCCGAAACGCAAAGCGGTCTCGCCTCCTCCTATTCGCTGGACGCGGCAGACCACAGCAACAGCTTCAGCGCCGGTATCGATACTTCCTACATGGAAGGCGGTAGTCTGTTCAGTGAGTATCGCTTGCGTGATGCGCTCTCCGGTCAGCAGGCCAGTCTGAGCGACATGCAGTTGGCGAACGGTGTGCGCAACACCTGGAACCTGCGCGAAGGGCTGGTGGCGACGACCAGTCTGGAATATCTGCGCGTGCTGCACGGCTCCTCCCAGGATGCACTGGCCGTCACCGGCGGTCTCGATTACACCGCAGACCCGCTGTGGCGGGCTTCCGGTCGGCTGGAATTCAGGCGCCTGTTCGATGAAAAGGATATCTCGGGCAATCAGTCGCAAAGCCAATGGCTGAGTACCGTTGCCGTGGCGCGCAAACTCAACCAGGACTGGACCGTATTGACCCGTAACTATCTATTGTTCACCGACAACAACGACGACAGGCAGGGGCAAAAGCGTGGCAATACCTTGCAGGACCGCTTCCAGCTCGGTCTGGCATGGCGTCCGGTCGATCACAACAAGGTGAACGGATTGATGCGCTATGAGTACAAGCTGGTTGACGACGATTCTCAGGTGCAGGGAGAGAATTACCGCACCCATATTATTTCCACCCATGCCGATTACCATCCCAGCCGGCCGTGGTGGTTCACCGGTCGTTTCGCGGCGAAACTGACGCGCGATCTGACCTTGCCCAGCGACCAGAAATATCACGCTTTCCTGCTGGGCGGTCGTGCCGTCTACGATTTCGCCGAGAAATGGGATATCGGCGTGTTGGCCAGCGTGCTTTACAGTCCGCAGGGCGGTTCCGTACAGTGGGCCAACGGTGCGGAACTGGGTTATCAGCTGAAGCAGAATCTGTGGGCATCGATCGGATATAACTGGGCCGGCTTCACCGATCATGATCTGAGCGGTTCCGATTACACTTCGAGAGGTGTCTATGTACGGTTGCGCTTCAAGTTCGATGAAAACCTGTTCGGCGGCAGCTAGGCAGTCGTGAACCGCGCACCGGACGGGACGACATTGTAAAAACAAAGGCCTAAGCAAATGTTAAAGGATGCAATCAGGTTCTTGAGTACAGCAGTGCTCAGGAGGTGACGCTATCCTGATTCTCGTGCGGCTGTCGGTCTATGCTGACAGCGCAGGTTACCTGGGCAGAATGACGGGAGCGTATGCTCCCGTCTTTTTTATGCAAGGGTTTGTATATTAAATGGCTGCATGGTGCTCTGCGGCACGCCGATGAAATAACCTTGGGCGTAATTGATGCCGATCGATTTCAGCGCATCCAGTGTTTCCTGATCCTCGACGAACTCGGCCACTGTGCTGATGCCGATGTCCTGACAGAGGTTGGAGAGGTTCTGCACGAGAGCAAAGTCTATCCTGGAGTTCAGGATATTGCTGACGAATGTGCCGTCGATCTTGACGTAATCGAAGCGCAGCTCGCGCAGGTAATGGAAGGAATTGTAGCCACTGCCGAAATCGTCCAGTGCGAAAGCGAAGCCGCGTGCGCGCAGATTGGAGAGGAATTTGCGCATATTGGATATATCGTTGATGGCATCACGTTCAAGGATCTCGAACACGATACAGCTGGGCGGAAGGCTTAGCTCCTCGCACAGTTCCTCGACATAGGTCAGGATGCCGCGGTTCTGGATCTCCTGTGCCGACAGGTTGATGAACAGTTTGGTGCGGATGTCTCCGGTTTTTCGTATCCGGTTCTTGTAATGCAGTGCGCTGTCGATGATGGCGCGATCCAGCCTGCGACCGAGACTGTATTTCTCTATGATGTTAATGAAGCTGCCAGCTACGAACAGATCGCCATTCGGTTCGACCAGTCTGGCCAAAGCCTCATAAGCGAACAGTTCACCGGTGCTGCAGTCGATGATGGGCTGATAGAAAGGCTGGATGCGGTTGTCTTCAAGGGCGGCGCGGAGCTTTTCGGTCAGGTCGCGCGTGATGCGGTGTGCATGGATGCTTTCCTGCCCCAGCGTGTTTGCGGAAATGGCGCTGTCCTTCCCCAGCTCCTTGGCGCGATACATGGCCATGTCCACGCAGGACAGGATATCCGTGAAGTTTTCCGAGTCATGCGGATAGGTGACGGAGCCGATGGATACGGTTAGATGGAAATTCTTGCCGTTTTCTGCTTCAAAAGGCTTGCTGCGTATCGCCGTTCCGATGTTGCTTGCGACCTTTTCAGCTCCTGCACGTCCTGTTTCCGGCAATAGCACGACAAACTCATCTCCCCCTATACGGCAGGCGAGATCGCCCTTACGCAACTGGCTGCGCAGTGTCTCTGCGATACCGCGCAGTGCATTGTCACCGGACAGATGGCCATAGGTGTCGTTGATGTCCTTGAAATCGTCGAGATCGATAAGCAGGACCGAGAACTCATGCTGGTGGCGACGTGAACGGCCGATTTCGTAGTCGAGCATCGCGTTGAAGTGGCGCCGGTTGTACAGTCCGGTCAGTGCATCGTGTGTGGAATAGTATTCCAGCTCGGACAGGGTGCGTGACAGTGCCTTGCTCGATCGACCGCGATCTGACCCTGGCTGATTCTGTCGCTCGGACAGGGTGCGTGACAGTGCCTTGCTCGATCCGACAAGCATGACCATGATGGCCAGGATGGAACGGATGACGCTTTCTTCCTGCGCGCTCAGCATGCTGGACGAGGCATAGGCGACGCCTAGTAATCCGGCCAGCTTGGGCGTGTGTTCGGGCACGGCGACGGTGATCAGGCGCACGTCATTGAACCGGTTGATGGTTTTGCCACGTGCAATGGTGAACTCCTCGACTTCCATAGGCGCGTCCATGGGCAGGTCCAGGCTTGCGATCAGCTGATTCGTCAACAGTACTCGGGCATGTTTTTTCGTGTCCTCATCGTATTCGCCCAGAAAGTAGAGATTGAGGGACAGTTTTTTGTCTTCGGCAAAGGCGATGTAGAAGAAGTTGAATGGAAAGATTTCATGGAAGTCGGTCAGAATGCTTTTGACGAACTCCTTCCATTGCGTGACGTTCTCATGTGACAGGATGATCTGTTCCAGAATGCGGCTCTGACGCTCCAGCAGGTCTTTTTCGATCAGCGTGGAATTGAGCTGGGTCAGGAGCGTGTTGAATTCGTTCAGCAGGGACTGCAGGTCATTGCCACTCTTGTGCCACTGCTGGTTGCGTTCCCGGATGAGAAGATGCATGCACTGGTTGAGGCCCTCGTTCTCCTTGAGAATCTCCTGCAGTATCGGCGTGACGGGAGAGTCGCCGGACATCGCCAATACCTTTTTTAGATCCTGCATGATCTCTTGCTGCGTGATCATGACCAGTCTGGACAGATTCTGGCTGAAGATGGTCGTGCGTGTCTGGTTCTGCAACAGGGCTGCGAGGCGATTGATGATACGCAGCCTGACTTCTTCAAGTTGAGAGGCAGAGGCTGACATCTTGCGTCAATCCATCTGGAAGCGTCCGCCGCTCTGCATCAGATCTATCCCGCATCGCAGATCCTTCAGCCAGTTGAGAAACGCAGGGACGGCGCTACCGCGATATACTGGCCCGTGCTGTGGCGCAATGATGTCGATATCAAGTTCAGCGACGGTATCCAGCCAGCAGCGTATTGCCTTGTTGGAGCACATGTACCGGCGATGGAAACCCTCGATGTATGGCAGATGTGCGTCGAAGTCATCAACGAAGGCATCGTCATTGTCGGTGGGCATCATGGCTGCGCCGATGTCACCACTGAACAGGATGCGGGAGACAGGGTCGTAAACATTGATCTGACCTTCCGAATGCAGGAAATGCGCCGGCACGATACGCAGCCGGAAGCCGGGGTCCGGCTCCCATGCCATGCCCTGGTCGGGCACACCGATGAAGCGGCGCATGTCGGTAAAGCCGTAATGAGGCAGAAAGCGCATCCAGATGCTGGAAACATAGATCGGACAGGAAGTGAGCTGCAGCCAGGTGGTGAGGCTACCTACGATGTCTGGGTCTTGATGTGAGAGAAAGATGCCCCGTATCTGTCCGGGAGACAGGTAGTGCAGCATTTCCGCCAAGACTTCTGGCATGACGCCGAAGCCGCCGGGGTCGAGCAGAACACCGGCTTCCCCATGCGTGATCAGATATTGATTGGAGCGTATACCGTTATCTTCGCCAGGCTCGCTTTCGTTCAGCAGAACGAACTTGTGGCTGCTATCCGCGTATAGCTTGACGTTATGCATTGTCCCCCCGAACCCGCAATATGTCGCTGAATAACCATATTTTTATTATGGATATTAGCTGCTTGGGGGTGTGTATGCAAGCGGATTGGACGAATCTGGGAAGGCACTGCACCTGTTGCAGTGGAGTCAGCCATGGGCAGGCTGAGATTGGCGGAGTGGACGGGACTCGAACCCGCGACCCCCGGCGTGACAGGCCGGTATTCTAACCAACTGAACTACCACTCCAGCGTGACCATGCCATGATGCAGCACAGCCACGAAGCCGCGCATGATACAGAAAGCCTGGAAAATAATCCAGTACCTGACGGAGAAAAATCGCGAATTCTGGCATTGTGGGGAAAGGTATGCCGGATGCTGTCATGCAAGTGACTGAATTGTCTTAAAATGGCGCTTTCGTGAAAATCCAGCCGCAAGGCCATATCAGGAAAGGCAAACATGAACAGAATCATCGTAGAGCACCAACCGTCAGAACAGCGCCTGCAGGAACTGGGCGTGTCGAAGTGGTCGACCTGGAAAAAGGAAGTCTCGGTGTTTCCCTGGGTGTTCCCGGAGCAGGAGATCGCCTACATACTGGAAGGCGAGTGCGTCATCACGCCGGAAGGCGGCGAGCCGGTCAGTTTCGGCAAGGGTGATCTGGTGACTTTCCCTGCCGGCATGAGGGCCTCGTGGGAGGTCAGGCAACCGCTGTACAAGCACTACAAGCTGGATGGCAACGTATTGACCCAGATGTGGGCGCGCCTCAAGCTGAAGCTGGGCCTCTTCTAGGAACGCTGCCGCGCCCGCGGCAGTTCGCATGGGGCATGCTTGCCATGCATGCGGGTGGGCGGCATCATGTCAGCCTGGTAAAGGTGCGGCGGATATTCGCGCCTGACGGCACTTAACATCGAATCAAGGAAACAATATGACCCAAGCATCCACCACCCTGCGCGAACTGCTCGGGCTCGGCCTGCAGCCTGCGCCGCTAGAAGATAGCGCACTGATCCTGATCGACTGTCAGAACACCTACCGCAGCGGCATCATGCAGCTGACCGGGGTCGAGGAGGCATTGCTGGAAGCGCGGAAACTGCTGCAAAAGGCGCGCAGTCTGCGGATGCCGGTATTCCATATCCAGCACGATGCCGGTCCGGGGTCGCCTTACGATATCACGGCGCCAGTCGGCGCCATTGCCGATGAAGTCGCGCCAGAGGGCGGCGAGCCGGTCATCGTCAAGCATTATCCGAATTCCTTCATCGGCACCGATTTGCATCAGCGGCTTCAGGACGCAGGTATCCGGCACGTGGTGCTGGCCGGTTTCATGACGCACATGTGCATCAATTCCACCGCGCATGGCGCCTTCAATCTGGGCTACAACGTCACCGTGGTTGCCGGCGCCACGGCGACACGCCCGCTACTGACAGCGAGCGGCAAGGTACTGACGGCACAGGAGGTGCACGACGGCGCTATCGCTTCGACGCGGGATCTTTACGCCGCCATCGTCGAGCGTGCGGAAGACCTGTTTCCGGACGCCTGAGTCGCGAATCCCAGGCGCAGCGGGATACTGAATGCAGGAATTGCTGTTTCCTCTTGCGGGTGGTCTCGGTCTGTTCCTGATCGGCATGATGCTGTTGTCGGAGGGGCTGGTGGCCTATGCCGGCGACAACCTGAAGCGCGCGCTGATGCGGTTCACCGGCACACCCTTCAAGGCGTTCGTCTCCGGCGCTCTGGTGACGGCACTGGTGCAGTCCTCCACGGCGACTTCGATGACGCTGATCGGTTTCGTCAGCGCCGGCCTCATTACCTTTTCTCAGGCGATAGGCGTGCTGATCGGCGCGAGTCTCGGCAATACCGCCACCGGCTGGATCATCGCCGAGCTTGGCCTCAAGGTGAATCTGGGCTTCTATACGCTGATACTGATCGGTATCGGCGCATTCCTCAGAATGCTGGGGCGCGGCCGCTGGCGTGAACTGGGTGTGGTGCTGGCAGGCTTCGGGCTGCTGTTCCATGGCCTCAGCATGCTGCAGCAATCCATGTCGGGTCTTTCCGGCATGTTCAGTCTGGCAGGCCTACCGGTGGGCGGTTTCGGCGCGCGCATTGTCATCATGCTGATCGGGCTGGTGCTGACCGTGTTGCTGCAATCCTCCACCGCGGCCGTTGCCACGACCCTGACGGCGCTATATACCGACACCATCAATTTCGACCAGGCGGCATCGCTCGTGGTGGGCGCCGCCATCGGCACCACACTGACCGGCGTGCTGGCAGCGATCGGTGCGACCATCTATGCCAAGCGTACCGCACTGGCCTATATCCTGTTCAATCTCGTCGCGGGGCTGTGTGGCCTCCTGCTGCTGCCGGTGTTCCTATCCCTGGTCCGGTTGCTGGGTGACTTCATGCAAATCGCACCGGGTGCGACGACGCTGGTGGCGTTCCACACCTTTTTCATTCTCGCCGGTGTCGCCGTCTTCCTGCCCATGACGAACCGGTTCGCGCGCCTGGTTGAGCGGCTGCTGCCGGAAGTCGAGGATGATCTGACGCAACGGCTGGACGACAGCCTGCTGAACATTCCG
>DATCJT010000025.1:0-3828 GCA_036562645.1 Methylophilaceae bacterium | reverse complement strand
GTCTCAAAGCTGAACGCTGCGCCCACCGGGTTCTGCATCCACCCGTTGGCCACCAGGATCCACAGCGCACTCAGGTTGGTGCCCACCGCCATCAGGATGGTCACCAGCAGATGCTGGGTCTTCGACAGCCGATCCCAGCCGAAGAAGAACAGGCCGATCATGGTCGACTCTAGGAAGAAGGCCATCAGCCCCTCGATGGCCAGCGGCGCCCCGAAGATGTCGCCCACGTAGTGCGAGTAATAGGCCCAGTTGGTACCGAACTGGAATTCCAGCGTGATGCCGGTGGTCACGCCCAGCGCAAAGTTGATACCGAAGAGCTTGCCCCAGAAGCGGGTCATGTCCTTCCAGATGACGTTGCCCGTCATCACGTAGACGCTTTCCATGATGACCAGCAGCCAGACCATGCCCAGCGTTAGCGGCACAAACAGGAAGTGGTACATCGCCGTCGCCGCGAACTGCAGACGCGAAAGATCAACCAATTGATCGGATATCAAGTGATTACTCCTGGGTGGTGCTGACGGTCGGAGTCAGCAACTGCCGGGCCGCGGCACTTTCATCCACGGCCACCTGAGCGTCATGCACGAACAACCACCACAGCATCGACAGCGCGACCAGCTTGATCAGCACGGTCCAGGTCAGCTTGCGAAGAAGGATGCGATCTTGGGCGTTCATGGCATGGCGTTGTGCAATTCAATACCAATAACCGTGCCAAGCTCTTCGCCCAGAAAACAATCAATCAAATCAATGCCTTATGAAACCACTCACCACTCATGCCCATCTATCGATGTCATGAGCTGCCACTATTGGCTGACAAAATCGTCATAGTCATAAGCATCATGTGAGCCTTGCCCGGCCTCAGCACCTTGCCTTCAGGCCTACCCACGCAGCCCACCGGTTCGATGCCAGGCACCGCCTCCGGTCGATCAATGCCTGTGGGAAGCGCAAGCGTTGGCCTTGGTCAGGCGGGTCTTGTACGCCACGGCAAAGCCGATCGTTGCGCCGGATGTGTTGTTGTTGCATCCGATGCGGCAGAGATTCATATACTCTGTCAGGTATATCAATCCGTCATCGCCCCGAGGCAGCCTGCGTATTTCGGCGAATGTGACCGGTCATTTCGGCGCATCGTGACCGGAGGGCTGAGGGGTGTTTTCAGCGCCGTTTCGGTAACGTGACCGCCTGTTTCGGCGATCGTGACCGCCATGATGCTGGCGGTGCTGCGTAGGGGTTTGAGTTTACGGTTTTGGAGTGTCTGTCAGATTTTCATTGGGCTCCTTGATGGTCGTTTTTTGAGTCCTTTGCAGTGCGCGCTGTGCGGCCTGTTCGCCGCGACTCGCCGTCCAGACTGAAACGTCGGCAACTGTCAGGCGACACCGTAAATTGACCCCCTAGCGACACGAGGAACTGACCCCCTCGTTCGCAAGGAGGCCATCGTTGGAAACGAAGCACATTGAGGTAGATCCTGTGCGCCGTGTGGTTTGCGGAGTGCAGGAGATGTTGGAGCCGGAAGCGATCACGACGATCGTTCGCTTGGGGCAGTCGGGGTGGGGCGCGAAGCGGATCGCCAAGACGTTGGGCATCGCGCGCAACACGGTGCGGCGGTATCTGAACGCGGGTGGGCCGGTGCCGTATAAGCGGCCACAGCGCACCGGCGTTTTGGTCGGTCATGAAGCATGGCTGCGGGAGCGCTTCCTGCAGCACCGGGGTAACTGCGACGTGGTGCGTCAGCAGTTGAGCAAGGAGCTCGGGATCGACACGAGCCTGCGCACGGTCGAGCGCGCGTGCCGAGGGTTTCGCCAGGAACTCGAAGCGAGTCGCCGTGCGACGATCCGCTTCGAGACCGCGCCGGGTGAGCAAATGCAGATCGACTTTGGGCAGACGCGCGTGATGATCGGCGGCGAGTCGGTACGGGTGTTCCTCTTTGTGGCCACACTGGGCTACTCACGCAAGGGGTTTGCCTGCGCATTCCGCCACGAGCGCCAAAGCGCCTGGTTCGCTGGCATCGAGGCGGCGTTCGCCCACTTCGGCGGACGGCCGCAGACGCTCCTCATCGACAATGCCAAGGCACTGGTCGACAAGCACGACACGCCCACGCGCCAGGTTCGGCTCAACAGCCGCTTTGAGGCGTTCTGCCGCCACTGGGACATCGCAGCCCGGGCGTGCGCGCCGTTTCGCGCCCGCACCAAGGGCAAGACCGAGAACGGCGTGGGCTACGTGAAGAACAACGCCATCGCCGGTCATGCCTTCGAGAGCTGGGCGGCGATGCAGGCGCACCTGGCGCGCTGGCAGCGCGAGGTGGCCGATGTGCGCATCCACGGCACGACGGGCGTCACGCCCGCTGAGCGCTTCGAGTTGGAGCGTGCGCATCTGCGCCCGATCGCCGGCATCGCCCCCTTCCTGCAGGTGCGCGAGCTCGTGCGCCGGGTCAATGCCGAGGGCTGCATCGAACTGGACACCAACGCCTACAGCGTGCCGTGGCGGCTGATCGGTGAGATGGTCACGGTCGTCGTCAGCGCCGACACGGTGGTGGTCGAGTACGCCGGCGAGGAAGTGGCCCGCCACGCGCAGCTGCGCGGCAGTCGCGGGCGCAGCATCGAGCGTAGCCATCTGCTGGGTGGGTCACCGCCGCCGGCCGCAATCGAAGTGCCGCCGCCCACCGATGCGCTGCTGCGTCCGTTGGCCGAGTACGAAGCGCTCGTCGGAGGAGGCTGGTGATGCTCGATACCGACCGACTCGACGAACTGCTCACCCGGCTGCGGCTGACGGCAATTCGCGACCAGCTCGACAGCCTGCTCGACGAAGCCGGCCGGGCGCAGATGACGCTGCGCGAGGCGCTGCTGTTCCTGGCTGAGCGCGAGGTCGCCCGGCGCGACACGCGGCGCATCCAGATGGGCATGAAGCTCGCCCGCTTCCCGTGCGTGCGCACGCTCGACGGCTTCGACTTCGACGCGCAGCCCTCGATCGATCCGGGGCAGATCCGGGATCTGGCCACCGGGCGCTGGATCGGCCACGGTCAGGCCTTGTTGCTGCTCGGCCCGCCGGGCGTGGGCAAGACGCACCTGGCGATTGCCCTCGGGCGCGAAGCGGTGGATCGCGGCTATACGGTGCTCTTTACCTCGGCGGCGGCGCTGATGGCCGGGCTGACGAAGGCGCACGCCGATGGCCGGCTCGAGGAGAAGCTGTTGCAGCTCTCCAAGCCCAAGCTGCTGATCATCGATGAACTGGGCTACCTGCCGCTTGAGCCGGCGGCTGCGCACCTGTTCTTCCAACTCGTGTCGCGGCGCTATGAGCGGGCCAGCATGCTGATCACCAGCAACCGGCCGGTTGGCGAATGGGGGCAGGTGTTTGGCGACGCGGTCGCCGCTACCGCCATCCTCGATCGGCTGCTGCACCACAGCCAGGTCATCACGATCCGGGGCGACAGCTATCGGCTGCGCGACAAGCGCCGCAGCGGCCTTCTGCAGAAGGCCGCTGCCCCCACCCCGATCACGTCAGAGAGTTGATTAACCCGGGGGTCAATTCCAGATGTCGTCAGGGGGTCAAATCTTCGTGTCGCTTGACAAATATGTGCGATTCAATGCGACGAAGCGCGAACGTACGCGACGAAACGCGATGATGTGCGAAGACGTGCGATTGATCGTCGATTCGCGCGTCGATCGCGAAAGATCGCATAAGTTCGCAGTGAGTTTTGACGGCAAGATATGTGTTGTACCGGTACGCGCAAGCGCGCATCGGCCCAACACTGCCCCTTACTCGCCTGCGGCTCGACGGCATCGTGCTCTGCGAGGCGCACCGTCGCTGCCGCGACAAAGGACAGACGGTCATGACAGA
>DATCJT010000024.1:0-4575 GCA_036562645.1 Methylophilaceae bacterium | reverse complement strand
GTCGGGGTTAGGTTGAACGACTTGGCCCAGGAATTTCTGTTGTATATCACCACCATCACGTTGGCCGGGTTGCTGTTCGGCATCTAGGCCCTGCCGCAGGGCAAGCGCAGGGACCAGCTGGACCGCGTTCTCAATGACCTGCTGGTCCTGTTTCAAGATCGCGTGCGGCCCTTCGACGCAAATGCCGCGCGGCATTATGCGCCGCTGGCGGTGTCTGCCCGAAACGGCAGACTGGGTTCCCTACGCCAGACGGGTACATCGTTGCAATTGCGGTAGCGCGAGGGATTGTCGTGGCTTTGCGTGATCCTGCGCCCTTGTAAGCGGCGACCATCAATCCTTGAAAGACAGCATAGTCCTCCAGCCTTGGCTCCACCGCAAATATTGCTGGCGAAAGGAGTCTTTCCATGGCAGAATTTGCAAGACATGGCAATCAACGGCTAAGGTCGGCATGGTGATGACAATGGCAGAGTCTGACGGCGACATTCTGACCTTGGATGAGGTCGCTGCCTACTTGAAGGCAGGCAAGCGCACGATCTATCGGCTCGCGGCGAGCGGGGAAATCCCTGCGTTCAAGCTTGGCGGGACTTGGCGGTTCTCGCGCAGTGACATCGAGCGTTGGATTAAGGAACAGTCTATGGGCCGTGTCGAACACGCTCCGAGCAAGGCATCGGACAAAAGGGGGCGAAAGTAATGCTTGGACTGACGCTGCGAGAAGAGTTTAGGGGCAAGCGGCTAAAGGGCACAGCCATCGAGCTGTCCAACGACCAGAAGACTGGCGCCACCCAGGTTGCAGCCAAGCAGTTTCTAAAGATCACCTATCCAACACGCGACTTGCTGAAAGGCATTGCAGCGGTCGGTCCTGATCAGGGGCGTCCGGTGGTGGTGATCGGTGAACGCGGCCTCGGTAAATCGCACTTGATGGCCGCGCTCTACCATGCAGTCACCGATCCCGACTCCACACGTGCTTGGCTCAAGGAATGGGGCACCACATTGGGGGATGCCGCCATTGGTGAAATTGCGCTGCGCGACGGAATGCATGTGATCGGGGAAAGCCTGCATCGCCAACGCTATAAGTTCCTGTGGGACGTCTTGTTCGACAACCATCCGTATGGCGCATACATCAAAGGTAAGTGGGAAGGGCAGGGAGCATCCAAGACTGACGTTCCGTCTGACCAGCTTGTCGTTGAGCTGTTAGAGAACAAGCCTACGATGCTGCTGCTGGATGAGTTCCAGACATGGTATGACGGCCTCACTAACACGAAGCAGTACCCGTGGAAGAACTGGGCGTTCAATTTCATCCAGATTCTTTCGGAGATTGCGAAGGAACGTCCTGATCTGTTAGTGCTGGCGATCTCCGTACGTAACGGTGGCAGTGACGCTTACCAGCAGGTGCATCGGGTTAATCCCGTCATCATCGACTTCAAGGCCGGAGGAAGCGCCGAGCGTATTCAACAGGATCGTCGCCGGATGCTGCTGCATCGCCTATTTGAGAACCGGATGCAGATTGCCGACGGTACCATTGAGTCGCTGGTAGCCCGGCATGTTGCCGAGTATTTCCGCTTGTTCAATGTGCCGCCTGCCGAGCAAGAACGTAAGCGCCGGGAATTCATCGAATCATGGCCTTACTCACCGCACTTACTGCGCCTGCTGGAAGAGCAGGTGCTTATCGCCACCGACGCGCAGGAGACGCGCGATCTGATCCGCATCCTTGCCAATGTCTACAAGAGTCGTGGCGATGCTGTTCCTGTGCTCACGGCTGCCGACTTCAGGCTGGACGATGACACCTCTGGTATTGGCGCGCTGCTGGAAGCTGTTGCCAACCAGCACCATCGCACGCTGCGCGAGAAGGCGCTGCAGAACATCATCTCGGTGAAGGAGGCGCGGCACGACCACGCGAGCGTAACTCCCAACCTGCTGGAAATCGTCAGCGCGCTATGGCTGCGTTCCATTGCCGTTGGCAATTTGGCTGGTGCCGAACCGGCGACGCTGCAGCTGGACATCACCCGAGACAAGCCGGTGGACGACAATGCCTTCCAGGTTGAGCTTTCTACCATCGTCGAGAACAGCTTCAACATCCATCAGGAAGGCGCGAAACTGGTGTTCCGCGAGGAAGAGAACCCGCGAGCCAAGCTCATGGCCTGCGCGCGTAACGACAAGTTGTTTGCCGATGGTTCGGATCAGGTCCAGCTTGCCAGGCAGGTGCGTTATGTCATCGGCGGTGGCGACGAGGTTGCCAAGTCATTCCGGGTGATTGCCTTGCCCAAATCGTGGGTCAACGACCCATGGACCGTGCTGGACGAATCCGAACATCCGGACAAATGGGATGACCGCCTGCCCATCCTCGTGCTGCCTGAAGCGCCCGAGAAGCTTGATCTTACGCTGGGGCGTTGGCTCAAAGACCACCTGCAGAAGCGGCGCAACACGGTGCGTTTCCTGCTGCCGCGTGAAGGTAGCACCAATGCCTTCCTGGATCGTGACCTGCTCATCCTCGCCCGTTCCGAAATGAAGGCACAGGAATGGAGTGCCCAGAGCCCCGAGTACAGAAAGCTGCACAAGGAGTTTGAAAGCGCCCTGCGCGACAACCTCAAGAAGCGGTTCGACCGCTTCGCTGTATTGCTGCGGTGGAACTACACCGACCCGGCACAGTGCAAGTTCATCGTTGAGCGTCTCGACAAGGAGGGAGCGCAGATTCCCGAAGCGATCGAAGCGATTCTGGCCAATGACGTTTTTGTGCCGGAGGATTTCGAAGATCTGGTGCTTGAGTACGCCAGCAACAACAAATCGGTCGGCGTCCTGATGCGTGAGTTGCAGGAACCGCGTCCTGCGGGCCAGGACTGCATTCCCTGGCTGGGTGAAACGGCGATGAAAGAGCGCCTGCTGCGCCTGTGCGCCAGGGGCAAGATTGCGATCAACCTGCGTGGCCTGGAGAACCTGCAGGCGCATCCGGGTGAGGCCGAGGATGCTGCATGGCAACGGATGCGTCCCAAACTTTCGCTGACCGGGCGCCATCTCGACGATGTGTTCCTGATGCTGCCTTCTGCCGTACCCGTGACCGGCGGCTCTGCCCCTCCAGTACCGCAACCCGGGCTGGTTTATCCGGACGGTAATCCTGTACCCGCTCCGGGCATAAGCGAATCTGCAATGGGTGGTTCGGCCACGCCGGTACCTGTGCCCACGCCAGGCAACATCTTTGGCGGCAGTGGTGAAGCAGGCAAGCCGCGTATCCTCCTTTGCAATCCGGCAACTTCATCACTCAACCTGATTGGCAAGCTCGAAAGCTGGGGCATCGGTCCGGCCACCAAGGTCGCGGAAGTATCCATCAAAGTCTCCGCCGCCACCGGGGCGCAGCTCAAGGAGCTGCTCAAGAAACTGCCCGAGGGCCTGACTTACGAACTGAACCTTGAGAAGGAGGAGGACTGATGCCGCTGGCTGCCGACGTCTTGCAAGCTCTGACACAGGGCTCCGAAGCCGATGCCTGGCAGATCCTTGTCGGGCAAGCCATCGAGATTGCCCGCAAGCCTCTGGCTGCCGACAACGCGACCAGCGAAGTGGTTCGCCGCGACCGGGAGATCGGCGATCTGGATCTGTATTTGTCCTCAATCGGCTGGGACTTGTGGCACGCCTTTGGCGCGAGCGTGGAACGCACATCGGACCGTTTGGCACGCTGGTGGGCACAGCCCTTCAGTGCCAAGGCCGTCCTGATCCTCGACGGTCTATCCCTGCGCGAACTGCCATGGCTACTGCAGGGCGCGCAGGAGCGCGGCTTCACCACACATGAAATCGCAGCCTATGCGTCCGAGCTGCCCGGTGAAACGGATGAGTTCGCCCGCGCGCTTGGCTTTGGCAGCCGCAGCAAGCTGCAGAACAACGGCGCCGGTCTGGCGCATAAACTGCTGCCTGCCAGCACCGAAGCTGCCAACCTCCCGTGGAAGGATTGCGAGGCGCTGGTCAGCAGCGCGCCGAACCAGATCTTCTGGCACCACTGGCCCGATTCCAAACTGCATGATGGTTCTGGCGCTGGCCAGGGGCTGGAGCCGCTGACCAAGGACGTGGTCGAGCAGTTGACGAGCGACGACTTCTGGTCCTTCGTCGAACGCTTGGCCACCGGGCGGCGGCTGGTGATTACGTCCGACCATGGCTACGCGGCCACCGGCTACTTCTCCGATGCCGATGGCGAAGTTGGCCAATTCCTCAAGCAGACCTTTGGAAGCTCACGCGGCAAGGCAGGGTGCGGGGACGCTGGACCTTTTGTGCCGCCCGTGGCCATGCAAATCAGTGGCCCGCATGGTAATCACCTGTTGGCCCTGGGTCGCAGGAAATGGCGCAGCCAAGGGGGGTACCCGACACTGACGCACGGAGGCCTCTCCCTGTTGGAGGTGCTTTCTCCCTTTGTTGAGCTGACCAAATAGGCGGAGATCATATGTTGTCACCGGATTTGCCGGAAGAATTCTTCAACGAAATACAGGATATTTTCCGTAAGGGACCAGTACTCCTTGTTGGGTCGGGATTTTCCTGCGGCTATGGTCTCCCGAGCATGGGAGATCTGGCAGAGCACTTGGCAAATACCGTTGATGA
>DATCJT010000022.1:0-2428 GCA_036562645.1 Methylophilaceae bacterium | reverse complement strand
CGGTTGCAGTCGTGTATCCGGCCTTGGGGTGGGCGTTGATGCCCGGGCCATCATGGAATCCGCGGGGCGGGTGCCTATCGTTCAAGCGGCCTGCCAGGCCAGCATTGTTATCGGCGTTGTCCGCTCCGGGACCGAACCCTTCGCCATGATCAAGATCGTGTCAGGCAACTCCCGACGTTGAAGCGGTGAACGTGTGTCGAAGCCGTCGCGCTACGCAGCGCGGGGGCGTTCGCTGACGTGGCGCGGATCGAACGGCGTGCCGTGGTGGTCCATCGCCCACAGCCGCCGGGCCAGCTTGTTGGCCAGGGCGCAGGCGGCCTTGTTGTGGCCGCGGGTGTCCTGGACCTTCAGTGCCCAGGCCTGCAGCGGATCGAGGTCTTGTCCACGACGCTGCTTCATCCGCGCCGCCTGCAGTACCGCGCGGGCGCCGTGGATCAGCAGCGTTCTTACGTAGACATCGCCGCGCTTGGTCAGGCCTCCCAGCCGGCGCTGCTGACCCGAGGAATGCTCGCGCGGGGTCAGGCCCAGCCACGCCGAGAACTGGCGTCCGCTACGGAAGCGCGACAGATCGCCGGCACTGGCCCGCAGCGCGGTTGCCGTCAGCAGACCCACGCCCGGGACCGTGCGGTAACGCTGCACTGCCACGTCCCGCGAGGCGAATTCCTCCAGCCGCTGTTCGATTGCCAGCATGTCCCTGGCCAGCTGCGACAGCCTGTCGATCTGCTCGGCCAGGCTGTGGCGCAGCGCCATCGGCAGGTCGTTGTCCCCGTCTTCCAGCGCATCGCGCACGGCGGCGGGCACCTTGGTCGACCCCAGCGGCACGGCCACGCCGAACTCGCGCAGCACGCCCCGCAGCAGGTTGAGCGTGGCCGTGCGTTCGGCCTTGAGGTGTTCGCGCAACCGATGCAGCGCCTGGATGCCCTGCTGCTCCGGGGTCTTGACCGGCACCGGCGCAATGCCGGCGCAGCGATCAGCTTCCAGTATCCCGGCCACGTCGTTGCGGTCGGTCTTGTTGCCGCGCACGTAGGGGCGCACGTCCCGCGCAGGAAGCAGGCGCACCGCGTGGCCCTGGCGCTGGAAGCGGCGCGCCCAGCAGTGCGCACCCCCGCAGGCCTCCATCAGCACCCGCAACGGCGGCCGGGTCTCCAGCGACCGGATGAACGCCCTGCGCGAGAGGCGCTTGCGCTCGATGATCCGGCCCTGCGCATCGGCGAAGGCCAGCTCGAAGACTTCTTTTGCCAAATCGATGGCGACGGTACTAGCATGCATGGCGTGGACTCCTCTCGTGATCCCGTGTCCTGATGGAAACATCAGTCTGGCTCTTCGAAGCCGTTTGGTGACGCGGGAGGAGTCCATCCCATCATCCAAGCCGACGCCGCTTCGCGGCGCGGCTTAACTCAGGTGTTAGGGGGCTGATCAAGTGGGTCGCGAACTGAAACGGCTTAAGCGTCGCAAGGACGTCGTGCATCGCATGGACACGCTTCTTGAACAGGCGTCCACAACTCTCGTCATTCATTATTCCTGCGAGAGTTTCTACGACAAGACCGACGGAAGAACCCCTCGAATAACGTCTATTGCCGTTAGAAATCTTGCATCTGGCCAGACCGATTCCTTCTCAATCCACCAAATTGCTGAGGAGCGTAACGTTCCATTCGACCGCATCGCAGATCATTACGATGACCTGGAGCGGCAAATGCTTGATCGATACTTTGACTTTTTGCGCAGCCGGCAGCACTTCAACTGGGTGCACTGGAACATGCGAGACGTCAATTATGGCTTCGCCGCCATAGAGCACCGGTATCGCGTCTTGGGCGGACAGCCCATCATGATCACCGAGGACAAGAAATTTGACCTTTCTCGTGCGCTCGTAGACCTCTATGGCGTCGGCTATATCGGACACCCTCGGCTCGAATCGCTACTAGCCAAGAACAGGATCACTAACCGTGACTTCCTTACGGGCGCACAAGAGGCGGAAGCTTTTGATAACAAGGAGTTTGTTCGCCTTCATCAATCAACGCTTCGCAAAGTAGACACGCTCGCAAATATCTTTGAGCGCACCAGTAGCAAAAAGCTCAAGACAAACTCATCATGGGTCGAGCAGCATGGATTCACCCCTTCCGTTCTAGTCGAGTGGGCTAAAGAGCACTGGATCGTTAGTCTCATCATCATCGCAGGCGGGGTGCTTACGTTTATTCTCAGGGCGTTTGACCTGTGGCATCTCATTGCCCCAGCAGCCCCCTAACAATTCAAGCCGAAGCCGCTTCGCGGCTCGGCTTAATTCAGGTGTTAGGGAAGGTCTGAACAACTCCGCCCGATTGCGCGACAATGCCTCACCGTGATCGGGGTGAGTGCGATGCAGCTGTCGTTCGGTGATGCCGAGGGTCTGGGGAGCCGCAAGCGCACGCGGCGCGAGGTGTTTTTGGCGGAG
>DATCJT010000016.1:0-4609 GCA_036562645.1 Methylophilaceae bacterium | reverse complement strand
GCGGCGAACATCCCCGGGCGCCCGTTCATGCAGCCAGGAATCGAAGCGGCGCAGGATAGGATTGCAGCCCATCTCAAAAAGGCGGCGGCTGCCACGCTTGACGGCTTGAACCAAAAGGCGAACGATGAGCTTGAGGCCGCTGGCATGGTTGCCTCGTCGAGCGTGAAGAACCAGATTACATCAGGCGACTTTGCACCGCTATCCGAGGCCACGCTAAGGGCGCGAGCCGCACGAGGGCGCAAGGGCGCCAAGGCCGAACTTGAAAGCCGCGCCGCTGGCAATGCGCCGAACAATGACAATGCAAGGCCACTGATTGATACAGGACAGCTTAGGCAGTCCATTACCTATGTCGTGCGTGGCAAAAAGTAGTTGCATCGTCATGCATCTTTGGCTATAGTTGCAGATGACACCCGCAAGGGGTCAGCTTGACGTTTGATATCTCCTCCTTGTAACAGAGCTTGCCCGCCTAGTGCGGGCTTTTTTTGAGGTTTCCATGGCGCTGCTAGACGTTACTGACATCGTTTGCGATCCCGATTTCATCGACACGTTGACCTTGAAGCGGCAGACCGAGACCATCGGCACGAATGGCCGCGCCACGGTCGCAACGGTAAGCAGCACGATCTTCGGCGTTGTTTGCAGCGACAGGGGCGACATCCTTGACCGCGTGACGGACGCCGAGCGCGTCATCGGCAGCATCATGGTCCATACCAAGGCCACCCTGCGCGATGGTGGCGCAGGGGCGACGGCGGACATCCTCACATGGGGAGGCCGCGACTTCACGGTTGCCGAGGTATTCAACTATTCGCACTTCGGTCGTGGCTTCACAGCGGCACGCTGCGAGCCTTTGAACCTGGAGGGCTAGGCACATGGCAAATACATCCGCAACTGGCGGCTACCTGTCGCCTGCGGCATCGCCTGCGCCATCCGAGGACGCTGCGCTTGAGGACATCTTTCAATCTGCCATTGTCGGCGTGACCAGCATGGACGGAAAGCTGGTGCGCCCGCGTTGGCAGCCAAAGCCGCCGAAGCAGCCCAGCGCCGATACGGACTGGATCGCCTTCGGTGTGATACGGCAGACACCGGACGCATCGCCATATATCGAACACAATGGCGGCGGCGTTGGCAAGGACACGATGAAGCGCCATGAGGACATCGAGCTTGCGATTACCTGCTACGGGCCGAACGGCAGCAAGTACGCGGCGATCCTGCGGGATAGCTTCTGGCTGCCGCAGAACAACGAGGGTCTGAATGCCCACGGCATCAGCTTCGTGGACGGCCATGAGATGCGCCCGTTCCCCGAGTTGGTGAACCAGCAATGGGTCAGGAGGCATGACATCACCTTGCGATTCCGCCGCGAAGTAGTCCGCGACTATGCAATTCTCAATATCGAGGCGGCAGACGTTGGGCTTATCGACGACGCAGGCCGCGTCAACGATACAATCGTCATCGACAACAGGCCACCAACACCACCAACCCCAGAACCAGAACCGGAGAACTGATAAATGTCTACTCTTGGACTTTCCGTCAGCGACGTTGTAAATGTGCAAGTCGTTCTGACCCCGCTGGCAGCGCAGGAGCGCAACTTCGGCAGCTTGCTGATCTTGGGCGACAGCAATGTCGTTGATATGACCGAGCGTCTGCGCCTATACACGACGCTGGATGCTGTCGCCGCTGACTTCGGCACCGCTGCGCCTGAATACAAGGCCGCCGCGCTGTACTTTGGTCAGACGCCGCAGCCTGCAGTCCTCTACATCGGCAAGTGGGCGCGCACCGCGACTCCGGGGCAGCTAAAGGGCGGCATCCTTTCACCATCGCAGCAGCAGCTTTCCAATTTCACGGCGGTCACGAACGGCGCTTGCTCAATTTCAATCGACGGCGGTGCCGCGCAGTCCCTGTCCAGCCTAGACTTCAGCGGCGCATCGAACCTGAACGGCGTGGCATCCATCCTGTCCAACGCCATCAGCGGCGCGACGGTCACTTGGGATGCGGTCAGCAGCCGCTTCATCATCACCAGCGACACCACCGGCGCATCGAGTGAGGTTGACTTCGCTACTGCTCCAGGCGCAGGCACTGACATTACCCCTCTGTTCCGTATCTCGGAGGATGACGAGGGCTATCTGGTGCCGGGCTTCGATGCTGAAACCGCTGTCAATGCGGTGCAGGAGCTGGCGAACATGAGCGCTGACTGGTATGGCCTCTATATCGCCTCATCGGTCGCCCCGAACGACGATGCGGTGCAGGCTGTAGCGGGCTTCATCGAGGGCAGCGGATTGTCCCGCATCTATGGCGTGACGACAAAATCTACCGCAGTTCTGGACAGCAACCAGACCAGCGACATCGCCAGCAAGCTGAAAGCGCTGGGTTATAAGCGCACGTTCATACAGTACAGCAGCACTAACGAGCATGCTGCGGCGTCCATCTTTGGCCGCGCCTTCACGGTCAATTTTGACGGCAGCAACACCACGCTGACAATCAAGTTCAAGCAAGAACCTGGCGTGGCCGCCGAGAAGCTGACCGCAAACCAAGCCCAAGCCCTGCGGGACAAGAACTGCAACGTGTTCGTGGCCTACAACAACGACACGAACATCATTCAAGAAGGGGTCATGGTCAACGGCTACTTCTTCGATGAAGTTCACGGCACCGATTGGTTGCAGAACGCGGTGCAGACGGCGGTATGGAACCTGCTCTACACAAGCCCGACGAAGATTCCGCAGACCGACGCTGGCATCAACCAGATTCGCACGACGATCAGCCAAGTTCTGGAACAAGCCGTCACCAACGGCCTTGTGGCACCTGGCGTCTGGAATGCCCCAGGATTCGGCGCATTGCAGCAGGGCGACACCTTGTCGAGCGGCTACTACGTCTATGCGCAGCCGGTCGCCTCGCAGACGCAGGCAGATCGCGAGGCCCGCAAGGCTCCGGTCATCCAGTGCGCTATCAAGCTGGCAGGAGCTGTCCACTTCGTGGATGTCATCATCAACGTCAACCGCTAAGGACTAGAAAATGGCGACGTACTCATTCCTAGATGTCAACGCAACACTTGTCGGCCCGACAGGTGTTATCAATCTCGGCAACGGCGCGGCCATTGCCGAGGAGGGCATCACCATCGAGCCTGTAGGCGACAAGAACACGATGATGATCGGCGCGGACGGTGAGGGCATGCACAGCCTTGCTGCCGACAAGTCCGCGACCGTCACCGTGCGCCTGCTGAAAACCAGCCCAACCAACGCCAAGCTGCAAGCGATGTTCAACGCGCAGACGTTATCCAGCAGCCTGCACGGGCAGAACGTCATCACCGTGACGCAAACCAAGTCAGGTGACGTTACCGTTGCCCGCGAGTGCGCCTTCAAGCGCAAGCCTAATCTGGCCTATGCAAAGAACGGCGACATCGTGGAGTGGGTGTTCGACTCGATCAAGGTCGATACGGTTTTGGGTGAGTTTTAACAAGCATTGAGGAACGGAGAATAAATGGAATTCATCATCAACGGCGTTCAATATAGGGCGGGCAAGCTGTCAGCATTCGAGCAGCTCCATGTGAGCCGCAAGATCGCCCCGATCATCCCGACGCTGGTGCCACTGTTCGTTGAGATAGCGCAGAGCAGCAACTGGCAGAAGGACATCGGCAAGCTCGCCCCGCTCCTGCAGCCGTTCGCTGACGGCCTCGCTAACTTGAGCGATGCTGACAGCGAATACATCCTAGCCACGTGCATGGGGATTGTGCAAAGGCTACAAGGCGACAACTGGACGCCTGTATGGAGCAAGTCGGCGGGATGCATGTTCGACGACATCGACTTGGGCATCATGATCCAGATAACGATGAAGGTGATTCAGGATTCGCTCGCCCCTTTTATTCGAGGTCTGCTTACCAGCCAGCAGGCCATTTAACCGAAATCAGCGATGTCGAATGGCGCACGCTTCCGGGCGGGGAGGACTGGCTACTCGCCCCTGTTATTGCGGGCATGTGCCGCTATGAAAGCCTGAAAGACGGCACGCTTGGCCTTGAGGATATCGCGCTCATGAATGATGCGCTGGCATGCAAGGCCGACAACGAAGAACTGGCCCGCGAAAGGGTAATGAAGAATGGCTCAAGCTGACATCATCAAGGAGTACCTGGTCAATCTGGGCTTCCAGGTCGATGAGCGTGGCCTAAAGAAATTCACAAACGGCATTGATGCTGCCGGAAAGAATGTCCTGAAGCTCATTGCTGGCATTCAGGGTGTCGCTCTCGCCATCACTGCGGGCGTTACAAAGTTCGCCAGCGGCATGGAGAAGATGTATTTCGCCAGCCAAAAAGGTGGCGCGAGCGCCACGAATATCAAGGCGCTTCACAATGCTGTTCAGAACCTCACAGGAGCAGGCGAGGAGGCCGAGGCAAGTCTTCAGGCTCTGGCGCAGCAGTTAAGGGACAACCCCGGCACAGAGGGATTCTTGAACGCTATCGGCGTGCAGACCCGCACGGCGTCCGGCGAGCTTCGTGACATGGCTGACATCATGCTCGATTTCGGGCAGGCCATGAAGGACAGGCCCTACTATCTGGCGATGGACTATGCCCGCGACATGGGCATCAGCGAGGACACGCTGCGGGCCTTGATTGACCCGCGCATCGCCG
>DATCJT010000010.1:0-2406 GCA_036562645.1 Methylophilaceae bacterium | reverse complement strand
TTGGGGATGGCAATGGTCAGCTGCAAGACGTTACGAACCAGGCGTTCAGCGGTGGCAATTCGGGAATCGCCGGGGTGACGGCCACGGACTACACCGACTTCCTGGCCGCGGCAGAGGGCCAGCTGTTCAGCCATTTGGCGCTGGATGGCGTAACGGACCCGGCTATCCATGCGGCGGTCAAAGAGTGGGTGGCGCGCGTCCGTACGGAGGGCAAAGGCGTGCAAGCAGTGCTAGGCGGCTCGGCTGCGGATGATACGGCTGCAGACGCCGTCAACAAGGCAATTGCGCGCAGCGCCTCATTCGATCATGAGGGCGTGATCAACGTCGGCGTTGGTGCCGTCAAGGACGGCGTGACGTACTCGTCCGCACAGGTGGCGGCGTATGTAGCCGGACTGGAGTCGAGTCGCGCACTCAACGAGGCCACGACCTTTGCTGTGACGCCGTTTGACGACGTTACGCGCCGTTGGACCCGTGCCGAGCAGGAGGAGGCCATCAAGAATGGTGTGTTCCTTCTCATCCACGATGGTCGCCGGGTGAAGGTCCTGCGCGGGATCAATACCCTGACGACCGTCCGCGAGGGGCAAAACGAAGCGTGGAAGAAGACGAAGACCATCCGCGTCATCGACGCCATCGCCGAGGACCTGACGCGGACGACGGAAGACTCCTACATCGGGAAGGTGCCGAATACCGAGGAAGGACGTTTGGCACTGATCGGCGCGTACAAGGCGTACCTGGAAACACTCGCGGCCAGCAGCGTCATCGACCCGGTGTTCAACGTTTACCCGGACCCGGATTACCACGGGCCCGATGCACCGAACACGCCGCAGCCGGATGAGGTGTACATCCGGTGGGAGATCAAGCTGGTCGACGTCATGGAGAAGATCTTCGGGACGGTCATTGTCCGCTGATGGCTTTCACTGATGGGAGGTGATCATCGATGGCCTTGGACGCTAGCCGTGTAATCCACGGGATGTACGCCAAGATCTTTATCGATGGCGTATGGCAAACCAACGTTGAAGAGATTCGTGCCGAGGTTGAGATCCAAAAGCATGAATTGAACCTGCTGGGCGATGATTGGGTGCGGCATAAGGCCGGCCGGAAGAAAGGTACGGGGTCCATGAGCGGCTTCAAGGTCACGTCGGAAATGATCCGTCGTGGCTTTAAACGTTTTGAGCTGATCGTTACCCTGGAGGACCCTGAAGCGTACGGTTACGAGCGCATCCGACTCATGAACGTGATGTTGGACAAGGTGCAGCTAGTAAACGTCCAGGCTGATGACGTCCTGCGTGAAGAAGTTGAATTTACTTTCGAGGGTTACGAATTGCTCGATCCAATCGAAGCGAACTAAAGGGGGATGAGCCATGAGCACGAAGATGAACGAGCATGACATCATCGAACGCCTTCTCCAAGCGGGGGACCCGCCGCAAAAGACGGTAGAGATCCCCCGTCTTGGTGTTGCCGTCACGCTCAAGGCCCTTACGGCGAAGGAAATCTACCGGCTGCGTGAGGAGTACACACACCGCAAGGAGAAACGCGGTCAGGTCATTGAGACGTTTGACGAAGAGGGATTCCATACTGGTCTGGTTGTTGCAGCCACTGTGACTCCGAACTGGGGTGACCAGCGGCTAATGACCCACTTCCAGGCCAGCGAGCCCGCTGAGGTCGTCAAGCGCGTCCTGCTGGCCGGTGAGCTGGCACAGCTGGCTGATGTGGTGCTCGATTTGTCCGGGTACAACACGGACCTGCGTGAAGTAAAAAACTGATACGAAACGGCGGCCTGATGTGGTGTCTCTATCAGCTGTTCCGGCGACACCACATCAGGCCGGGCGAATTCTGGCGCTTGCCCTTTGGCGAGCAGCAGATGCTGCTCGCTTTCTTGATGCAGGAGCTGGAGGATGAGGAGAGACAGCTCAAGGAACTCGACAGGTTGAGAGGGTTGAGGAGGTGACCGTGGGTGGCGAACCGTGAAATATATCGCTTCGACATCGTCGTTGGTACGCGCGGCGATGACGTGGCACGACAGCGACTGCGCGCGCTGGACAACTTCTTAGAGCACACGCGCCGGAGAGGCGAACTCTTGTCGCGCCTTCGCATATCCCCCACGGCCCGCCTCAACGATCAGGTTAGCGGTCCGCTTCGTCGAATCGAAGGAGCCGTGCGAGCGGCTGCGTCGCGGGTGTACACCATCACGGTTCAGCTGCGTGACCAGGTGTCGCCCGCGATGCAGCGCATTCGCAGCGCTCTGACGAGTGTCCCGGTCATGGTGGGACTGGGGGCCGCAGCAGTTGCGCCTGGCGTGATGATCGGTCAAGCGACCAAGAAAGCGATGGACTTCGAGGCGCAGCTGTCCTCGATTAAGGCTCTGACTGGTGCGACGCGCGAGGAGATGGCCCAGCTCTCGGCCCT
>DATCJT010000005.1:0-1796 GCA_036562645.1 Methylophilaceae bacterium | reverse complement strand
AACTGCTGGGCGCTTCCTGACGGGGCTCGCCTCGGTGCCCTGCACCTTGGAGCCGGTACCATAGAGCCAGTACCCGGCGGTTCGGCTGCAACGCCGCGTCTCACCCAGACGGAGGAACTGGCCACTGGCTGCTCCGGCTGGGCGCAAAATTGGGACCTCACAGGGGCTAACGCATTCCGTCAAGCCCTCCGATATTCCTGGTAGCCGGCGGAAACGCCGGGGGCCGCTCGCCCGGCGGCGGCAGGCGCGCGATGTCGCCGGCGGGATGAGCGGCCGGAACCAGGGAAGAAGGAGGGCTTCAGTTCATGCGGATCAACCACAACGTGGCCGCCCTCAACGCGTGGCGGAACCTGTCGCAGACCAACAGTTTGCTCAACAAGTCCCTGGAGCGGCTGTCCTCAGGCCTGCGAATCAACCGGGCGGCCGATGACGCCGCGGGTCTTGCCATCTCCGAGAAGATGCGGGCCCAGATCCGGGGCCTGCAGACGGCCCAGCGTAACGCACAGGATGCCATCTCGCTGATCCAGACGGCCGAGGGCGCACTGAATGAGACTCACAGCATCCTTCAGCGCATGCGCGAGTTGGCGGTGCAGGCGGCCAGCGACACTAACACGCTCGCTGACCGGCTGCAGATCCAGAAGGAAATCGACCAGCTAGCGCAGGAAGTGGGGCGGATCGCCCGTACGACGGAGTTCAATACCCAGAAGCTCCTGGACGGGTCGTTCGAGCAGAACGGCATCACGTTCCAGATCGGCGCCAATGCGAATCAGAATATCTCGGTCAAGATTGGCGACATGGGCGGTTTTGCTCTGGGTGTCGTCACCGACGTCTTCGCGAAGGCCGCGGTGAGCGTTAGCATCACTGTAAATGGCCAGCAAGACATCCAAGCTGGCACGTATTACGTCCGCTCGGCGGGAGGAAACAACTACGAGCTTGTCGACTCTAACGGGAATGTCGTGGCTACCTCGACTGATGGGGGCCAGACATACAACGCTGGTGATGATACGATTGACTTCTCCTCGGCCGGAGGCGTGACCGCCGGAACGGTTACCGTGACCGGGTCAACCGCTAAGGCCGACGCTTCGCTTGCGAATAATGGGCTGGAAGCCGGAACGTATATCTATGACGCCACTAACAAGGTCCTCAAGGACAGCAACGGCAACGTGGTTGCGAAGGAGGATGCAGCGACTGCCGGGTTGTTTGTCGACCTGCAGGGTAACACAGTGTTTGATGCGAGTGCCTTGTCGTCAATAAGCAACGGTCAGGTGTTTGTGGTCGGCGGCCTTGATGTGACCTTCCAAGCGTCGGCAAACAATGCCATTACAGCCCTGGACCAGGCCATTGAAAAGGTCTCGGGCCAACGTGCGGACCTCGGTGCTGTCCAGAACCGCTTGGAGCACACCATCGCCAATCTGGGGGTCGCCATCGAGAACCTGCAGGCGGCCGAGTCGCGCATCCGCGACGTAGACATGGCCCTAGAGATGGCCAACTTCACGCGGAACCAGATCCTGCTCCAGTCCGGTACCGCGATGCTGGCCCAGGCCAACGCCATGCCCCAGGCTGTCCTGCAGCTCCTCAGCGCCTAATGGGGCGAACCCCTTCGATCATGGCGCATCGACAAGTGGGGGCCGGCTGGTACGACCAGCCGGCCCCCACGCGTTGTTGACTGCCGCCGTAAGTTCCGTCGTGATGGCTTAATATGCAGCCGTCCGTATTCGATAAAACGGACGAGGCCTACGGCGACATACGAGCGCGATGTTGGACCAGGAGAACGACACTTGTTGACATGACCGGGG
>DATCJT010000001.1:0-54745 GCA_036562645.1 Methylophilaceae bacterium | reverse complement strand
TTCGGTCGGGCGCGCCACGATGTCGACACGAACGGCGCACTTGATTCTGCGGCCGAGTCCATGTGTGCGCTCCTTCACCCGGTCGAACTTCGCACGTAGCTGGTCGAAAGGTTCGAGCCAGGACAGGTAATAATCCGCATGTTTGGAGGCGGAGACCAACGCCGCATCGGATGAGCCGGAGAAATAGATTTCCGGATATTCCTCCTTCGACAGCGGTTCGGCCAGACCGGCGTCCTCGACCTGATAGAACCTGCCCTGATATGTGAAGGGACCACCACGCCAGACACCCTGCAGGATATCCAGGAATTCTGTGGTACGGCCATAGCGGTCGTCATGCGCGACCGAATCACCCCACCACAGCTGTTCCGGACCGCCACCACCAGTAATGATGTTGTACAGCGCACGTCCGCCGGTCGCACGCTGCAGGCTGGCGGTCATACGTGCCGCTGTCACGGGATTCAGGAAGCCGGGCTGGAACGGGATCATGAAGCGGAAGGTCTTGGTCTCGCGCGCAAGGAAGGATGAAATCACCCAGGGCTCGTCCGTCATCGGGAATGAAGGAATCAGCCCGCCCTGAAAGCCGGAAATTTCCGCGGCATGCGCGATCTCGGCCAGATAGTCGATGTAGCTGAACCCGTCCTCACCGCCTCCGGCCAGACCGGGCTGACGTCTGGTGTCATTGCCCGGGAACCAGTCGCCGCGATGCGGCGTCTTGCTGCGGTGAGAGCTGGGCTCACCATGTGTAGGTATTCTCCAGAAAATATCGATCGTCATGTCTAGCTCCAATCAGGCTGCGCGACGTTGCGCGGATGTCAGTCGAGAACGAACACGCGGTAGCACGTGTTCACCGATGCGGTAGGCTTCTTCGAAATGCGGCACGGCGGAAAGCAGGAAGCTGGTTACACCGGCTGCAGCATAGGCCGACAGTGCTTCTGCCACCTGCTCGTAGCTGCCGACCAGGGTCGCAGTAGCGCCGGTGTTGTGCGTGGTCAGCCCATGCCACAGCAGGCCGTCGACATGCGGCGCACTGCCAGAACGCTCGTCCCTAGTCTGATCCCGATAGCGGCGTGCGTCGGCAATGGCCTCCTGTTCGGTTTCGCGCGCAATGATGTCGAGGCGGATGCCCAGCCGGATGACGCGACCGTGCTTGACAGCCTGTGCATCGAATGCGGTGACCTCCTGCCGTAGCGTTTCCAGCGGCAACGCATCGAATACATGCACATCTGCCACCCGAGCCGAGATTGCATAGGTCTCCGGCGTATTGCCGGAGAGATAAACGGGAGGAACGGGTTGTCCGGACAGCGCTCCGCGGAACCCGCCGTTCAGCACCTCGAAATATTCACCCTTGTAGCTGTACTGCTCGTTGGTGATGACACCTCGCGCCACGGTCACGAACTCCTCGATGCGTGGGGCAATCTGGTCATCTCCGGCATAATCGCCCAATGCACGACGCTGCCGGCTGTCGCCTCCGGTGCTGATCTGCCAGGCAAAGCGCCCGCCGGTATAGCGCTGGTAGCTCACTGCGTTCTTTGCGGCATAGACTGCCGAACCGCGTGATGCGCTGAATTCGGTAATCAGCTTTAGATGCCTGGTACCGCGTGCCACATATCCGGCAACGATCCAGGGTTCATCGCCGTCCGCGTGGTCAGGGATGCGGATACCGTCGAAACCTGCAAGGTCGGCGGCACGGGCCACCTGATGGAGGTGATCGAAATAGTTGAAGCTGTCACCACGCGGATCGGTCACACCCGGGGAATATGGATGGGCGGACGAACTGCGCTCGCCCCGGAAACTGATTCGGGCGTCGCCATAACGGCCGTCACCGCTGGTCGGCAGCTGCCAAATGAATTCTGTTGTCATGAAATTCTCCCAACCCGGCCTGAGCCGGAATTAAGAAACCCACAAATGGATATGCGCCTCACTGTTCTGCAGCAACCGTGCCAGAAGGCGGTCAGGCACGGAAGAACAGGAATAACCGTTTGATTTTTATGCAAAGAATTGAAATTTACAGATCCAGGAAGGTGACATGCAGCACGGACAGCAACAGCGAATTGCTGGCTGCGCAACAGCTGCGCGAGCAGTCTTGCTGGAATCGAGACAGCCGGGAACAGCCGCCGCCGGATGTCGTTCTGTTTTCCCATGCGCCTTCGCTTACCGCGAGAACACCGAGAATGCTGGCATCACAGGGATCGGCGTGTCCTAAGCCCGGCAGCCGGTAGATCGTGGCTGGCACGATCCCTGCAAGAATGTGTCGCCGCTTATGGCATCCATTTTCATGTCGGGCTGAAGGAAGACTGGCTTGCCGCCAGCTATCTGCAGCCTATTTTCAGGAGATACGTTATGTCACACACTCTGGAATCCTTCTCGCGCAAGGTGCGCGAGTTCCTTCTGGCGGACCCGGGACCTGCCGGTCGCGAAAAGGTGAGGCAACTGCTTGAAGAGGTTGTCAGCGACGAGGATTTCGTGCGCCTGCATCTGGACGACGAACAGCCGCAAAGGCGCGTGCTGTACAAGGATCCGGATCTCGGCTTTGCGATCCTCGGGCATGTATTCAAGGAGGCAAGGCGCACACAGCCGCACGACCATGGCAGCTCATGGGCGATCTACGGCCAGGCCAGCGGCGAGACCACAATGGACGGCTGGGAGATTGTCGAGCCGCCGGCCAACGGGCAAGTCGGCAAGGTCAGACTGCGCGATTCAATCCGCCTGCTACCCGGCGCGGCCCGTGTCTACAACGAAGGCGAGATCCATTCACCGCGGCGCGAAGGTCCGGCGAAACTGATTCGCATCGAAGGCAATCCGGAGCAAAGCGGCAATCTCTGGCAGCCGGTCTGAGGTTTGCGGCATGGCGGTAGTATCCGCCATGCCGACTCCCGTCAGGCCCTGACTGCCACCAGCCTACCCACGAATGCGCGCACGCCTGGACATATCGCCAGCCAGACCGGTATCCACATCAGGAAAATATCCTGCAGAACAAACCCCTTGCTCAGCAATCCGCCCAGCATCGCGCCGAGGAACCCGCCACCCATACCGACCATGGTGAAGAGACCGGAAACATGCCCGACGTTTCGGCCGGAATGCGCCAACCTGGAAACATTCACCAGATGGTTGAACCCCTGGCCGATCGCCTGCAGTATCGCCCCCGCAGCAAGCCCGATCATTCCACTGCTCAATCCTAGCAGCAGCAGCCCGGTCACCAGTGCCGCATGGCCTATGTTATAAGTGAGCCGCTCGCCCAGACGGCTCACGACACCGCCCAGCAGCAGAAGTACCGCCACGAAGGTAGCACCCTCGACAACCAGCAGCCTGATGCCGTCCTGTGCAGTCCAGTTCAGTTGTCGCACTGCGATGACGATGATGAAGGTACCGAAAAAGCCGCGCACGATGCCGCCCATCCCGTCATAGATGCAGACCTGCCGGACGAGTGGGTCACCCAGATGTCGTAGCATCTCCCATAACCCCGTCCGCACGCTCTGATGCGTCTCCTGCACACGTGTCGCGGACAGGATGAAGAAGCCATAAACGGACATGAGCGCAAACAGCGTGCTGATGATCCAGTAACTGCCTTGCACGCCGAGACCCGCCGACGTCATATTGCCAAGCAACGGCCCCAGCAGACCGATTCCCAGCATCAGGGTGCCGCGGTACCATCCTCCGCGGCTGGTTCCCACTTCCGGCAGGCGCTCCAGCCATGAGGTGTTCATCGAGACGACTCGGAACGGGATACAGACACCAGCGATAAAGAGCAGCAAAGCTGCGACGTACCAGTTACCGGCATAGGCAATGAGCGGATAGAGGATCATGGCGCCGACGCTTGCCGCTGCGTAAACATATCGCGCGCCATAGCGGCTGATGAACACCCCAGCCGGCAGCGACATCAGCATCATGGACAGGCTCTCCGCACCAATCAGCAGGCCGATCTGCCATGCCTCGGCATCAAGATGCAGCGCCAGCAGCGTCACCAGAATCTTGTTCATGCCGATGGTGGTTCCACTGATCAGCGCCAGCGATACGAACGTATATGCAAACTGATTGGGTGTCAGCGCCTGGGAACCGGCCCTGTTGCCGCTCATGCCATGCTCCTTCGCATGCGGTACAACAGGCCGGGATCTATAAGTCGTCCCGCCGGATGATGACCGCGCAGCAAAGTTTGCGACAGCGGCCGTCGTTTGCGTAAGCTCAAGATTTGCTCCTTGTCTTGACTGTCATTTGGGGTTACGCCATGGGGTCCAGTGCCCTTCGAGACCGAGTGTCCGGATGGCTTCGTTGACGAAACGCGGCTCGACCAGCGTCTCCGGATCCGGTGTCCGTGCGATGAGTCTTTCCTTGCGAGCGAACTCCACAACTTCGCGGAAATGCTGACGCACCGCATCATCCACCAGCGGGCTCCAGCGTTCCTTCCAGCTCAGGGAATCATCTTCATAGGTGCGGCGTACCACAACTTCCGGGGTTTTGTTGCGCATCGCGATCCGGATGACCTCCTCCCGGTTGGCATCCAGCGATGCCCAGTGGGCAGCCTTGACGAATGCGGTGGCGACGAGCTGTGTCAGCTCAGGGTAGCGGTCAATGAAATCCCGTTTGCCCCAGATCTCTGCACGGAACTTGAAATGTGGCGGTTTGCCTTTCGTGGACCAGATGATCTTGCCCAGCCCACTCTCCTCCAACAGCGGGCCATTGTTCGCAAAATGTGCGTCCACTTTCCCGGCGGCCAATGCCGCTGCTCCGGCACGGGGATCCAGGTTGAAAATCCTGAAATCGCCGACCTTCATGCCCTCCGACTCGATAAGCCGGCGCAAGCCAAGTTCCCAGGGGCGCCCCCGATGCACGCTGATTCGTTTCCCCTTCAGGTCGCGTATCGAACTGGAACCTGACCCGGCCGGCACCAGCAGATACATGTCGCTGCCACGGCCGCTGGGAACGATGACGGCAGTACGCACACCACCCGCATTCAGCAGCACGGATGGCAGGTCGCCGATATTGGCAAAATCGACTCGGCCGGAAGCGAGTGCCTCGTTCGTGACGGCACCGGTGTCTCCCACAATGGGATACCATTCCAGTTCGACACCACGTTTCGCCAACTCCTGCTCCAGCCAGCGCTCATCGATCACGCGATCGACCAGCGGTGTGCCACGTATCGTGGTCTTGCCGTCCACGACAAAGGCGAACGTGCTGATGCGCAGTTTCTTCGGATATTCCGCCCCAGCCACGCTGGTGACGGAAGCCATCAGGATCAGTCCTGAAAGCAGAGATGCAGCCAGGCGCCTCATGCCACCCTCCGGCTGTTATGGCGGAGAATGGCATCCAGCGGCGCGGGATCGATCCAGTCGCGGATGCTGAAATCCTCCCGGATAAAGCCCCACCGCAGCAGGAAGTCCTTGTAGTATTCCAGCGCCTGAATCGAGATTTCATCAAGGTCCGTGGTCTGGCGCAGGTGCAGGTCGTATCCGTATGCCTTGCGCACCCAGTCCCACGCAGCGCCTGTTTCGCGCGCCACATATTCCAGCGTCTCCGCAGGGTGGCTGGCAGCCCACTGCCCGACGGCAACGATACGCGCCAGAAAGGCGGTGACGATATCCGGCCGGTCACGCAGCAGTCCGGCATCCACCGTGATGGGACGTGGCGCACCGTTGTTGACACGCACGAAGGGATCCGGATGCCGGCGCAGGTCCATAATGATGTTGGCCCCCAGCAGGGTCGCGGTCTCCACACCCCGCGCTCCTTTCACGAAAATCGCATCGACCTCCCCTTTCAGCAATGCGCTGACCAGCGTCGCATAGCTGCCGCCTGGCTTGGGCGTGCCCGATGCCGTCCAGCCTATCGTGCGGCTTTCAACCGGTACATCGACGAATTCCGCATCTTCAGCCCCCAGATCCACCAGTTCCAGTGTCGAGATAAAGCCGCGCAGCGCACTGGCACGTCCATGGTCGATGCTGACCTGATGCAGCGGCAGCCCGAGGCGGCGTCCCTTGAGATCCTCAGGCCGCCTGATGCCGCTTTCCGGTAGCGCGATGACAAGCTGTGACTCATCCACCCAGTTGAAGCCGATCACACGGGTGTCGGCACCACGGGAGCGGGCCCAGATCGCGGGCACACTGCCACCCTGCCGGAAGGAATTGGCCAGATGATGATCGAAATGGGATTCGCGCAATGCAAGGTCCGATGTCTCCTGCAATGCATGCACGGTGACTCCGTGACGCGCGAACTCCTTGCGAATCCACCCAAGCTGGACCGCAATGCCAAGCGGAGTCGGCACCGGGCAACGGGTATACCAGATACTCTCCAGTGATTTCAGGCTCATGGCCGCTTTCCTCGCAAATCAGATTGAATACTTATCCTCTCCATGCCGGGCATGCCGAGGTACGGTGTTACTTGCAGAACGCATGCCAGAAAGCCACTCGCATCCGGCCTACCAAAACATAAGATAACCAAATGAATTGGTTGGATTTATCAAAGGTACAAGATCGGTGTCCGGAAAACCTGCAGAAAGGTTGTTGCCGTTTCAGCAAACGCCCTGCTGCTGTTTCAGCAGCTTGCTGGGAACGGCTCACCCTCATGCAACCGGGCCAAAAAGCAAACGCCAGGCCGTATCACGGCCTGGCGTCACCCATGGTCGACGGTTACCAGCGTGTGATGAAGGAGACCCCGACCGTGCGAGGTGCACCCCAATAGACGTAGTCACCGTTCGAAACGCCATTGACGAAGGCACTCAGCGTATGGTTCTTGTATTCCTTGTCAAAGAGGTTATTCACATAGGCTGTCCATGTGTACTTGTCCTTGGCAGTGGAATAGGAAACACGGGCGTTCGCGAGCGTATAGCCTTCCTGTTCCAGAATCTTGCGATCCACGTTGTTGGCATCCACGCCCTGTGGCGTTACGTAGTAGTACTGATGCGACAGGTAGCGTGCATCGCCGCCGATCACCACCTTGCCTCCGTTATCCAGCGGAATACGGTAATCGGCAGCAAGCTGCAGCGTCACCTTGGGGGAGCGGACCAGGTCGCGCCCTGATATGTCCTCGCCGGTAGTGAAGATGCGTCCCTTCTTGTATTCCGCATCCAGCAGGCCCAGGCTGGCGTTCACATGCAGTCTGCTGGTCAGCATGGCCTCCAGCTCGAATTCCGCTCCCTTCACGCTCGCCTTGTCGGCATTCTGCAGATAGGACACCGTCGTACCGGCATTCGGATTGAATCCGACACCATTGATCTGGATATCCTCATAGTCGTAATAGAAGACGCTGGCATTGAAATTGACACGACCGTCCGCCCATTCCGACTTGTAGCCGAGCTCATAGGAATCCAGTTTCTCCGGCTTGACGGTATTGATGCCGAGCAGATTAGTGGCAGCCGTGTTAAAACCTCCGGTCTTCACGCCATGTGCATGCTTGAAGTAGACGCGGTCGGTCGGCGTGACCTTGTACTCCGGCGTAATTTCGTACGTGATTGCATTCCATGTCTTGGAATCGCTGACGTTGAACGTGCCGGAATTCAGTGTGCCGGCTGGTTCGATTGCACCAGTATAGGAATTCCACCACTGACCGAGGCTGCTCCAGGAGCCAAGCCCGACGGAGCCGATACGGTTCAGGTCATATTCCTTTTTGTCGCGCGTCCAGCGCAGCCCGAAGGTGGTATCGAACTTATCGGTGAAGCTGTAGGTTGTACTGCCGAACAATGCGATGCTGGATGCCTTGTGGTTAAGATCCGACGCATTGAACGTGGCTCCGCCTGGTCCGCCAGCCAGACCAGGCACGGCATTGGGTGGCAGCTTGGCGTTCTGTGATGCGTAATCGAGTTCCTCCCTGAAGTAATGCAGTCCTGCCAGCCAGTTCCAGCGATCCTCGCGCGGGGACTCGATTCTGAACTCCTGCGAGAACTGCCGACTCTTGCCGTCAGAGTGGTTACGCGAGATCTCGAATGGTGTGCTGTCACCGTCGGCAAACGACTCGCTGTCAAAGTCCTCGTAACCGGTGATGGAGGTCAGCGCATACCTGCCGAGTTGCCACTTGATATTCAGGCTGGTGCCGAACTGTGAGGAATCGCTGCTCTCCTCGGCATTCGAGTCCACGTGGCGGCTGTCGGTACTTGGCACATAGCCGTTGCGCAGCACGCCATTGGCGGCATAGCTCTTGGTGCTGCGTACAGAGCCATCCGTCTTGTACTTGCGGTAATGCACATTGAGCAGTGCTTCGAGATTGGGTGTCAGCACCGCCAGCAGCTGTCCGCGCAGCGCGCCATCCTCCAGGCCGCCGGCATCCTTGCCGTCGAACTGGTTCTCGAAGTGTCCGTCGTAGTTCTCCTGATGGAAAGAGAAGCGTCCAGCCAGGCGTTCGTCAATAATCACGCCGCCGATTCCGCCCTGTACCAGACGCTCGTTGTAGCTTCCGATATCCACCTTCACGTAGTCGTCGTTATCCGATTCGTTGAACGACGGTTTCTTGGAAACGACACTGATCGCGCCACCGGTCGTGTTCTTACCCCAAAGGGTCCCCTGAGGCCCGCGCAGCACCTCGACACGTTCAAGGTCGAACAGAGGAAAACCGGTCGCACTGGCGTTACTGATATAGACCTCATCCAGGTAGAACCCGACCGGGCTGGACAGATCCCATTGCTGCTGGCCGGCACCGATGCCGCGAATCCACCAGCGCGGGCGTCCGTGCTGCTGTGTGCCGGCCGATGCGTTTGGCACATAGTTGAGCACTTCACTGGCAGAACGGCCAATCCCTTCTTCCAGCAGCATGTCGCCGCCCAGTGCGGTAATTGCGGTCGATACCTGCTGAACGCTTTCCTCACGCTTCTGCGCCGTCACGGTCACTGACGGCAAAGCAGAAACCGGTGCTGCCTGTACGGCCTGGGTGGCAACCTCCTCTTGGGCAGGCTGCGTCTGCGTATCTTCGGCTGCAAGTGCAGCACCGCCATGCAGTAGCGGAATCGCCAGCGCCAATGCCAGCGTCAACGGCCTGATCGTAAACCCGGACCCGAGTCCGGCGTGCAATCGATAATATTTCATGAACAAGTCTCTTTCTAAAAAAGTGCGGACAAAATGAATCCATGCGTCTCGGGTATCGCAGAATGCATGCCAGCATGCAGAAAATCAGATATACATATGATTTAAAAAAAGTTTTTAATCAATTCCGGCGCTACCGGTATTCAGACCGCTGCTGCATCACCAGCAGCAGCTCCAGCAGTGCTGCTCAGGTAGCAACAGTCGAACGGAGGGAAATTTGGGGCAGAACCCCGCGCCGGCACGCTGGCAGCAGGGAGTCTCAGCCGGTCTCGCGCCAGCGGAGGGAATAGCGGCGCAGACGGGAAAAGCCTGCGTTCAGCAGCAGTCCGGTGACACCAATGCTGGCAACCCCGATGACCACGATATCCATGCGCGAGATGGATTGCGCGTTCTGCATCATGCCCCCCAGACCGGGGCCAGCGGCAAACAGCAGCTCACTACCCACCGTGGATATCCAGGCGAATGCCAGTGCGTGCATCAGACCTGTCCAGATGGAAGGCAATGCACCCGGGAACAGCACCCGCCGGAACAGCTGCCAGCGCGAGAACCGCAATACGGTCGCGACCTCGATGTAGCGCTTCTCGACGTTGCGCACACCCTCATAGGTATTGAGCACCATCGGATAAAAGGCCGCCATGGACACGATCAGCACCTTGGAGAAATCCCCGTTGCCGAACCATAGCCCGATCAGCGGGATCAGTCCGAGCAGGGGTACCTGCCTGATCGTGTGGTAAAGCGGACCTATCAAAAGGTCGACGATACGGAATATACCCATCATTCCACCGACGGCGAGCCCCAGCGTGCCTCCGATCAGGAGGCCGACCAGCATGGTGCGCAATGTCGCTGTCAGATTGGTCACCAGCTCGCCTGTCTGCAGCAGCTCAAGCAATCCCTGCCAGATTTGCCCCAACGGCACGAACGCATAGGCATATGCCACACCTTGCCGGGAAGCGAGTTCCCACAGCACGAGCAGCAGTATCGGCAACACTGCGCCCTGAAACACTCTGTTCCCTGCCAGATTCAGTATTCTTTTCATGATTGATGCTTCCATTTCACCAGACGACCTTCCAGGCTGCGAAACAGTCTGTCGAGCGAGAATCCGATCAGGCCAGTCACAAAGACGCCAACCATCACGATGTCGATACGGAACATCTGACGTCCCATTTCCATCATCTGCCCTATGCCGCTGTCGGCTGCCAGCAGCTCGGCTGCCACCAGCACCATCCAGGAACGGCCCAGACTGATGCGCAAACCGGTCAGCACAGGCGGAACGGTCGATGGCAGGATGATGCGCCAGACCAGCAGCCATGTCGGCAGACGATATGCTCGCGCCACCTCGAAATAGGCCTTCGGTATACCCCTGACCGCATCATGGGTGGCCAGCGCCACGGGAAAGAACGCTGCCTTGGCCACGATGATGATCTTGAAGGTCTCTTCCACGCCGAAAACCAGGATCAGCATTGGAATAAAAGCGACGGTGGGGACCTGTCGAATGGCGTGGAACAGGGGTGAGCAAGCGTTTTCGACGGTATTCGACAATCCGATCAGAATGCCGAATGCCACACCCAATAAGGCTCCGACTGAAAAGCCGATGACAAGACGATAAAGGCTTTGCTGCAGATGCATCTGCAGCTCGCCACTTTCCCACAGCCCCAGCGCCGCCTCCCAGACATGCTGGGGCGGCACGAGGATCTGGTCCGGGAACAAGCCCAGACGGGACACCCAGACCCAGGCGAAAATTACCAGTAGAGGCGATAGCAGGAACAGGAAACGTTCGTGCGGGGATCGCCACCGGAAGACAGGTATGCTCATGATGACCCCCTCTTGTCCGTTGACGCTGCGACTGCCGGCGTATCCCAGTATCCCTCCAGCTTCAGGTCCTTCAGCGCCTGTCTGACGAACTTCGGCTCGAACAGTCTGGATTCGTCGAACGCATTGCGAATCAGATTGACCTTGCGGCTATAGTAGATGGCGTTGCGGTAATGACTGGTGACGAACTCGTCGAAAACCGGATTCCAGCGCGCCTTCCAGGAAATGCTGTCATCCGCATACTCCCGCTTCACGACCTCTGCATCCTGTCCGCCCACGACTGCTATGCGGATGAACTCAGGATAGTTCTCCTCCTGCGCGACCCAATGGGCTGCCCTGACATAGGCGTTTGCGACAATCTGCGTAATATCCGGATACTTCTCGATGAATGCCTTGTCACCCCACAGTTCGGCCCGCATCTTCCAGTCCTGCCCGGGCGTCTTCGTCGACCACAGAATGCGGCCAATCTTCTTGTCCACGAGCGGGAAGGCATCGCTCAGCGTGACAAAGGCATCCACGTTGCCTGCAGCCAGAGCTGCAGCTCCGGCACCCGGATTCAGATTGGCGATCCTGAAATCCGTCAGCTTCAGGCCGTTGGCCTCGGCCAGACGGGCAAAGGTGATCTCCCATGGCCTTCCGCGATGCAGGGCAATGCGTTTTCCCTTGAGATCGGTGATCGATTTCGCTGGCGAATTGGGTGGGACCAGAAGGTAAACATTGTTGCCCCTGCCACCGGGAACGATCAGCCTGGTTTCAACACCACCCGCATTCAGGATAATGGAAGGAAGGTCGCCGTACCCGGCGAAATCTATGCTGTGGTTCGCAAAGCTTTCATTGATCGTGGCACCTACCGACTGTGGCGCTACCGGCACCCATACAAGCCTGATACCACGTTTCTTCAGTTCTTCACGCAGCCAGCCCTGCTTTTCGATGACGGCAGCACTGCCAATGAAACTCGGCCTGGAACCGTTGTAATGCGCGACTGTCGCAATTCGCACTTCCTTCGGCTGTTCAGCCCATGCCACGCTTCCCGGGAAGGCGAGGACGATCGTAGCCATTCCCCATCCCCATCGTTTCGCTGCTGTGATAATTCTTGCTATCAGTTTCATGACTTCCTCAATCATTCCATCCTGTATCAGGCCGCGATGGCCTGCTCCCCAAGCACCTCGTTCAGCGGCCGCGGATCGATCCAGTCTTCCACCTTGAAGGCGTTGGGGATGAATTCCCAGCGATGCAGGAAGTTGATGAAGTCCTGCAGACCTTCTATGGATTGTTTGGAGAAATCCGTACGCAGGCGCTCATGCGCGTCCTGACCATAGGCCACGCTCACCCAGTACTCGCTGCTATTGGTTTCCCGCGCAATGAACCTGCGCGTCTCTTCGGGATGCGCACGTGCCCATTCCTCTGCACGCAACACCTGCTCCACGATGCGCACAGCAGCATCAAAGTGATGATCGAGCAGATGCTTATCTACGGTCAGGGTACGCGGCGTACCGTTATTGGCACGGATCAGCGGGTCCGGATGGGTGCCGGTATCGATGACGGTCACCAGTCCGAACTGATGCGCAAGCTGTGATGCACTCGCACCTTTCAGGAAGATCGCATCGACTTCACCACGCAGCAGCCCGACCAGCTCTTCATTGTGACCCGAGGAACGGCTGCTGAACACGAAGATTCCGTCCTTGCTGGAGGCTGGGACATCGGAATAGCTGGATTCGATCGTGTAATCCACGATCTCCACGTCAGCCACGGTCAGCCCCTCGAGCTTCAGTGCATTCTCCAGCCCCCGCAACGCCTGCGCACGCGTAAAGTCTATCTGGACGTTCACCCATTTCGGCAGACCGAACCTGCGTCCTTTCAGATCCCTGACGCTACGGATCCCGGAGCTGGGCAGGGTCAGGATCAGCTGCGCCTCGTCCGCCCAGGAAAGCCCCAGCACCCGGGTCTCGCGTCCGATGGAGCGCGCCCAGATCGCCGGGATGTTACCCCCGTGACGTACAGAATTGGTCAGCGTGTGATCGAAATGCGATTCGCGTACGGACCGGTCATTGGATTCGCGCAGGGACTCGATCCTTGTGCAATGGCGGCCGAAGCTTTCCTCCAGCCATCCTTTCTGGACGGCAATGCCGAGTCCCGTAGGGACCGGGCAACGGGTATACCAAAGGGTTTCTAGCTGTTGTGTCATTCAAGTTCTCCTTGATTCATTCGCCAGCGCGGAACCGCGCCAAGTCAGCCAGTCATTGAGCAGACTTCATGCCATATGGAGATATCCGTTCAATATCAATCGCTTAATCATCCAACCCATCAACAACCATGCAAAAACTTGCTGCATGGGATGCAGCACTGATGCATAAGCAGCAACAAGGCTGTTGCGCAAACAGCACCAAGACCCGAAAACACCCGAGAATATTTCACAACCAAATGATTTATAAATAAATTAACGGATTGGCACAGCGCTTGCACTCAGCATGGGGCGCCCTGAAAGCGCGTACCTAGTTAATTGGAGATTGCATATGACGACGCTAAGTGCTGCGATCGCTCTGCGAGAGAACAAATCGCGTCTACCGGACAAGGTAGGCGTACCGGGCCACGCGGTGCAGGCGGCGGAGATCCACGATATTTCCGGCCTGCAGACGCGGCAGACGCCGGCCCTGGTGTTAAAGAACGTCGACAAGTCCTATCGCCTGAACGAATCGGAACTGCCTGTGCTGAAAAACATCGAGCTCAGTGTCAGACCCGGAGAATTCATTTCCATCGTTGGCGCCAGCGGTTGCGGAAAGTCGACGCTGCTGCGCCTGATTGCCGGCCTTGACCTCGAATATGGCGGCGAGATCGTCTACCAGGGGCAACACATCACGGGAACCGACTTAAGCCGCGGCATCGTATTTCAGGAACACCGTCTGTTTCCCTGGCTGACGGTGCACGAAAACGTCGAACTCGCCTTTGCCGGCACGGATGTCCCCAGGGATGAACGGCGCGCGCGGGTGATGGAGCAGATTCGTGTCGTTGGCCTGAATGGGTTCGAACATGCCTATCCACATCAGATATCGGGCGGCATGTCGCAACGGGTCGCGATCGCACGGGCTTTAGTATTGCGGCCACAACTGCTGCTGCTGGACGAACCGTTCGGTGCACTGGATGCCCTGACCCGTCTCAACCTCCAGCAGGAACTGGAACGCCTGTGGGAACAGGAAGGACTGACCACGATTCTGGTAACCCACGACGTGGAAGAGGCAGTATTCCTGGGTGACCGTGTGGTTGTCATGGAATCGCACCCTGGCCGTATCAAGCGTATCGTCCAGGTTCCGCTAAACCGTCCGAGGCGGCGTGAATCCGTCGCGTTCCAGGAAATCAAGGCAGATCTGCTTTCCGATTTTGCTAAGGCAGAGGTTGCGTGATGGCCGCTGCGTCCACTTCCCCACTGCATGCCAGTGTGGCAGACGGTGAAAACCTCCGACCTGAGCCTGCCGTCAGCGGCGGTTCGGTAGCGCATGCCGTACAGCACCGCTTCCCGGCCGGACAGCAGCAACAGAACGTTCAGGAGATCACACCGTTCAACTACGCTGCCTTCGGACTGCTTGCACTGCTTCTGCATGGTGCTGCCACCGTCGCCTACATCAACCGTGACCAGCAGCCGGCATTACCGCCCATAAAACACAAGGTGGAGATCGAGTTCATCAAACCGGTCATCGAGCCGCCACCGGAGGTCAAGCCGCCGGAGCCACCCCCACCTCCGCCCAAGCCCAAGGTCGTGCGGCCGGAGCCAGTGAAACCGGCCCCGCCTCCCGAGCCAGCACTGCGCACACCGGTGGCAGACCCGGTCATCGAAGAAAACTTGCTCACCGTGCAGGAAAACACGGAGGCACCGAAATCCAGCGGCCCGGTAGTGTCGGAGGCAACTCCGGAACCGGCCCCGCCTCCGCCACCGGCTGAAGAGCCAATCACGGAAGCAACAGGATATGCGGCCTATCTGAACAACCCCCCGCCGGACTTTCCGGCATTTGCCCAGCGCCAGGGCTGGGAAGGTACCGTGGTACTGCGTGTCCACGTACTGGCCAGCGGCAAGCCGGACAAGGTGGAGATCAAGCAGTCGAGCGGCCGCAAGATGCTGGACGAATCGGCAGTCAATGCCGTCAGAAACTGGACCTTCGTGCCGACCAAGCGGGGCAGCACCCCGATTGACGGCTGGGCGATCGTACCGATTGAATTCAAACTTGCTAAATAAAGAGGTGTAATCATGACAGACTTTTCTTCAACTTCCATCGTCGTCCAGGGCGTGCTCTGGACACTGGTCGCATTTTCCGCCGTGACCTGGACACTGATCTTCGTCAAGGCTTTCCAGGTATGGAGAATGCGCCGCCAGAACAATGCTTTCCGCGCCGCGTTCTGGAACGCGAACAGCCTACAGGAGGCTTCCGCCCTGACCGGTTTCCATGGACCGGTATTCCGCGTCGCACAGGTCGGCTTCAACGCGCTGCGCGAGGTCGACATCGAAAACAGCCATAGCCTGCAGCATTCCGGTGACCGGCAGGATGTACTCGAGCGCGCGCTGCGCCAGCAAATCCAGAAGGAACGTGTGCTGCGCGAAAGCGGACTGGCCGTACTCGCCAGCATCGGCAGCACTGCACCTTTCGTCGGCCTGTTCGGTACCGTCTGGGGCATCATGCACGCACTCACGGATATCGGACGGCTCGGATCGGCAAGCCTGGAAGTCGTTGCCGGCCCAATCGGCGAGGCACTGGTCGCGACCGGTGTCGGCATCGCCGTCGCAGTTCCGGCCGTACTCGCCTATAACTTCTTCCTGCGCCGCCTGAAGACCAGCAGCAACAATCTGGACGACTTCGCTGCCGATTTCATCTCCTTGTCGCGCAAGGCAACGCTGCGCAGACATGAAAACGATCAGACAGCCCATACACAGCAGGGTGTCGTACGAAGCCTGAAAGGAGCGGTGGCATAATGGCCTTCTCAAGTTCAAGCGATAGTGATGACGTACTGAGCGAGATCAACATCACACCACTGGTGGACGTCATGCTCGTGCTACTGGTTGCCTTCATCGTCACGGCACCCATGATGACCAATTCCATCGAGGTCAATCTGCCGAAGACCGCAACCACCCAGCCGACTGAACCGACGAAGCCCGTCACCATCAGCGTGACCAAGGATGACAAGGTGTTTATCGACAAGCAGGAGGTGCCGCTCGCCGAACTGGAATCCACACTCACCGCGCGCCGTCAGGCGCAGCCCGATCTGGTCTACCACCTGAGTTCGGACGAGGCGGTCCGCTACGGCTCCGTCGCCAAGGTCATGGCCTCGATAGAACGTGCGGGCATCACCAAGCTGGCCGTGCTGACCCAGGCCGACTGACCTTATATCCCCATCACGATGACGACGGACGCCGCTGGCGTCCGTTTTTTATGTTATGTCCTCATCCCGCTACCCGGCATATCCAGCCATCAAGCAGATGCTTGCTCCGTGGCGAATGTCAGCAGGATTGAAAAAGCCCCCGTACAGGGGGCTTTTTCATCAGTGGCTGCCGTCTACCTGTCAGGCGGCAAGGGCGATGGCTCGGCCATCCTGCTGCAACAGGGTCAAGGCCTGTCCGACCGCATGATCGACACGCGCCGAAATCGTCTCGCTATGCAGCTGATAGTCGATGAACTCGTTGTCACGAGCATAAACAGCGGTAGGACTCGTCACGATGCCGAAGAAGCTCGCCAGAGGGCGCAGCTGATATTCAAGCACCGAAGCATGCTGATCGCTGCCCCCGGTCGCGACCAGAATCGCGACCTTGCCCTTCAGCTGCTTGGGGTCTATCAGGTCGAAGAAATGCTTGAGCAGCCCGGTATACGAAGCCTTGTAGACCGGCGTGCCGATCACGATCAAATCGGCTTCGGCCAGTTTGCGATGTGCTTCGCTGACGACAGCAGGAATCTGGTCAAATGAGACCGCCGTGCCAACCTCCCTTGCGATATCCGCGATGTCGATCAGCTCCCTCTTGCCGGATACGCGCTGCGTCACCTGTTCCAGCACATTCTCCACAAGCGCACGCGTGCGGGATGGAGCAGACAGGCTGCCGGAAACGCCTACAATTTTGATCATACTTTCTCCATTCATCTTCAATAATGCATGCCCCTCCGGGGCCTTACAGTGGCAGATCTGGTAATGCAGAATCCATGCCTAAAAAAAACCGCGCTTTTGGCGCGGTTTTGCTGGGTTTTGAACTGCAGGAGGAACACCGGATGCTGCATTCCAAGCAAAGCTGCTTGATCCGCAACATCCGTTCCTACTGGATGACGCCATACTGTTTCAGCAGGGTACGCAGAACGTTCCGGCTGATGCCAAGTGCCCTTGCGGTCTGCACCTGGTTCTGCCGGCAATGTTCGTATGCCTGCAGCACCAGCGTGCGATTGACGGTTTCGTAAATGTTCTCCGCCTCCTGATCCAAAAGCTCGGCAAAAGCCTTGCCCAGCGTGCAAGGTGTCGCAGCAGCCTGTACCTGTACACGAGGCAGCTCCGCACTGCTGGTGGCAAGGCTGATGGTCGGCAGGTTGAGGTCCGATGGACGCAGCTCATGACCGTTGCAGACCAGCAGAGCTCTATGGATAACGTTCTCAAGCTCACGGATGTTGCCCGGCCATGGATAGGCCAAAAGAGCTGCAATGGTTTCCGGAAGCAGTTTGGGCTCGGAGGTACGCAGCCTGTCCTTGTAGGTCGAGATGAAGTGGCGCGTCAGCGGAATGATGTCACCCGGCCGGTTGCGCAGCGGCGCCAGCTGAATGGGCACGACATTGATCCGGTAATAGAGGTCCTCCCGGAAACGGCCGGCCTTGACTGCCTCCTCCAAGTCCACGTTGGTTGCCGCCACCAGACGCACGTCGATCGGCACCGGCTTGCGCGACCCTACGCGCACGATCTCCCGCTCCTGCAACACCCGCAGCAGCTTGACCTGCGTGGAAAGCGGCAAGTCGCCTATCTCATCCAGAAACAGCGTGCCGCCGTTGGCGCTCTCGAACCATCCCGGCTTCGCTGCCACAGCTCCCGTGAAGGCGCCGCGTTCATGTCCGAACAGCTCGCTTTCCACCAAAGTTTCCGAGAAGGCTCCGCAATTGATGGCAGCAAACGGTCCCTGCCTGCGCGGACTCAGCGCATGGATATGCCGTGCGACCAGCTCCTTGCCGGTACCGGTTTCCCCCATGATAAAAGCTGTCGCATTGCTTGGTGCCACCCGTTCGATCAGCGACAAAAGCCGCTGCGACTCGGGATCCTCGAATACCAGGGCGCTTGCCCGGACGGACAGACTGATCTGCTGGGGATTCGGAAAGGTAAAGATTGGCTTGGACTTTTGCCCGACATGACGGGCCTCGACAACGTCTAGAACACTATCGCTCACAATGCACCTCGATGACTTTGCGGCATAATAGTTCTGATATGAATATAAAGTCCAATATTCATAACTTATATGAATATAATGCCGCGTCATATGACATCATGCGTGTCATACCTCAAGCCGAAAATCCGATTGCCGAATCGCCGTCTTCCCTACACTCTCATTCGTGACAGTTGCTCCACTGACCCTTGGACTACATGCCCGCAACCTATGCCGATTCTTGCTACCTGGTCCAGAAATGCCTGAATAGAATTCAATACGCCATCAATCACTTATGAGGATCGTCATGGAGAAAAAAATGTTAAGAATCTTACTGGTTGCCGTGCTTGGCCTCGCTTCTCATGGTGCGCTGGCCGATGCTTCCGCTCTGCTGCAGAAGGGAGGCTGTGTCGCCTGTCACAGCATGGATGGTCGGGACAAGCTTGGCCCTGCACTCATGAACATCGCCAGTCATTACAAGAACAAGCCGGACGCAGAAGCGCACCTAGTCGAAAAGATCAAGAAAGGTGGTCGCGGTGTCTGGGGAGTGCTGCCCATGCCGCCTCAGGCGGAGAATCTGAGCGACGCCGAAATCAGACAAGTCGTGCAGTGGATCATCTCCTTGTAACCTCCCTGTAGCATCTGTTGTGCTCAAGGTCTTGCGCGGGGCATTGCCCCGCATTTTTTCGTCTGGATAAGCGCCTCGCCGTTTCGGCCGACATGCGGTACATGATGCCTGCTGGGCGGTGCGGTCAGCACCGATCCTATGGATTTCGTTCAGTGACGACAGGGATGCCGCACAGCGTGTTCTTCTTGCCGACATGCAGCCTCATGCCCAACGCGCCGCTGGAACAGGCATCGAGACAGGCGCCGCAACGGGTACAATCGCCCGATGTCACGGAACCGGCCTCCTGTGCCACCAGAGGCGCCAGCACATGCGGTTCCGGACAGACGCAAACACAGCTGGAACATGCCGTGCAGGAGCCGGCATGCGTCGCCGTCACGCGCAGCTGCCCATAGCGACCGAGCAATGCATAGAACGCGCCGACCGGACACAGATGCCCGCACCAGCCGCGGCGGCTGACCAGCAGATCGAACAGGAAAAAACCAAGCAACATGGTCACGCCAGCAGCGGAAGTCCACATGATTTCGCGCTGCAGCAATGTGATCGGGTTGATGATTTCCCATGCCACCGTTGCTGTCAGCATGGACAGCAGCAAGGCTACGGCCAGTATCGCATTGCGCAGCTGGCGCGGCATGCTCATATTGCCCTTGATATTCAGTTTTTGCCGTAACCAGTAGGCCGCATCCGTGACCATATTGATCGGACACACCCAGCTGCAATAGACACGGCCACCGACAATGGCGGAAAAGGCGATGACGATCGCCGCGCCGACCAGCGCCGTCAACCCAATCGGCGCACCCGCCAGCAGACTTTGCAGCATGACGAAAGGATCGGTCAGCGAGAGCGCGTCGAACCAGCGGCTGGATGACAGGTTGCCGGCTGCGATCCGTCCGATGCCGGGGAACTCGACGGCGAATGCGAGGACGATGAAAATCTGAACTGCCCGTCGTGACAGTAACCAGCGGCGACCATAGAGAAAGCGCAGACCGTTCATCAGTCGAGCGCCCATCATACCCCCATCCCCCGCCCCGCATCGTTGGTGCCGGATTTACCCAGCCCCAGTTCGCGCGGCAGTACACGAATGGCCGTCTCCGCGATCACGCAGTGCTTCTCGCATGTCCCGCAACCCGTGCATTTGTCAGGATTGACCGTAGGGATCTGCAATGCACCGAGCTCGGTCGTGATCGGTTTGAGATAGATCGCCTCTCCGCGAACCGGACAGACTCGCACGCAGATGCTGCAATTCAGCCCCTTGTAGTTCAGGCAGTTGATGGTATCGACCAGTACGGCAACCCCCATGTCCGCCTTGCGGATGTCGGTCAATCGCGGATCGAGCGCACCGGTCGGGCATGCCTTCACGCAGGGAATGTCCCGGCACATGTAGCACGGGTTCTTGCGCGCTTCGAACACCGGCGTGCCAAGGGGAGCCGGATCCTCCCAGGTCGCAAGACGCAGGATATCGAACGGACAATCCTCGACGCAAAGCCCGCAACGGATACAGGCCGCATCGAACCGTTTCTCCGGCAAAGCCCCCGGTGGCCGCAGCAGATGCGCAGCGCGCGCCGAGCGGGAACTGATCAGGGCATGTCCGACTACGGTACCGACGACCATGGCGCCCAGGCGGCGCATCGCCTGACGGAAGACCCTGCGCCGTGGTGGTTCCGTCTCGGCAGAAAAGGATGGTGATTCCTTATCCATGGTCTGCCCTTCGATAACTAGTCAGGCTGCACCTGCATCCTGGCATTGATGACGGGATGAATCCAGCATTTGAAGAGATACTCCCCTGCCGCTGGCACTTCCCAGATTACGGACTGCCCGGGCAGCTGCACATCCCCGAGCGTGAGCACAGCACCGTCCGGGTACGTGATGTAAATGCTGTGTACGATATCCGATGTATTGACGATCTCGATACGGTCCCCCACCTTGGGCGTGAAGTCCCATGGTTCGAACTCGTGATGCGACAGAATCATCCTGTGCTGCGGTGCCCCTTCCGCCTGAGCCGGCTGCATGGCACACAGGACAGTCAGCATGCATGCCGTCATCACCTGCATCACGAGCAAGTTGCCCCGGCGTATTCCTTCCTTCATGTTGCGAATCATATGCTTCACTCCGGTAACCTGGGCGCCTCCACTACCAGTGGCCCGCCATCCAGCGTCCGCAGGAAATCGATGAGCGCTTGCCGCTCCTCATCCGTCAACTGAAACGGTTTCATCTCGGCCGAACGGCTCTTACGCGCTATGCCTCCATCTTCGTAGTGTCTGATGACCTCCTCTAGGCTGAACATGGAACCATCATGCATGTACGGCCCCGTGATTGGCAGGTCTCGCAGCGATGGCGTCTTGAACGCAAACTGCATCGGTGTGATCGGTACATGGGCGCCGCGGCCGGGATCCGGACTGGATAGTCCGATGTCATGGAAACTGTCGTCCGTGAAACGCCATGACTTGTGGCATGACACACAGTTCGCCTTTCCGGTAAACAGGCAGAAACCCCGCTTCGCACTTGCGCTGATTGCGGATTCATCCCCCTCCACCCAGCGGTCGAACGGAGCTGCATTCGATACCAGAGTTCTCTGGAAACTGGCGAGAGCCTGCGTCACCCGCTCCTGGCTGATGGTGCCATCACCGAACGCCCCGGCAAAATGCGGACGATATCCCTCGATCTGCCGCAGACGCTCCAGCAACGCCGGCATATCGAAATTCATTTCATGCGGTGTCGTGATCGGCAGCATCGCCTGTGCCTCGAGCGAAGCAGCGCGACCATCCCACATCAGGGCATTGAGCCACGCACTGTTCAGCACCGTCGGCGTGCGACGTGCATTGGCGACATGCTCCGCCCCCAGCGGCGGCATGCGTCCGTCGCTCCAGCGTTTGTCCGGCGCGTGACAGGTCGCGCAGGACATGGTTCGATCCCGTGAAAGCCTGGGATCAAAAAACAGCATCTTTCCGAGCGCCGCCTTTTCCGCTGTCAGCGGATTGGAAGGTGGCGAAGGGATGTCCGCGGGTCGCCGGAAGGCTTCCCGCGTGACGGGATCGGCAGCCTGACCGATACCGACCGGCACCAGCAGGCCCAACATCAGCAACAGGCCACCGAGACGCATGGCATCAATCTCCTCAGCTTGCCTTGCCGACCACAGGAGAGATGGTGCAATGATAGGTCATGTTGTCGTTATCTGCGCCGAAACACCAGACGATGTCGTTGTTCAGCTCAGGACGGTAAATCGGCAATTCGCCCTCGGTGTTGACGCAGCCGCAACGACCGCAGGTCTGCTTGCCGCAGCAGTCGCGATAGGCAATCAGGTAGTTCATGCCGTCACCGGGGTTGTAGCAGCTCGCGACCCAGGAAGCCGATGCCAGGGTCGTTCCAGGCGGGCACGAGGTCAGCGTACCGCCGCAGCAGTCACAGACGTTGCCGTCGATGGCACAGTGACGCCAGTAATCGCAGGACTTGGGATCCTTGTCCTGCGGTTTCCAGCCTTCGCGCGTCATGCTGTTCACGCTGGCGGCATGCGCCTGATTCAGACGTCCGCGTCTATCCACCGGCAGCAGCGGCAGCAGCGCGGTACCGGCGATGAAGCCGCCCACCTTACCGATGAAGCTGCGACGACCGGTTCTGCTGGCGGTAATACGGGTCAGTTTCTCGATGGCTGAATCGAATCCAGAGTTCTTTTTCATAATCGGTTCCCTTTTCCAAAATGTTCTGACGAATGGATGGTATTAGTGCACGTGGTTGTGTCCGGCATCCGCTGCTATCGCCGTGCTGTTCTTCAGATAGCTTTGCAGTGTCGGATGGCCGAGGCGTATGGTTTCGAACAGGCTCTCGACATGCTCGCGTGAATTGCACAGGCCTTTGGCCAGAATCACGCCGTCCTGGTCGAGCAGCACGCCATAAGGCACCTTGGAAACCTGATACTTCATGCCGATCTCGGCAGAGACGACATAACGCTCGTCCTCCAGTGGATGCTGCCGCAGGAACTCGCGGTGCTCGGCAGTCGTACCGTCACTGATCAGGATGACGTCGGCACCTTCAGTCGCCGCCACGGAGCGCACGATCGGAAGGATCTTGGCGCAGACCGGGCAGGACGGCCCCGTGAACATCAAGAGACTAGGACGACCCGGTGTGATGGCGCGACCGACGATCAGCGACTCGCCGTCGAAAGTCTTCACATTGAAGACCGGCGAGCGCTCGCCCACATCCGGTCCGTGATCCAGCATCATGGCGCCCAGCGGAGCGGAACGTTCATGCAGCAGACCGATCTGGCGGACAACCCCCAGCATCAGCGCGGCAAGTGTCAGAAAGCCGGCCCACAGGAGCACGTTGGAAGCAATCAGTATTTCAGCACTCATTTTTAAAGTTCCTTTGAATATGAAGATCTAGTGTTTTGATACACGAGCATCCGGGAGCCCGACCATCGTGTCTGCGGTCAGATACAGCATCGTCAGCATGGCTGCGGAAGCGGCACCGACCATCCAGGCATAGGGCGAAATGCTCGCCGGATCCACTGGCACGACGGCCAGATAGAGCGCCACCCCTGCCAACGCCAGTGCACGCATCACATGAAACATGCCGATATGGCTCTTGCTGGCAGGGCGTCGCACACAGCCGCAATCGATATGCGTTCTGCCGCGTCCGACGTTGATTGCCAGCGCCAGCGCAAACATCACGAACAGTCCGGCAGCCACCCATGCCGCCACCTCGCGCAAGGCCGGCAGCAGCAGTGCTACCGCACATGCAAGTTCGACCCATGGAAGCAGTCGCGAGAACGGCATGACCATGAATTCCGGCAGCAGGCGATAGTTCTCCACCACACCCTGGAACTCGTCCGCATTGCGGATCTTCGGGATCGACGCTGCAGCCAGCACCAGCCCGAGAAACAGCGAGGCCAGTGTCAATGTCACAGGATCATGAATGATTGAGCTCATGGCATCCTCACTTGTCTGCGACGACCAGCATCACCGGAGCCTTGCCCAGCTCATCAATGGAGCCGAGATGCTTGCCAGTCTTGGCATCGAACGTATGCAGCGTCCTTTCGATCGTATCCACTGCGTAGAGATACGGATCCTTGTCCTGACTGACGGCAATCGCATCGATGTCATGCTTCAGCTCAATCTTGCGCAGCCGTTTGCCGGTCGTTGCATCCGCCACGATGACGAAACGGCTAGGCGTCTTGTGCGTCCACTTTTCGCGCTGATCCGCGAGCAGGTAGATCTCGTTGCGATCCTTGTGATAGGCGACGGGCTGCCAGCCACCCGGACGCCACTTCTCGGCCTTCTCCTTCTCGGTGAAGATCTCGATCGGCTTCAGATACTCGGCCCCGGATGCGGTGAGCTTGGCCTGGAAAATGCGGCCTTCGTAGTTGGGCCAGACAAGCCGGTTGTTCGTCACCGAGTAGTACGGATTGTTCATCAGAAAATCCTTCTCCGAACGGAACGGCTTGTGGGTCTTCTGCTTGCTGTTGCCCTGGTCGTCATAGGTTACCTGCAGCATGGAACCGTCACGGCAGTGCATGTAGAAGTTCTGCTTCGGTGCCGGGAAGACGTAGTAGCAGTCCGGCACCTCCAGTGTCTTCACGAATGTCTTCTTCTGCAGATCGACCATGCCGACACCCGGCGTCGGTGAGAACTGATAGTAGAACATGTGTCTATCGTCAGTACTCAGTGCCGCCATCTTGTCCATGATCTGAATAAGGAAACGTCCCTCGGGAATGTCGATATCGGCGACGGGGTCGTGAGTGCTCGTATCAATCACTTCGACATAGTCATCACGCTTGCCGCGAGCGACGCGGGAATACATGGTGTTTGCAATCACCAGACGCTTGCCGTCGCTGGTGACCATGGCGTTCGGCAGCTTGGTGGCGTCCGTCATGCCGAGCAGCTTGTTGTTTTTACCGTCGATAGTAAAGACGACGGACGTCATGTTGAAGTGTCCCGGATCGACCACATAGACGCGCTTGGAATCACTCGGCGGTGCCACTTCGATGGACACCTTGTCCTGCAGCGGCGTGGTCGCAAGACTGTCGAGCCCGGCCGGCGCACCTGCCAGTGCAGTCTGCGCCATCGTCAGCGCAGCAATCGAAGCGATATGCCCCGCCAGACGGCGTACCCCCCATGGCTGCCCGGATATCAGTTGACTGTTTGTCTTTGTCATAACTCCTCCAAACCTTGTTGATGATTTAAATGACTGCGCTTACACAACACCCCGCCTGCTCTCACAGAACCTGCAGCACGATGACTGTGGTTCCCGCTGACAGCAGAAGGAATCCATCCACCTCCACGGCGCGTTCCTGCCACCGCGCCAGCCATGCCTGGACGGTCACGTTGCGAACCGGCAGGAAATTGATCGCGACCGGCAGACAACGGCCGATGTTGAACACGGCAATGATGGCAATGGCGGTCATGACGTCAGCGCTGAACAGCGCAACGCCGGTGACGATGTAAAGAATCGGCGTCTGCACGTAGGTCAGATAGTTCATGCCAAGTGCATAGCCGTAGAGCAGCCCGATGACGGATGAACGAAAACGGAAACGGGCATCATGCGGCACCTGGGCGCGCCGCTGCGGATACGGCATCTTGAGAAAGCCGAGCTGATGCGCACCGTAGCCGAGCGCCAGGATGGAAAGGCCGACAACCATGTAATCGAACGACACCTGCCCGAACAATAGCCAACCCACCAACCCCAGCATGCCGCCCAGGACCAGGGCGCCTATCGCATAGCCCAGTGCATGCGCGATGAATGTCGGCGTCCAGCGCATGACCGACGCAAACGAGTAATGACCGGCAGGGCGCAGCAGACTCAGACTGGAATAACCACAGGGCGACCATGTGGATAGAAGTCCACCCGCAAACGTCAATGCCAGAAACATCCATTGCAGCGCCTCGGCATTCTCCATGCGGCCATCCATCAGGCCCGCACCGATAACGCCGGTTGCAACGGCGGCTACCATGATCAGAAATCTGACGGTAGCCGATTTGGGTTCTGAGAAACTGACCGCATCCGGCACACAGGCCACTTCGACCCCACCCGGAGTCAGTTGGCGGTAGAAACCGGCCTCTGTCTTCATGCTCACGCTTTCCTCCTCGGGCCTTAAGCCCCAGTAACTTGTTTATGGGAAACTTGTAAAAAACTGTTACGAGCCAACTATAGCGATGACCTCATCGGCGACCGTAGCAAGAATTGGCATGCCTTCATCCAGGCAGTGAGGTCTTGCCAATTTTTGCTATCCACCCTAATGCGCATCACCAACCCTTGCCTTGTGAGGCTCGCCCGAAGAGTCCGCGTGATGCCGCTCAAGACATGCCCGGTATCTGCTGTCGCAGAATGGAAAAAGGCCTCCACCCCTTCGGGCGAAGGCCTTGCACGAGATTCTCATCGAGTCAGGCTAGAACACCTTCTGTATGAACAGAGTCAATTGACTCTCGGTCATCCTCTTGCTCCAGCCGTCGTCGGTATCGGCATTGTTGTCCGTCCAGTACCCGCCTGCCACGATGCCGTTATCCCAAGACCTGGTCAGGCCGATCTTCCAGTCCTCGTAGTCGTATTCATCATTGCCGATACCTCCGGATCTGCCTGCAAACCTGAAACTGCCGACATGAAGGTTGAGCGCGAAGCCGCTGTCCCAGAGCGGGATATCCGCATTCACCTCGTAGTAGCCCGTTCCTCTGGCGTCGTCGAACCCCCAGGCATCGCCAGACACGACATGCGAGTACCTGGCGGACAGCCAGCCATAACTGATCCCGGCATAGAGTTCCGTTGCGTTTGCGCGCGGGTTGCCGGAGCGCCAACTGCCGGGAAAAAGATACTGAATGACGCCGACGTCATATCCGATGCCGGTTTCACCGATGTTGCCGCCATAGCCACCATACAGGTCGAGCTCGACGGTGCCGCCCGATCGGTAGAGCGATGCATCATCCTCCCCTGCTCTCGGCCATCTGACATTGGAAGCCCATGCGCCGAGATAAAAGCCACTGACATGCGCATAGTCGATGCCGCCCTGCAAGGCCGGCTGTTTCTCACTCTGCGTCATGCCGCGCCATACATATTGGCTGAACAGGCCGATATTGGCAGAGAGCTCATGGTCCGTTTCACTACCCTCCAACTCCTGCGCCATCGACATGAGCGGTAACGCACTTCCCAAACCGAACAGCGCTGCAATCATGAATTTTTTCTTCATATGGCTTCCCTGTTATATGCGAACGATCACACCCGAACCGGCAGAAAACTGTAAAGGACAAGTCTCGTCCGGTCCGGAAACAGGTGCGACAATAGCCATAACCTGACATTCGGCGTAGCAAAAATCGGCATATGTTTTAATCACTTACCCAGGAACCCGCTGTTGCCGATTTTTGCTACCCCTATTCGTCACGCCTGTGTACATTCGTTTCCATAATCTGGAGATACACATACACTGCCGACTACGGCGGCGATAACCAGACAGGCCGACACACAAGAAAAATCGAACCACGAAGTTCGAAGGGCCAAGAATTGAGGAGAAGCGCAATGAGTTTCCAGGAAGACTTCCTGAACACGGTCGCTGCCGACCGTTACTCCATACACAAGGTACAGCGCACATCGAGCGATGTGCTACAGCAGGCTGAAGCGTTACCGTATTGGATGCAGGATTACACGCAACTGGACAAGGGTGTGTTTTCCGGCTCAGTGACCAGCGTGAGCTGCCATGGCATACAACTGTTCCGTGAAACGATGAACCGGGCCGTGGACCAGATCGCCAGCGCCCCCGCCGATAGCTATGTCATCGGCCTGCCGACCATCATCGACAGCGATTCCACCTGGGGGTTGCTGCCTGTCCGGGAAAACTCACTGATCACACTGGACAAGAATGCCGAACTGCTGTTCCGTACCTCGCATCTTTCCGAAATCACGGTCGCCGTCATTTCGGCAAAACGTCTGGAGGAATATGCGCAGAAAGTGGAATGGATCGACCTCGACAAGATCATGGACAACATCAAGCCGGTAGAATCCATACATCCGGAGGTCGTCAACCGCATGCTGGCGGCCGTGGGCGGCGGCATGGATTACTTTGCCAATCTCTGTGAGAGTGACAATATCGAGCAGATCTGGCATCACTTCGAAGACGATCTGATGTCAACCTGCCTGCAGGCACTGATGCATGCCAAGGAGAACCAGCATTCGCATCACCACGACCAGCGCGTCCATCGATACATCGTCAACCGCGTGCGCGAACTGACCCTGTCAAGCCAGGGCTACCCGCTCACCATAGGTGAACTGTGCACTACGCTGCGTATCAGCCGCCGCACGTTAAATCACGCATTCGCCCGTGTGCTTGGCGTAACGCCGGTAGCCTACATGAGAAACGTTCGTCTGCATCGGGTACGGGCAGAGTTGCAGTCTTCGCCCTATCAGGTTTCGACCATTGCCAATGTGGCCTCGAAATGGGGCTTCTGGCATATGAGCCTGTTCTCCCGCTACTACCGTGAACTATTCGGCGAATGCCCGAACGAGACCCTGGAGCGCGCACGTACATTCAGCCATTGATTCGTCATGCGGCCGTCATATCCGGTCGCGGATATTATTCATCAATCCGATCGGGCCGGTGCACCCAGGCACTGAAGAACCCGTACCAAGGAGAACTGCAAATGGGAACTTTCAGCATCTGGCACTGGTTGATCGTACTTGTCATCGTTGCCCTGGTTTTCGGCACGAAGAAACTGCGCAATGTGGGTGGCGATGTCGGCGAAGCGGTCAAGAACTTCAAGCGAGCCGTCAATGAAGGCAATGCCGCGCCCATCATCGACGGCACCGCCCATGCCGCCAACATTGAACAGGAATCGGCTCACCGGCAGGTACGCTGATCAAGGAAGTCCGGTCATGTTTGATCTTGCCTTTTCCGAACTCATCGTCATCGCCATAGTCGCGCTGGTCGTGATCGGTCCCGAGAAGCTGCCGAAAATCGCGCGTAGCGCAGGCCGCCTCGTCGGCCATATCCAGCGCTACACGAACGCGATCAAGGCCGACATCGACAATGAACTGCGTCTGGAGGACATGCAACGCCTGCAGGATGAGCTGCGTCGGAATGCGGAAATCGGACTGCCGACCTATCAGGTCGGCCAGGTCATAGACCACAGCCAGCCGCAACACGATCCGGGACTGCCGGTGCATGAGGCGGCCAATGCAGATGTCATGGAACCGACTGCACCAGTGCAGCACAGGCGGAGTCTTGCCGATTGAGCGCTGCCGGCAGTCTCATCCCGCATCTGCTCGAGCTGCGTAGCCGCATGTTACGCATTCTCGTTGGCCTATTGCTCGTCTCACTCGCACTGCTCCCATTCGCCAACGAGATCTATCGGTTTCTTGCAGCACCTCTGCTGCACAGTCTCCCTGCGGGCGGACAAATGGTGGCAACGGACGTCACCACGCCATTCTTCGTACCGCTGAAGGCCGTGCTGCTTGCCGCCTTCATGCTGGCGGCCCCGCATACGCTATATCAGATCTGGGCCTTCGTCGCCCCCGGTCTTTACCGCAACGAGCGGCGCCTGATCGCACCGTTGGTGTTTTCCAGTTTCATGCTGTTCATCTGCGGTATGGCATTCGCGCATTTTCTGGTATTTCCCGTCGTATTCGGCTTCATTGCAGGCACGGCACCGGATGGTGTTGCCGTGATGACGGACATCGGCAAGTATCTGGAATTTGCCATGACGCTCTACATTGCATTCGGTCTGGCATTCGAAGTGCCGGTGGCCGTCGTTCTGCTGGCGCTCACCGGAGTCGTTCACGTCGTCTCCCTACGCGAGGCAAGACCCTATGTGATTGTCGGCGCTTTCGTGCTGGGGGCGATTTTCACTCCGCCGGATATCATTTCCCAGTTCATGCTCGCCGTTCCGCTTTGGTTCCTCTACGAGACCGGCATCATCGTTGCCGGTCTGATGGAGCGACGCCGGCAAACTCTTTGATCTGACCCGACGTGCCAGGGATTGCGGCAACCGCCTTCGGTCGCCGCCTGTTGCAGACAGAATGCTGCCTTCTCAGGAATTCATCAGACCGAAAATCATGTAGTACAGCATGGCGGCCATGAATGCGGAAACCGGCACGGTGATGATCCAGGCGGCAATGATCTTGAACACGGCGGTGCGCTTGACCAGTTCATGCTTGTACAGCTTGCGCATGCGCTTGCGCTCGGATTTGGACAGGTCCGCCTGGGCTGTACGTGCCTTCAGCTGATCCAGCAGCTCGCGTTTTTCCTTGATACTCGCCTTGGCGAAGCGGTCGAGAAAGGCTTCGACAACCTCCTTATCGGCGCCCAGGTGGTGCTGCTTGATCTCTTCGACCATCTGCGAATAGTTTGTCTTGATGAACTCCCGCAGGAAACCGACACCGAAAATGCCGCCCAGCGCAATATGCGTCGAGCTGACCGGCAGGCCAAGCTGCGACGCAACGATGACGGTGACCGCGGCGGACATGGCGATGCAGAATGCGCGCATCTGGTCGAGTTCGGTAATCTCGTCGCCGACAGTGCGGATCAGCTTAGGCCCATAGAGCGCAAGGCCGATGGCAATGCCGAGCGCCCCCACCATCATGACCCAGAATGGAATGCTGGCCTGATCGGTCACGCCCTCATTGGCAATCGTATCGGCGATAGCCGCAAGCGGACCGACGGCGTTCGCCACGTCATTGGCGCCATGAGCGAAACTGAGCAATGCCGCGGCAAAAATGAGCGGCACGGTGAACATGGAATTGATGCTTTCCTTCGTGTTGCTATAGAGATGTGTGCGACGGCGCATTAATCTGCCGAGCCACTGCCAAATCACGATACCAAGCGCAGCCCCAAGCAGGCAGGCAGGCAGGAAGTCCACCTTCCACACCTTGTTCAGCCCCTTGAGTATCAGGTAGGTTGTAAACGCGAATGCCATGAGGCCGACCAGTATGGGCACCGTACGCTGGGCGGCAACCACCATGTCGGATTGATAGGTGATGGCACGCTTGATCCAGAACAGGAATCCGGCCGCAATGACGCCGCCTAGTACCGGTGAGACCACCCAGCTGGCGGCAATACCGCCCATGGTCCCCCAATTGGCGGCCGTGATGCCGCCAGCCGCGATGCCGGCACCAAGTACGGCACCGACAATGGAATGCGTGGTCGAGACCGGCGCTCCGACCGCGGTGGCGAAGTTGAGCCACAATGCCCCGGCCAGCAGGGCGGAAATCATCAGTAGAACGAAATTGTCGCTGCTCGCAATGGCAGCCTGTTCGATGATGCCGCCACGGATGGTGGAGACGACGTCCCCGCCGGCGATCAGCGCACCCATGACCTCGAACACGGCGGCGAGCAGGATGGCGCCACCCATCGTGATGGCGCGCGAGCCGACCGCGGGACCGACGTTGTTGGCGACATCGTTGGCGCCGATATTCATGGCCATATAACCACCGATCATGGCAGCAACCACCAGCAGGGTGCTGTGCGGCCCGGTGCCGGTATTTGCCAGCGCGGTATATAACATGATGCCGACGATGAAAAGCAGCCCCACGCCCAGTCTAGCTGTTTCACGCCTGCTCTTCTTGGTCGCGCGTTCGATCTTGGTAAAGTTCTTGAGCTTCATTGAGAGTTCTGCTTTCCGATTCGTAGGATTCAGAATTGCATCAGGAAATGCACCCGTCGTGCGGCGGCGCAATCATACCAAAGTTTTTCGATGCCCGCCGAATCTTTTCCGCCATTGCCTCGTAGCATCAAGCCTCGGCATGTCAGCCCGGTTCAGACCGTCTCCTGCTTCTGCTCGCGACGCAGCAGGTTCTCCACGGCGATTCGCGGCGTCTGGCCGTGCGACAGCACCTGATTGACCTCGTGCGTGATCGGCATTTCCACACCCAGCTCCGTTGCCCTGCGGTACACCTCCCGCGCCGTATGTACTCCCTCGGCCACATGTCCGAGCTCCTGCAGTATCTGTTCCAGCGTCTGTCCGCGGGCAAGCCGCAGGCCGACTTCACGATTGCGCGAATACTCGCCGGTGCAGGTCAGTATCAGGTCGCCGGCACCGGTCAGGCCCATGAAGGTTTCCCGGCAGCCACCCAAGGCCACGCCGAAGCGCGTCATTTCGGCAAGTCCGCGCGTCAGCAGCGCGGCTCGCGCATTGCTGCCGAACTGCATGCCGTCGCTGATACCGGCGGCGATGGCCATGACATTCTTGACCGCACCACCGACCGACACTCCGATGACATCCTGGCTGGTATAGACACGAAGATTGCCGCCGTGCACCAGCGCCCCGACCTCCGCAGCCAGCGCCGCGTCTGCGGCTGCCACCGTGACCGCGGTCGGCAGCCCGCGTGCCAGCTCCACTGCGAAGCTGGGACCGGACAATACGCCCCAACCTCGGCTGTCGCCCAGCTCATCGCGTGCCACTTCATACGGCAGTCTGGCCGTTGCCGGTTCCAGTCCCTTGGACGCCCATATCAGCGGGGCACGACCGCCGATACTTCCGACCTCACGCAGCATCTGGCGAAAACCGGAGCTAGGAACGACGGAAATGATCAGGTCGGCATCGCACAAGGCCTCGGCCAGATCATGAGTAACGGAAAGATTCTGATTGAACGGGAAATCCCCGAGATAACGGAGGTTGCAGCCAGATGACCGCATTTCTTCTGCGCCCGCTGCGCTGCGTGTCCATAATGCCACGCGATGACGCCGGCTGAACTGTATGGCCAGTGCCGTACCCCAGGCACCAGCGCCAAGAACCGAGATTTTTTTCAAGGCCAACTTTCGCTTCGCCCCTGCCGTCCGGCAATTCCGCACCGGAAGCCTATACTCCCCAGACCGCCACGGCCGGAACATACCCGACGAAGCCGTCGCGATGTCTGACCTTGACCCAGCCGCCGCGCAATTCCATGTATTCGAGCACCACGTCCTTCTGCAATCGTGACACCACCGCCGAAGCGGCATCCGGGGCCTGATGCAGGTCCGCCTGCTCATGCACGACGAGCACGGTACGCGCCTGACTGAGATTTTTCGCCTCAACCCAGGTCAGGCTGCCATGCTGATCGCGCACCTTCACCCAGTCGCCGAGATTGACGATGATCTCGACCGGATACCCCTGCCATAGCAGATAAAGTTTCTTCGCCTGCGCCGACGGCGCATCGAACAGCACCGCCTTGGGCACGGCGATCGAACGGAAATCCGTGGCTGCTGCCGCAAGCGGCAGCAGCACAAGGATGAGGGAAATGAGATATCTGTGCAGCGCCTTCACGCTCAGTGTGTGGTGTCGGCCTGCGCTTCCGCGGCGGCAGCCTGTTGCTGCTTCTGCTGCAGGTAAAGCGCCTCGAAATTGATCGGATTGAGCAGCACGGGCGGGAATCCGGCACGCACGACCAGATCGGAAACCGCCTCGCGCGCATACGGGAACAGGATATTCGGGCAGGTGACGGCCAGCAGCCCCTCCAGATTCTGTTCGGGGATGTTGCGCGCCTGGAAGATGCCGGCCTGCGCCACTTCCACGAGGAAGATGGTCTTGTCTTCGATCTTGGCAGTCACGGTGACGGTAATGGTCACGTCGAACAGACCATCTTCCAGCCGTTTCGCGGAATTGCTGAGCTCGATGCCGATCTGCGGAGCCTCGCGCTGGAGAAAGGCCTCCGGCGCATTGGGAATCTCGAGCGAAATATCCTTGACGTAAATCTTCTCGATGCCGAAAACGGCTTGCTGCTCTGCTGCTTGGTTCTGTTCTTCTGCCATGACGATTCCTAAATGTATTGAGTGCCAGGGCCTGCCCAGACACCGGATGTTAAGCGGTACCGGCAAGGCCGGCAGCGCGGAAAAATCAGTTCGTTATTTTAACTGCTTATACCAGGCTTTTGAAACCGCGCGATGCAAAACCATGGAAGGTTACTAGCCAGCGAGAAGCGGATCGAGGCCGCCGGCGAGATCCAGCGCGCGCAATTCGTCAAATCCGCCGATATGGCGGTCGCCGATATAGATTTGCGGCACCGTCCGGCGCCCCGTCCGTTCCATCATGATGACACGCTGCTCTGGTTCGAGGTCAACGCGGATCTTGGTCACGCTGACCCCCTTGCTCTCCAGCAGCCGTTCCGCATTCATGCAGTAGGGACAATAGGCGCTGGTGTACATGACGACTTCGGCCACGATCAGTCCTTCACGACGGGGAGCTTGGCGGCCACCCATGCATTGATGCCGCCTTCGAGACTGTGCAGCTGGCTGAAACCCTGCCTGCGCAGAATGTCGCAGGCCTTGAGTGAACGCACCCCGCCCTGGCAATTGACCAGCAGCGGCCGCTCCTTGTACTTCTCGATCTCACCGACTCGCTCCGCCAGTCTGGCCAGGGGAATGTTTCTCGCCCCCATGATGTGCCCGGCGGCGAACTCGGCTTCATCACGCACATCCAGCACCAGCGCATTGTTGCGATTAATGAGCAGGACAGCCTCGGCAGGCGCCACCGTGACCGCACCGCCATTGCCACGCAGCACGGGCCAGATCAGCATGAGACCGGAGATCACAGCAAGACCGACCAGCAACAGATTGTTCAGAATGAATTCCACTCCACACCTCTTGAAATTGAAAACTACGGAAACCTCTCCATCCGGCAGCCCGTCATTATCGCCGAATTCAGGCAAAACGCATTGCAATCCGATGACGATTCGCGGTCCGTCCCCGGTCGGGAATATAATACAATCGTAATTTCATCCGAAAAACGCAAGTCGAGCATTATGAAGCCAACCCCTGTGATACTCCTCATTCTTGATGGTTTCGGCTACCGTGAAGAAACCAAGGACAATGCGATCGCCCTCGCACGGACGCCAAACTGGGACAGACTTTGGGCCACCTACCCGCATACGCTGATCAACGCCTCGGAGCATTACGTCGGCCTGCCTTCCGGCCAGATGGGCAATTCCGAGGTCGGTCACCTCAACATAGGGGCTGGGCGCGTGGTGTATCAGGACTTTGAGCGCATCAACCAGTCGATCCAGTCTGGCGAGTTCTTCCGCAACCCGTTGCTGGTCGAGGCCATCGACCGGCTGAAGGCGAGCGACAGGGCCCTACACATCTTCGGTCTGCTGTCGGACGGCGGCGTGCACAGCCACCAGGACCATATCCACGCCATGCTGGAAATGGCGGTCAGACAAGGCCTGCAGAAAGTCTATGTGCACGCATTCCTTGACGGCCGCGACACGCCGCCGGTCAGCGCCGGTCCCTACATCGAAAGGCTGGAGGACCATATTGCAGCGCTCGGCGGCGGCAAGATCGCCTCGATCTGCGGCCGCTTCTACGCCATGGACCGCGACAAGCGCTGGCCGCGCGTGGAAGCCGCCTATGACCTGATCACGGAAGGCATCAGCGAATATCGGGCCGCGACCGCGCTCGAAGGGCTGCAGGCTGCCTATGCTCGCGGCGAGAACGACGAGTTCATCAAACCCACAGCCATCGCCGCGGCAGACGAAAAGCCGGTGCATCTGGAAGACGGCGACGTCGTCGTCCAGATGAACTTCCGCTCCGACCGTGCCCGGCAGCTGACACACGCCCTGCTTGCCGAGGAATTCGACGGCTTCCATCGCCGCCACGTGCGCAAGCTGGCCGGATACTTCACACTGACCCTGCATGACAAGAAGGAAACGGCCGCAGTGCCGATCTTCCCGCCGGTCGAGGTACGCAATACCTTCGGCGAATATGTCGCCAATCTGGGCCTGAAACAGCTGCGTATCGCTGAGACGGAGAAATACCCGCACGTCACGTTCTTCTTCAACGGCGGTGAGGAACGCGTGTTCGACGGCGAGGACCGCATTCTGGTGCCGTCGCCGCAGGTCGCGACCTACGACCTGCAACCGGAGATGAGCGCCCCGGAAGTCACCGACCGGCTGGAGGAAGCCATACGCAGCAGACAGTACGACGCCATCATCTGCAATTACGCCAACTGCGACATGGTCGGTCATTCCGGCATCCTGGAAGCAGCGATCAAGGCGGTCGAAGCGGTCGATGCCTCGATCGGCCGCATCGTTGCCGCCGCCCAGGAAACGGGGGCGGAAGTCATCATCACGGCCGACCACGGCAATGTCGAGATGATGCTGGATACGGTCAATCATCAGCCGCATACCCAGCACACCACCAATCTCGTGCCGTTCGTCTATATCGGCCGCAAGGCCACACTGGCCGAGACCGGTGCACTCGCCGACATCGCCCCGACGCTGCTGAAGATGATGGGTCTGGCACAGCCGGCAGAAATGACCGGCAGGCCTCTGATCGAATTCGATGCCCTGGCTTAGATGCATCTGCTAGACGCGATCCGGCAATCCCCTCCCCTATATCTGGCAGCGCTGCTTTTGCTGCCATCGGCGATGCTGCTGAGCGCATGGCCGGCAGCAGCCAACAACGCAGAACAGTCCAAGGCCGAGCTGACTGCGCTGCAGAAGAAAATCGAGGCCCTGAACAAGGAACTCAACAGCTCGCGGGCCGCGCACAAAGACGCGGCCGACGAGCTGCGCGACAGCGAGAAGGCCATCAGCGAGGCCAATCGCCGATTGCATGAACTTACCCAGCAGGAAAGGCAGAACCGCAGCACACTGCAATCGCTGGAGAAACAGCAGGCGGAACTGAGGGAGACGCTGGAAACTCAGCGCAACCTGCTCGGTAACCAGCTTTACCAGCAGTATCTGTACGGTCAGCAGAATCACCTGCGACTGTTCCTGCGGCAACAGGACCCGAACTCCATCGCCCGCCAGCTGCACTATTTCTCCCATATTTCCAGAGCACGCGCCGACCTCATTGTCGACATGCAGCGCAATCTGGAAAAGGTCGAGGAAATCAACCGCAAGACGACGACGGCACTGGCCGAAATCGAACAGCTTAAGCAGGCACAGGAAGAGGAGCGCAGACAGCTGCAAGCGCAGAAAACCGAACGTAGCAAGCTGCTGAAGAAACTCTCTACCCAAATCGCGAACCAGCGCAACGAAATCAGCAAGCTCAAACGCGATGAGAAACGCCTGTCCGATCTGGTCGAGCGTCTGGCAAAAATCGCACGCGAGCAGGCCGAAGCCAAGCGCAAGCAGTCCAAGGCCGCAACGAAGAAGCAGGGCGAGAAATCCACCGCGGTCGCCCGCAATGAGGCGCTACCCACCAGCAAGTATGACGGCAGTAACTTCGCTTCACTGAAAGGCAAACTCAACCTGCCGGTACAGGGCGATGTCATCAATCGCTTCGGCGCCCCGCGCAAGGATACGGGCCTGTCCTGGAAGGGCTTGTTCATCCGCGCCAAGGAAGGTGCGGAAGTGAAGGCGATCGCCAAAGGCAGCGTGGTCTTCGCCGACTGGCTGCGCGGTTTCGGCAACCTCATCATTATCGATCACGGCGACGGTTACATGAGCCTCTACGGCAACAATCAGTCGCTGCTGAAAAAGCTGGGCGATGACGTCAAGGGTGGGGATACCATTGCCGCAGTCGGCAATACCGGGGGTAATGAAAGCCCGGGACTGTATTACGAACTACGCCGCCGCAGCCAGCCTTTCGACCCGCTCAGCTGGAGTGTAGTGCGTTAGAAAGAGGAGAATTCGACTTGCTCGACCGTATTAAACGTCTGTTGACCATGGCCCTGCTGCCGCTGATGCTGGCGGCCTGCGGCGACCGGCCACAGTTTCCACCGTTGCCCGAGGGAGCCAGCGTACTGATTCTGGGGGACAGCCTGAGCTACGGCACCGGGGCGGCAAGGGGCGAGGACTACCCCAGCCTGCTGGCAAAAAACACCGGCTGGAACATCATCAATGCCGGCGTGCCGGGAGACACCTCCGCCGACGGGCTGGAACGCCTGCCCGCACTGCTGGAACAACATGAAGTCGATCTGCTGATCGTCGAACTGGGCGGCAACGACTTCATCCGCCGCGTGCCGCAACAGCAGACCAAGGACAACCTGCGCGCCATCCTCACCGAAGCCAGAGCCAACGGCATCCAGTCGCTATTGCTGGCCATTCCGGAATTCAGCCCGTTCGGCGCAGCAGTCGGCAGCCTGTCCGACCATGCGCTATACCGCGAGCTGGCCAAGGAAACCGGCACGCCGCTGATCGAGAACATCTTCTCCGACGTGCTGGCCAAAAACGCACTGAAATCCGATCCTATCCACCCCAATGCCGAGGGCTACCGGCTGATCGAGGATGCGCTGCGCAAGGCGTTACAGAAGCAGGGTTTCCTGAACTAGCCGGCCCGGCATCAGACCGTGCCGGCCGTGTCAGATGAAGGTCGTATCCACCAGCTGTCGCAGCAGTATGCCGACGGCATACGCCAGGACAGCTGCCGCACCGCCGACCAGCAAGGTTTCCAGCCCCGAGCGCAACGGCGGATGACGCAGCACGCGTCCCTTGAGGGTGCCGATGACGATGAACGTCACCGCAGTCGCGGCGGCGCTGAGCGGAAACACCAGCGCTTGCGACAGCCCGGGCAAGAGATAGGGCAACAACGGCAACAGCCCGGCCAGCATGAAACCGGCAAAGGTCGCCAGTGCCGCCAGCCTGGGCTCGGGCATATCCAGCCGCAATCCCAACTCCTCGGTCAGCATGGTATCCACCCAGAGTTTGCGGTTGCTGGTGATCCCCGCCACGATATCCTCCAGCAACTCTCCGCGAAATCCCTTGGCATAAAAGATCTGGCGCACCTCCTCGCGCTCCCCGTCCGGCACCTCGCGCACGTGCATCTCCTCCTCCGCACGCGCACGCTCGAGCAGCTGGCACTCGCTTTTGGCACGTTGATAGTTGCTCGCCGCCATGCTGAAGCCGTCCGCCACCAGATTGGCAAAGCCGAGGATGATCGCCACCTTGGCCGGCAAGGCAGCGCCGGCGGTGCCGGCAACCACGGCGAAGGTCGTCACGCAACCATCGATCGCGCCGAGTACGGCATCGCCCAGATAGCTGCTCCGCTTGGCGGCCGCCAGCCGCAATTCGATCGCCACCGCTTCGTGCTGGGCATGCAGATCACGCACGTCGCGCGGCACACTCATCGCCACCCCTCATCTGTTCCGGCAACACAGCCGGCATGTCCGGGTATCGCCCACTCCGAGGCAGCGTCCCGATAGCGGCGTCAAAAGATCCGATGACCATCACAGGCGTGCCTGCAGTATGGATGCCACCTCGTCATCGGTGAGCACGAGCGGGTTGGTTTTCATGCTGCTGCCGCGGCAATTGGCGACGACCCGCGGGATATCCTCCGTGCGCATGCCATAGGCGCCCAGCCGCGGCAGTGTCAGCTGTTCCGTCCAGTCTTCCAGCACCCGTACCAGCGCATCCAGCCCCTGTTGCTCGCTCAGCGCCATATCATCGGACAGTATCCTGCCGACATGTGCGTAACGCTGGAGTGCCGGACTTTCCTGCGCCCGTACCTGCAGCAGGCGGATGTTGACGCGCGTACATTCGGCCACCAGCGTGCCGCAGACGACGCCATGCGGGATTGGGAAGAAGGCACCGAGCGGCGCGGCAAGGCCGTGCACCGAGCCGAGCCCGACCTGCGCCAGCGTGATCCCCGACAGCAGCGCAGCATATGCCATGTTGGCGCGATGTTCCACGACATCGCCTTGCTGCCGATACCAGCCGAGCAGACTGTCGCGCACCGCATAGATGCCGGAAAGCGCGAGCGCGTCCGTAAACGGGTTGGCGCGGGTCGACACGTAGGATTCCAGCAGTTGCGTGAAGGCATCCATGCCGTCCGCCGCAATCAGGGCTGGCGGACAGCTCGCCAACAGTTCCGGATCGAGCACGGCATGTCTTGCCACCAGCATATCGTGACGGAACGACTTCTTGAAACCGCCCTCACCCTGTTGCGAGAGCACGGCGTTCTTGGTCGCTTCCGAACCGGTGCCCGCTGTGGTCGGCACCGCGATAAACGGCACGGACGGCCCCTGATAGGGTAGTTCCGGCCCCACGCCTTCCAGGAAATCCATAACGCTGTTCGGCACGCGCAACAGTCCGGCGATGGCTTTGGCCACATCCAGCACACTGCCACCACCGATGCCGATCACTACGTCGATGGCGGCAGCGCGGTAGCGCCGGGCGGCCTCATCCACCATCTGTGGCGAGGGCTCGCCGCTGACCGTTATGTGCTCGAACGTCATGCCGCATTGCTGCAGACCGGCACACAGTTCCGGCCAGGCCGGCGAACGCTGGAACGAGGCCGTCCCGGTCACCAACAGGGCAGTCCGGCCGAACTGCCGTGCCAGTTCCGGAAGTCGCCTGCGCGTGCCGTTGCCGAACACGATGCCGGGAATCGCGGAGATGGAAAAATCGGGAATCTTCATGTTCTGTACACCTGAAAAATGAATGGACTGCTCGCTTGCCGCAAGCGCGAACTGCGAATCCACATCATGGCCGACGACAAATCGTCTCCTAGTCTCCGATCAGATGTAGCAGCACGCGCCGCGTATGCCGCATACGCCGGTGCTCGTACAGAAAGATGCCTTGCCATTGCCCAAGTGCAACCCGCCCCTGCAGCACGGGAATGGACAGGCTGGTCTGGGTCAGCGCGCTACGGACATGGGCCGGCATGTCATCCGGCCCCTCCGCAGTATGGATGAAGAGCGGGTCGCCGTCCGGCACCAGCCTTGCGAAGAACGCCTCCATATCGACCAACACATCGGAATCATAATTCTCGTTGATCAGCAGGCTGGCGGACGTATGCTGGATGTAGAGCGTCAACAGGCCGGTTTCCAGTCCGCTCTGGCTGGCCCAGCGGGTCACCTCCGGCGTGATGTCGTACAGGCGGCGGCCGTTCGTGTCGATGCTGATCTGATGGGTGAGCTGACGCATGAAACTTCCCTGCTGATATCGAAGATAAGGATTATAGGCGGTCCCGGCTCCCGGGAAAACGCAACCACCGTTGATGGACACGGCCGCTTGCCGCGCATTCATCGGCAGGCATATGATGTGCCTGTTGAACAAGATTCAAGAATAAACATGCCATTGCGCCATCTCCGCCATCCCGAGGAACCGCATTTGACCCTGTTGCGCGAAGTGCCTCTGTTCGCAGACCTCAGCACGCATGAGCTGCGCACGCTGGACGACCTGCTGCATCACCGCACCTACGTACGCAATGAGGTCATCTTCGATCAGGGCGAGGATGGTCAGGCCATCTACTTTCTGCTGTCGGGCAAGGTCGTGATTCGCCGACAGGACAGCGGCGAGATTCTGGCTGAAATCACACCTGGACAGTTCTTCGGCGAACGCGCCCTGCTGGAAAACCAGCCGCGCATCGCACAGGCGCGCGCCATGGAGGACTGCGTCATGGCGGTACTCTTTCGCGCGGACTTTCTCTGGCTACTGCAGACCCATCCGGTCATTGCCAAAAAAATCTCGGAACACTGCATACTGCGCGACGCCGCCCACAGAATCGAGACTCCGCCGCTGCGGCAAGGCTACGGATTCTCCAGCCTGCGCAGCGTGCCGGGCCCGCTGACCTGGGCCGGCATCCTGGCCGTCACCTGCCTGCTACTGTTCGTGTTCAAGAAGGTGCTGTGGCTGGTCGTTCCCTTCCTGCTCGCGCTCATTCTCTACTACATGCTGCAGCCACTGGCGCGGCGCATGATACTCGCCGGCGTCAGCAGCAACATCGCTGCCATCAGCCTGAGTGGTCTGTTCCTGCTGGTCATATCGATCTGCATACTGTCATTCTACCCGCTCGCCATCGCCAACGCCGACGCATGGCAGACGGCCCTCGCCCGCTATCTGGCCGGCGGGGCTACCCTGCTCGAGAGCATGATGCAATCCTTCAAGGAACAGTTCGGTTTCCTCAGACAAGCGCAATTCGACGAAAACCTGTACCTGCGATTCCGGGACTTCTCCACGCATTTCTCCGACCGCTATCTGGGCGACTTCATCCTCGGCATCGCGACATGGCTGCCCTCACTGCTGCTGACCCCCATCATCAGCTTCTTCCTGCTCAAGGACCATGCACGCCTGCGGAAGATGCTGGGTGGCGCCGTACCGAACGCATTCTTCGAGAAAACCCTGTACCTGATGCATGCCGTTGACCGTACGGCCCGCATCTATTTCGTCGGTCTCATGAAGGTGGCACTGCTGGACACGCTGATCATGACCTGTGGCTTCTGGTTGCTGGGACTCAACGCCCCCCTACTGCTCGGCATCATGGTGGCGGTGTTGAACTGGATACCCTACCTGGGACCACTGCTCGGCTTTGCCGTCGTCATGATGGTGATTGCGGCCGACTTTCCCGGCAACCTGCCGCTGGTCTACGGCGTCATCACCCTGTTCATTGCGCTGCGCGCACTGGATGACCTGTTCTTCCTGCCGCTCATCGTCGGCAAGAGTCTGCGCATCCACCCGCTGCTGACCCTGATGATGTTTCTTGTCGGCGAGGCGATCGCGGGCATCGCCGGGCTCATGCTGGTCATCCCGATCCTGGGCATCGTCACGGTACTGGGAGAAACGCTGGAGATCATCCTGACCGACCTGCGGCTGCAGGCCAGACATCGTTACGCAAACCACATGCGCTGGCTTGCCGTACGCAGGGATCTGGCGCAGAGTTCGGATGAAACGTAGCGACCGCGCCGCGTCGGGTGTAGCGGAGCATGCAAGGGAAGGAAATTCCGGAATACGATACTACCGTCCAGGCCGGTCCGACGACACGGTCGGAATTGGATACCGCTACCAGTAATAGCCGGGGCCGTAATAACGGAACCGCCACCACGGCGTATAGCCGTACCAGGGATGGTAATAGGGTGTATAGCGCAGCTGGTATTCCCGTTTCAGGCGTTCCTGCTCCTTGCGGTTTTCCAGTTCACGCCTGTTGATTTCTTCCGCCATGCTGTCGCGCAGGGCCTGCTCCCGGCGCTCGTGGATATAGTCCAGCACCTTGGCATCGACGCCCTGTCTCGTCAGATCGACCGCTTGGGACGGCGTCAGTTCGTACTGGGAACCGCTGTCCCGGATCCTGGCGATGATGTCGTCAGGCGGCGTACCCGCCTTGGTCAGCGCGACGATCTCGTCCAGACTGAGCGTAGCGACCGGCGGAGGCATCAGTTGCGCCAGTTCCTCGGCGGAAATGCGCTGGATCTGCGGCTCCTGATAGGCGGTGGTCGCGCAGCCTGAAGCCAGTGCTGCACCAAGCAATCCGATCGACAGTCTGCGCATACCTCCTCCTTCCGTACCGGCCTCAGGCCTTGCTGAACATCATCTTGCCGCCCTTGAAATCCACTTTGACCGTATCCTTGGCGGTAAAGTTGCCGTTGAGGATCTCCTTCGCCAGCGGGTTCTCGATCTCAGACTGGATAGCGCGCTTCAGCGGTCTTGCGCCGTAGATCGGGTCGAAACCGGCATTTGCGATCTCGCTCAGCGCGGCGTCACTGACCTCGAGCTGCATGTCCATCTGCGCCAGCCGCTCGGCAAGACGCTTCAGCTGGATTCTGGCAATCGACTTCACATGCTCCTCGCCCAGCGCATGGAACACCACGACCTCATCGATGCGGTTGATGAATTCCGGACGGAAGTGTGTCTTCACCTCGCCCATCACGGCCAGCTTGACGACCTGATAGTCATCGCCGGCCATGCTCTGTATCATCTGGCTGCCGAGATTGGAGGTCATGATGATGACCGTATTCTTGAAGTCCACGGTACGGCCCTGACCATCGGTCAGACGGCCATCGTCCAGCACCTGCAGCAGCACGTTGAACACGTCCGGATGCGCCTTCTCGACCTCGTCCAGCAGGATGACGCTATAGGGCCGGCGGCGCACCGCCTCGGTCAGATAGCCGCCCTCCTCATAACCGACATAGCCAGGCGGCGCACCGATTAGGCGGGCGACGGAATGCTTCTCCATGAACTCGCTCATGTCGATGCGGATCAGATGCTCCTCGCTGTCGAACAGGAAGCTGGCCAGCGCCTTGCACAGTTCGGTCTTGCCGACGCCGGTCGGACCGAGGAACAGGAACGACCCGTAGGGACGGTTCGGGTCTGACAGACCGGAACGCGAGCGCCGGATGGCGTCCGACACCAGACGCACGGCCTCGTCCTGACCCACCACGCGCTCGTGCAGTTTGTCTTCCATCGTCAGCAGCTTATCGCGCTCGCCCTGCATCATCTTCGATACCGGGATGCTGGTGGCACGGCTCACTACCTCGGCGATCTCCTCGGCGCCGACCTGGGTGCGAAGTAGCCTGTGCTTCTGCTCCTTGCCCTCGGATGCCTCGGCCTGCCTGAGCTGGGCCTCCAGCTGCGGCAATCTGCCGTACTGGATCTCGGCCAGCTTGTCATATTGGCCCTGGCGCTGCAGATCGGCCATCTGCGCCTTGAGACGGTCGATTTCCTCCTTGACGTGGGCGGAGCCCTGCACCTGCGCCTTCTCTGCCTTCCAGATCTCCTCGAGGTCGGCATACTCGCGCTCGAGCTCGGAGATCTCCTGCTCGATCAGCGCGAGCCGCTTCTGCGAGGCTTCATCCTTTTCCTTCTTCATCGCCTCACGCTCGATCTTGAGCTGGATAAGACGACGGTCGAGCTTGTCCATCGCTTCCGGCTTGGAATCGATCTCCATCTTGATGCGGGCCGCAGCCTCGTCTATGAGGTCGATGGCCTTATCCGGCAGAAAGCGGTCGGTAATATAGCGATGCGACAGTTCGGCTGCGGCCACGATGGCCGGGTCCGTGATCTCGACGCCGTGGTGCAGCTCATATTTCTCCTGCAGGCCGCGCAGGATGGCGATGGTGGCCTCTACGCTCGGCTCGTCCACCAGCACCTTCTGGAAACGGCGTTCAAGCGCGGCATCCTTCTCGATGTACTTGCGGTATTCATCCAACGTGGTGGCGCCGATGCAGTGCAGCTCGCCGCGCGCCAGCGCCGGCTTCAGCATGTTGCCGGCATCCATGGCGCCCTCCGCCTTGCCGGCGCCGACCAGGGTGTGGATCTCGTCGATGAAGACGATGTTGCGCCCTTCCTCCTGCGCCAGTTCCTTGAGCACGGCCTTCAGCCGTTCCTCGAACTCGCCGCGGTATTTGGCGCCTGCCAGAAGGGATGCCAGATCCAGAGAAAGTACGCGCTTACCCTTCAGGGTGTCCGGCACCTCGCCGTTGACGATGCGCTGCGCCAGCCCCTCGACGATGGCGGTCTTGCCTACGCCAGGCTCACCGATCAACACCGGGTTGTTCTTGCTGCGGCGCTGCAGCACCTGGATCGCACGGCGGATCTCGTCGTCACGTCCGATGACCGGATCGAGCTTGCCCTGACGGGCGCGCTCGGTCAGATCCAGTGTGTACTTCTTCAACGCTTCGCGCTGACCTTCGGCATCCGAGCTGTCCACCTGCGCCCCGCCACGCACGGCATCTATGGCCTTTTCCAGCGCGGACCGGCTGAGGCCGTGCTGCTTCAGGAGTCTGCCGGTCGTCCCCTTGTCGTCCGCCAACGCCAGCAGGAACATCTCGCTGGCGATATAGGTGTCACCACGCTGCTGCGCATATTTGTCGGTCAGGTTGAGCAGGTTGTTCAGGTCACGCGAGATGGAGACTTCACCGGCATTATGCTCGATACGGGGCAGATCCTTGATGGACTGCTGCAGCGCCGCTCTCAGCGGCAGCAGATTGACGCCGGCATGCCCAAGCAGGGACGATGTGCTGCCATCCTCCTGCTGCAGCAGGGCCTGCAGCAGGTGCTGTGGCTCGATGCTGGGATTGTCGTTGCCGACCGCGATGCTCTGGGCATCGGCGATTGCCTCCTGGAATTTGGTGGTCAGTTTGTCGAAGCGCATGTTGTCCTCTTGAGATAATTGACTGTTACCGACTAGATGAGGAATCCCGCCCGAATTTCAAGGCATATCTGCCAGGTCACTCCGTCCCTGCATGTTATAATCCCGCACGAACAGGCCAGACCAGTCGTCACCATACGGCAGGTCATCGCCGGCTCCGCTTGCGGGAGCTTCATTGACCAAGCAGCCATCAATAGACAAAAAATTGCCTGAACCGCTTGCCTTTCATGTCCGGACGTGGACCTCAGCATGACTGAAACGCTGCCTGCCTCGCTGTTGCTGCCGCTGGCGCTGCTAATCGCCCTCTGCGGCATCGGCATGCCGCTACTGGCCGAACGTTACGGCCGCGGCTTGACCGCCGCTGCTACCGGCATCGTCATGACAGGCGCACTGGCGCTTCTGTCACCGCTGTTTGTCGACGTGTTGGGCGGAACCACAGTCGTCTCGCATCATGAATGGCTGCCGGCTTTCGGACTCGATCTCGGTTTCCGCCTTGATGGCCTAGGCCTGCTGTTCTCCGTGCTGATTCTCGGCATCGGCCTGCTCGTCGTCCTCTACGCCTATTACTACCTGCCGCCGCACGACCGGCTCGGACGCTTCTATGCCCAACTGCTGCTGTTCATGTCGGCCATGCTCGGCATCGTACTGTCCGAGAACCTGTTGCTGCTGGTCATGTTCTGGGAAGTCACCAGCCTCTCATCCTTTCTGCTCATCGCCTACAAGTCCGAAGCTCAGGAGTCCAGAATCGCCGCCCGCATGGCGCTGGCCGTGACCGGCGGCGGCGGACTGGCACTGCTGGCCGGCGTCATCCTGCTCGGCCAGATCGTCGGCAGTTACGAGCTGAGTTCTGTCCTCTCGGCAGCTGACGACATCAGGGCCAGCCGGCTTTATCCCGTCATTCTGACGCTGATACTACTCGGCGCATTCAGCAAATCCGCCCAGTTCCCGTTCCATTTCTGGCTGCCGAACGCGATGGCGGCACCGACCCCCGTATCCGCCTATCTGCACTCGGCAACCATGGTGAAGGCTGGTGTGTTCCTGCTGGCACGCCTGTTCCCCGTGCTTTCCGGAACGGAGGCATGGCTCGTTGCCGTCAGCGCGACCGGCGCCATCACATTGGTCTACGGCGCCTACATGGCCTTGCACCGCAACGATTTCAAGGGACTGCTGGCCTATTCCACGGTCAGCCATCTTGGCCTCATCACGCTGCTGTTCGGTCTGGGCACGCCGATGTCCGTGGTTGCCGGCGTGTTCCACATCATCAACCACGCCATTTTCAAGGCATCGCTGTTCATGGCGGCCGGCATCATCGACCATGAATGCGGCACCCGAGACATGCGGCGCGTCAGCGGCCTGTTCAGACTGATGCCGATCACGGCGACACTGGCCATGGTGGCTGCCGCATCCATGGCGGGCGTGCCTCTGCTCAATGGATTCCTCAGCAAGGAAATGTTCTTCACCGAAGCGGTGATGTTCTCCGGGTTTGACAGCCCGCACCTGCTGCTGCCGGTGTTCGCCACCATCGCTGGCATGCTGGCTGTCGCCTACTCCGTCCGCTTCATCCGCGATGTATTCTTCAACGGTAATCCAGCCGGCCTGCCGCGCCAGCCGCACGAACCGCCACGCTGGATGCGAGCGCCGGTCGAGGTGCTGGTATTGCTCTGCCTCGTGGTCGGCATGTTCCCGGCCTGGTCGATAGGTAATCTGCTGGCTGCCGCTGCTACTGCCGCTTTACAGGCGCCCTTGCCCGACTATGACCTGAAGATCTGGCATGGCTTCAACCTGCCTTTCGCCCTCAGCATGCTGGCGCTTGCTGGCGGAGTCGGCATTTACGCGGTGAGCCCACATCTGGCGGCATGGCACCGTCAACTGCCTCGGCTCAACAGCCGCACCGGCTATGAGAGGCTGCACCGTCAACTGGTACGGCGCGCGGAACAGGGATTGCGCCTGATCGACAACGGCTCGCTGCAGCGCCATGTCGCCCTACTCTGCACATTCATCCTGGCTTATGCCGGCTGGGCCTATGCCAGCGGCAGCCATGCCGCGCAAGAGGTTGCTGGTATACCTGCCGACCTCGCCGCCGTCATCGCCCTCGCTGTCCTCGCCTTCGGTACGATCGGCGCCACGGTGCTGCATCGCAGGCGCCTCCTTGCCATCATCCTGACCAGCATCGCCGGCCTGGTCGTTGTGCTGGCCTTCATCCGCTTTTCCGCTCCCGACCTTGCGCTGACGCAGATCGCGGTCGAGGTCGTCACCATCATTCTCATGCTGCTGGCGCTCCATTACCTGCCGCAGCATACACCGCGGGAATCATCACGTCTGCGCATCATGCGTGACATCGCCCTCGCCGCCGGCATCGGTCTCGGCATCGCTTTCATCACCCATGCGCTGCTGACGAGCCCGTTCAACACTATCTCCGGCTACTACCTGGCGCAATCCGTACCCGGCGGAGGCGGAAGCAACGTGGTCAACGTCATCCTGGTCGATTTCCGCGGCTTCGACACACTGGGCGAAATCTCCGTGCTGGCGATGGCTGCACTCGGCGCCCATGCGCTGCTGGACCGGCTCAATCTCGCATCTCCGGCACACGATGACGCGGGACGCCCGTGGGCAGCCATGGAATATCCGCTATTTCTCCGCATCCTGATGCGCCCGATGCTGCCGCTGGCACTCGCCGTTGCCGTTTATATCTTCCTGCGCGGGCACAACCTGCCCGGCGGTGGTTTCGTCGCCGGCCTGATTACCGGCGTCACACTGATTCTGCAGGCACTGGCGGGAGGGCTGCCGTTCGCCGAGGCAAGGCTGCCGCGCAGTTACCCGGCACTGTTGGGACTCGGACTCGCGTTCGCTGCCGGTATTGGCGTCACCAGCTGGTACTTCGACCGTCCGTTCCTGACCAGTGCGCACGGCGTCATCGGGTTACCGCTGCTGGGTGAGATCGAGGTCGCCTCCGTCATCGTCTTCGACCTCGGCGTCTATCTGGTCGTGGTGGCGACCGTGCTGCTGATCCTGACACAGCTTGGTCATCTGAAGACCGGAAAGGGGCATGCCTGATGGAAGCATTCCTCGCCATCGCCATCGGTCTATTGACCAGCTGCGGCGTCTATCTGATGCTACGCGCCCGGACCTTCCCCGTCATTCTCGGCCTGACGCTACTCTCCTACGCCGTCAACCTGTTCCTGTTCGCCAGCGGACGACTGGTCATCAATGCACCGCCCATCATCCGCGATGATGCCGCGCTCTACACCGACCCGATTCCGCAGGCACTGGTGCTGACCGCCATCGTCATCGGCTTCGGTATGACGGCCTATCTCATCACGCTCGCACTGCGCGGGCTGGCGGAATCCGGCAGCGACCATGTTGACATGCCGGCCGCCGCTGACCAAAACGATACGGAAGGAACCGGACGCCATGCATAGTCCGATCCTGCCCGTCCTGATCCCCTTCTTCGCCGCCATCGTCCTGCTCACAGGCAAGGGCGGCATCTGCCTGCAGCGCAGCATCAGTGCACTCGCCATGGCGCTGCTGCTGTTCGCCGCAGGCCATCTGCTGTGGCTGACGGACAGCGGGGCTCCGTTGAGTTACACGCTCGGCGACTGGATGCCGCCGTTCGGTATCACGCTGGTTGCCGACCGGCTGTCCGCGCTGGGCGTCATAATCACCGCGGTACTTGCCACTGCAGCGTTGCTCTATGCCAGTAGCGGCTACGATCTTGAGGGGCGGCACTTCCATGCCATCTTCCATTTGCAACTGGTCGGCATCAACGGCGCGTTCCTCACCGGCGATGTGTTCAACCTGTTCGTCTTCTTCGAGATCATGCTGCTCGCCTCTTACATCCTGCTTGTGCATGGACATGGCCTGCAGAAAAGCCGGGCCAACTTCGCCTATGTGACGCTGAACCTGGCCGGCTCTGCGGTATTCCTGATCGCGCTCGGCCTGATCTATGGCACGCTGGGGACACTCAATCTGGCGGACATCGCATTGCAGCTGCAGCAGATCGATGCCGGCCGGTCGGCTCTGGTGCGTACCGCCGGCGCACTGCTGATCGCCGTGTTCGCACTGAAAGCCGCACTGCTGCCACTGTCGTTCTGGCTGCCCGCGGCCTACACAGCTGCCAGCCCGGCTGTCGCCGCCCTGTTCGCCATCATGACCAAGGTCGGCATCGTTGCCATTCTGCGCGTGCAGCACATCGCCTTCGCATCTGCGCCGACCATGCACGGACTCATCGGAGACTGGATGGTCGTCGCGGCGCTCGCCACCATCATCGTGGCCACCCTCGGCGTACTCAGCTCCAAACGCCTGCAGGCCCTGATTTCCTGGCTGGTTCTCGGTTCCGCCGGCCTGCTGCTGGTCGTGCCGGCACAGGGCGACGCTCTGGTGACGGCAGCCGCGCTCTATTACCTGACGCAGTCGGCTATCGTTGGAGCCGCCTTTTTCATGCTGTCGGGCATTATCCACAACGCCCGTCCACAGGGCGGAGACGCGCTGTTGCGTGCTGAAAGGATACGTTCCATATCGCTGCAAATCGGCTTTTTCCTGCTCGCTGCGGCCGCAGCCGGACTCCCCCCGTTCTCTGGCTTCGTCGGCAAGCTGATGTTGCTGTCATCGCTCAGCCAGACCTCACTGGCGGCCCCTATCTGGGCCGTGGTGCTGACGACCGGCTTGCTGACCACGGTCGCGCTGGCCAAGGCAGGCAGCCGGCTGTTCTGGGAAAAGAATGCATCCCCGGCCGAAAAGGACGCCGTTCCGGCGAACGACAGGCTGCAATATGCGGCGACCTACATCCTCATCGCCGCTTCCCTGTTGCTGGTGATCTGCGCACGCCCACTCTCCGACCTTGCCCAGCGTACTGCCGGCCAGCTGCATGACCCGGCGCAATACATCGGCGCAGTCATCACCGATCCCGCGGCAATCGAGAGGACATCGAGACCATGAGGCACCTCTTCCCGACCCCGGTACTGTCCGCCATCATCTTTGTCCTGTGGATGGTGCTCAACAATGCGACCTCTTTAGCGCACGGCGTGCTAGCGCTGGTTCTGTCCATCGTCCTACCACTGTCGACGCGCCGTTTCTGGCTAGAGCTCCCGCCCGGCCCCAAGCCGTTGCCAGCACTGAGACTGTTCGGTGTCGTGCTCTGGGACATCGTACTGGCCTGCATCGACGTCGCCAGACTGGTGCTGGGACCGGTTCAGCGCATCCGGCCCGCCTTCATAGAGGTGCCGCTCGACCTGCGGGAACCGCACGTCGGCACCATCCTCGCCAGCATCGTCTCGCTCACGCCCGGCACGGTATCGATCGACATCGACCTCAACCGCTGGGTACTACAGATACATGCCCTCAACGTCGATGACCCGGCGAAACTGATACGCGCCATCAAGACACGCTACGAGCAGCCGCTGAAGGAGATTTTCTCATGCTGAATGCCGCAATCCAGATCGCCTATGCCATGATTGCGCTGGCCATGGTGCTGTGTCTCTACCGCATCGTGCGCGGCCCCGGCACACCCGACCGCATCCTTGCGCTCGACACGCTGTACGTCAATGCCATTGCCCTGCTGGTCCTGCTCGGCATCGATGCCGGCAATCCTGCCTACTTTGAATCCGCCCTGTTGATCGCTGCGATGGGGTTCGTCGGCACGGTGGCACTCTCGAGATATCTGCTGCGTGGGGGCATCATCGAATGAGCGTCTGGATCGAAAGCCTGATCGCCCTGCTGGTACTGGTCGGCGCCGGCTTCACGCTGCTGGGCTCGGTCGGCCTTGCCCGCCTGCCGGATTTCTTCATGCGTCTGCACGGACCGACCAAGGCCTCGACACTGGGTGTCGGTGCCATGGTCATCGCCTCTGCCATTTATTTCAGCGTCAGCGATCCCGGTGTCAGCCTGCACGAGATCGCAGTGACGCTGTTTCTCTTCATTACCGCGCCGGTCAGTGCACACCTGATGGCCAAGGCCGCCCTGCATCTCGCACGCAGACAAAAGTAAAGCACATACCGAGAAGTGGCCTAACTAATCCCAGCTACGGCCTTCATCCAGCGACTGGCGGGTTTGCCGCCGTCCGTCGGCATCCAGCCAGATCACGTACAGATGGCTGCCGTCCGCCCGAAACCGCACCTGCCGTACGCCATCATCGGCAAGACGCTTCTTCGGCGAGGAAACCCAGGCATCCCCATCCATGCGGGCATAGTACACGCCCCTCCCCGGTTCCAGCCAAAGCAGATGCCAGCCCCAGTCGCCGCCACGTTCCAGCGCCAGCGGCTGATAGGCGCATTGCGCGTCACGGCCTGAATGACTGATGCGATGGATGGCCGTTGCCGGTTCGCCCACCTGCATCGCCAGATCGAACCTGCCCGGCTCGAACTCGTACACAAGCAGGCGCACCAGGCTCCCACCCTCACTCTGCTGCCGTAACTCCAGCGGACAGGCAGTTTCGGCCTGCACGCCTGCCGCCAGCAGCAGGCCGAATGCGGTCAGCCACAGCCACCGGCGATAGCAGAAATCTGGACAACGTATCATGTACCACCCCCTGTGAAAGGCTCATGGCGCCTGTCAGGCACGGACAAACCTGGAACCGTACAGTTTAGCCCCGAATCGTCGGGCAAGAATTATGGATCACATATTTGCAAGGAAAAAATGGAGGGCGGTATACCCTCCAGGAGGAGCCAAATGATGTGGCATGAGGATTTCAGCGCGAGCCGGCCTGCTACGAACCGTCCTGCAGCGTGCATCCTATCCTTTTCCGGTCAGTGTGGAATTGATCTATGTCAACCAGATGCGCATTGCTGCAGTCCCGTCACGCGGTAATATCGACGCGACATCCACGCCGGAACCGGTAGCCGATACAACAGGGATGGAACGCACCGGTAATGACACCGCGTGGACTCGCTCCACGCCGGTCTTCGTTGAGATACCTCGGTCCGTGAACGGCTCGGGAGGATGGAGGCGGGTTTCCGGCTCAGCGAGGCACGAACTTCAATGCGGCGGAATTGATGCAGTAGCGCAGGCCGGTCGGTTGCGGGCCGTCATTGAACACATGCCCCAGATGCGCATCGCACACATTGCAGATGACTTCGGTACGTACCATGTGATATGACCTGTCGATGCGCTCGCGCACGTTATTCTCGTCGATCGGCCTGAAATAACTGGGCCAGCCGCAGCCGGCATCGAATTTCGCATCGGACTCGAACAGCGGCGTACCGCAACAGACACAGACATAAGTGCCCGGTTCCTCGAAATAGGTGTATTCGCCGCTACCCGGCCGCTCGGTAGCCGCCTTGCGGGTGACTTCGTACTGAAGCGGACTGAGCAGCGCACGCCACTCTTCGTCGCTCTTGACCACTTTTGCCATATCTCTCTCCTCACCGGAACCTGCGGCGACAGGCCCAAGATCGCCCTCTGTTTTTCAGCTACGGGGCTTTTTAAAACTGTCCAGCAGTAATAATACGACACCACAGCAGATCGCGGAATCCGCCACGTTGAACGCGGGCCAGTACCATGACTGGTAATGGAAGAACAGAAAATCCACCACATAGCCTAGGGTCAGGCGATCATGCAGATTGCCGAGTGCGCCGCCCAGCACCAGCGCGAGTGCGAAGCAGAACGACTTCTCTGTCCTGTGCTTGCGTAGCAGATAGAGGATGACGATCGAAACGACGGCTGCAATGGCGCTGAACAGGAATTGCTGCCATCCGCCTGCATTCGCCAGAAAGCTGAAGGCAGCTCCCTCGTTGTGATAGCGCACCAGATCGAAGAAGGCGGTGATGCGAAGATGCTCGCCGTATTCAAAGGACTGGAGCACCAGATGCTTGGTATACAGGTCGAGGGCAATGACAGCCGCGGCGAGCGCCAGCCATCTATGCATGGACTCTGGCCTCGCCGTTGTCGAACAGATTACTGACGCAGCGGCCGCAGATGGTCGGATGATCGGCATCGGCCCCGACATCGGCGCGGTAGTGCCAGCAACGTTCGCACTTGGCGTGCGGACTCGGCGTTACATCGATGCGCACATCGCCCGCCGGTATTTCGTGCAAAGTTGCGCGCGAGACGATCAGCACAAAGCGCAGGTCTTCGCCCAGATGGGCAAGCGCCTCATGGACGGCACCGGCCGCATGGATATCCAGCTCAGACTGCAGGGAAGACCCCACCAGCCCCTGCGCTCGTTTCTCCTCGATGGCCTTGTTGGCCAGCGCACGCACGTCGAGTATCGTCTGCCACCGGGCAATCCCGGCCTCGCTCAGACCGCTCGCCGGCAAGTCGTACCAGACCTCCTCGAACACGCTGCGCTCCGCATCCACGCCCAACGTCTGCCAGATCTCATCGGCAGTGAAACTGAGGATGGGCGCCATCAGGCGCATCAAGGCATGCGTGATGTGATACAGCGCACTTTGCGCGGCACGGCGCGCGCGTGATGTCTCGCCGGTTGTATAGAGCCTGTCCTTGAGGACATCCAGATAGAATCCGCCCATGTCCTCGGAACAGAAGCTGACGAACTTCTGCACGGCGAGGTGGAATTCGTAGCGTCCGTAATCCGCAAGAATCCTGTCCTGCAGATTGCGTGTCAGCTCCAGCGCATAACGGTCGATTTCCAGCCACTGATCAACCGGCAGCAAATCCTTGCCGGCATCGAAATCCGCCAGATTGGCGAGCAGGAAGCGCAACGTGTTGCGGATGCGGCGATAGCTTTCCGCCACGCGCTTCAGGATTTCGTCGGAAATGGTCAGCTCGCCGGAATAGTCGGTCGAGGCGACCCACAGGCGCAGGATGTCTGCGCCGTAGGTATCCATGACCTTCTGCGGGGCAACGACATTGCCCTTGGACTTGCTCATCTTGTGGCCGGAACCGTCGACGACGAAGCCATGCGTCAGCAGCGCATCGTACGGCGCGCGGCCGTCGATCGCGCAGCCGGTCAGCAGCGAGGACTGGAACCAGCCGCGATGCTGATCGGACCCTTCCAGATAGAGGTCGGCCGGATGCTGCAGTTCCGGCCTGCGCTTCAACACTGCGGCATGCGTCGCACCGGAATCGAACCAGACATCCAGCGTATCGGTGACCTTTCTGTATTCACCCGCGTTCTCCGGCGCATGTTCGGCAAGGAAGGCGGCGGCATCGAGCGAGAACCAGGCCTCGATGCCACGCTCCTCCACCTGCAACGCGACCTTTTCCAGCAATTCCAGCGTCCGCGGATGCGGCTCACCGGTCTCCTTGTGCACGAACAGCGGCATGGGCACACCCCAGTTGCGCTGGCGCGATACGCACCAGTC
>DATCJT010000167.1:0-1606 GCA_036562645.1 Methylophilaceae bacterium | reverse complement strand
CGCTTCCGGAGGCGAGCAAGATGTACGACATTCCCGGATACGACGAGGAAGAAATGAAAGACTACGCCCGCGCCAACGTCGCCCGCAACACCGCCCTGTTACGGGCCGAGATCGAAGCACTACGGGCGGAGGTGGAGAGGTTGCGCGCTGATCGGGATAGCTGGGAACAGCAGGCATCAGAATGGTTTTGGCGGAGATAGCAGCTCGCGCTGCACTGAAACAGGAGAATAGCAATGACTAATCATCAAAGTATGCACGCTGCTGATTGCTGTGGCTGTGGACCGAAGCACTACGAGTACGAGGTGTGGCAGGATGGAATGGTGAAAGCTGGCGGCAGAGAAGACGACTATGACTCCGCCAAGTCGGAAGCCAACCACTACGCGAGGATGTATGCTAATGACGGGCCTGTCGAAGTGCGCATCTACGAGCAGCGCCTTCTCAGCACCGATCAGATTCAGCCTAAGCGTCGCCGGTATGACCCATATGGCTCACTGAGCGAGTACGGCATTTTCCCAGAGTGCGATGCGCAGCCGCCTGCTGACAACGAGTTTATGACACTGAAACGTTTCATCGAACTAGAACTTGCCAAAATCGAACCGCAATGGACCGCAGAGGGCAAAGGCAGCTACTGGTGGGGCGTAAAAATTGGGCTGGAAACAGTCTTAGCGAAACTCTGCGAAATGGATGGCACAGTCATGGTGAACGCCGTCCCTGTCGCCCAGGCACCACGCGCTTGTACGTGTCACCCCGACGACCGCCCGGACGGCCCCTGCCGTGAACGCTACGCCGCCAGCGAGTGCCAAGCGCTCGCCGCCCAGGAGCAGGCCGCCAATGCTGACGACGAGGTTGTCTTTATCGACGGCGTGGGGGCCGCGAGGAGCAGCGTCAAATCATGCCGAGACGGCGTGCAATGGATCATGGTGGGGGATCGCGTTTACTGGCCGCTATCCGAGTCAGATGCCAAACGCCTCCATAGCGCCTGTTGTGGTAATGGGTCTTTTGATGGCCCCGCCTCGCCCGCTGGCGAAGGAGAGCGTGACTGGTTGGCGGAGGCAATGGACGGGCTGGCGGAATGGCGGATGGATGCGCTGGAGGTCGGCGGCGTGGAGCATGAGCTTCGCGCAGACGCGGCCATCATCCGTAGCTGGATCGACGTGGCGAATGGACCGATCAACCGCGAGGCCCTCGCCGACCGCCTTGACCGCTACGCCAATTCTGCGGCCGAGCTGACTGCCGAGATTGACAAGCTGCGGAGGGAGCTGGAGGAGTGGAAGGACGTTGCCGAAGCGCATGCAATAGCTGCCGACGAAGCTGAAGAACACGCCGAGGATCTTGCGAAGTCCTTGGCGGGACTGATTACTTGGTTTCCATCAGCTGATACGTATAGGCGCCTAGGTTTCGATCCTGAAGCGCCGATGCGAGCGCTGCAGCGTGCCAAGCTCTCGATTGGATCTATTGGAGGACTGAGCAATGACCACGTCTGAACTCAAACCCTGCCCGTTCTGCGGCGTCTACTGGACGGAGAAGGAAATCGAACAGCAGCCGGAGGTCCCCGTGTCTGACATTGAGCTACTGCCACTTCACTACGACGAGTTGCCGGAGATCC
>DATCJT010000172.1:0-68377 GCA_036562645.1 Methylophilaceae bacterium | reverse complement strand
TCCGGTTCGCTGACCAGCACCTGGCCTTCCCACGCTTTGGGGTCGTGCACGTCGCGGTCTTCCGGTGCGATGTTGTAGTCGCCGAGCAATGCCAGCCGCGGATACTGTTTCAGCGCGTCGGCGAGGTGGTTGGTGAGCGCTTGCAGCCAGTCCAGTTTGTAACGGTATTTCTCCGATTCCAGACTCTGGCCGTTGGGGATGTAGGCGCAGACGATGCGGATGCCATTGATGTCGGCGCTGACGAGGCGCTTCTGCGTATCCTCGAAGCCGGGGATGTCGAAAGCCGGATTCTCGATGGCATGCGGGCTTAGGATGGCGACGCCGTTATAGGTCTTCTGCCCGTTGTGGACGGCGTTGTAGCCGACATCCTTGAGCGCGTCGTACGGGAATTTGTTGTCCTCCTGCTTGGTTTCCTGCAGGCAGAGCACGTCCGGTTTCTCGGCTTCCAGCCATTCCAGCACGTGCTGCAGGCGGACGTTGAGCGAATTGACATTCCAGGTAGCAAGCTTCATGCGGTGTTCTTTGCAAAGGATGTATGGATGATAGGCTGCCTAAGTTTAACACTATGCCGCACCGCATGGCGGTCGGCACCCGAGACGGATTGCGGCGCGGGTACGTTCAGGAATTGTCCATTCATGTCCGATTGCGTAGTCTCCCCGTATCGCTGCCGTTGCGGTAGCATCCTGATTTACCGCACCGTTTTTTCGGTGCGGGCCGACACGGATTCGGGAAAGTGGTTTCATGTTGAGAGCAGTCAATCTCATGGCATCCGGCAGGCCATGCAGGCATCTGTTGCTTGCCGGCATGCTGCTGATTGCCGGGTGCCATTCCATGGCGCCGGAGTACGAGCGGCCGGCTGCGCCGGTGGCGGAGCAGTACCCGCTGTCCGGTGAGACAGCGGGACTACCGGCGGCCGGTCTCGGCTGGCGGCAGTATTTCACTGACCCCGCATTACAGGCGCTGATTGCCCAGGCGCTGGAGCACAATCGTGACATGCGCGCGGCGATACTGCGCGTGGAGGAGGCACAGACAGCCTACGGCATCGCGCGCGCCGGACGGTACCCGCATGTCGATGCAATCGGTAGCTACAACCGCTCGCGCACACCGGCGGATCTCAGTATGACTGGCCGGCCGATAATCGCCGAGGACTATCTGGTCGGCATCGGCATCAGCAACTGGGAGATCGATTTTTGGGGGCGCGTGCGCAGCCTGAAGGACGCGGCACTGGAAAGCTATCTTGCGACCGCGGAGGCGAGGCGCGCGCTGCAGATTGCGCTGATCGCGCGTGTCGCAGACGGATACCTGACACTGCGCGAACTGGACGAGCGTCTCGCCATCGCGCGCAAGACCATAGAAAGCCGCGCCGAGACGCTGCGCATCTTTCGGCGTCGGCATGAGGTCGGCGCCACGTCGCGGCTGGACCTGACACAGGCGGAGACCCTGCTGTCACAGGCGCAAAGTCTGGAATACCAGCTGCAGCAGACGCGCTCCGCACAGTACAACGCGCTGACGCTGCTGGTGGGACAGTCGTTCGAACTGGCGCCGGCAAGCCAGTCGCTCGACCGAATCACGTTGCCGGAGATCGCTGCCGGACTGCCGTCGGACCTGCTGCTGGCAAGGCCGGACATTATGGCGGCGGAGCATCGCCTCAAGGCTGCCAATGCCAACATTGGTGCGGCGCGCGCCGCCTTCTTCCCGCGTATCAGCCTGACCACGACCTACGGTAGCGCCAGCAGTGAGCTGGAAGGGCTGTTCGAAGCCGGCAGCCAAGCCTGGAAATTCTCGCCTTCCATCAGCCTGCCGATTTTCGATGCCGGCCGCAACCGCGCCAATCTGAACCTGGCGGAAGTGAGGCGCGATCTCGCCGTGACGGAATATGAGAAGACCATCCAGACGGCCTTCCGCGAGGTCGCCGATGCGCTGGCCGCGCGTAAGTGGCTGGAGCAGCAGGTGCGAAGCCAGCAGCAGACGCGGGACGCGCTCAGTGAGCGCTCACGTCTGGTCAGGCTGCGCTATGACAGCGGTGCGACTTCCTATTTCGAGGTACTCGATGCCGAGCGCGAGCTGCTCGCCGCCGAACAGCAGCTAACGCAGACCCGGCGGGCGCTGCTGTCGAGCCGGATCGGCCTTTATGCGGCGCTGGGCGGTGGTACACAGGCCGGAGTCGAACCGATATCGCAATGATGGAATTGATATAGCATGAACAGAACCAGAATCCTGACCTTCATCCTGCTTGTCGTCCTCGTCGCCGGCGGCTTCTACGGATGGGAGCATCTTGCCGGTAACACCTATCCGCAGGGCCTCGCCAGTGGCAATGGGCGCATCGAGGCGACCGAGATCGATGTTGCCACCAAACTGCCGGGACGGGTCGGCGAGATTCTCGTGCAGGAAGGTGATTTCGTCGAGGCCGGGCAGGTGCTTGCCACCATGCAGATCGAAACGTTGCAGGCGCAGCGTGACGAGGCTGCGGCGCAGTATCGCCAGGCGTTGAACGCCGTCGCCAGCGCCGAAGCGCAGGTGGCCCTGCGCGAGAGCGACAGGCAGACCATGCAGGCCATGGTGCTGCAGCGCGAGAGCGAGCTGGATGCCGCGCAGCGGCGTCTGGACCGTACCGAGAAACTAGCGGCAGAAGGGGCGGCGCCCGTGCAGGAACTGGATGACGACAGGGCGCGCGTCAACAGTGCCCGCGCCGCCGTGAACGCGGCTCGGGCACAGGAGGCGGCGGCGGAGGCGGCGATCAATGCGGCCAGGGCCCAGGTCGTGGGCGCGCGTTCGGCGGTGGAGGCGGTCGAAGCCACCATTGCACGCATTGAGGCGGACATACGTGACAGCCAGTTGAAGGCCCCGCGTGCAGGTCGGGTCCAGTATCGCATCGCGCAGCCGGGCGAGGTGTTGGCAGCGGGCGGCAAGCTGCTCAATCTGGTCGATCTTTCCGATGTCTATATGACTTTCTTCCTGCCGGAGACTGTCGCTGGCCGCGTGGCGCTCGGCGCGGAGGCGCGCATCGTGCTGGATGCGGCGCCGCAGTATGTGATTCCGGCCTCGATTTCCTTCGTCGCCAGCACGGCCCAGTTCACGCCGAAGACGGTGGAGACCGCGAATGAGCGGCAGAAGCTGATGTTCCGCGTCAAGGCGCAGATCGACCGCGAGTTGCTGCAGAAGCATCTGACCCGGGTAAAGACCGGATTGCCCGGTGTTGCCTGGGTCAAAATCGATCCGCAGGCGGAATGGCCCGCCGAACTGGCCGTCAAAGTTCCGGAATAGGCTTAAAGCGTGAACGGACCCGCTGCACGCCTGCATCAGGTCAGTCTACGCTACGGTGATACCGTGGCGCTGCAGGATATCAGTCTGGAAATCCCGTCCGGCCGCATGGTCGGACTGATCGGGCCGGACGGTGTCGGCAAGTCCAGTCTGTTGGCACTGGTGGCTGGTGCCCGCATCATCCAGCAGGGAACGGTCGAGGTGCTGGGTGGTGATATGGCGCAGAAACGCCATCGCGACCATGTCTGTCCTTCCATCGCCTACATGCCGCAGGGGCTGGGCAGGAATCTCTATCCCACGCTCTCCATCGAGGAGAACCTGCAGTTCTTTGGCCGTCTGTTCGGGCACGATGCCGCCGAACGCCGTCGTCGCATCGACCTGCTGACGCGGCGTACCGGCCTGCATGCGTTCTTGTCGCGGCCCGCAGGAAAGCTTTCGGGCGGCATGAAGCAAAAGCTCGGTCTTTGCTGTGCGCTGATCCACGACCCTGATCTCCTGATCCTGGACGAGCCGACCACTGGTGTCGATCCACTTGCGCGTGCCCAGTTCTGGGAACTGATCGCCGAAATCCGGGCCGATCATCCGGGCATGAGCGTCATCGTCGCCACAGCCTACATGGATGAGGCGCAGCGTTTCGACTGGCTGGTGGCGATGGACGAGGGGCGCGTGCTGGCTACTGGAACCCCGCGCGAGCTATTGGAGAGAACGGCGACGTCATCGCTGGATGCGGCGTTCATCGCCCTCCTGCCGGAGGAGAAGAAGCGTGGCCATGAAGCCGTCAGCATCCCGCCCCTGCCCGAGGATGGCCGGCATGACATCGCCATCGAGGCGCAGGACCTGACCATGCGCTTTGGGGACTTCGTCGCCGTCGATCATGTCAGCTTCCGTATCCGGCGCGGTGAAATCTTCGGTTTTCTCGGCTCGAACGGCTGCGGAAAATCGACCACGATGAAGATGCTGACCGGGTTGCTGCCGGCCAGCGATGGCCGCGCCTGGCTGTTTGGCCACGAGGTGCAATCGACCGACATCGCCACGCGGCGGCGTGTGGGCTACATGTCGCAATCGTTCTCGCTCTATACCGAATTGACCGTGCGGCAGAACCTGGTGCTGCATGCGCGCCTGTTCCATGTGCCGGAGGACGAGATTCCGGAGCGGGTGGACGAAATGGTGCGGCGCTTCGGTCTGCAGGATGCGCTGGATGCGTTGCCGGACAGCCTGCCGCTCGGCATACGCCAGCGCCTGTCGCTCGCCGTGGCCATGGTGCACAAACCGGAACTGCTGATTCTGGATGAGCCGACCTCCGGCGTCGACCCGGTTGCCCGCGACAATTTCTGGCGGCTGCTGGTCGAACTGTCTCGACGGGAGCGCGTGACCATTTTCATTTCCACCCATTTCATGAACGAGGCCGAACGCTGTGACCGCATCTCGCTCATGCATGCGGGCAGGGTGCTGGTCAGCGATACACCGGCGGGCATCGTCGCCGACAGGAACGCCGCCACGCTGGAACAGGCTTTCATCGATTATCTGGTGGAGGCGGGCGGAGTATCCGGGAGCGAACCTGCGGCAGACGATGGGGAGAAGCCGGCTGCCGCCCCGCCAGTATCCGGCAGGCAGGGGCGGGACACGGTGCGTTTCAGCTTGATTCGCATGTACAGCTACATGTGGCGTGAAATCCTGGAACTGCAGCGCGATCCGGTGCGTGCGGCGTTGGCGCTGGTCGGGTCCATGCTGCTCATGTTCGTCATCGGCTTCGGCATCAGCATGGATGTCGAGGACCTGCCATACGCCGTGCTTGACCGTGACCAGACCGGGCTGAGCCGCAACTACGCGCTCAATCTGTCCGGCTCCGGCTATTTCGTCGAGCGCGCACCGATTCGGGACGATATCGATCTCGACCGGCGCTTGCGCAGTGGCGAACTGTCTCTGGCGATCGAGATTCCGCCGGGATTCGCGCGCGACCTGCAGCGCGGCAAGCAGGTCGAGATCGGCGCCTGGGTGGACGGCGCCATGCCACAGCGGGCGGAAACGGTGCAGGGCTATGTGCAGGGCATGCATCAGGTCTGGCTGCAGCAGCAGGCGCGTGAGCGTTACGGCAGCGGCATGGTCAGCAATGTCGGTATCGAGAACCGTTACCGCTATAACCCGGACGTGAAGAGCCTGCCGGCCATGGTGCCGGCGGTGATACCGCTATTGCTCCTGATGTTGCCGGCCATGCTGGCGGCGTTGGCCGTGGTGCGAGAAAAGGAACTGGGCTCCATCATCAATCTGTACGTGACGCCGGTGACGCGCAGCGAATTCATCATAGGCAAACAGATTCCCTATGTGGCGCTCGCTATGCTGAATTTTCTGCTGATGACGCTGCTCGCGGTCACCGTGTTCGGTGTGCCGGTCAAGGGCAGTTTCCCGACACTGGCACTGGCAGCGCTGATTTACTGCGTGATTGCGACCGGCATCGGCTTCCTCGCCTCGACGTTCACGCGCAGCCAGATAGCCGCGATGTTCTTCACCATGGTGGTATCGCTGCTGCCTTCCGTTCAGTTCTCGGGCATGATGAATCCGGTATCGTCGCTGGAAGGGCTGGGGCGCCTGATCGGGGAGGTCTATCCGACCACGTACATGCTGATCATCAGCCGCGGCGTGTTCGGCAAGGCGCTCGGCCTCGGTGACCTGCAGGAGCATTTCGTGCCGCTGCTGCTGGCGGTTCCGGTGGTGATGGGATTGACCATACTGACGCTGAAGAAGCAGGGCAGGTGAGATATGCGGCGCTTGAGCAACATATACCGGCTGGGTATCAAGGAATTGTGGAGTCTGGCGCGCGACCCGGTCATGCTGGTGCTGATCGCGGTCAGCTTTTCGGTCATGATCTATTCCGCCGCCACGGCCATGCCTGAGTCGCTGCACCGGGCGCCGATCGCCATCGTCGATGAGGATGCCTCGCCCCTGTCCGCACGAATCGTATCCGCCTTCTATCCGCCGTACTTCAATACGCCGGTCATGATCAGCGCGCACGAGATAGACCCAGGTATGGACGCTGGCCATTATACGTTCGCCCTTCATATCCCGCCGGATTTCCAGCGCGACGTGCTGGCCGGCCGCGCACCCGTCATTCAGCTCAACATCGATGCCACGCGCATGAGTCAGGCGTTCACCGGCAACTGGTACATCCAGCAGATCGTGCTGGCCGAGGTCGACGAGTTCGTGCAGCGCTATCGGGGACAGGCCGCACTGCCGGTCGAGATCGCGTTACGGGCGCGCTTCAACCCAAGCCTGATGCATTCCTGGTTCGGTTCGGTGATGGAGCTCATCAACAACATTACGATGGTCTCCATCATCCTGACCGGCGCCGCGCTGATCCGCGAACGCGAGCACGGCACCATAGAGCATCTGCTGGTCATGCCGCTGACGCCGCTGGAGATTATGCTGGCCAAGATCTGGTCGATGGCGCTGGTGGTACTGGTGGCGGCCTGGATATCCATCACACTCATCATCCAGGGGGCGTTGCGGGTACCGATCGAGGGTTCGATTCCGCTGTTCATGTGCGGGGCTGCGCTGCATCTGTTCGCGACGACCTCGATGGGCATTTTCATCGCGACACTGGCGCGCAACATGCCGCAGTTCGGCATGCTGATGATATTGATCCTGTTGCCGCTGGAGCTGCTGTCCGGCGGTACGACGCCGCGCGAAAGCATGCCGGAGTTCGTGCAGGACGTGATGCTGCTGGCACCGACCACACATTTCGTGGAACTGAGTCAGGCCATCCTGTATCGAGGTGCGGGGCTGGAGGTGGTATGGGCCTCCTTCCTCGCCATCGCGCTGATCGGTGCGGTGCTGTTCTTCTTTTCGCTGGCGCGGTTCAGAAAAGCCATCGCGCGCATGGCATGAGGGCGGACGACTGAAACAGAAACGCCCGCTCATATCGCGGGCGTCGTTCTACAGCAAGGCCGGTGCATGTCAGGCGGCCATGCCGTTGTGGCGCAGCAGCGCATCGATGGAGGGCTCGCGGCCACGGAAGGCGACGAAGGACTCCAGGGCGGGGCGCGAACCGCCTACCGCAAGAATCTCAGCCCAGAAGCGGCGGCCTGTATCCTCGCTCAGCACGCCGTGTTCCTCGAACAGGCTGTAGGCATCGGCCGACAGTACCTCAGCCCACTTGTAGCTGTAGTAGCCGGCCGCGTAGCCGCCGGCGAAGATGTGGGAGAAGTTGTTCGGGAAGCGGTTCCACTTCGGTGGGCGCACCACGGCGACCTCGTCACGTACTTCTTCAAGCAGGTCGAGCGGAGTCTTGCTGCCGTCCGGGTCGAAATCGCCATGCAGGCGCATGTCGAACAGCGCGAATTCGATCTGGCGCACGGTCTGCATGCCGGCCTGGAAATTCTTGGCCGCCACCATCCTGTCGAATAGGGCGCGTGGCAGGTGTTCGCCGGTCTCGACGTGCGCAGTCATGTGGCGCAGCACGTCCCATTCCCAGCAGAAGTTCTCCATGAACTGGCTCGGCAGTTCCACGGCATCCCACTCCACGCCCTTGATGCCGGAAACGCTGTAGTCATCGACCTGGGTCAGCATGTGGTGCAGGCCGTGACCGAACTCATGGAACAGCGTGATGACCTCATCGTGCGTGAACAGCGCCGGCTTGTCGCCGACGGGTGCGGAGAAATTGCAGGTCAGGAATGCGACCGGCAGTGTCACCTGATCGCCGATACGGCGACGGGTGATCGCTTCATCCATCCAGGCGCCGCCACGCTTGTTGTTGCGCGCATAAAGGTCCAGATAGAACTGGCCGACGGGTTTGCCGGATTTGTCGGTGATCTCATAGAAGGAGGCATCCGCATGCCAGACCGGTGCCTGCGACTTTCTGACCTGGACGCCGAATATGGTCTCCACCACCTTGAACAGACCGGCGAGGACCTTGTGTTCCGGAAAGTATTGCTTCACCTCCTGGTCGGAGAATGCATATTTCTCCTCGCGCAGCTTTTCCGACACATAGGCGATATCCCAGGCCTGCAGATCATCGAGGCCGAGCTTCCTGCCGTATTCGATCAGCTCCTGCATGTCGCGTTCGGCATAGGGCTTGGCGCGTTTTGCCAGCGTGTCGAGGAATTCGATGACCTGCTGCGGACTGTCCGCCATCTTGGTCGCGAGCGACATCTCGGCGTAGTTCGCGTAGCCCAGCAGGCGGGCGGCCTCACGCTTCAATTGCAGGATCTCACGGATGAGGCCGGTGTTGTCCCATTCCGGCTTGCCGAACTCGGAGGCGCGGGTCGCGTAGGCCCGGTAGAGCAGTTCGCGCAACGCGCGGTTCTCGGCATACTGCATGACCGGCATGTAGGACGGAAAGTGCAGCGTGAACTTGTAGCCGTCCTTGCCGTCCGCCTTGGCGGCCTCCTGTGCCGCTTGCAGCACGTCCTCCGGCAGTCCGCCGAGCTCGCTGACGTCTTCGACATAATGCGCGAAGGCGTTGGTCGTATCGAGCAGGTTCTCCTCGAAGCGGGCGGCGAGCCTCGAAAGCGCTTCCTGGATCTCCTTGAAGCGTGCCTTCTCCTGGTCCGGCAGTTCGGCGCCGCCGAGGCGGAAATCGCGCAGCTCGTTCTCGACGATCTTCTGCTGTGCCCGGCTCAGTGTGTCGAATGCCAGGCTTGAGCGCAACGCGCGGAACTTGGCATACAGGCGTTCATCCTGCGACAGGTCGGAATAGAACGCAGTCAGCTTGGGCAGGCAGGCATTGTAGGCCTCGCGCAGTTCCGGGCTGTTGACCACCGCATTCATGTGACCGACCTGCGACCAGGCGCGCGATAGGCGCTCCTCCATATCCTCCAGCGGACGGACGAAGTTATCCCAGTCCGGCTCGGCCGAATCTGTCGCCAGCTTTTCCAGCAGTGCACGCCCTTCTTCCAGCAGGTGCTCGATGGCCGGCACGACATGCTGCGGACTGATATGGTCGAACCTGGGCAGGCCGCTGAAATCGAGCAGAGGGTTGTCGGAAAGCGAAGGTGTGTGCACTGTGGTCATGAGTCTCTCTAGTTGATCAAACGCAAACAGAACGGATAACGGTAATTCTCGCCCTTGCTGGCGGCAACGGCGGCCATGATGCTGAACACGATGTTGGCAAGCCAGATCAGCGGGAAGAGCAGGAGTCCGATTAGGACGAAGCTCAGGACGAAGCTGATGATGTAGGCGATCAGCAGGGAGATCTGGAAGTTCAGTGCCTCACGTGCCTGATCCGATATGAAGGGACTTTCGTCCTTTTTCAAGAGCCAGACGATGAGGCCCGGAAAAATGCTGAAGAAGATGCCGGTGATATGGGTGACGACGGCGATATTCTTTTCGTCGGAATTGGCTGGTGCAATGATGTCTGACATGGCGGTTTCCCTTTATGAAAGATTGAGTTTTTGCAGCAGTGGTTCAATTTTATCGATTTCCTGAGTGGCCAGAATCTTGCGCGACACCTGCATCAGCTTAGGCACGTCGCTCTTCAGGACCTGATTCTTGACGGCCAGAATCTGTGCAGAATGCATGGAGAAATGGCGCAGGCCGAAGCCGAGCAGCAGGCGCGTGAAGGCTGGGTCACCCGCCATTTCGCCGCAGATGGAGACATCCTTGCCGGCACGTTTGCCGGCCTTGATCGTGTGCACGATTAGGTTCAATACGGCCGGATGCAGCGGGTTGTACAGATGGGAGACGGTGTCATCGGTGCGGTCTATGGCTAGCGTGTACTGAATCAGGTCGTTGGTGCCGATGGACAGGAAATCCAGCTCACGGGCGAAGGCGTCGGCACAGATGGCGGCCGCCGGAATCTCGATCATGCCGCCGATCTGGATATCCTGCTTGAACGGGATGCGCTCCTGCTGCAGGCTGAGCTTGGCACGTTCCACCATCTGCAGGCTCTGGCGCAGTTCGGCCAGGGTGGACAGCATGGGAATGAGTATCTTGATGTTGCCGTAATGCGAGGCCCTGAGCATCGCGCGCAGCTGCGTATGGAAAATCATTGGTTCGGCGAGACAGAGCCGGATGGCGCGCAGGCCGAGGGCGGGATTGGTACAGGTGCGCACCGTGTCCGGATTCATTTCCTTGTCGGCGCCGATGTCCAGCGTGCGGATCGTGACCGGTAGGCCCTTCATTGATTCCGCTACCTTACGGTAGGCGATGAACTGTTCTTCCTCGGACGGCATGTCGCGCCGGTTCATGAACAGGAACTCGGTGCGATAGAGGCCGATGCCGGTGGCGCCAGCGGCTTTCGCCTTGGTGACATCGGCAGGGACTTCGATGTTGGCGAGCAGCTCGATGGAAGTACCGTCCAGCGTGACGGCGCGCGTCGATTTCAGCCGCTTGAGCTTCTGCTGCTCGAGCTCGAACTGTTCCTGCCGCAGATGGTATTCCGCGAGCGTGTCCTTGTCCGGGCTGACGATGACGACGCCTTGATTGCCATCGACGATGATCAGTTCGCCGTCGCGGATCAGGTCGCGCGCCCGTTGCAGGGCGACGATGGACGGGATGTTCAGGCTGCGCGCGAGGATCGCTGTGTGTGACGTCGCACCGCCGACATCCGTGATGAAAGCGGCGAACTTGTGATGCTTGAACTGTATGGTGTCCGCCGGCGACAGGTCGTGCGCGACGAGGATGATGGCGCTCTCCTGTTCCTCGACCCGCATCTGGTTAGGATGTCCGAGCAGCACCTTGATGACGCGTTCGACCACCTGCACGATGTCGTGCTTGCGCTCGCGCAGGTACTCGTCGTCAATTTTGTCGAACTGTTCGACCAGGCTGTCCATCTGCTGCTTGAGCGCCCATTCGGCATTGCAGAGCTCGCTTGCGATGATTTCGGCAGGGATGACCGACAGTGAGCGGTCGGACAGGATCATCAGGTGGGTGTTGATGAAGGATGCGAGTTCGGTCGGCGCGTTCGGTGACAACTGGTCGCGTATTGCCTCGAGATCGGTCTTGACCGTGGCGATGGCGTCCTTGAAGCGCTGGACCTCCTGCGGAACCAGTGTTTCCGGAATCAGGTAATGCGCGACTTCCAGCAGTGCGTGCGAGACGAGATGGGCGCGACCGATGGCGATGCCGCCCGAAACGCCGACGCCGTGCATGGTGAAGCTCATTTCCGCTCTCCCTGCGTGCTCAATGCCGTGTTGCACACCCCAGCGGCGACTGCGTGTATGCAGGGTGACGGCGTCATGGATGTGACCGGATGTCGGATGCTGGTCATGGCGGCGGACCGTTCCGTGTTATTCCGGCTCGCCGAAGCGGCTGTTGATGAGTTCGACCAGCGCATCCATCGCTGCCTGTTCGTCCGGACCGTTGGTCTCGATGGTGATGATGCTGCCCTTGCTGGCGGCCAGCATCATGACGCCCATGATGCTCTTGGCATTGACGCGGCGGCTGTTGCGTTCCAGCCAGATTTCCGACTTGTAGATGCTGGCGGTCTGGGTCAGCTTGGTCGAGGCGCGGGCATGCATGCCCAGCTTGTTGATGATTTCGATTTCTCTTTTCAGCATTGTTCTTGCCTCAGTTCAGGTCAGTCACTAGTCCAGGTCGGTGAAATGGATGACGCCTTCCCGGCCGCCGCTCAACGCCTTTGCAATCAGTGTCCTCAGGTCGCTGTTGCGGTAGGTGAGCGTGCGCACCAGCATCGGCAGGTTGACGCCGGCAATCCCTTCGATCCGGCCTGCGACCAGCAGGCGGTTGACGATGTTGCATGGTGTGGCGCCGTAGATGTCGGACAATATCAGCACGCCGTCACCGGAATCCAGTTCTTCCACCAATCGTTGTGCCTTGGGCAGCAGCGTTTGTGGGTCGTCGTCCTTGCCGATACCGAGCTGCTCCAGCTGGGCAGGGCGCGAGCCCATCACATGGCTCGCACATTGAATCAGGCTTTCGCCCAGCGTGCCATGTGCGACTATCAGTATCCCTATCATGCCGTATCTACCTCGTTCCCCGGTGCGGCGCGCCGTGTTTCATTCCAGTTCACGGTGGCGCACCAGTACTTTCTGTTGTGCGTTGCGAAAATGCTGTCCGAGTTTCTCGGCGAAATAGACCGAGCGGTGCTGCCCCCCCGTGCAGCCTATGGCTACGGTCAGATAACTGCGATTATCGCGCACGAAAGCCTGCAGCCAGTGGCCGACGAAATCGCGTATGTCCTCGAACAACCGCTGCGCATCCGGCTGGCTTTCCATGAATTCGCGGACGGCGGCATCACGTCCGGTCAGGGGGCGGAGAAGCGGGTCGTAATGCGGATTGGGCAGGAAACGCACGTCGAACACGAAATCGGCATCGAGCGGTATACCGTGCTTGAAGCCAAACGAGGCAAACAGCAGCGTCATGCCCTGATGGTCGTGCGTGATGAAATCCTTGACCCAGTTGCGCAGAGTGTTGGCGCTGAGATCGCTGGTGTCGATACGGTGGCCGAGATACGCGATCGGTGCCAGCAGGTCGCGTTCGCGCTGGATGCTTTCTGCCAGCGTGGTGTTCTCGTCGCTTAGGGGGTGACGGCGCCGGGTCTCGCTGAAGCGCTTGACCAGCGTTTCCGTGCCGGATTCGAGGAACAGCACGCGCACGTCCACGCCCTGCTCCTTTAGATGCTTGATGGCGTCGGGCAGGACTTCCAGCGCCGTGCTGCGGGTGTCCACGCTGATGGCGGCGCGTTTCTGACCATGGAGGTGCTGCTGGATACCGGACAGTAGCGTTGCCGGCAGATTGTCGATACAGTAATAGCCGCTGTCTTCCAGCGCCTTCAGCACCACGCTTTTGCCGGACCCGGATAGCCCTGTGACGATGACCAGCTGCACGGTGTCAGCCCTTTTTCTTCTGCTGCTGCATGGCTTTTCTCATCTCGCGCGCTTGCCGCTGCATGAACTGCTTGGTGCCGTTGATGCCGCGCAGCAGCAGCATGTGGTTGCGCAGTGCCACTTCCACCAGCACCGCGATGTTGCGGCCGGCTGCCACCGGGATGATGAATTTGGGAATCTTCACGCCGAGGATCTTTTCCTGCTGCGTGGAGATCTTCAGGCGATCCTGTTCCATGCCCTCGAACTTGCTGGCGTGTTCGAGCTGGATGATGAGGTCGAGCGGCTTGGTCGGTTTCACCGAATTGTCGCCGAACAGTTCGCGGATATTGAGCACGCCGAGCCCCCGCACTTCGAGGAAATCCTGTAGCAAGCGCGGACAGCGGCCTTCCAGGCGGTCCGGCGCCACCCTGAAGAAATCGACGATGTCGTCGGCGACCAGCCTATGTCCGCGCGAGATGAGTTCCAGCGCCAGCTCGCTCTTACCGATGGCAGGGTCGCCCTTGATCAGTACGCCGAAGCCCTGCACTTCCATGAATACGCCATGAAAGCTGACGGTCTCAGCGACGGCCTGGGACAGGTAATGGCTCATGACGTCCATCAGGCTCGGGCTCTGCAGCGGCGAAATGAACAGCGGCGTGTTCATCCGGTTGGCCGCGTCTATGAGCTCCTGCGGCGGCTTCTCGCCATTGGCGACGACGACGGCGGCGAGATCGGTCGAGAACAGGTTGCGGATCGACTGCGCCAGCTCCAGCGGCGGGAGACTGCGCAGATAATCCATTTCGGCGCAGCCCAGCACCTGGACCCGGTTGGGGTGAACGAAATTGAGATGGCCGATCAGCGCCAGTGAGGGCTTGCTTACCGTGTCGCTGCTCAACATGTTATCGCCGCCGTTCAGACCTGCGATCCAGGTGAGCTTGAGATTGCGACGCGTGTCGCGATAGAGTTTTTCGACGCTGATTTCGGGCATGTCCTGTTTCCTGTTGGATCGGGCCGGCGCATGTCGCGCCGTGCCTGTCCTTCAGTCTTGATTACTCGATGGCCTGGCGCTTGAGCGAGCCTTCGGCCTGATGGTGATCGCTACGCTTTTCCTTGTGCTTGACGATCTGGCGGTCCAGCTTGTCCACCAGCATGTCGATGGCGCTGTACATGTTCTCGTCGGAGCACTCCACATGCAAGTCGTTACCCGGCAGATGCAGGGTGGCTTCAACTTTCTGCACCAGCTTTTCCACGCTCAGCGTCACCTTGACATCGATCACGTGATCGTAGTGGTTGCTGATGCGAGCCAGTTTGCTCTGGACATATTCACGCAATGCCGGGGTGACTTCCAGATGATGGCCGGTGATTTGCAAGTTCATGGTGCACTCTCCTTGGTAACGACTACAAAAAGATTACAGTACCTTGCGCTGACTTGCCGCAGGTAGCTGCAGTGATTCCCGATACTTGGCTATCGTCCGTCTGGCAACGACGATACCCTGCTTGCTCAGGATTTCCGTGATCTGATTGTCCGACAGAGGCTTGCGCGGATCCTCCTCGGCAATCATCTGCTTGATCAGTGCACGGATGGCGGTGGCAGAGCATGCGCCTCCGGATTCGGTTGCCACATGGCTGCCGAAAAAGTACTTGAGCTCATAAACACCGCGCGGCGTCAGCATGTATTTGCGTGTCGTCACGCGCGAGATGGTGGATTCGTGCAATTCCAGCTCGTCGGCGATCTCGCGCAGCACGAGCGGGCGCATCGCCACCTCGCCATGTTCGAAGAAACCGCGCTGGCGGTCAACGATGGCCTGGGCGACACGCAGGATCGTGGAGAAGCGCTGTTGGATGTTCTTGATCATCCACTTGGCTTCCTGCATCTGGCTCATCAGGTACTGGTTGGAGCTGTCGCGGTTCCGTTTCAGGATGTTGGCGTAGATCTGGTTGATGCGCAACTTGGGCACCACTTCGTCGTTGAGGCTGGCGATCCATACGCCCTTGATCTTACGCACGATGATTTCGTGCTGGATGAAATGGTCCGAGCCGATGTTACTGAAGGCGTTACCCGGTCTCGGGTTGAGCTGGGTGATGAGCTGCTGCGCCTGGCGCAGGGCGTCATCGTCGCAATGCAGCACCTTGCGCAGCTTGGCATAGTCGCGTGCCGCTAGCAGCGGTAGATGTTGCTCGACCAGCGTCAATGTCAGGTCCAGCAGTGGCGAGGGCTCCTCATTCGCGCGCAGCTGCAGTGCTAGGCATTCTGCCAGATTGCGGGCGCCGACACCGGCCGGGTCGAGGTTCTGGATATGCTTGAGGGCGGTCTGCAGTTCCAGCAGATCGACTTCGAGTTCCGGATCCAGCTGTTCAACCAGTTCCTCAAGCGACTGGTCGAGGTAGCCGTCGTCATTGATGGCATCGACCAGCAGTGTCGTCAGCATCTGGTCACGCTCGGACAACGGCATCAGCTTGAGCTGGCCCAGCAGGTGGTCATGCAGCGTTTCCGGCGCAGCCTCCTGGAAGACGTAATCACCGTCATCGTCATTGCTGCCGCTGCCGCTGTCTTCCCAGCGCGTGCTGCCGGCGAATTCGGTGAAGTCCTCACCGAAGCTCTCCTGCGGTGCGGTGTCATCTGCACGCGGCGCTTCCTGCTGGCTGGAAGTCACACTGCTGGCGGGATTGAAACCGTCACCGGCGTCGCCATCCTCGCTTCTTTCGTCGCGCTCCAGCAAGGGATTGTTCTGCAGGATGCTTTCCAGCTCCTGATTCAGCTCCTGGGTCGATAGCTGCAGCAGGCGTATGGATTGCTGCAGCTGCGGCGTGAGCGCAAGATTCTGCGAGAATCGGAGTTGTAAACCTTGTTTCATAGTGTTTCTGATCGCGCCTAGAGGCGGAAATCCTTACCCAAATATACTTCCTTGACGCTCTCGTTCTGGACGATTTCGCTAGGCAGACCGGCTGCAAATATGCGGCCCTCGTTGACAATATACGCCCGATCACAGATGCCCAGCGTCTCCCGCACGTTGTGGTCGGTGATGAGGACGCCGATGTTGCGTTTGGCCAGGATGCCGATGATCTTCTGGATATCCAGCACGGCGATCGGGTCGATGCCGGCGAACGGTTCATCGAGCAGGACGAAACTGGGGTGTGTCGCGAGACAGCGCGCGATCTCGACCCGCCTTCTCTCGCCGCCCGACAGGCTGACTGCCATGCTGTCACGGATGTGCACGATATGGAGCTCGTGCAGTAACGACTCGAGTTCTTCCTCGATCTCCTCGTCGCTGCGCTTCTGCAGTTCCAGAATCGCCTGGATGTTCTCCGCCACCGTCATCTTGCGGAAGATGGAAGGTTCCTGCGGCAGGTAGGAAAGCCCCATGCGTGCACGCAGATGGATCGGCAGGCGGCTGAGGTCCTTGCCGTCGAGCAGGATGCGCCCACCATCGAGCGGCACCAAGCCGACCATCATGTAGAAGCTGGTGGTCTTGCCGGCGCCGTTGGGGCCGAGCAGGCCGATCACTTCCCCGCTTTTGATTTCAAGGGAAATGTCCTGCACGACGGTGCGCGCCTTGTATTGTTTGCGCAGGTTCTCGACGATCAGCTCGCTCATGTTCTGCTTTCTGTCTGCATCGGGTTGTCGGACGCTTTCGCCTACTGTGCCGGAGCCGGGGTCGGCTGCACGTTCTTGTTCTTGGGCTGGATGACGGCACGCACGCGGCCAGTCGGCGTTGCCGGCGTCGCCGCCTGCGCGCCGCCGCCGATCACCTCGGCATATTCGGACGTGGCATCGTACATGATGTAGTCTCCGTGTACGATGTCGTCGCCGCGCTTGACCCAGGCCTTGGTGAACAGCTTGACCTTGTCCATGCGGCCGTCGTATTCGATGCGCTGGGCGCTGCCTTCCATGTATTCGTTCTTGCCTTCCATCTTCTGCCTGAAGGTGGTCGGGTTGCCGTAGGAAGTGCTGTGCTGGAAGCCGTGTATGTCTTCCACCACTACCAGCTTGTCGCCCCGTATCATCAGCGTGCCTTGTGTCAGAATGACATTGCCGGTGTAAGTGCTGGTTTTCTTGGCATCGTTGACCACGACGTTGTCGGCTTCGAGATCGATCGGCTTGTCCTTGTCCGCTTTCTCGGCATGGCTGTTGAAACCAGTCACGGCCAACAGCAATGCCAGCAGAATCTGGCAGAAGTGGCGGAATGACATGTCATGCTTGTCCATATGATCTCCGGATCAATCGATATCCTTGCTCAGTTTGAGCTCAACTTCGGGCTGGACTGCGCCGAGCGGCCGCACCCTGCGATTGAGCTGGCTACTTACGGTGTCCAGTCCGGTTTCAAGCCGCATGGCGTTCGCCGGGCGGCGGTTCAGGTTGTTGGGTGTGCTGGAAATATCCATGCTCGGTTTTTCATAATGAGCCTTTACCCGCTTCCCGAGTTCCACGGTTTCCTTTTTCTTGTCGTACACCATGCCGACGGCATGGATGACGGTTTTCGGTTCCTGCGTGATGACGACCGGCCTGTCGGTGACGGCGCGCTCCTCGTTCGGGAACACATCGAGGCGATCTGTCAGCACCACCATCTCACCCTTGCCATTGTAAGCCTGACGCACGACCCTGACGTCATCGACGAACTCGATTTTTTCGGCATCGCTGGAGACGAAGCCCTTTTTACCCTCGATCTGCGTGAACGGCTTGTCGATCTGGTAACGCGTGAAATGCGGCTGTTCCAGTTCGGTCGTGTCGTCATCCGGATAGTGGCGCATCTCGTTCGCGGTCAGGCGGTAGCGCAGGTGGCCGTTTTCGTCAGTGCGCGTGGTCGTGAAATTGTTCAGGATGAAATCCGGGTCGTGTCGGCTGCTGCCAGCGGGTTTCTGGGTCGGTGCCTGCACGCTGTAATCGATCCAGAAGGTCAGCAAGGCCAGAACGGCCAACAGAGCCAGTGGAAGCAGTATGGTGGAGCGTGCATGCATGTGGTGACTCGATGGCTCAGCGGAGGAATTGCGCCATTTGTGCCTCGAACGTACCCTGGGCCTTCATCAGCAACTCGCAGACCTCCCTTACGGCACCGCGTCCGGCGGCGGCTTGGGTGGTGTAATGTGCGTATTCCTTGACTAGCGGCATGGCAGTCGGTACGGTGATGGCCAGGCCGGCACGGCGCATGGGCGGCAGGTCGACCACATCATCACCCATGAACGCGCACTCCTCCGGCAGCACATTCATTTTCCTGACCAGGTCCTCGAAGGCTTCCAGCTTGTCCTCCACGCCCTGATAAAAAAGGGCGATACCGGTGTTCTCGGCGCGCTTGGTCACGACGTTGGAGGTGCGGCCGGTGATGATGGCCATTTCGACGCCGGTTGCCTTCAATAGCTTCATGCCTAGACCGTCCTGGGAATGGAAGCTTTTGTACTCCTGGCCGTCGTCGCCTATGGTCAGACTGCCGTCGGTCATGACGCCATCCACGTCGAAAATCAGGACCTTGATGCGTTTCGCGCGCTCCGCGACAGGACTCAACAAATCACTCACTTAAATAACCTTTGCTGTTAACAGGTTGAGCATGTTCAGTGCTCCGACTAAAACTCCCTGCTGATCGACGACCAGCAGGCCATTGATTTTCTTCTGCTCCATCAACTCGACGGCTTCCACGGCCAGGCGTTCCGGCGCGATTGTGTACGGCCCGGCATGCATGACATCACGCATCAGCGTGTCGTTGATCTGTATGCCCCTTTCGAAGGTGCGGCGCAGGTCGCCATCGGTGAAGATGCCGGCCGGCCGGTTCTCGCTGTCCACGACTGCCGTCATGCCCAGACCCTTGCGCGTCATTTCCAGTAAGCCGTCGGTCAGTCTGGCGTCCAGACCGACCTTGGGAACGGCATCATCCTTGCACATGATGTCGCCGACATGGATGAGCAGCCTGCGTCCCAGACTGCCGCCTGGGTGCGAACGAGCGAAGTCCTCGGCGGAAAAGCCGCGCTGATCCAGCACGGCGACCGCTAGCGCGTCACCCAGTGCCAGCATCGCTGTCGTGCTGGCGGTCGGCGCCAGGCCGAGCGGACAGGCCTCCTGGCTGACATGCGCGTCGAGGTAGATGTCCGATTCACGCGCCAGTGTGGAGTGCGGATTACCGCTGATGCCGATGATTTTGGCGCCGAGGCGCTTGATGACCGGCAGGATGGCGATCAGTTCGTCGCTTTCGCCAGAATTGGAGAGCGCGATCAGCAGGTCGTCTGCCGTGATCATGCCGAGGTCGCCGTGGCTCGCTTCGGCTGGATGCACGAAGAAGGCCGGACTGCCGGTGCTGGCCAGTGTCGAGGCGATTTTGCGTCCGATGTGGCCGGATTTGCCCATGCCGCTTACCACGACTCGTCCGCGGCACTGTAAAATGAGACCGACAGCGCTGGCGAAGCGCTGGTCCAACCGATGCGCTATGTTCTCGAGTTCGCGGGATTCGATCTGGAGCACTTCTCTGGCGAGATCCAGCGGGGATTTCCCGGTCCTGGATACACCGCTACCGATGGCGGAGCCGAGATCTTTGCGGCTTTGGCTTGTTTCCATAGGCCGAAGTATAAAAGGGATTGGGGTGCGAATAAAGCTTGAAAAGGCAAATAAAAACCGCTTTTTGTGAAAATCGGCATAATTTTTGCCTATAGGCGTTCTCTCCGCATTCCGACAGTCATCCGGTCGGCGCGATTTGCCAGCTATGGACACCACGTATTCATGTCGCCGTCGGGCGGCCGTTTTCAGGGAAAGGCTGTATATCTCATGAGCATGCATGTACTGATCGCAGGGGGAGGCATAGTCGGCGCGATGACGGCGATGGAACTGGTCGACCGCGGCTGCCGCGTCACCATCGTCGAGCGCGGACGCATTGCCAGCCAGACCTCCGGAGAGTCCTCATGGGCCGGAGGCGGCATCATCTTTCCCCTGTTACCATGGATGTATGGCGATGCGGTCAACCGACTTACCCATAGTGGCACGCGATTCTATCCGGCGATTTGCCGACGCCTGCTGGAGGAGACCGGTGTGGACTGCGAACTGTTGCAGAGCGGCATGTTGCTGCTGCCGCAGTTCGACCGGGGGGCTGCGCTTGAATGGTGCAGGCGTTATGAGTACGTCGCGCAGTCGGCATCGGCAAGCGCCTTCGGTGTCCAGTCACCGGGCGGTGACGATGCGTTGTGGCTGCCCGAAGTCTGTCAGGCAAGGCCGCCTCACGTCATGCAGGCCATACGCGCATGGCTCGAAAAGAGCGGCGTGACACTGTTGGAAGGCACCGAGCTCAAGCCGCTGCAGGGCGCGGGCAGGCTGACCGAATGGGAAACGGTCAAGGGAGACAGGCTGCGCGCTGACCGCTTCGTTGTGACTTCAGGCGCATGGAGCTTCGATTTGCTGAAGGAGACCGCCAGCAAGCTCAAGATCAAGCCCATGCGCGGCCAGATCCTGCTTTATCGACCCACGCGCAACCTCGATAGCATCGTCTATCGCGAAGGTTTTTACATGATCCCGCGCCGGGACGGCCTGTTGCTGACAGGCAGCACGCTGGAGGATGTCGGCTTCGATCCGCGCACGACCGAGGAAGCGCGCGCCGAATTGAGCGCCAAGGCGGCTGCGATCATGCCGGAGCTAGCCGACCTGCCCATTCTGAAGCACTGGAGCGGCCTGCGTCCAGGCACGCCGGAGAATCTGCCGACCATATCGGCGCATCCGCAGATCGAGAACCTGTACCTGAACACTGGTCATTTCCGCTATGGCCTGACCATGGCGCCGGGTAGCGCGAAGATCGTCGCTGCGCTGATCTGTGGCGAGCAGCCTTTCCTCGATCCGACGCCGTTCGCCTGTCCGGTCTAGCCGTTGTATCGGGATCGGTTCAGGTGTTACGCCCCGGCTTTCCAGTGGCCGGATTTCCCGCCCTGTTTCTCCAGTAGCCGGATGTCGGAGATCGTCATGCCGCGATCGGCTGCCTTGCACATATCATAGATCGTGAGAAGGGCGACGCTGGTTGCGGTCAGCGCCTCCATCTCGACACCCGTGCGGCCGACGGTTTCCGCCGTGACGGTACAGTGAATCAGGCTTGCCTGCTCGTCTATGTCGAACTCGACACCGACCCTGGTGAGACCGATGGGATGGCAAAGCGGGATCAGGTCAGCGGTGCGTTTCGAACCCTGAATGGCGGCCACACGGGCGATGCCCAGCACGTCGCCCTTTTTGCTGCTGCCTTCCATGATCAGGCGCAGCGTTTCCGCCTGCATGTGGATGGAGCCGGTGGCTCTTGCGATTCTGCGGGTCTCTGCCTTTTCACCGACATCGACCATGTGGGCCTGGCCATGCTGATCAAAGTGTGTGAGCGGATTCATGCGGACTTTCGGAATGAACTGATGCGTCAATCCCGATATCATAGCAATGATGAAACTGATTTACGCGATTCTTTTCGGGTTGATGCTTGCGTCTGCCGCTGCGGCGGACGAATTGCCCGATCTCGGTGACATTTCAGCCCGTGTGCTGTCGCCCTTGCAGGAGCAGGCGATCGCCAACGAGATCATGCGTGACGTCATGCGCAGCAATCAGGTCGTGAACGATCCCGAGATCAACGATTACATCCATCATCTGGGCTACCGTCTCGCGGCTAATAGCCCGGACAAGCGCCAGCGCTTCAACTTCTTCGTCGTTCAGGACAACACGATCAATGCCTTCGCCATGCCCGGAGGCGTCATCGGTATCCACACCGGGCTGATACTGGCGGCCAACACGGAGTCCGAATTGGCCGGTGTCATCGGCCATGAAATCGGGCACGTCGTGCAGCGCCATCTGGCGCGTATGCTGGCGCAGCAGCGTCAGGACACGCTGCTCAACATCGCCTCGATCGGTCTGGCCCTGCTGGCTGCAAGGTCCAATCCGCAGCTGGGCAGCGGTGCGATGACTGCGGCCTCCGCCGGTGCCGTGCAGAAACAGCTGGACTACACGCGCGAACACGAGCGGGAAGCGGACCGTGTCGGTCTGCAGATACTGGACAGTGCCGGCTTTGATACGCGCGGCATGCCGGATTTCTTCAACACGATGCTGAAAAGCTCGCGTTTCGTTGACGGCAGTGCGCCGTCCTTTCTGCGCACCCACCCGTTGACGACGGAACGTATCACCGACGTGCGCAACCGTGTCGAAAGCATGCCGTATCGTCAGGTGCCGGATAGCCAGGAGTTCCATTACGTGCGTGCCAAGCTGCGTGCGGCGCACGGTTCGGCAGGGCAGGCGGTGGCCTACTTCCGGGAGAATCTGCGCGAGCGGCGTTTCAGCAATGAGGCGGCCGAGCAGTACGGCCTCGGGCTGGCGCTGCTGCGCAACAATGATCTGGAAGGCGCGTCGAGACAGGTGGAATGGCTGCTCAAGAATGTGGCGCGTCATCCTTACATCGAAACCTTTGCCGCCAAGGTACTGGTCGCAAAACGCGATGCGCAGGCAGCCGGTAAACAGTATGCGGAGGCATTGCAGCAGTTCCCCAATCACCGTGCGCTGATTTACGGCTACGCGGAGCATTTTCTCGCCATGCGCCAGCCGGAGCAGGCGCTCAAGCTGATCGAGGAGAAGCAGCCTTCCTATCCGGACGATCCGTATTTCTATGAACTGAAGTCGCAGGCCTATACGATGCAGGGCAAGAACCTACTTCGGCACCAGGCGCAAGGCGAGGCCTATTTCCGGCGCTATAATCTGCAGGGCGCGCTGGAACAGATGGACCTGGCTGCCAAGGCCAATGACGGCGACTTCTATCAGCAGTCCATCGTCGAAGCGCGACTGAACCAACTCAGGCAGATGGCACTGGAACCGAAGAAGGAAGGGTTGTTCAATTGAACGGACGGGGTGCGGGAATGCGACGCAGGAGTTTTCTGCAATTGCTGATGGGTGCCGGCGCGGCCTTGCTGATGTTGCCGGTGCAGGCGCTGGCGGCGCTCTGGAACAAGGCAGCGTTCGAAGCCAAGACCAGGGATGAGGCCGTGCAGGGGCTGGCCGTCAGTTCCGAGATCCCGAGCCGGGAGATCGACATCGTGGCGCCGGATTTCGCCGAGAACGGCGCCGTGGTGCAGGTGGAAGTGCGGAGTCGCATCGCCGGTACGGAAGCGATCGCCATACTGGCCGATAGGAATCCGACGCCATTGATCGCCAATTTTATGTTTTCGGACGGGACGGAGCCTGTCGTGGTGACCCGCATCAAAATGGCCGAGACTTCCAACCTGCAGGTCATCGTCAAGGCCGGTGACCGCTATTACAGTGCCAGCAAGATGGTCGAAGTGTCGTTGAGCGGATGCTAGGGGGCGTGATGCGTGACATGAAGATGCGTGCCCAGTTCAAGGATGGGATTACCGAAGTCAAGGCGCTGATCAACCATCCCATGGAAACCGGACGGCGCAAGAACGATTTCGACGAAACCGTTCCGGCACATTTCATCCAGCTCCTGACCGCGACGCTGAACGGCAGGACGGTGCTGGAAGCGCAATGGGGTACCGGCGTGTCGAAGAACCCTTATCTGACTTTCTATCTGCGCGATGCCAAGGTCGGTGACATCGTGCGCATCACTTGGCATGACAACCGGGGCGAAAGCGGTCATGGCGAGGTGAGCGTGACCCAGAGTTAAGCCCACAGGCCATCTGTAACGGTCGGTATTTCTGTGCCGGAATTAAGTAGTTATGCCATCTCAGGTGCCATGTCGGTTCATTCCAGTCCGGCGGCCTGACCATCCCGAATTACAAACCGACGTCGCCTGCACACGGGCAGCTTCCAGGCGCTCCGTGGCAGCCGTGCAGCACTGCATCAAGCGGTGATTTTTGCGCTATAGTGCGCCTATGAAGTCCGTCAAATCGAAAATGGTGAAATTACTGGCCGGCAGGAAATTCAGGATATTTGCCGGTCTATTCGCAGCCTATCTCGCATTCTCCTGGTTCGCCGTCGATCCATTGGCCCGCCGGCTGCTGCCCTGGATTGCGGAAAGCAGTCTGGCGAGCCGGCTGGAGGTCGAGCGCGTCGAATTCGATCCCTTGCGTCTGATCCTGCGGGTGGACAATCTGCGCTTGTCCAACATGGACGGCGTGCCGCTCGCGGGCTTCGAGCACCTGCTCGTCGATATGGAAGTGAGCGGCATCTTCCGTTGGGCATGGCGTTTCGGCGACATCCGTCTGATTGCGCCGCAAGCGGTGCTGGAAGTCGCGCCCGGCGGACGTCTGAACTGGGCTGACTTGCTGGCGAAACTGAACGAGGGTGAACCTAGGGAAGAGCGTTCGACGATCGCGCGGGTGCTGGTCGATCACCTGCTGATCGAGCGCGGTCATATCCGCTACGAGGACCATGATCGCAGTACGCCGTTTCGCGCCGTGCTGCAGCCGCTTGGGCTGGAGCTGGGGGGATTGTCAACACTGCCGCAGGACAGGGGCGACTATGCAATCCTCGCCAGGCTGCCGGAGCAGGGCGGTACGCTCAGATGGAAAGGTGAACTGGGGCTGAATCCGCTTATGTCTTCGGGCGAAGTGCAGGTGGAAGGCATTCAGCTCGCCAGCCTGGCGCAGATCGTCCACACGGAAGCCAACCCTGTGACCGTGACAGGTGGCGATCTCGGCACGAAGTTCAACTATCGGTTTGCTCTGGTCAAGGGCGATGCCGAGCCGTATCCGCATGTGCAGGTCGGGAATCTGGATGTGACGCTGGACCGCGTTGCAGCGGAACTGACCGATGCGGCCGGCGGCACATCATCGATGGCGCTGGAGCAGCTGAGTCTGCAGCTGCCTGCGTTGACATTCTCCAAACCGGCCGATGTGCAGCTCAATTTCGACGATCTTGCGCTCAACTTGCGGCAACTAGCGCTGAATCATCAGGATGAAACACTGTTCGGCCTGGATGATGCGCAGGTGTCGGGAGTCGGTTTCGACTTGACGGACAACCGGTTGCAGGTGGGGGATGTCCTGTTGAAGGGCGGTGCGATCAATGCCAGGAGAGGCAAGGACGGCGCACTGGACTGGCTGAGACTGGCAGCCGCCTTCACCGGGAACGCGCAGGAAACACCGGAGGATGCCGCCGATGCGCAGGAGGAATCGACTACACCGATGAGTCTGGCGGTTCGGCATGTGCAGCTGGAGCAATGGCGGGCGAGCTATCAGGACGAGACGTTCCAGCATCCGCTCAGGCTGGAGGTGGACGGCATCGCCGTGGGGTTCGCCGCGGACAATCCGGAAGGTGTCGTGGAGATCCGGGAGCTGAACAGCAGGATCGAAGGTTTGCAGCTAAAGTCCTCGCTGTATCCCAAGCCTGTCGCCAGGCTGGAGAGCATCGATCTCAAGAATGGTCATATCAGCCTGAAAGACACCGTTTTCAATCTGGCGGAACTGGTATTCAGCGGATTGAAGGCGGATGTGCTGCAGGATGCCGGCAAACCACTCAACTGGCAGGCGGTACTGACGCCGTTGCCGTCCACCGGCAAGACGGTGCCTGCCCGGGAATCCGGGGGTAGGCAGGACTGGAAGTTCGGCATCGACCGGCTGGCACTGGAAAAGGTCGCAGTGTATTTCGAGGACAGGACGACTGCGATGCCTGCTACCGTCGATATCCAGAACGCCAGTCTGGAATTGCGGCAACTGACGCAGGATCTGGCGAAATCACTGCCGGTCAGGGCCAGATTGCCGGTCCGTCAGGGCGGTCTGCTGGAGGTGGGCGGCAAGCTGGCGCTACAGCCGATGAATGCTGATTTGCAGGTCAAGCTGCAGGATGTCGCGTTGAGGACGTTCTCTCCTTACGTCAATCAGGCAGCGTTGCTGAAGTTGGATGACGGAGCCTTGCGGCTGCAGGGCAGACTGGCTCTGGACCTTGCCAAGTCCCTGAAAGGCAGATTCCAGGGCAGCTTCGCTATCCGCCAGCTGGCCGTTTCCGAGGAGGTGACCGGTGCCCCGTTCCTGACATGGAAGGAGGTTGCCAGCGATACGCTGAACCTACATCTGGCGCCGGCGCGATTGCATGTCGATGAGCTACGCATTGTGCAGCCGGCGGGCAAGTTCATCATTCATGAAGACGGCACGATGAACGTGAAACAGATTCTGCGAACACAGGATGCGGACGGTGGGGATGCCACGGCAACCGCTACGGATGCGGACGGCGAGGGATTCCAGGTGGCGGTGGAGCGTGTCAGGATCACGGATGCCGATCTCGAGTTCGCTGACCTCACGCTCACGCCGCAGTTCGGTACGCACATCAATTCGCTTTCCGGCGTCATCAACGGCCTGTCCAGCGACCCGGCGACGACGGCCCAGGTGGAACTGGACGGCAAGGTGGACGAATTCGGCTCTGCGCGTATCCGGGGAACGGTCCAGCCGTTCCAGGCGACCGATTTCACGGACCTGAAGCTGACTTTCCGGAATCTGGAGATGAATCGCCTGACTCCCTATTCCGGCAAGTTCGCCGGGCGGCGGATCGATTCCGGCAAGCTTTCGGTCGATCTCGAGTACAAGATCAAGCAGCGTCAGCTGACCGGAGAGAACAAGTTCCTGATCGACAAAATCAAGCTGGGAGAGCGGGTGGACAGCCCAGATGCGATGAACCTGCCGCTCGATTTGGCGATCGCGCTGCTCGAAGACAGCAACGGCATCATTGATCTGGATCTGCCGATCTCAGGCAGTCTGGACGACCCGCAGTTCAGTTACGGCAAGATCATCTGGAAGGCCGTGGTCAACGTGCTGACCAAGATCGTGACGTCCCCGTTCCGGGCCCTGGCCAATCTCATGGGACTGAGCTCCGAGACGATGCAGGATATCGGCTTCGAGCCGGGCAAGAGTGATCTTGCGCCGCAGGAACAGGAAAAGCTCAAGGCGATTGCGGATGCCATGAGCAAGCGGCCGGCACTGGTGCTGACGCTGCTGCCGTCATTCGACCCGGCTGCGGACAGGGCGGCTCTGCAGGAACAGGCGACAAGGCACGATGTGCTGCAGGAGATGGGCATCCGGCTGGAAGCGGGTGAACAGCCCGGGCCGGTCGATCTCGGCAATCCCAAGGCGCAGTCCGCGATCGAGCGGCTGCTGAAATCCCGCACCGGCGGCGGAGGCAGCCTCAGGGCGGTGGATGCCGTGAAGGACTATTTCCGCAAGACCAAACCCGAGGATTTGCCGATCTATGCCGAGAAACTGGAGCAACTCAAGGCGACGGTCGATGTGCCTGAGGACCAGCTGAGGCAGCTAGCACTGGCGCGTGCCGGGGCAATGCGGGATTATCTGGTGAAATCTTCCGGTCTGGATGCGGGCCGGGTTGCTATCGGCGATGCCGTCGCCGTCAAGAGCGACGGCAGTCAGGTCAATTTGCGCATGGAACTGGGAGTGGGAGGGGTGAAGGCGGTGGAAACACCTGCGCCAGATGCGTCTCCCGTGTAGCCTTGAAGTAGCCTCTCAGCCTGGTAACGCGATCATCCGGGCGGGTGTGTGGCGCGCCGGATCAGATTTCCAGCGGCAATTGCAAGAGCTTGCGCAGCATGGGCACCGTCACCGGCTTCTTCGTCATGAGCGACCACTGGTCGAGTGCGTCCAGTGTCGCCATCAGTGTCGGCAGGTCGCGGCGCAGGTGGCGCAGGCAGTAATCCACGACATCGTCAGGCAGTCTCATACCGCGTTCGCTCGCGTGGGTACGCAGCGCCATCGCCTTTTCCCCGTCGGTCAGCGGGTGCAGTTGATAGACCAGCCCCCATGCCAGCCGTGTGGCGAGGTCGTCGCGTAAGCCCATCTGCATGGGCGAGGCATTGCCGGCGGACAGCAATATTCCGGCATCCGGGTGCTCGCGCAGTTCGTTGAACCGGTTGAAAAGCGCAATCTGCTCTGCCTCACCGTAATCCTGGACATCGTCGGCGGTGAAGATCGGCATACCGTAATGCGCAGCCAGTCTCGTACAGGATTGCAGCAGGTGCGTCTTCCCGCTGCCGGACGGCCCCCAGAGATAGATGAAGCGCACATCGGACTGACCGCGGATCGCGCGGTGCAGACTGTCGAGCAGTTCCGCATTCTGGCCGACGACGAAATTTTCTAGTGACGGCGGCGGCGCCGGTTGGATATCCAGCAGCAGTTGTTTCATGAGGTTTATTTCAGATAGGTGGCGCTGGCCAGATAATACTGCCTGGCATGACGTAGTCCCACGGCCAGTGCTGCACCCACGGGCAATGCCAGCAGAATGCCGGTGAAGCCGAACAGCTGACCGCCGGCGAGGAGGACGAAAATCACGGCCAGCGGATGCAGGCCGATACGGTCGCCGACCAGCCAGGGTGTCAGCACGAAGCCCTCGACCAGCTGGGCGGCTGCGAATACGGCGAGGACGGGCAGGACCTCGACCGGCGTCGAGAACTGCAGGGCGGCTGCCATCAGCGCCATCAGCAGGCCGATGCCGACACCAAGGTAGGGGACGAAACCGAGCATGCCGGCGACCAGCGCCACCGGTAATGCGAGGTCCAGGCCGACCAGCCACAGACCGATCGCGTAGAACAGTGTCATCATGAGCATGACGGAAAGCTGCCCGCGCAGAAACTCGGCCAGCACGGCATCGATTTCCTGGGCGATAAGGACGGACCTCTCATGCCAGCTGCGCGGAATCAGTTGCTCGACGCGGCCTATCATGCCATGCCAGTCCCGCAGCATGTAGAACAGGACGACCGGCACCAGTAGTAGGTTGATGAGCCAAAGCACGATGGCAAGTCCGTTCTTGCTGATCGAGACCAATATTGGCGTGATGAGGTCGCTGGCCGCCTGCCAGTGCTGGGCAAGGATCTGCTTCAGCTGCCCCACGTCGATCTGCAGGGTCAGGCCGAAATACTGCAGCAGCCACGGCTCGAGGCGGTTGCGCAGCAAGTCGATCATGTCCGGCACACGCTGCATCATCAGCACGATTTCTTTCTGCAGCATGGGGGCGATGATCAGTATCAGCAGCAGGGCGGCGGCGAAAAGCAGCAGTATGGTGATCAGCGTGGCCGCGGTACGGCCCAGCGTCAGCTTGCCGATTCTGTAGTCGCTAATGCGGTCAACCACTGGCTTGCAGATGTAGGCGAGGATTGCGGCGAACAGAAACGGCCCCATGATGGGCAGCAGCAGATAGAAAACCAGCAGAAAGCCCGCAGTCAGTAGGATGATGCGGTAGTCGGGCAATTGGTTTTCTCGTTTAGTCGCCATATCGGGTAAAATTATGCCTTCAATTCCATGATTTATCGTGATGTATTTTTGAGCGGAAAGCGAGAGCGCAGTTGAATTCTAATTCTTCCAACGGTGATGCGGCAAAAACTTCCATCAGTTACCGGGATGCCGGCGTGGACATCGAGGCAGGTGATGCCCTGGTCGAACGGATCAAGCCCTTTGCGAAAAGGACCATGCGTCCGGAGGTCGTGGGTGGTATCGGAGGCTTCGGTTCGCTGTTCGAGGTGCCGAAGAAATTCAATAACCCGGTGCTGGTGTCAGGCACCGACGGGGTCGGAACCAAGCTCAAGTTGGCTTTCCAGCTCGACAAGCATGACACGGTCGGCATCGATCTGGTGGCCATGTGCGTCAACGACGTTCTGGTGCAGGGAGCCGAACCGCTGTTCTTCCTCGACTATTTCGCTTGCGGTAAGCTGGATGTGGAAACGGCAGCCGAGGTCGTCAAGGGCATTGCCGACGGTTGTGAGCAAGCCGGCTGCGCCCTGGTAGGCGGCGAAACCGCCGAGATGCCAGGCATGTATCCGGCCGGTGAATACGACCTCGCCGGATTCGTCGTCGGTGCGGTCGACCGTGATGCCATCATCGATGGTTCCAGCATCCGGGAAGGTGATGTCGTGCTCGGTCTGGCATCGAGCGGCGCGCATTCCAACGGATACTCGCTGATCCGCAAGCTGATCGAGAAGTCAGGAGTCGACATGGATAGCGATTTCCATGGCAGGCCGTTCCGTGACGTCGTCATGGCGCCGACCCGCATTTACGTCAAGCCTCTGCTGAAGCTGATCGCCGCGCTCAGGGTCAAGGGCATGGCGCATATCACCGGCGGCGGTATTACCGAGAATGTGCCGCGTGTGTTGCCGGTAGGGTTGACGGCCGAGATCAGAAAGGACAGCTGGCAGATGCCGGCGCTGTTCCAGTGGCTGCAGGAACAGGGCAACATCACCGATGCGGAGATGTATCGCACGTTCAACTGTGGCATCGGCATGGTCGTCATCGTCGATGCGCAGGATGTCGATACGGCATGCCGACTGCTTGAGGCGGAGGGCGAGCAGGTATCGGTGATCGGACACATCCGTAAGCAGGGCGCGGACGAGGCACCGACCGTCGTCGTCTAAGTTCGAGATGATTGCGTGTGCCAACCGCAGACAGGCCGGCTGCGTTGGGGGAATGCCCCGCACAAAATCTAAAGAGGTGAAGCATGCAGCATTTCCTGGCTAGGCTGGTCATTGCAGGCTGTCTATTGGTGGCACAATCCATGGTGCTGGCGGCGCCGAAGTCGCTTACCGTGACTTACGAGGCGACGAGGAATGGGCAGCCGTTTGCTACCGTCACGGAAACTTTCAGGCAGCAGGGCAACAAATACCGCATCGAGAGCGAGACGCGCGGTATCGGTGTCTATGCCCTGTTCGGTGTGCGCAGACTGGTGAGCGAGGGTGAGGTCGGCTCCGGCGGACTGAAGCCTCTGCATTTCGAATCGCATCAGGGCAGTGAAGCCAAGCGATCGCTGTTTGCCGATTTCGATTGGCCGGCGAACCGGCTCAACATGAAGGTCAAGGGAAAGCCGGTGACGGCCGAGCTCATGCCCGGAACGCAGGATATCGCCAGCCTCATCTATCAGTTCATGTTCGTACAACCCAAGGGCGCAACGTTCAAGTTGCCGGTGACGACCGGTAAGCGGCTGAAGCAGTACGAATACCGGGTCGCCAGCCGCGATGAGCCGCTGACGGTGCCGGCAGGTAGCTTCAGGACGATACACCTGCAGGAAGCCCAGGACAGCAGGGATGAGGATAGCAAGGAGCTGTGGTTGGGCGATGCCACCGTGTATTTCCTGCCGGTCAGGCTGATGACCAGGGACGACAAGGGCGAAATCGAGCAGGTGCTGACCGGGCTGCATGCTGAATAGACGACAGGATTCAGTCTATGCCGGTATGGCCTGGCCTGCCATGCTGGCGCTGCTGTTCTCACTTTTGCTGCATGCACTGCTGTTCGGTTTCGCGCATCTCGATTTCGATCCGTTCAAGCATCAGGCGGACAGGATACAGGTTCGCCTCGTCTCCACGCAGACGGAGCTTCCCGTTGCGCCAGTAGCCGAACCCGTGCCCGATCCGGAGCCTGAACCCCAGATCGAACCTCAGCAGGCCAAAGAAGAGCCTGGGCCGGATTCTCCGCCCCTGATAGATGTGCCGGTCGAACTGCCGGAACCTCATGTCGAGGCGCCCGATTCGCCCGAGACGATTCCGCTGGAGTCGTTCACGCAGGGCGACGCAGAAACGCATGTTGACGAAGCGGAGGTCGTCGAGGAATCCGATGTGTCGGAGGATGCTGGGGCGCCCGATTTTTTCGATTCGCCTGAAACTGATGTGATACCTTACCGGTTCGTCGAGAGCGAATACGATATCCTGCGCGGCGTTGACGGATACAAGGTCGGACAGACCAAGGTGCGCTATGAGGTCAGGGACGACGGGACCTATCTGCTGGAAAGCCGGAGCGAGGCCAAGGGGTTCGCCTCGTGGTTCATCTCGGGAGCGCTGCTGCAGCGCAGTGAGGGCTTGCTGACGTGGCATGGGCTGAAGCCGCTCAGCTTTCTTTATCGGTACGGGGCCAAAAACAGGACCAGGCAGGCCACTTTCGATTGGGACGGAGGCCAGATCATCCTGCAGACGGACAAGGACAGCAGGACATCGCTCCTGCCATCCGATGCACAGGATCTGATGAGTTTCATGTATCAGTTCATGTATGTGCCTCCTTTACGTGAAATGCAGCTCAGCATCACCAACGGCAAGCGGCTGAAGACCTACAACTACAGTTTTGTCGGCGAGGAGGATTTGTCGACTAGAATGGGCAGTATGCGTGCCCTCCATATCGAGAACGTCAATGATGACGGTGACGAGAAAACCGAGCTTTGGCTTGCCCTGGAATACAACTTTCTGCCCGTGAAGATACGCAAGACGGAAGAGGACGGCAGCGTGATCGAGCAGATTATTACCAGAATCACAACAGAACTTGTGCAATGAACAGAATGGATTCCAAACTGATCCGCCTCGCCGGCATGGCGCTGGCAGACGTGCTCAACAACCCGGGGCCGGCAGATGCCAAGCTGGGCGCATTTTTCCGCCGCAATCGTGAATTGGGCAGCAAGGATCGTGCCTTTGTCGCCGAGTCGGTGTATGGCGTGCTGCGCCGCATGGCATTTCTCGAACACATTGCCGGCGGCGGCAGGGATCCCAGGAAACTGCTGCTGGCATTCTGGCTGCGCGTGCAGGGCATCAGCTTGCGCGAGCTGGAGCCTGGCCTAAACAGGCAGCAGCAGGATTGGGCTCAGGAAATCAAGGCGCGCTCGACCGAGGGGATGACTCCCGCGCAGCAGGCCGATATGCCGGATTGGCTCTGGGAGAGGCTGAAAGCGCAATACGGAGATGAGTTTGCACTCACTGTCGCACGTAGCATGCATCAGCCGGCAAGCCTGGATCTGCGGGTGAATACGGTCAAGGCCAGTCGGGAAGAGGTCATGGCGAGATTCCGCGAAGAGTCGATCGAAGTCGCGGCAACACCCTATGCGCCGACCGGCTTGCGCATGGCGCAGAAATTGAACATCAGCCGGCATCCGCTTTTCGTCGATGGCAAGATCGAGGTGCAGGACGAGGGCAGTCAGCTGCTCGCGATGCTGGTGGCGCCTCGACGGGGCGAGATGGTCGCGGATTTCTGCGCAGGTGCCGGTGGCAAGACGCTCGCATTGGGTGCACTGATGCGCAACACCGGCCGTCTGTATGCGTTCGACGTTTCTGAGAAGCGCTTGAGCAATCTTTCCCAGCGACTGAAGCGTTCGGGGCTTTCGAATCTGCACAGTCAGCTCATCAGCAGCGAGCAGGATCCCAAGCTGAAGCGTCTTCATTCGAAGTTCGACCGAGTGCTGGTCGATGCGCCTTGCAGCGGCCTGGGAACCTTGCGCCGCAATCCCGACCTCAAGTGGCGGCAGACCGAGCAGGATATCCTTGAGCTGACCGCGAAACAGACGGCCATACTGGAGCGTGCAGCACGGCTGGTCAAGGCGGGCGGGCGCTTGGTCTACGCCACCTGCAGCTTGATCGAGGAGGAGAATGAACGGATCGCGGCCGGTTTTCTGGAGTCGCATCCCGAGTTCGTTTTGCTCCCGGCAAGGGAAGTGCTGGCACAGCAGCAGGTCCCGCTGGATACCGGTGATTATCTCCGGCTTTTTCCGCATCTGCACCAGACCGACGGATTCTTCGCGGCCGTATTCGAGAAAAAGGCCGGGTGAAGGCTCAAGGACAGGAATCAACTAAGGGCGTGACATGCGAATGCTGACGGTAGCGGTTCCAATCATCGGGGGGGAAAGGACGGAGCAATCGGCATGAATCGGCTCGGACTGAACCTGCAGATTCTGCTTGCGGCCATACTCGGGGTCGGTATCGGTCTGTGGATGCAGTCGATGGGGACGGACAACCCGACCGTTGCGGCGGGGCTATATGCCAGCGGCATCGTCGGCGGCATTTTCGTCGATTTGCTGAAGATGGTGCTGATCCCGCTCGTGTTCAGTTCCATCGCGGTCGGCATCGCCAACCTGCAGGGTCACGGACAGATCGGGCGTGTCTGGAAGCTGACCCTGGCCTACTTCGTGCTGACCATGATGATCGCTGTCTTTCTGGCCATGCTGTTCAGCAATCTCTTCAAACCAGGGGTCGGCATGAACGTCGCGCTGTTTGCCGATGCCATGGCCGGTTACCATGCCGAGCAGCTGACATTGACGCAGTTTCTGGCGCAGTTCCTCGGCGGTCTTTTCGTCAATCCCTTTGCGGCATTCGCCCAGAACAATGTGCTGGCGGTCGTGGTGTTCGCATTGTTTGTCGGCGTGGCGCTGGTCGTCGGAGGCACGCGCTACCGGCAGATGCACAGGCTGTTGCAGGAGTTTCTCGATCTGACATTGCACATCGTCGGCTGGATCATGATGCTGGCTCCGCTCGGCATCATGGCGCTTCTAATCAAGTTGACAGCCACTCAGGACATGGCGGTGTTCGCCAGTCTCGGGAAGTTCGTTGCCATTGTGGCCGGCACGACGCTGCTGCATGGATTCATCGTGCTGCCGCTGGTGTTGTACGTGGTGACCAGGGTGCGGCCGTGGGTGTTTTTCCGTGGTGTCAGGGATGCGCTCATTACGGCGTTCGCCACCAGTTCCAGCGCAGCGACCCTGCCTATTACGCTACGCTGTGTGGAACAGAATCTGGGCGTGCGGCGCGATATCGCCGGATTCGTCATTCCTCTCGGGGCAACCATCAACATGGATGGCACCGCGCTTTATGAGGCGGCGGCAGCCCTGTTCATCGCCAATCTGGTCGGTATCGAACTGAATCTCGTGCAGCAGGCGATCATCTTCCTTACAGCGATGATCGCTGCGATGGGTGCGCCCGGCATCCCCAGCGCCGGCATGGTGACCATGGTCATGGTGCTACAGGCGGTCGGCCTGCCGGCTGAGGCAATCGCGATTCTGCTGCCGATAGACCGCGCGCTGGATACCTTCCGGACGACGGTCAACGTCGAGGGTGACATGGTGGGCAGTCTGGTCGTGGACAAGCTGGTGAACGGTGGTCCGGCTGCAGCAGAATCACGCCTAGCCTGAACGATTTTGTTTATCTAAAGTTGACAATCAGACTGGTGCCGTCTGAATCATTCCCTTCCGGTCCCGGACATCATGCGCCGTTCGAAACGTTCCTGGGCGTGGGTTGCCAGTGAATAGACGGCCGGTACCACGATCAGCGTCAGCAGCGTAGAAGAAACCATGCCGCCGATGACGGCGACCGCCAGCGGACCGTTGGTTTCTGCGCCCGCACCCAGTCCCAGCGCGGCTGGAAGGAGCGCCAGAATCACGGTAAGCGAGGTCATCAGCACGGGTCGCAGCCGTATCGGACATGCCTGGCGCAGCGCGTCGTCGATCTCCGCTCCCTTGTCTCGCAGCTGATTGGTCAGATCGACGAGCAGGATGGAGTTCTTCGCCACGAGCCCGATCAGCAGTACCATGCCGATCATCGAAAAGATGTTGAGCGTGTTGCCGGTCAGCACCAGCGCCAGCACGCCGCCGATGACCGCGAGCGGTTGTGCGACCATGACGATGAGCGGCTGCAGGAAGGAGTTGAACTGGCTTGCCAGCACCATGTAGAGCAGTACCAGGGCGAGCGCGAAGACGAACACCATGTTGTCTATGGTCTTGCCCATTTCCTCCGCCTCGCCGGCAAGACGGATGTGGTAACCCGGCGGCAGGAGTTCTTCGGCCAGCCGATTGACGTTGGCGACGGCCTGATCCAGCGGAACGCTCGGGTTGGCATACAGTGTTGCGGCATATTGCAGGTCGAAACGGCCGATGACGGCTGCGCCCAGCGTCTGCTTGAATGTGACGATGGAGTCTAGACGTACCAGTTCACCATCGCTGCTACGCAGGAAGATCTTTTTCAGATCCTCGGGCTGGGTCAGACTGCCTTCCTTGGCCTTGATGCGGATGTTGTAGCGCTGACCGTCCCCCGGCTCGTCATTGAAGCTGGCGACATCGATGCCGCCGCTGTAGAGGCTGATGGCGGTGGCGATGTCGCGTGCCGTGATGCCCAGACTGGCGGCGCGCACGCGGTCCACGGTCATGACGAGCTGAGGTAGGTCGAGCTCGATGTCAACATCTACCTTGCCCATTCCCGGTATTTCGGACAGACGCTTCTGCATGGTCTTGGCCAGTGTGCCGACCTGTTCGAGATTGTCGCCGGACAGATTGAACTGAAGCTTTTCCGAGCGTTGACCGCCGACGATGGCGATCGGTGCCGGGAATGCGCGCACGCCGGGAATCCTGTCTAGCTGTTCGCGGATGCGGCGCATCAGTTCCTGCTGGCTCATGCTGCGTTCGCTGCGTTCCTTCAGGCGGACGTTGGCATTCCCAGTATTGACCTGACCTTGCGCTCCGAAGCCTATGGTGGTGAAGTAGCTGGCGATCTGATCGGGGTAGCCGGCAAGAATCTCCTCAATCATGTCGAGACGGGTTTCCGTATACTCGATGCTGGAGCCGAGCGGCGCCTTGAACGAGATGCGGAATCGTCCTTCATCGGCTTCCGGCACGAACTCCTTGCTGACATGCGCAAACAGGAAGCCGCTGGACAGCACGACCAGAACCGTGGCGGCCACCACTTTCCAGCGATGGTTGAGTGCCCAGCCGAGCAACTTCACGTATAGCGCGTCCATGCGCTGGAAGAAGCGATCCAGCAGGTAATAGAGACGGCCATGCCTGGATTCTATCTTCAGGTAGCGTGAGCACAGCATGGGCGTCAGTGTCAGCGAGACGAACAGCGAGACCAGTACGCCGAAGGTGACGACGACGGCGAAGGATTCGAAGAACTGGCCGATGATGCCGTCCATAAAGATGACCGGCGCAAAGATACAGACCAGCGACAGCGTCGCAGCGACGACGGCGAACGCCACCTCACGGCTGCCTTCGATCGCCGCTTCGACCGAAACCGGGTCCGGCATGCCGGGCCGGCGTGGCACCGTGTCCGTAGCGGATGCAGAATGCTGGGCCGGCTTGCCTGCGGCTTTTTGCTTCATTTCCAGATGGCGGTGGATGTTCTCCAGCACCACGATGGCGTCATCGACGACGACACCGATCAGCAGCAGCAGTGCGAGCAGCGTCATGGTGTTGAAGCTGAAGCCGGAGAAATACATGACGGCGACGGCACCCAGCAGCGATACCGGGATTGCTGTGGCGATGATCAGCGTGGAGCGCAGCGAGCGCAGGAACAGCCAGACGATGAGTGCCGCCAGCAGCGTGCCCTCGATCAGGTGTTCCTGCAGCGATTTGACGATTTCCCGGATGAAGATGGAATCGTCCGTGGAGATGTCAATCGACATCCCTGGAGGCAGGCTGGGCCGTATCTCTTCATCGAGACGTCTTTTCACCTCGTCGATGATGGCGACCGTATTGGCGTTGGAGACCTTGATGATGCCGATACCGACCGTCGGCTTGCCTCTGTAGCGTGCGATCTGCCGCTGATCCTCCAGTCCGTCCTCCAGTTCCGCGACATCCTTCAGCTTGATCGGCGCGCCGTCGCGGTAGGTGACGACCATTTCGGCGAGGTCGTGCAGGTTGTGGTACTCGAGGTCGAGCTTCAGCAGGTGTTCAGCCTTGTTGCCGACAAGAAAGCCGCCTGGCAACTGCACGTGCTGGTTCTCAAAGGCGTTGATCAGATCCTGCGCTACGAGGTTGTAGGCAGCCATGCGTTCCGGCAAGACGTTGACGCGGATACGGCGGTCGCGTCGACCGCCGAGACGGACCTCGCCGACGCCCTTGATGGTCTCCAGCTTCTTCTTGATGACATTGAGACCGTAAAGATTGAGCTGCTGCAGTGTCCGATCTCCGGTCAGGCCGAGCCACATGATGGGCGAGGCGTTGGTCTCGACTTTGCGGATGATGGGAGGCTCGATATCGTCCGGCAGGTTCCGTAGCACACGGCTGACATTGGACTGCACCTCGTTGTAGGCGACGTTGATGTCCTTGTCCAGCGCAAAGGTGATGGTGATGACGGAAACGCCCGGCGAGGAGGAGGATGCGATATGCTCGATACCCGGCGTCGTGTTGACGGCGGTTTCGATGACGCTGGTGATGCTGGCGTCTATGATGTCCGGATTGGCGCCGACCAGATTGGTCGTGATCGAGAGCACCGGGAATTCGATGAACGGGAAACGATCGACGCCGATGCGCTGATAACTGATCAGCCCCAGCAGTACCAACAGGCCGGACAGCATCCATGCGAGAACATGGCGCTTGATGGAAATCTCTGGAAGTATCATGAGCCGGTATCGTCCTGCTTGTCCGTCGTGGCGTTCTGGATCGTGACTTCCGCCTGATCGGTGAGGAAGGCGGCTCCATCGACGGCGACCGTTTCACCGGCCTCCACCCCTTCGACGATTTCGATCTTGCCGGCCTGACGCAGGCCTGTTTTGACGACCCTCTGCTCGGCGCGGTTGTCATGGATGACGTAAACGACCTCACCGGCGGGGCGCAGCACGACACTCTGCTCCGGCACGACGACTGCATCGATTTCATCGATCACGACGATGCCGTTGACGCTGGCGCCGGCCTGCCAGCCATCCTGACCAACGACGTCCGCCAGCACGTCGATGGCCCGGTTGCTGGAGCCGATCAGCGGCTTCATCTCGCGTACTTCGGAAATGACCTCGTTGTCGGCGGTCGGTGTCGACAGTCTGACCTTGAGTCCGGGGCGAATGCGTGAAGCGACGCGTTCCGGAAACGGCAGATGCGCACGCAGGCGCTGATTGCTGATGATTTTCATCATCGGCGAGCCGACGCTGACGAAATCGCCGGGAGTGACGATCTGTACGTCGATGATGCCGTCAACGGGTGAAACGGCGCGCGTCTTGCTGCCAGCATGCTCTATGCTGGCCAGGCGCGCCCGCGCCGCATCCAACTGCTTGCGGTATGCGGATTTTTGTGTCTCGATTTCGTCCAGCGCGTTTTTCGAGATGAAGTTCTTTTCGACCAGGGCCAGATTGCGCTCCAATAGGCGTTCCTGATTCGCCAGCAACGCCTCGATACGGCCAACCTCGGCCTGGGCCTCGCGGCGCTGAATGGCGAGGTCGGTCGGGTCCAGGATGACCAGCACATCCCCTTTCCTGACGCGCTGTCCCGGCCGCGCCTTTACTTCCAGCACGCGTCCGGCGACCTCGGCCGAAACGGTCGGGTCTATCAGTCCCTCGATGGTACCGACCGTTTCTTCCCGGACCTCCAGCCGCACGGTCTCCGCCATCGTCACACTGACCAGCGTGGCATTCGGTTTGGCCTGCTTCGGCGCCTCGCTTTTGCCGCAGGCCAGCAGGGACGCTGCGATGCAGGCGATGGCGAGAAGTTTGATGAATGATGTTGTAGGCATTGCGTATCGCTTTCCAGACTTCACTGTTGCATGGTTCTACAAGCCGATTTTCAGGTGAGATTTCGTCTATTTTCGCCTATTCTCGCCCAATCGAAACAGGGGCCGGGGTCGGTCTTTCGCCCCGGGGCGATGTCGGAGTGACCGACGACGGCCGTGATCGGATAGGTTGCCTTGAGTGCCGACAGCAACTGCTGGAGTTTGGCATATTGCGTATCGGTAAAGCTATCGTAATCGCTACCTTCCAGTTCGATCCCGACCGAAAAGTCATTGCAGCGCTCGCGCCCTTGCCAGCTCGACTGCCCCGCGTGCCAGGCGCGTCTGAGGCAGGGGACGAACTGGATCAGGTGGCCATCGCGGCGAATCAGAAAGTGAGTGGACACTTTCAGATGATGGATCCCGGCGTAATAGGGATGCGCGTCCGGATCGAGCTGGTTGGTGAAAAGCTCGATGATGCCGTTACCACCGTATTCCCCAGGCGGCAGGCTGATGTTGTGAATGACCACCAGCGAGATTTGACCATCCGGTCTTTCGTCCTGATTGGGCGAATGGATGAGCTCCGCCTCGCTGCAGATGCCGGCTGCATCAATCATTGCGGTTCTTCCCAAGACCGAGTTTGGCCAGCCGATAGCGCAGCGTGCGGAAACTGACGCCGAGCAGCTTGGCTGCCTCCGTCTTGTTGTTACGGGTTTTCTCCAGTGCGCTGAGGATGGCTGATTTCTCGATGTTCTCCAGGAATTCCGGCAGGGGCAGGTTAGGGTCGAAATCGAACTGTGCGCCTGATGACGGTATGACCGCTTCCTGTTCCAACAGCAGATCGTCAGTGCTTATGGTTTTGCCGTCGGACAGCACCAGGGCGCGTTCCAGTATGTTTTCCAGCTCCCTGACATTGCCGGGATAGGCATGCCCTTCCAGCTGGGCCATCGCTTCTGCCGAGATGGCGGGGAGGGAAGTGTTCGTTTGCAGGCACAGCTTCTGCAGCAGTGCCTGGGACAGCAGCGGAATGTCCTCGCGCCGCTCGCGCAGGGCAGGCATTTTCAGGCTGATGACGTTGAGGCGGTAAAACAGATCCTGACGGAAGCGGCCCTGCTCCATGAGTACGGACAGGTTTTTGTGGGTGGCGCTGATGATGCGGACATCGATGTTGATGTCCTGCTGACCGCCGATGCTGCGGAACTTCTTGTCCTGAATCACACGCAGCAGCTTCGCCTGTATCGACAGCGGCAAATCCGTCACCTCGTCGATATAGAGCGTACCCCCGTTGGCCGCCTGAAGAAGGCCGGAGACGGCTTTCTTCCCTGAGGATGGATCGACACCGAACAATTCGGCCTCCATCTGCTGCTCGTCGATGATGCTCTTCACACTGACGAACGGTCCTGACTGGCGGGTGCTGTTGGCGTGTATCAGTCTTGCCGCGAGTTCCTTGCCGGTACCGGGTTCGCCGTGGATGTGCACCGGTGCCTGGCTGCGCGCAAGCTTTTCAATCAGTTTTCTGACCTGTGTCATTGCGGCTGAATCGCCGACCATGACCGGATTGCTGGTGACGAGCGGCTGCAGAGTGGGCAGATTGAGTGCGGACTGCACCAACGGACGAAGCTGGTTCAGCGAAATGGGCTTGCACAGGTAGTCGAAGGCACCGGCCTTGAGCGCAGAGACTGCATTGTCCGCACTGCCGTAGGCAGTGATTACCGCCACCGGCAGTCCGGGGTAGTTCTGCGTGATGTGCTTGACCAGATCGAGACCATTGCCATCCGGCAGGCGCATGTCGGTCAGGCACAGGGAATAACGGCGCCTGCTCAGCATGAACTTGGCGTCATCGACATCTGCGGCACTGTCAGCGGCGATCCCCATGCGTTCCAGTGTCAGCACCAGCAGTTCGCGGATGTCGGTTTCATCATCGACGATGAGGCAGGCGGGTTTCGTGCTCATGATGCGATTTGTCTCTTGATCTGTATGAGAAACAGACTGCCGTTGTCGGTCGGCTGATATTCGATTTTGCCATCGTTCGCCTCGCAAAGTTCGCGCGCGATGTAGAGTCCCAGGCCCGTGCCGTTCGATTCGGTTGTGAAGAAAGGCTCGAACAGATGCGGGACGATATCATCGGCAATGCCGTCGCCATCATCCTTGATGGCGATGGTCAGCATGGGATCCGACGGTATCGAAATCAGCGACAGAGTCAGGCTGTCCGGTTGCTGTCGGCTGTGCTGCCAGCCGTTCCGGCAGATGTTCCAAAGGATCTGGTTGAGGTGACGGCGGTCGAAACGGATGTCTTCCTCATGTCCGGCCAGGTAGATTCTGAAATGACCGGGAGAGATTCTTTCCGTCTGGCAGAACTGGGCGTGAAAGTCCTGTAGGAACCTGCCGATGCTGATGAGCTCCTGTTGCGTACGGTCGCGCCTGTTCAGTTCCAGCACGTCTTTGACGATCTGATCGAGCCGGGTCACGTTGTCCTCGATGATCTTCAACATGCGTTGTCGTGCAGGGTCGTCCGCCATCTCTTCCTGCAGCAGTTGATTGGCGTGACTGATGGCGCTGAGCGGGTTGCGGATCTCGTGCGCGATGTTGGCGGTCAGGCGTCCGAGAGCCACCAGTTTCATCTGCTGCGCCTGCAGCTGGATCTGGCTCCAGTCCTCGATGAAGATGACAGCGCCGCCATGCCGGTCGGGACCGATCGGCATCAGGCGCAGTCTGAGCTCACGCTGGTTGAGCCTGAGCCTGATCGGGGCATTGATGTGGTCGTTCCCTTTTTCGACCCAGGACGACATCAGCATTTCGATCTCGGGTGAATATGCGCCCAGCGTTTCGTATTCCTCGTGCCGGTGTCCCAGCAGGGTCTCGGCCTGGACGTTGCAGTGACGAATCCTGAGATCCTTGTCCACGACCATGACCCCATCCTGGATCTCCTGCGTGATGAGCTGGTTGATCTGCGCCATGTTCTTGAGGTCGACGCCGCGCTGAGAGGCCAGCGCCTCGCTCTGGATCGTGCGTTTGGCGAAACTGTGCGCCAGCCACGCCGTGGCGAAACAGCTGAGACTGACCATGACGGCATGCGTATAGTCAACCTGATAGCCGGGCCAGTTGACGAACTGGTAGGACTGCTCCAGCAACAGTGCAATGCTGGCGACCGATGCGTAGAACAGGGCCAGTCTTCCCTGGCTGAACAGGCTGGCGCTGGCGGTGGCCAGTACCAGCAGCAGGCCGAGACCGCTTCCAAGACCTCCGGCGGCATAGATCATGGCCACGATGAAGCCGATGTCGAACAGAGTGACCAGGGTCAGCTGGCGATCCAGCTGACCGAAATTCAGCCAGCTCAGCAGCGTCATGATCAGGCTGAAGACAAGATAGGCGGAAGTCAGCTGCAGATAGAGCTGATCGTTGTAATGGTCGCGCCAGGGCAGATCCTGCCAGAAGAAGTAATAGGTCAGCAGGCCGCTGGCGATGACCAGACGGTAAAGATGCGAAAAACGCATCGAGCGCCAGAAGGCGCTCGGTAGCGGGTGTTGTGTGGCAAGTTTAGTGCCCGGATGCATCATCGGGCGTATGTGCATGAGCGCTGCAGCAGAAACGTCGGCCATTCGATTCGATGCTTTCGCTGAGCGGGAGATGGACGCCGCAATATGCGCACTGCACCATGTTCTCTGCAGCGGTGGTTGATGCCGACTTTTCCGTCGTCTCCAGGTTCTTGTGGTACCGTTTGAGGACAGTGATGACAAGCCAGAGCGCGACGGCGATGAGTATCAGTTTGGCCATGCAATGCAACCATATCGAATTGGAAACGATTGTAGCTAAATCTTGGTCAGAGACAAAATGCAAAACTGATATACTTCACTACCGCAATCGGTAGTGTCGATGGCGCCTGATCGCGCCAGCGCTTATCAACCCTTCATTACACGGCAAACTCCCAAACATAATCGACTGAATCCAGCATGGCGACCCCGCAAGAACTCTCGGATTTTCTCGCACAAGTCGAGCGTCGCGCATTCAAGCAGACCGTTTATGCCGTGCGTGACGAGCATGCGGCACTGGATATCGTGCAGGATGCCATGATGAAGCTGTCGGAAAAATATGCCGATCGCCCGGTCGCCGAGTATCCGATGCTGTTCCAGCGCATTCTGCAGAATACGACCAAGGACTTCTGGCGCCGGCAGAAGGTGAGAAACCTGTGGACGTCGTTACTGTCTTCGTTCGGCAGTTCGGATGAGGATGACGAGAGTGACCCACTTGAAATTCTGGGCGGTGATCCCGATAACGATGATGGCCAGCCAGAGGCAGAACTCCAGCGCAGGCAGACGTTTGCGCTGATCGAGGATGCCATCGGCAGGCTGCCCGCCCGTCAACGTGAGGCCTTCATTCTGCGTTACTGGGAGGATATGGATGTGGCCGAAACGGCGGCAGTCATGGGCTGTTCGGAAGGCAGCGTCAAGACGCATTGTTCACGGGCCGTTCACACGCTGGCCGCCATATTGGAAAAGCATGGCTTTTCCAAGTCAGGAATGTAATGATAAATAGCTAAGGAGTGACAAAATTCTCGAAAAGAGCGGGTACCTCATGACAAGCCCGGCAAGTAGAGGAAGAGTTGATCGATGAAAGTAGAACAGGACAAGGCAAGGGAAATCATCGACCTGCTGGAAGATGGCACCGCCCGTCTCGATCGCAAGGTGCTGGACAGGCTTTATGCGGCAAGGATGCAGGCGGTCGGCCGGCTGGTCGAGCGCAGGCAGTTGGCGGCAGAACGTGAGGCTGACGGTTTCGGCTACGTGCTGCGCATGACAGGTCATTATCTGCATCAGCATCGTGCCGTCATGCCGGCGATCCTGATCGTTGCCGCCATGCTGCTGGCATTCGCCATGACGCAGCAGTTCAGCTCGCGTTCGGCCATCGAACATGGAGATGCCTTCCTGCTGGGTGCGGAATTGCCACCGGAGGCGTTTGCCGACAAGGGATTTGACGTATGGCTCGCGCAATCCTCTCATCACTAGTTCTGGCGCTGACGCTGCTGTCCGCTGGCTTGTCCATGGCGGAGCCGGATGAGGTGCTGCGCCCGACCTGGGTGGAACTGACCCCGGAGCAGCAGAAGGTCCTGCAGCCGCTGGCGCAGGAATGGGATACGCTGCGGCCATGGCAGCGTGAGCGCATGCTGGAGATCGCGCGGGACTACCCGAAAATGGATGCGGATCGCCAGAAACGGGTTCAGGAGCGCCTGATCCGCTGGAGCCGGATGACACCTTACGAGCGTGAGAACGCGCGCAAGCGACATGAGCGGTTCCAGGCGCTGCCGGAAGAGAAGAAAGAGGAACTGCGCAGAAAATGGCGGGAGTATCAAAGCCTGCCCGAAGACAAGCGTGAGCAGCTGCGCCGTGAAGGCTATCGGGGCCGTGCCGGCGCATTGGGGGACTAAGCGCCCATTCTGACGACAACCCGGCAAGAACCAGCCTAAGTGAATTCCCAAGCATCCCCAGGCGCGCTGCGTAGAGTCGCCTGCCTGATTTATGAAGGCGTGCTGCTGATCGCCGTCTGGATGTTTGCGGCACTGGTTTTTCTTCTGATCTTCGGCGACGCTACCGTCGCGCCTGCCCGTTATTTCTTCCAGCTTTATCTATGGCTGATCAGTGGTGTCTATTTCGTCTGGAACTGGACGCGCGGCGGTCAGACGCTGGCCATGCAGACCTGGCGCATCCGTCTGAGCTGTCGCAATGGTCAGCCGTTGACACTGAAGCTGGCAATCAGGAGGTACGTGCTCGCCAGCCTGTTTTTCGGTCTGGGTTTCCTCTGGGCACTGTTCGACCGCGATGGCTTGTCTCTGCATGACCGCCTGTCGGGAACCCGGCTCGGTCTGCTGGAGAAACGGAAGAGCAAGGCCTGAAACGGCTAGCGCCGTTCGACCATGACCAGCATGCCGATGCCTGCCATGAGGAACAGCAGGGTCGGTGTTACGGTGCTGAAGATCGGCGACCAGTCGTTGAGCAGGCCCAGATGCACGAATACCCGGTTCATGACCTGATAGAAGACGCCCAGCATGATGCCGAGGAATATTTTCGTACTGGCACCTGCTGCGCGCTGCTGCAGGAAGCCGAACGGCAGCGCCAGAACCACCATTACCATGCAGGCTAGCGGATAGATGACCTTGGCCGCCAGTGCGATCTCGTGCCGTGACGTCTTCTGCTTGTTGTCGCTGAGGTGCGTGATGTAGGAATAGAGATTGCGCGCAGACATCTTTTCCGGCTGGATCAGCAGCACATTCAGCAGTTCCGGGCGGATCAGCGACTGCCAGCTGGCTTCTGGGAAATGCACCGATTTGACCTTGTCTCCCTCGAACAGGGTCTGTGTCACCTCGTACAGTGTCCAGCCATCCTCCTCGAAATGACCGGACTGTGCGTTGCTGATGGTGCGCAGATGGAATGCGTCATCGAACTCATAGATATGCACCTTCAGCAGTGACGTGTCCGGAAGTACCTCTTCCACATTGACGAAGCTGCGGCCATCCTTGATCCACAGGCCGGAGCGGAACTCCTGTGCAATGACCGAATCGGTTGCCATGATGCGCATTCGCTGCGCGGTCTTTTCCGTGTAAGGGGTGACGAACTCACCGACGACAAACGTGAAGACGGCGAAGACGAGGCCGATGCGTATCAGTATCCCGGCCAGACTGACGATGGAGATACCGCTGACGCGCAGAATGATGAGCTCGGAGCTGCGCGACAGTCTGCCGAGTGCGTACATGGTACCTACCAGCACCGCGACCGGAACGATCTGATAGACGTGACCGGGGGCGCTGAGCAGGACGAACAGCAGCACCTGACCGAGGCCGTAATCGCCTTTGCCCAGGCTTTCCAGCTCCTGGATCAGGTCGAAGAAGGAGAACATGGCGATCAGGGCCAGCATGATGAGCAGGATGCTGGAGACGATCTCCTGAATCAGGTAGCGGTTGATCAGGCTCATCGCTTCTTGCTCCGGAACCTGGGGATCAGCGGCTGCTGGAACAGCCGGCGGTAGAACATGTACACGGTCAGCAACAGGAAGAACAGGTGCACCGGCCACAGGCCGATGATCAGGCTGATCTTCCCCTGTGCGACCCAGGCCTGGAAGATGCTCAGCAAATTGTTGTAGATCGTATAGACCAGGATGGCCATCATCAGGTTGGCGGAGCGGCCGGAGCGCGGATCGACGAAGCTGAGCGGGATGGCAAGGAGGACCAGCACGAAGGCCGATATCGGCATAGCCAATCGACCCTGCAGTTCGGCATTGCTGTCGCGGTTACGCTGCTGCAGCAGCTCCAGACTGCTTTTCTCGCGCGTTTTGGGCACGGATTTCTCGACCTCCGCCGGTTCGATGCGGATGGCATAGCGCTCGAATTCGGTGATGGTGTATTCGGCGGTGTTCGGCAGGCCTTCATAGCGCCGTCCGTTCAGCATGACCAGAAAGTTGTCACCGTTCTGCGCGGTCTCGCGGTAACCCTCGCTGGCCACGATGATGCCGAGTTTCTGGTGCTGGATGCTTTGCACGAAGATGTTTTTGACCAGGTTGCCCAATTTGTCGAAGCTCTCGACAAAGAATACACGGTCCGTGCTGCGTGATTCCTTGAAGACGCCGGGGGTGATGGTGGAGAGTTCGTCACGGCTTTTCAGCATGTCGCGGAATTCCGAGGCCTTGTGCGTTGCCCAAGGGGTGACGAACAGGCTGAGCAGACCGATGACGATAATGACCGGAAATGCGAAGGAAAGCACCGGCCGTATCAGGCTGGAGAGACTCCTGCCCGCCGTGAACCAGACGACCATCTCGCTGTCACGGTACCAGCGGGACAGGGTCAGCAATACGGCCAGAAACAGACTGAGCGACAGCAGCATCGGCAGGAAGCGGATCATGTTGAATCCGAGCAGCGTCTTGATTGCGTCGCTGGCCAGGCTGCCGCTTGCGGCGACACCGATGTAGTAGGCAACCCGCTGCGCGATGACGATACCGGCCAGTATCAGGAGGGCTCCCGCCGCCGTGGTGACGAGTTCCTGCAGCAATGAGCGTTTAAAGAGCATGGGCGGGATGAGTACGACCTGTCAAATTTTGAGTTGGGACAAAAACGCAGGATAATTCAAGCAAAACCAAAACGTGAGGAATTGTGAATGGAATTTAGCATAAAAAGCGGTAATCCGGAAAAACAGCGTAGCGACTGCCTGATTGTCGCGGTGCACGAGGCGCGCAAGCTGTCTACTGCCGCGCAGGCACTGGATGGTGCGTCGAACGGCTATCTGTCCACGGTTCTGAAGCACGGTGACCTTGCTGACAAGGCAGGGGCCACGCTGATGCTGCATTCGGTTCCCGGCGTCGCGGCCCATCGCGTATTGCTGGTGCGTCTCGGCAAGGAGCGCGAACTGGACGAGAAACACTATCGTCAGGCAATCCGGGCAGCGGTCAAGGCCGTCAATGCCACCGGCGCCGCGGATGCCGTCAGCTATCTGGCCGAGGTGGCCGTCAGAAAGCACGACATCGGCTGGCGTGTGGCGCAACTGGCTGAAGTGACGCTGGATGCCGTCTATAGGTTCGACCGCATGAAGGGCAAGGCGGCCGGCGAAAGGCAGGCAGATTCCGCCAAGGGGATCACCAAACTGGTCATCAACGTACCCGGTCGGGACGATATCAGTGCTGCAGAAGCTGGTCTTCGGCGCGGACAGGCGGTTGCGGCAGGCGTCAGCCTGGCCAAGGATCTCGGCAATCTTCCGCCGAATGTCTGCACGCCGGCCTATCTCGCAGAACAGGCGGGGGAACTGTCCAGGACCTTTGACCTGCAGTTGCAGGTACTGGAACGGGCTGATATGGAAAAACTCGGCATGGGAGCCTTGCTGGGAGTGTCGCAGGGCAGCCATCAACCGCCGAAGCTGATTGTTCTGCAGTACAACAAGGGCAAGCCGGGTCAGAAGCCGGTCGTTCTGGTGGGTAAGGGTATCACCTTCGATACCGGCGGCATCTCCCTGAAACCGGGTGCCGAGATGGATGAGATGAAATACGACATGTGCGGTGCCGCCAGCGTGCTGGGCACGATCAGGGCGATCGCCGAGATGGCGTTGCCGATCAATGTGGTCGGCATCATACCGACTTGTGAGAACATGCCGGACGGCAATGCGATCAGGCCGGGCGACATTCTGACCAGCATGTCGGGCAAGACCATCGAGGTTCTGAATACCGATGCCGAGGGACGGCTGATCCTTTGCGATGCGCTGACCTATGCCGAACGCTTCGAGCCGGCAGCGGTGATTGACATCGCCACATTGACCGGCGCCTGTGTGATTGCGCTCGGACACCATCTGAGCGGTCTGTTCAGCAATCAGGATGCGTTGGCGAAGGAACTGCTGGCGGCGGGTGAGCGAGCGCAGGATCGCGCCTGGCACATGCCGATGTTGGAGGATTATCAGAGCCAACTCGACAGCAACTTCGCCGATGTGGCCAATATCGGTGGCAGGGCGGCAGGCAGCGTCACGGCGGCCTGTTTCCTCTCCCGTTTTGCCGACAAGTATGACTGGGCGCACCTGGACATTGCCGGCACGGCCTGGAAGTCCGGCAAGGAGAAGGGCTCCACCGGCCGCCCGGTGCCTCTGCTGGCGGAATTCCTGCGGCAGCGTGCGGTACGGGATTGATGTACCGGCATGACCCGAATCGAGTTTTTCTTCAACGTCGGGGACAAGCTGGAGAAGGTCGTCGAGCTCAGTGAGAAGGCGGTGCGCAAGGGGCGCCGCCTCATGCTGTTCGCACAGGATGAATCCATGGCGCGGGAAGTCGGCAGCCGTCTCTGGACCAGTTCTTCCATCAGCTTTCTGCCGCATTGTCCTGTCGATCATGCGCTGTCTGCCGAGACGCCGATCATTCTCGACTGGCGTAACGTTGATTTTCCTCATCATGATGTCCTGATCAATCTGCAGGCGGATTACCCGCCTTTTTTCAGCCGTTTTACACGCCTCATCGAAATCGTCGGGCTGGATGAGGAAGACAGGGCCAGTGCCAGGGCCCGCTATAAGTTCTATCGGGAGCGGGGATACGAATTGCGTTTGTACGACGCCAGCGGAGCGGCATTATGAACCAGACCGTGATCGAGCCAGGTAATCGCCTGACCGAAGTGTTGAGCCGTATTCAGGCTTTGAGCCGGCAGGAGCGACAGGATGCAGTGACGCATGACATACCCCGTCTGACGGAGGCCTATGCGGGCGGGGCCGCCCTGCACTTCGTCAAGGCGGACGGAAGCGTGCCGATATTGCAGGAAGCTGTAGCAGATGGCGCACAGACCCTGCCGCCCGGGGTCGAGACTGCTGCGTCAGCGGCGGAGAGCGGATTGAGCGAGGCGCAACGCGAACAGCTGTTGCGCGAGATGGAGCCGGTGATTCGCGAAGCCATCAGAGAGGCGATTCTGAAGGAACTCGTCGTCGTCGAAAAGGCATTGCGGACGACGCTAGAACAGGACCTCATGCAGGCGTTGCGGCAGCGCCTGGAGTCAGGCCGGTTTTAAGGGCCGACTAGCCTCCGACCAGGTCGCGGTAGGCTGCCGCATCCAGTAGTCCCTGCATTGCTGACGGGTCTGCCTCGAATCTGAAGATCCAGCTTTCGTAAGGGGCGTCGTTGATTCGTTCCGGATGATCCTGCAAAGCGGTGTTGATGGCGATGACGGTGCCGTCCAACGGGGCGTGCAGGTCTGAACCGGTTTTGACCGACTCGACCAGTCCGCAGGGGGAACCTGCCTGTAGCTGGGTGCCGACCTTGGGAGCATCGACGAATACGATGTCGCCAAGCAGATCCTGGGCATAGTCCGTGATGCCGGCCAGAAGGCTGCCGTCATCGTCTGCCCTGACCCAAAGATGTTCGCTGCTGTAGCGAAGATTGTCCGGTATTTTCATGGAATTTTGCTCGAACGTAGTTGCAATGGCTGACATTTTCGCATACCTGACACGCAAGTTCATGTGTCAGCGTATTTTCCAACCATGATATTTATTTTAAGAATTCAATCTATCTTGATGACAAATCAGCATTTTTTGATTAGTATCCGTAGGCGTGTGGTAGTTGCAGTCCGGGGAGGTAGTGAGTGAAGCGAAAATTCATCCTGTTGTTGGCGACATTTTCATTCATCATGCCGTCTCTCGCAATTGCAGGAGATTCTCCAGCCAGCAAGCGTTCTTCTCATGCCGCAAAGCCGGGAAAGACCGTCGTCGCGCGCAATGAGATGTCGGATTATGTCGGTGACATGCTGCAGCTCAGGTCTTCCAAGGCGCTCATCATCAATCAGGAAACGGGCGAGACGTTGTATGCCAAGAATACCGATACTCCCACGCCGATCGCCTCCGTTACCAAGCTGATGACGGCCATGGTGGTGCTGGATGCCGGCTTACCGATGGATGAAGTGATCTCCATCGACAAGGAGGACATCGACACGCTCAAGGGCACCACATCCAGATTGCGCGTAGGCACCAGGTTACCACGCGGCGAGATGCTGCGGCTCGCGCTCATGGCTTCCGAGAATCGTGCCGCATCCGCTCTGGCGCGCCATTATCCGGGAGGACTCAAGACCTTCGTCCAACGCATGAATCAAAAGGCCTATGAACTGGGCATGACCAAGACCCGCTTCGTCGATCCTACCGGCCTCAACAGCGGCAATGTTTCGACGGCCGAGGATCTGGTGAAGATGGTGCGGGCGGCCTACGAATATGAACAGATCCGTCAGGAAAGCACTGCAGTCTCCCAGGAGATCTCGCTCGACGGGGGCCGCAACAGGATGCAGTTCATCAATACGAACTCGCTGGTACGCAAGGGCGACTGGGTAATCGGCCTGTCGAAGACCGGATATATCAGCGAATCCGGCCGATGCCTGGTGATGCAGGCGGAAATCGGCGGGCAGCCGCTGATCATCGTGCTGCTCGATTCCGTTGGCAAGATGACACGTATTGGTGACGCAAACCGCATCCGCAAGTGGATCGAACAAGGCTACGTCACGGCGCGTATGGGCTGATTCAAGTATGGCAGGACGACAAAAAAGCGGCTAAGCCGCTTTTTTGTCGTCTGAAGCAACCATCGACTATGCCGTGGCGGATTTCTTGCCAGCGGCTTTTTTAGTGGCGGTCGCCTTTCTTGCTGTCTTGCGGTCGGCCGGTTTCTTCTTCGGCGACTCCTTCGCCGCCTTGGCGGCAATCATCTCCAGTGCTTCATCCAGGGTCAGGGACTCGGGCTCCTGACTTTTTGGCAGGGTGGCGCGAATCTCGCCATGCTGGACATATGGGCCAAAACGTCCGGCATAGATCGCAATCATGCCACCTTCGGTCGGATGCTCGCCCAGTTCGCGAATCGGGGCGGGGCCGCTTTTGGCCTGCGCCAGCAGTTCCACGGCGCGCTCGAGACTGATGTCGAACACGCTGTCCGTCTTCGGGATGGATTTGAACTTGCCGTCATGATTGATGTAAGGGCCGAAACGGCCGATGTTGGCAACGACCTTTTTGCCGGTTTCCGGATGCAGGCCAAGCTCACGTGGCAGAGCGATGAGTTTCTGTGCCACGTTCAGGTCTACATCGGTGAGCGGGATTTCCTTGGGGATGCTGACCCGCTTAGGTTTCTTCTTCTCGCCTTCCACGGGCATGCCCAACTGCAGATAGGGGCCATAAGGACCGTGTAGCAACAGGATGTCCTTGCCACTTGCGGCGTCCTTTCCGAGCAGCTTCGGTTCGGCAGGGGCGGGGCCCTCGCTGGTGTTGCGGATATAGTCGCAGGCCGGATAACCGGTGCAGCCGATGAACATGCCGTACTTACCGAGCCGCTTGCTCAGCGGTTTGCCGCATTTCGGGCAATCCTCCCCGGTCAGTTCATGGGTCATGTCGGCACGGTCGATATCCGCCTTGTCCTTTACCTGCTGGCTGAAGCCGCGCCAGAATTCGTCCAGCACCGGAACCCAGTCACGCTCACCCTCGGCGATGTCATCCAGTTCGTTCTCCAGGTTGGCCGTAAAGCCGTAATCGACGTAGCGGTTGAAATGCTGCGTGAGGAACTTGTTGACGACACGGCCCACATCGGTGGGAACGAAGCGCTTCTTGTCCAGTATCACGTACTCGCGGTCGAGCAGCGTGGAAATGATGCTGGCATAGGTCGATGGCCGGCCGATACCGTATTCCTCCAGCGCCTTGACCAGGCTGGCTTCGGAATAGCGAGGAGGCGGCTCTGTGAAATGCTGCTCACCGTAGATTTTGCCGACATCGAGTACTTCCCCGGTTTCCAGCACTGGCAGCTTGCTTTCTCCTTCCTCCTCTTCATCGTCCAGGCCTTCCATATAGACGGCGATAAAGCCCGGGAACACCATGGTCTGGCCGCTGGCTCGGAACAGATTCGCTTCGCCGCCGACGGCCAGATCGACGCTGACGACATCGAATCTGGCCTGCGTCATCTGGCATGCCAGAGCGCGCTTCCAAATCATTTCGTACAGCTTGAACTGTTCGTCGGTGAGATAGGCGCGAATACTGGCGGGCGTGCGATGGATGTCGGTCGGCCGGATCGCTTCGTGCGCCTCCTGTGCATTCTTGGCCTTGGTCTTATAGGTCACGGCCGTGCGCGGTAGGTACTCGGGGTCGAAATTCCTGCGTATGTAGTCGCGTATCTGCGCTACCGCTTCGGCTGCGAGATTGAACGAGTCGGTACGCATGTAGGTGATGAGACCGACCGTACCGCTGCCGACATCAATGCCCTCATAGAGTTGCTGGGCGATGCGCATGGTGCGGCTGGTGGTGAAGCCGAGCTTGCGCACCGCTTCCTGCTGCAGCGTGGAGGTCGTGAAGGGTGCCGCCGGGCTGCGGTTCTTCTGCCTTTTTTCGACACGGGTGACGGACGCCTTGCCGGCGCTTGCAACCAGTAGTCTGCCGACCACTTCCTGCTGCTGGTCGTGGCTGGTGATGCTGAACTGCTCCACTTTCGCGCCATCGAGTTGAATCAGGCGTGCCCCGAACGACTGCTGGTTCTTGCGGGATTCCAGGTGGATGGTCCAATACTCTTGGCTTTTGAACGCCTCGATTTCCTGCTCGCGCTCAACGATCAGGCGCAACGCCGGGCTTTGTACGCGACCGGCTGACAGTCCGCGGCGGATTTTCTTCCACAATAGCGGCGAGAGGTTGAAGCCGACCAGATAGTCGAGCGCACGCCGTGCCTGCTGCGCATTGACGAGGGGCATGGAGATGTCGCGCGGCGACGCGATTGCCTCCTCGACGGCACTTTTGGTGATCTCGTGGAACACCACCCGTTTCAGCGTCTTGTCCTTGAGTAGTCTTTTGCTTTTCAGAATCTCGGCGATGTGCCAGGAAATGGCCTCCCCCTCCCGGTCGGGGTCGGTTGCCAGATAGATGGCGTCAGCCTGCTTGACCGCCTTGGCGATGGCATCCACATGCTTGGCATTGCGGTCGATCACTTCGTATTTCATGGCGTAGCCGTGCTCGGGATCCACGGCACCCGATTTCGGAATTAGATCGCGCACATGACCATAGGAGGCCAACACCTCGAAATCCTTGCCCAGATACTTTTTCAGTGTTTTGGCTTTGGATGGAGACTCAACGATTAGCAGTTTTGACATTCGGTTAGCCGGAATGACTATTCAATGGAGGATGCGGCAGATAATAAGAGTAAATGCGCCGCTATGGAAGGGGCGTGTGGCGTCATCATGCTGGAAATATGCGGAAAAGCGGGAGTATCATGCATGTCATGCGCCGCGCCACGTCACAACGTCACGTCCTTTTGCTCCTAGTTCCCGTTCTGTTGCTGTTTTTCTGCGAAATCTTCTGGCTGCACCTGCTGATCCCGCTGGAACAGCGTCTGTCCGATGCGTTGATCGCGCGTCATGTGCGGATGGCGGACGGCAAATTCGCGCCCGACCCCGACATCGTCATCATCGATATCGATGAGCGCAGCCTTGCCATGCTGGCTCCGAGTGTCGGCCGCTGGCCATGGCCGCGCGCCTTGCACGCGGAACTGCTGCAGGGGCTGGAGCGCCAGCAGCCGCGCGCCGTGGTCTTCGATGTGATGTTCAGCGACCCCGACCTAACGCGGCCGGAGAGTGATGCCTATTTCTCCGAGGTCGTCGCGGCCAGCAGCAACACGTTTTTCCCGATGCTGCGCCTGGACGGCGGCGATGCGATGCAGGGTATCCCGCTGGCCGAATACGGCAGCCTGCTCGGCGCAACTGCCGGGCCTGAACCCGACCCGGAGGCGCGCGTCGCCATGGTACTGCCGCTGCCGGCCATGATGGAAACCGGTCGGCTGGGTACGCACAATGCGCTAATCGATGAGGATGGCGTGGTGCGACGGTACATCATGTATTCCAACATCGCAGGCTGGCAATTGCCGTCCCTGCCGCTGACGGTGGCGCGCGAGCTTCGGTTCGGTGACGTGCCACCGTCAGCGGAGATCGAACTCAACTGGCGTGGCCCCGCGTTGAGCTATAGGCGCGTCAGTTATGTCGATGTTTACGAGGACCTGCAGCGTGCCGAGCCTCTGCGTCCGCAGGACGAGTTCCGTGACAGGATTGTCATCATTGGTGCGACCGCCAATGGGCTGCATGATGTGCGGCCGACGCCGGTCGCTGCCTTCCATCCGGGGGTCGAAATACTGGCAACGGCGATCGACAATCTGAAGAACCATAATCCGTTGCAGCGCGTACCCGTGACGGTGCCGGCACTGATCGGCACCTTGCTGCTGGGAGTTCTGGCGCTGGTATTGACCGTCTATCGCCGCGTTTTTCTGGTCGGGTTGTCACTGCTGGGGCTGACGGCCGCGTTGCTTTATCTGCAGTTCCTCGCTTTGCGATGGCAATGGCTGCTGCCGTTGCTGACGGTACTGGCTAGCATCTGGCTCTATTACATCGCGGTTGCATTGATCGAGTATCTGCATGAGCGCAAGGCAAGGCAGCGCGCGGTCGAGGCTTTCGGCCGATTTCTGGATCCGCGCGTGGTGCAGGCGCTGGTGGAAAAGGGAGAGACCACCGAATCGCTAAGCGGTCGTAGCAGGCAGATCAGTGTGCTGTTTTCCGACATCCGAGGATTCACGACACTGTCCGAAACCAGTGACCCGGAGCAAATCGTGGAGATGCTCAACCGCTATTTCAGCCTGCAGTCCGGCGTCATTTTCAGGCACCAAGGTACGCTCGACAAATACATCGGCGATGCCATCATGGCGTTCTGGGGTGCGCCGGTGGAACAGCCGAATCATGCCTTGCTGGCAGTCGCCGCGGCACTGGAAATGAGCGAACAGCTGGAGCGTTTCCGCGCTGAGGCCGGCGACCTGGCCGGCGATCTGGATATCGGCATAGGCGTGCACAGCGGCATGGCCGTGGTCGGCTTCATCGGCTCCGAAAACCGGCAGGATTACACCGCCATTGGAGATACAGTAAACTTGTCCAGTCGCATCGAAGGACTGACCAAGGGTGTCGCCAGGGTGCTGGTTTCTGAAGACACGATGCGGCTTTGTCTTCAGCATGGCGCTGACTGCCCGTTCGAGTTCGAGGACAAGGGCAGCTTCAACGTGAAAGGCCGTGTGCAGGTGGTGAGATTGTACGAACCGAGGAAAAGACATGGTTGAACGACTCTTGCATAAATTCGCAATAATTCTGGCTATCGGCCTTTTCCCCTTGCTGCTGCAGGCCGCCGAAGCCGGCAGGACACTGGTTTCTGCCGATCTCAAGGAGCAGCCGTATCTGGATGCGCCGCCGACGACCAATCTTCCTGCGGGCACGATGGTGGAGGTGATACAACGGCAAGGGGGCTGGATGCGTGTCCGTTCCGGCAGCACGGAAGGCTGGCTGAAAATGACCGCCGTCAAGTTGGGAACAGCGGATACCACTTCCGGAAAATCCGGTGGCAGCCTCGGCACACTGGTCAATCTGGCAACGACTGGGCGCTCCGGTAGCAGTGGCGTGACGGTGACGACGGGTGTGCGTGGGCTCGGGCAGGAGGAGCTGAAGAATGCGCAGCCGGATCATGACGCGGTGGAACGCATGAACCGGTTCAGCGGGACAAAAAACGAGGCAGCGTCCTTTGCCGCACAGGCGGGTCTGGTGCCGCAGGCAGTTGAATATATCGGCGCGCCCGCAGCCACCCCGGTACCGACCGGCGGCGCTTCCGCAAACCACTTCGGCAGGGGGAACTGACCATGTTGCAACGCATCATGCTGACACTGGTGCTGCTATTGGGTGCTACGGCGGCCCATGCGCTCAGTCTGAATCTGGACAAGCTGACCAACATCATCGGCAAGGCCAAGGATCTCAAGCCGGTCGAGACGCCGGACGAGATCGAGATCGGCAAGGGCGTTGCCGCCAATCTGCTGGGCGCCGCGCCTCTGGTCCAGGACGAGAAGCTGCAGGCCTATGTCAATCGAGTCGGCTGGTGGCTGGTGCAGCACACGGAGCGCAGGGATTTGGAATGGCATTTCGGCGTGCTGGATACCGACAGCCTGAACGCCTTTGCCGCGCCGGGTGGTTATGTGTTCATCACGCGCGGGTTGCTGCACAATCTGCGCAATGAGGCCGAGCTGGCGGGCGTACTGGCGCACGAGATTGCACATGTGCTGCGCCGCCATCATCTTGCGGCCATCCAGAAGAACGCGCAGACAGGCATCGTTGCCGATCTTGCCAGCATGGCGGTGGAATCATCGAAATACGGTGTGCTGGCTGACAGAGCGATTTCCGCCAGCACCGAACTCTATGCGCGTGGTCTGGACAAGAGCGACGAGTACGAGGCCGATCGCATGGGCGTGGTGATCGCTGCGCGCGCTGGTTACGATCCTTACGGATTGCCTGCCGTGCTGCAGACGCTGGATGGCATGAATAGCCAGGATGCCGGATTGGCGTTGATGTTCAAGACCCATCCGACACCGCAAAGCCGCCTGCAACTTCTGGATACGGCAATGAGCGGCAGGCTGGATCGGCTGAACCAGCAGAAACAGGTTGCTGAGCGTTTTACCGGCATCGTCGGTACGAAAACCCGAAACTAGTCGGATGGATGGCTTGTCCGGCACTCTGCCGGAGGGTTATTCCGCCATGGCAGCACGGCGTACGAACTCGATCCGGTTGCCGCTGACATTGGCCAGTGACAGGGCAGAGTCCTGGGCAATGTCGCCGAACAGTGGGTCCTCGTCATCCTGGCGTGCCGCGCTCAGGTTCTTGAAATCGTACAGTTCCGTGTCGCAAAGATGCGATGGCTCCACATTGGCCATCGCGCGGAAAATGTTGTTGATGCGCCCTGGCTGCTCCCGTTCCCAGGCGTTCAGCATCTCCTTGACCTTTTGCCGCTGCAGGTTCTCCTGCGAGCCGCACAGGTCGCACGGAATGATGGGGAACTGCATGCCGCGCGCATAAGCAGCGATGTCCTTCTCCGCACAGTAAGCAAGCGGCCGGATCACCATGAATTCGCCGCGGTTGGTCGCGAGCTTGGGCGGCATGCCCTTCAGTTTCGCGCCGAAGAACATGTTGAGGAACAGCGTCTGCACGATATCGTCACGATGATGGCCGAGCGCGATCTTATTGGCGCCCAGTTCCTGGGCTGTGCGATAGATGATGCCCCGGCGCAGGCGTGAACAAAGCGAGCAGGTGGTCTTGCCCTCCGGAACCTTCTCCTTGACGATGGAATAGGTGTCCGCCTCGACGATGCGGTATTCGACGCCCAGATTTTCCAGAAACTCCGGCAATACATGGGCAGGGAAGCCCGGCTGCTTCTGGTCCAGATTCATGGCGATCAGCCTGAATTTGACCGGAGCGCGTTCCTGCAGCGCCAGCAGCATCATCAGCATGGTGTAGGAGTCTTTGCCGCCGCTCATGCAGACCAGGATGGTGTCGCCGTCCTCTATCATGTTGTAGTCGCCAATCGCCTTGCCGGTAGCGCTGATCAGGCTGTTGCGCAACTTGAGGAAATTGCTGGAGACGTTGTCGGGGTAATGTTTCATGGCTTGGTCAGACTACAAAGCGAGAAGGTAGGCAATTTTACCGGAAAGGCGCGAATTTTCCGAAAAAGCCGAATATTCAGTCGAATAGGGACATGCTGCGCTAGAGGTTCAGCGAGCGACCACCATCGACGGCAATGATCTGGCCGGTCATGAATGGAGCGTCCTGAATGAGAAAGCGCACCGCGCGTGCGACATCATCGCCTTCTCCGATGCGCTTGAGCAGGGTCTGCGATATGACCCGTTTTCTGTATACCTCGTCGAATTGGGGATTGTCCTCGGGCCACATGACCGGGCCAGGAGCAACGGCATTGACGCGTACATCAGGCGCCATCTCATGGGCGAGCGATCTGGTCAGCGTGACCAGACCGGCCTTGGCGACGCTGTAAACGATGTAGCCCTTTTTGGGGCGCTCCACATGCGTATCGGTGATGTTGACGATGCACCCCTTGGTTTTGCGGAGCTCTTCCGCGGCAGCCTGTGACAGGAACAGTGGTGCCTTGAGGTTGGAGCCGATCAGGTCATGCCACTGCTCATCGCCGATATCACCCAGTTCAGTGGCGTAATAGCTCGAGGCGTTGTTGATCAGTACGTCGAGGCGGCCGAAATGCCGAACGGTTTCCCAGACCAGGGTCGGTAGCACGGATAGATTGAGCAGGTCGCCGTGTATGATTGCGACCGAATTCGGCCGCTTGAGATTGAGTTCCGCCTGCAGCGAGCGGGCTTCGGAGGCGGAGTTTCTGTAGTGGATCATCAGCCTGGCACCTCCGGCGTGCAGCATGCGGGAGATCGCGGCGCCGACCCGCTTGGCGCCACCGGTAATCAGAACGACCTTGTTCTCGAGAGAGTTGCTGTTACTGGTAGTCACGCAGTTATCCAATCAATGATTTGTCACTAAAACGCTGGCGTCGGAAGTAAACCATTATAATCTGGCCCCATGAATAGTCACCTGCCCATTCCTGATCCCGATGCGCTGACACATAGTTCGCAGCTGGTGCAAGTCATCCGCAGCGAAATCGCAGCCAATCGTGGCTGGATCGATTTTGCCCGCTACATGGAACTTGCGCTGTACGCCCCGGGGTTGGGGTATTACAGCGGCGGGGCGAAAAAGTTCGGGCATGACGGGGATTTCGTCACGGCGCCCGAGATTTCTCGCATGTTTGCGCAATGCCTCGCGCGTCAGGCGGGACAGGTACTGGAACAGGTTGCCGGCGACGTGCTGGAGCTTGGGGCTGGGACTGGCAAGCTGGCCGCCGAGCTGCTGCTCGAGCTCGAGTGCCGGGGACGGTTGCCGGAACGCTACCTAGTCCTTGAAGTCAGCGCATACTTGCGGGAGATACAGCGACAGACATTGATGGAAAGGCTGCCGTCCGATCTGCTGCAGAGGGTGCAGTGGCTGGATGCACTGCCGCAGCGTTTCACGGGCATCGTGGTCGCCAATGAGGTGCTGGATGCGCTGCCGGTGCATGTACTCAAAACCGGGGTGGATGGAGTGACCGAACTGGGGGTGACGGCCGGCGCTGACGAAGAAACATTTGCCTGGTCCGAAAGACCGCTGCAGGATGCAGGGTTGTTGCAACTGCTAGGAGGACTCGACCTGCCGCCGGATTATGTGACGGAGTGCTGTCCGGCCATGACGGGACTGCTCGCCAGTCTGGCGGCAATGCTGGAAAGAGGCGTGCTGCTTTTCATCGACTACGGATTCCCGCGTCACGAGTATTACCATTCCCAGCGCAGTCAGGGTACGCTGATGTGCCACTATCGGCATCATGCGCATGCTGACCCTTTCCTCCATCCGGGGCTGCAGGACATCACGGCACACGTCGATTTCACTGCGTTGGCGCAGGCGGGGACATCGCAGGGATTGGAGCTCAAGGGGTATTGCGGTCAGGCGCAATTTCTCATCAACTGTGGCATTACCGATATACTCGGCAGGGTGCCGCCGGATGACATGGCTCGCTATCTGCCGCTGGCATCGGAGGCGCAAAGGCTGCTATCGCCTGCAGAAATGGGTGAGCTGTTCAAGGTGATGGCGTTCGGTAGGGGTTGCGATTTCTCCCTGCTCGGATTCGTTCGGGGTGATCGCTCACATACGCTCTGAAAGCCGATGTCGACGCAAGTGAGAGATGCCTCGGGTATAATCTCGGACCTTGTCCAGTTGGAGTGCAGATGGTCATGACCGAATCAAACGATACCGCAAGCGAGGAACTCAGGCACCGTCCGATACGCAGTTTCGTGCTACGCCAGGGTAGGCTGACACCCGCACAGCAGCGCGCGATAGAAACCGGTATGCCGATTTACGGTGTGCCCTTCCGTCATCAGCTTCTGGATTTGGATGCTCTGTTCGGACGGACTGAGTCCAAGATATTGGAAATCGGATTCGGCATGGGGGACAGTACGGCCGAGATCGCCAGGGCCAATCCGGATATCGACTATCTGGGCGTGGAAGTGCACAGCCCCGGGGTGGGCAATCTGCTCAAGCTCATTGACGCTTTCGGTCTGTCCAATCTCCGCATCATCCAGCACGATGCGGTCGAGGTCTTGCAACACATGATAGGGGATAGCACATTGGATGGCGTTCACATCTTTTTCCCCGATCCCTGGCACAAGAAACGTCACCATAAGCGCAGGTTGATCCAGTCCGGGTTTATCCGCATGCTGTGCGAGAAGCTCAAGACCGGCGCATACATCCATGTGGCAACGGATTGGCAGGATTATGCCGAATGGACGCTGGATGTGTTGCGCGCCGAACCCATGCTGCGGAATACTGCGGAGGACTATGCGCCGCGTCCGGCATACCGGCCGTTGACCAAGTTCGAGAAGCGTGGCCTAAGGCTGGGGCACGGCGTCTGGGATCTGATTTTCGTCAGGGAATAGCCATCGGCCGATCACGGACTCCGCTTCTTCTACGCCCTGTTTCTTCAGGCTTGAGAACAGCTGGGCAGTGCAGTTGTTCCAGTTGGCGCCGAGTTCCTTTCTCACTGCCATGAGTGTCTGGTTGGCGGCATTGCGCGAGAGCTTGTCCGATTTCGTCAGCAGCACGTGAACCGGTTTGCCGCCCGGGCAGAACCAGTCCAGCATCTGGCGGTCGAGCGGCGTGAGCGGATGGCGGCAGTCCATGACCAGCACCAGCCCCTTCAGCGTACTTCTTTGGCTCAGATAGGCGGACAGTGTCATTTGCCAGTGTTCGCGCATGGCCTGGGGCACCTTGGCGTACCCATAGCCCGGCAGGTCGACCAGAAAGCGGTCATTGCCCAGCGAGAAGAAATTGATGAGCTGCGTGCGTCCCGGCTGCTTGCTGACGAAAGCCAGCCTATTGTGGTTGGCGAGCGTGTTGAGCGCGCTCGACTTGCCGGCGTTGGAGCGGCCGGCGAAGGCGATCTCGATGCCCGTCGGAGACGGCAGATCGCGCAGGTTGTGCGCGGAAAGATGGAAGGCGGCATTCTGGAACAACGGCATGGGACTGATCAACCTGGACGCTTGAGAGAATCGAAAATGCTATCACGATATGGCGCTTTTCGATAAAATAGAAAGATTATTGTAGTCGCTACCATTTCTGTATCAATTATTTGAGTACTGAGGAGTCGGGTATGAGTTTCCGTATTTTTGCGGCATTTGCGTTGGGTTTGTTCGGTGCCGTTTCTGCCAATGCCGCGGGTGATGCGGCCAAGGGTGCCACGATTGCCAATCAGGTCTGTATGGCCTGTCACGGCGCGGATGGCAACAGTATGATTGCAATGTACCCGAAACTCGCAGGCCAGATTCCTGAATACATCTCCAAGCAGCTTGCCGACTTCAAGTCCGGCGAACGCAAGAATGCCGTGATGGCGCCGATGGCTGCGAACCTGTCCGAGCAGGACATGGCGAATGTGGGTGCCTACTATGCTTCTCAGGTTGCCAAGGAAGGAACGGCCCAATCCAACGGCAAGGGTTCCGTGGGTGAGAAGATCTATAAGGCAGGTGTCGCCGGTATGGGTGTGCCGGCCTGTGCTTCCTGTCATGGTCCGAACGGCGCCGGTGTGCCGAGCCAGTTCCCGCGTCTTGCTGGTCAGCATGCTGAATACACGATCGCGCAGCTGAATGCTTTCCGCTCCGGTGAGCGCGCAAACGATGCCGCCAAGATGATGCGCATGATCGCAGCCAAGCTGACTGATGCTGACATCGCGGCCGTTGCCGATTACATCCAGGGCCTGCGCTAAAAATTGCCTGCGAGGTGCAGGCTTTAGTCCGGTCATGATTTAAGGGTGGCGCAAGCCGCCCTTAACTTTATGCGAGGCAGCCCAGTGTTTCTGGTGTCGGCAACTCCCGCCCGGACAGGCTGTCCCAATGACCAGCCCAATCCTTAGACAGAGACGATACTGCCTTGAAGTCCCAACAAACAGTCACCAAGCGCCTGTACGAACTTCTCAGTTCCATGCGCTTTGCCGTCAGCCTACTCAGCGTGCTCGGCATCGCCTCCATCATCGGCACCGTGCTCAAGCAGAACGAGCCGTATCCGAACTACATCATCCAGTTCGGTCAGTTCTGGTTCGAGATTTTCGAGGTGCTGGGACTGTACGATGTTTACCATAGCGCCTGGTTTCTGCTGATCCTGCTGTTTCTGGTCGTTTCCACCGGCCTTTGCATCTACCGTCAAACCCCCGGGATGCTGCGGGAAATGCGTGCCTGGCGCGAGAATGCGACCGAGAAGTCGTTGCGTGCCTTCAGTCACCGGCATGAATATCAGGTCGAGGGAAACGCCGAAGAGGTTCGGGTCAGGCTGTTGAAATTCCTGACTGCGCGCGGATTCCGTTTCAGGACGGAGCGGCATGATAGTGGCAGTGAGCTGATCGCGGCCAAGGCGGGCACTTACCAGAGGCTCGGCTATATCCTGACGCATGCCGCCATCGTTATCATCTGCGTTGGCGGTCTGATAGACGGCAATGTGCCGTTCAAGATTCAGGAGCTTCTGGGATACAAGACGGTCGAGGTGCGCGATATCAGCGCCGCTGAGGTGCCACCGGAAAGCCGGCTGTCTCCGGCCAATCTTTCGTTCCGCGCCAACCTGACCTTGCCGGAAGGGGCAAGTGCGGATGTGGCTTTCATGCGCATGCGCGACGGCTATCTCGTGCAGGAATTGCCATTCCGTGTTGCGCTCAAGGATTTCCGCATCGAGCACTATGCGACCGGCCAGCCCAAGTCGTTCGAAAGCGATCTGGTCATTCTCGATCCGGATCTGAAGGAGCCGCTGGAAGCGACGATTGCGGTGAACAAGCCGTTGATCTACAAGGGGATAGCCATCTATCAGTCCGATTTCCAGGACGGCGGTTCCAAGCTGGATTTTCATCTTTGGGGCCTGTTCAGCGACCAGGCCGTACCGATGGCGGTCAAGGGCACCGTGCATCAGGAAGTCAGGCTGGGCGAAGGCGACACGGCGCTGAACGTCGAGTTCGATGATTTCCGCAAGTTCAATATCCTCAATCTTTCTGAGGATGGCAAGGGTAAGCCGCAGAACGTCGGTCCGAACGTCACGTTCAAGGTGCGTGACACACAGGGGCAGGCGCGCGAATACGTCAACTACATGCAGCCGCTGAAGCTGGACGGCCGGCATTACTTCGTCTCAGGCATGCGGCCGACGCTGCAAGATGAATTCCGCTATCTGCGCATCCCCGTCGATGAGGATTTCGGCATCGAGGGTTTCATGCGGTTCCGGGCTGTCGTCATGGACAAGTTGGCCCATGGCGAAATCGCGCGCAGGCTGTCGGCGAACGCGCTGCCTGCGGATGCCGCTGACGCGGATGTGCGAGAGAAGTTTGAAGCCAGCGTCATGCAGTTGCTGGCGGCCTTTTCCGAGGGGGGATACAGCCGGATTGCGGCGCTGATCGAGGATTCAGTGCCGGAAGAGCAGCGCGAGAACGCGGCACAGACCTACATCAAGATCATCAACGGCGCGGCCTGGGAAGCCAACAACCTGGCGCGCGAACGCGCCGGCAAGCAGCCTGCGAAGCCAAGCGAGGAGACGCAGCTGTTTCTGCAGGACAGTCTCAACAGTCTGAGTGATCTGTTCTTCTACGGCGCGCCGTTCTATCTCGAGTTGAAGGAGTTCGAGCACCGTGAGGCGAGCGGATTGCAGCTGACGCGGTCGCCGGGCAAGAATCTGGTTTATTCCGGTTCCGTACTGCTGGTACTGGGTATCTTCGCCATGCTCTACATACGTGAACGCCGCATCTGGCTGCTGGTCAAACCAGATAACCGCATTCTGTTCGCCATGTCCTCCAACCGCAAGAACCGCGATCTGGACATGGAGTTCGCCGGCTATCGGGAACAGCTGCAGCGCTTGCTGGCTTAAGCTTGCGCATCCGGATAACCCATTTGGAGAATTTCGCATGAGTAACGCCTTGACCAATGATGAGCCGCTTCCGCTGTTAAAGAGTCTCGACTGGCGGGACTGGCTCTATGCCATCGTGCTGCTCGCCGGTGCCATCTTCGCCTTCAGCCAGTATAGCCATTACATGGATGTCTATGAGCGCTTCTTCCTGTTCGGCGCGGCGTTGACCTTCAGCTGGCTGGGCTGGCGCTGGAAGGCGATGCGCAACCTGGTATTGGGAGTCGGCGCGCTCAGCCTGTTCGCGATCCATCTTTATGGTGCCGACTTGCAGCGGGCGGAGCAGGCATTCTTTCTGAAATATCTGATTGCCAGTCAGTCAGCCATCATGTGGATGAACGTGCTGTTCATCCTTGCGACGGTCGCATACTGGGCAGCCCTGTTCAACCGGTCGCAATTCACCGGGAAATTTGCCTCGGCACTGGCATGGGCAGCGGTGCTGATGGGATTCGTCGGCCTCATGGTACGCTGGTACGAGTCCTATCTGATCGCGCCGGATGTTGGCTACATTCCGGTCAGCAATCTGTATGAAGTCTTCATACTGTTCTGTCTGATCACGGCGCTCTTGTATCTGAATTACGAGCAGCGCTATGCCACGCGCCAGCTTGGTCCTTTCGTCATGCTGGTCATCAGTGCGGCGGTCGGCTTTATTCTTTGGTACATCTTCGACCGCCAGGCGTATGTGATCCAGCCGCTTGTGCCGGCGCTGCAGTCCTACTGGATGAAAATCCATGTGCCGGCCAATTTCATCGGCTACGGATCCTTCTCGCTCGCGGCCATGGTCGGCATCGCCTATCTGCTTGCGGAGCGCGGCATCCTTGCTTCGCGTCTGCCCGGGCTGGAAACGATGGATGACCTGATGTACAAGTCCATCGCCATCGGATTCGCGTTCTTCACGATTGCCACCATTCTCGGCGCCATGTGGGCCGCGGAGGCGTGGGGTGGTTACTGGTCCTGGGATCCGAAGGAGACATGGGCGCTGATCGTCTGGCTCAACTATGCAGCCTGGCTGCATCTGCGGCTGGTCAAGGGCATGCGTGGTTCGGTGCTTGCCTGGTGGGCGGTGATCGGGCTGTTCATCACGACCTTCGCATTCATCGGGGTCAACATGTTCCTGTCCGGACTGCACTCCTACGGAGAGCTTTAAGGCGGTCGGCAGAAAAAACCGGGCTGATGCCCGGCTTTTTTCTGGAGACTGTCTAATCGTGCTGTGACAGCCGGAAGCGTACATCGCCGTCCGTGTTGGAGACGAGGCTCAGGCTGAATCCGGCCTGCTGTGCTTGTTTGGCGGCATGGTACAGACCGATGCCGAGGCCGTTCTCGGACAGGACGCGCTGCTTGAATAGCTGTTCCGCCTTTTCCTGCGGCATGGACTTGCCGCTGTCGGATACTTCCAGGCAGAAACGATCCCCTATGCTCAGTTCGGCGACGATTTCGATACCTGGCTGGCTGCGGGATTTCTCGATGGCGTTCTGCAGCAGGTTGTCCACTACGCTATCCAATACCTCGACATCCACCATGATATCCGGCAGCCGGCTGCCGCAAAGAAAGCTGATCTGGGTGTTCTGATGGCGCTGCTGCAGACCGCTCCACCAGTCGGCAAGCCTGACTTTGCGGCTGCTGCTTGCGGCGGGTGCTTGCAGCTTGTCCAGGGTCAGCGCGAGTCGCTGGTTGAGTTGAGGCAGCTGGCGTCGAATCAGGTCGGCAAGGCGCGCGTCATCGTCCTTCGGTGTTTGTTCCGCGGCACTGCACAAGCCGCTCATGGATTGCACGATATTCTTGATATCGTGCGTCAGGCGGGCGCCGGTTTCATAGATTGCTTGCATGTAGGCGTTCTGCTGCAGGGTCTCCTCGCGCCGTTTGGCCTCGTAGAATTCGCCTAGAATCTGGGTGAGCAGCTTCAGGTGGAGGGATAGCGCAGGTGTCATCGTGAATTTCGTGAACAATTGCATCTGGATGCCGCGAAAGCTCAAGCTGGATAGGTGGTTGCTCCTGCCGCCGATTTCGCCGCTACTCTGTTCGGTATTCCAGGCAACGCCGCTCACCCAAGGCAGTCCGGCGATTTCGCGCATGGCGGACTCGATGAATTCCTTGGACGAGGTCTTGCTGTCCGCCAATTCCGCGATGCTACGAACCCATTGCTCGAAAGGCAGTCCCAGGCTGAGCAGATAGCGTGACAGCAAATGTCCGATACCGGCGAAGCCGGCGCGCGGATTCCACAGCCAGCTGATGGCGAGCAGCGTAAAGGCGAGGCCGAACAACAGCTTGATCAGCACCTCGGCATAGTTCGCGCCGCTTGCGGTCTCTATGGCGTAGCTGCCCAGCACCAGCGTTACGGCAAGAAAGAGCAGCAGCAATGTATAGAAGAAGTCGATGGTAGGCGGAGTGGGGCTATTGGCTTCGTCGGCAGCGGCAATCAGGATGGCTAGGGGGAACAGCGGCATCAGAAAGGTGACGATGAATTCGGTAAAGGCGATTTCCTTGGGGGTCGTCAGCAGATTGGGTACAATCCAAAGCAGCAGCATGGCGAGCAGGTAGCCGGCGGCGAACAGGTATGCCAGCCGGCTTCTGGTCAGGCTGGAAAAGATGCGCCCGCCGAGCAGGCCAAACAGCATGGAAACCCAGAAGGCCATGAGCCACCAGTTCATGAAATGAGTGAGCAGTAGCCCGCCGGCGATGAAAAGCGCCGCAGCCGCGTTGGTAAGTCCTGACTGCGTGCGCCAGATCGGCTGCCAGAGCAGAAAGAAGCCGTAATGGCAGAGTAGGAGCGCTTTTTGCGCGAGGCTGCCGAATCCCCAGACCAGGGTTATATGCAACGTGAGCAGCATGAGTCCAAGAGACAGTCGGTGAAACAGCAGGCTGGTATTGCGGGATAGGGATTGAATGGTCATGACGTACTTGGGCTGGATGTCAGAAAAATGTCGATTTTTTGTCGAATACGACGATTTTTCAACAGAATTTTTGCTGTCGAGAGGTCCCCGTGATTGCTAGGGCCTGTGTTTTCGGCGGTTTGTGCATCATGGGTTTTGGCACGAAGTTTGCACTGTTTTACGGTACTAAATTGTGGCTATCGTAATGCATACGGGCCGACTTGAGGAATAATTCATGAAAAAACAATCGGGCTTTACGTTGATCGAACTGGCTATTGTGCTGGTCATTATCGGTCTGTTGCTGGGTGGTGTGCTCAAGGGTCAGGAGCTGATCAACAGCGCCAAGGTCAAGAACATGGCGAACGATTTCAAGAATATCCAGGTTTATATCTATGGATATCAGGACAAGTTCAAGGCGTTGCCCGGTGATCATCGCAATGCCGCCGATGTGCTGACAGGGGCAACCAATCCTGATTCATCAACTGGTGGCAATGGTGTGATAAACGGAGCGTACAATGCGACCGATGGCACATCTGAATCTGCATTGTTCTGGCAGCATGTCCGGTTGGCTGGGCTGGCAGCAGGGCCGACCTCGGTGAATGATCCGAACTACTACCCCACGAATGCGGATGGCGGCAGGATCGGCGTTTCCAGTGTTGTCGGCAACTCGGCAGTGACGGTACTGAACGCTACAGGTGACAATGGAGGCATTTCGGGTTCCTTCTTGGTCTGCTCCGAGGGAATTCTGGGCAAGTTTGCCAAACAGCTGGATACGATGCTGGATGATGGCAATACGCAGACCGGCTCGATGCGCGTGGTTGAGCAAGGGACTGTTTCTGCCGGACTGGCAAACACTTCAGTACAGGATTCCAGCCCGTATGTGGTCTGCATGGCCTTCTAAGGATAGTGCATTTGCGAAAAAGCCCGCTTCGGCGGGCTTTTCATTTTATGCTTACGGCAAAGGGCCTAATTGCATTAGAATAGCCGGCTGATTCGTTCCGGCAATTGGCATAATGACTGACAACATCGTCGAAATCGACAATCTATCGTTCGGCTACAAGGGTCGCATGCTGCACAAGGGCATCAACATGGTGTTCCCGCGCGGCA
>DATCJT010000160.1:0-3977 GCA_036562645.1 Methylophilaceae bacterium | reverse complement strand
GAAGCTGCGTGGCGAGGGGCGTCGTCTTCGTGGCGCTGCTGGTGTGGGGCGCCTTCACCTCCGCTTCCGTCTCCCCGCCCGCGGCCGTGCTGCTCGTGCTCGTGCGCTCCGCAGCCCCGCTGCGCTGCTCCAGGGTCGCGGTCAACGTGACCGAGAAGTGCCGCATCCTCTTCTTCGCCTGTGTCGTTGTTCCAGAAGCTCGCCGGCAGCAAAGTCGCCGAAACCGGCGACCTGCCCTCCAAGGAGGAGATGTGCGCACTGGCCAGCAGCCACCGCACGCGCGTGGGCTGGATGCACACCTGGTCGCTCGCGCTGCGGTCCGACGCCATGTGCCCTTCTTCGGCTTGATGCTCCAGGTGCTCTGCTCCATCCTCCTGTCGCACGACAGGCACCAGGACGTGCCGCACATCGCCGAGATGGCCGTGCACGTACCTGGTCTTCTTCGAGGGCGCCGACCTCGGCGAGAGCAGCCTCGAGAAGGCGAGCAAGCGGGGCGCCGAGCACGGCCTCGAGCGCCGCGAGCAGGTGCTGCACCCGCGTGCCACCGGCCTGCTGGCGATGATCAGCGCCATCCCCAAGGAGAAGCTGTGCGTCTGCGACGTCGCGATGGCATGTCGGGGACTTGAAGGACGGCAAGCGCACGTCGGAGGCCGCGTAACTGTTCGGCTGCTTCCTGCGCGAAGCGTGCGTCGACGTGCGACGCGTGCCTGCCAACCACACGCCGCGCACGCGCCTAGAGCCGGAGGCGTGACTGGAGGAGTCGTTCGGCAGGAAGGAGGCGGTGCTCCGCGAGTTCTACACAGGCCGGCGCCAGGCGCTGTCGACGGCCGTGGCGAACGTGGTTGTCGAGCGGCGGGCGAGACAGGCGACGCGGAAAGGCGTGGTGCTGTAGACAGTGCTGAGCGCAGTGGTGCTGCACGCGTTGTATGCGCTCCCCTTGTTGCGGTGGTAGTGCGCGATCTCCACCGCGACGTTCACGCTCATCACGGCCGTGACGAACGACCTGGACAACGGCGCCGCAGCGACGCGAGCAAGCTGCACAGCGACTGAACATATTTGCTCCACGCCAATGTGTGTCTGGCGCGCACGGCAGCCAGCACATGCAGAGACAGTCGAATCTCTTTCACCGTCAGTCGACCGCCTGGCTCCCTTAGGTTAGCAGCTGCTCTCGCTGCGAATCGGACGCCTGGGCCTCGCAGACGTCCGCTGCGTGGCCGCCAAGCCGCAGGATCACATCAATGAGCGCCTTCCGGTCCTGGCCCACGCACAGATGCTTGAACCACTGCCCACCCAGGCTCGCCGACGCAACTTCCAAAGTTCCACCGTCTCCTACAGTTTCGCGAGCTCAGTCTTGCGCGCCCCGCCCCCGAGCCTGCCCACAGCTGGAGCTTCGCTGCCCACCTCGGAGTGTTGACGCTGTCGGGGCTGCTGGCGTCGTGCCGCAGCAAAGGCCCGCATCGCCGCTGCGGGCACCGGGAGCCCCTGTCGTGCAGGCCGTCCAGGCCGTACGTCCCGTCCACCGCGCTCTTGGCGCCCGCAGCGATCGCGTGCGGCAGGTACACACCGCCCTGTGGCCGGCGCATGCAACGGAGGCGGCGGCAGCGGCGAGCCGGGGCACGGAGGGTGCGGGGTCGCTCTCGTGCTCCTGCCAGAACCCGGGGGAGCTCAGGTGTTGCTGCACATTCTCCATGAGCGAGCAGACACCGGAGCAGACCGCCCCAGCCAGCGCATGCATGTGTGCGTGCAAGCGGATGCAGCAGACGCCGATCAGTCCAAAATGGAGACAGTCCCAGCAGCGGGCGACTTCAGTACGAGCCTTGTGTTCCTCTTCGCTTCTTTGCGCCGGGCACGGCGTCCACGTCGCGTGCGGGCGTTGGCGTGCTTGAATGCGCCAACCAGGCGCCCCTTCCCCCTTCCCCCTTATCTGCGCAAGCAAGCCGGCGATCGCACCGCTGTGCTAGCACATGAATGCCACGCACATGGACAGTCGTTCCTTGTGCCTTCACGCCATTGTCGATGCTCGGCTGGGCTGGAATCCCGGCACTTCGATTCCGAATCGTCCGGCGTGGGATAGACAGCCAGACTCAGAACATACGCTCGCACCATGACGCCTATCTGTTGCACGCTGTGTTGTTTCATTTGCGTCCCCACTGCGTCGAACAGTTGTGTTTTCTGTGGAGCGGTCTGCGAACTCGCCGAGCGGATTCGACAGGCGCGCCCAAAGAGCGCTGAGAAGCGTGCGGCCGCGCTGGCTGCTGGCTGCTGCCCGTCGCGGCTGCGTTGGTGTTCCTCCTCCTTCTTGGACGACTCTGACCGCGCACATTATGCTGGTGCGTGCGTGCGCGTGTCTGACACTGGCAGCGATTAACTTAGAAGAATTGGCCCGAGATTCAGGAATTGCTTAAGCAGGAGCTGCTGACGACGGATAAGTTGCGGACGATCTTCCACGAGATCTCCGAGAAGAGCAGCCTGGGCTCGGACGAGCCGAAGCTGGACGTGTACGGCTTCATGGAGCTCGAGCAGCGGTTTTCCAAAATATTCCCGCCAGAGATCGATTACACACAGGCGATGCGGGAGACGATGAAGGCATGACGAAGGGAGCACGAAGGCGAAGAAGAGGATGGATACGATAATGCGTGATCATGATGACGGAGAACATGACAATCAACACGACGACACAAGCAACAACGATGAAGGAAGGGAAGAAGGGAGCATGCCGAAGAAGACGAGGAAGGCGCTCGGTCCCGGCTCACGCCGGTAGTCGATCGCTCACTCTTTATGCAAGTTTGGTTGGCTCCCTTTTGGAAAGCACGAGCTTCTCTCCCGTCGAACTCATCAAGAATGAGAACCTTTTGGTCGCAGAATCGCACACCACGCCGTACTTGAAGGTTTCTTGCTTTCCACCGCCGCTGTCCCTGAGCACGACGGCGTCGTATTCCCTCTCCTTGATCTGGTTGAGGGCTCTCTGAGCGGCCTGCGTCCAAGCCTCTTCGTCCCCGCCATGCACGATCTTCAACTCGAAGATGAACGTGCGACGGGGTTTCCTGAGCTTGACCACGATGTCCACGTAGCCGTACGCCAGATTCTGCTCCAGCTGCACCTCGCACCGAGCGTCGAGCCGCAGCACGAGATCGAAGAATATCTCGTAGAAGCCTTCGTAGTGCTTGGCGTCCTTCGACGGGCGCGAAGCCGTCGACGCGAGCACCTCGTTCATCACCTTGAACAGTCCGGCCATGTCTGGCGGGGTCGCTTGCAAGCAGTCGACCGCCTCCTTGCTCTTCTGCGCGAGGCCCGAGGACTTCAAGCCGAAATACCCGAGGATATCGTCGGTGATGAGCTGCTTGGCTTGTGCGTTCGGGAAGTCCAGCTGCAGCTTGACGTCGCCGTCACTTGAACGGGAGACGTTCCTGACGGTGGCATATCCGGCGTGGAACAGAAACGAGAGCACGGCAGCCTCCGACATGCGATCTCCGGAGTGGAGATTCGCGATGGTAGTCAGCGCGCTCTCGCTGACGGTTGTTGGGAGAATCAGTTCAGGGCGAGGGCCGTTCAGGATTCTGACGACGCTTTCGCTGCTCGTTGCTGCCCACCAGCTGCCGATCTTTCTGTGCTCACAGAGCTGGCGGATGTCGAAAGGATTGTACAGGGTGCTCTTCAGGTCGTTCAAGTTCCAGCAGTACCCGTTGTAGAATTTCTTGACCTCCTGCATGTCGAGCTGCAGGTCCTGCGCCTTCAGGATGTGCTCGACCTCGGCCTGGGTGAATCCGCACAGCCCCGCCAGCTTGGGGTGCAGGCGACACAGACGAAGAGGATGCGGCACTTCTCGGTCACGTTGGCCGCGACCCTGGAGCAGCGCAGCGGGGCTGCGGAGCGCACGAGCACGAGCAGCACGGCCGCGGGCGGGGAGACGGAAGCGGAGGTGAAGGCGCCCCACACCAGCAGCGCCACGAAGACGACGCCCCTCGCCACGCAGCTTC
>DATCJT010000155.1:0-8245 GCA_036562645.1 Methylophilaceae bacterium | reverse complement strand
GGAACCAAATGCCGAACTGTTGCATCCGACCTTTGAGTTTTCGAGCGGTGTCGTAGGTGCCAACCGGCGAACCGTAGACCCCCACAGTATAATCCGACGCCAGCAAGCGGTCACGCACCGCCCGGATACCGGCAGTAGCCGCCAATCCGGAGCGGGAAAAGTAAATGATCTGGATGCGGGCGTTAGTGTGTGAACCCATCGCTTGGTCGATATATTCCGAGTCCTGCCCGCCGTGCATCGTCCAGATAATGAAATCGAGGATGTTGCCGTCAGCATCGCGCACGAGGTCATCCGGGGTGGACGATTCGTAAACGCGACCATCGACCAGCGAATTGAGCAGCGCGGGCAGGATGCTTTCGATGTTCACTTGACGACCTCCGAAAACTTCTTACGACCCGCCTCCGTGGCGACAGTCAGAAGGCTGTTGAACTTCGCATCAAAAGCGGGGCCGAGAAACGGTCGGGGCTCGATGGCCTTGGGGCCGCCCTTACGCTCGAAGCCGACGTTGCGCCCCTTGGGTCCCTTCTCCCCAGTCAGCGGCGTAAACCAGACGCCCGAGCGGCTCCTCACCACCCTATAGGGTTGCTCGAAGCCAAACTCCATCAGGTGCCCGTGGGCAGCACGAAACGAGTTCCACGACACGGTGTAGGTGTAGCTGTCCGGGTTGAGCAGATACCTCCGCTTGTCGAAAGCCATGTAGATGTTGTCACGCAACGTGCCTTCCACCTGGCCGTCGTAGCCCTCGTTGCCCGGCTTCAACACCGGAGCACGCACCCTCGCTTCGTCGCGCACCACCTGTGCCATAGCCACGCCCATCGAGCGCGCAATGGGTTCCTTCGCTTCGCCCAGACGCGACAGCCCGTCGATGACTTCGCTCATATCGACACTCGTCTTGCGGCTTTTAGCCATTGGAACCTCCGGTTTCAGCCACGATGTCGGTCCAGTCCCGGTTCGCCAGGTCGTGCCGAACCGACAGGATGTTGTAGCGCGTACCGTCAGTATCGCGAATCTGCATCTCGACGGTGATCGACTTGTCGTAGTTGACGCGGAACGAATAGCGATCCAGCGGCGTGTGGATGCCTCCCGCCTGCGCTGCCGCTCGAATCGTACTCATGCCGGTTTCGCCGCGGATGCGCGCCCACTTGTACTTGTGCAGCACCATTTCGCCAGTCGGCTCGTTGGCCTCGTTGACGGCTCCCGTAGGCTTCCAAATGGCGATGCGCCGGGTGTATTCACCAATCATGCGTCACCCCCAAGGTCACCGATCCAAACATAGGGTTCGAGGATGCGCTTCGCGCCGGCAGGAAGCTGCGTTGCACCGGAATACTGCGCCACCACGACCTCCTGCCGGTTGCGGTAGAAGTGCCCGAGCATCATCAGGATCGCGGCAAGGATGGTGTCATCCACGACGATTCCGTGGATGCGTCGCAGGCAAGCCGCGCGCCGGCTGTTGTAATAGTCGATGATAATCGAGCGCTTTTCGCAGTCAGTCACGCCTTCCAACTCGGCGTCGCGGGCGGCGAGCACCTCGTCGAGTTTGGCCTTGGCGACGATGTAGTCGGCATCGAGTTCGCCCTGCGTCGCGTAAAACTTGCGGTTGCAGTAAGCCTCGCACGCGCTCACGGCTGACTTGATGTATTGCGTAACCAGGGCGTCTTCGGTCGTGTCATCCTCGTCGATCTTCAAGTGCTGACGGGCAAGAACGAGGTCGATCATGGCATCACCTTTCGTACATGAGTGGTCCGGCCAGGTTCCGTGCAACGCGGCGTTCAGTGCGAGGCTCCCTGTCCGGATGGCGCTCCACGCTCGGGCCGTCGCGATGCTCCACCAGCGATTCTACAGGATAGATGACCGACCGGCCCCAGGCCCGACCGATAGCAAAATCGGCCCCATCGTCCGAATCCTGCATCCGCCTGAGCACCCGTTCGACATGCGCTGTCGGTATCGAGTAACAGACACCGTGGATGAGGCGGGGCAGCACGATGAAGTCGTCAACTGTATGTGCCAGTGCGTCGTCCACGCGCGCTTGCCACGACACCGGGCGACCCGTGCCCAGGTAGAAGCTGATGAGGTTGTCAGGGAACTTGTCGCACCACTGCTTGGCCAGTTGCATGAAACCGACAACGGGTATCGCGTCGTCCTCGATGATGATGCAGCGCTCCTTGGCGAGCGCTGCCAGCGCCAGCGCCTTGCGGTGCCCAGCCTGCGCGCCTTCGTCGGCGTAATCAACAACGGCTGCGGCTCCGGGCAGCGCGCGCTGTAGCTGCGCTACCCATTCGATCCGGGAGTGATGGCCGACGATGATGGTTTGCATGGCAACTCCGATAAATCCCAAGGACGCGGATTGGCGTGGAAGCAGACAATCGCTGCCGACTCCGGCACATAGCCATTCCCCCTGCTATAACGGTGCGAATATCCGGGTTTGCCGTAGTCTACAACTTCCGTCTTGTAGTTAACGATGGCTCCTGGTGCCACCCGGTCCCAACGTAATGCCGCAGGGTTTACCCGCCCAATGAACCCTTGATCGCCACGTCGCCCCGGCCGTTGCGCGACCCCCATGTGGACGGTAGGTCCGCGCATCCAAAGGTTCCACGTGCGGGCACGTACACGCGGAGGGATGTACATCACTCCTGACGCCGGGTACTGCGGGTGTTGCGGGTCCGACAGCATTACCAGTTGCGACAGGCCACTGACCGCATCCATGAGCGGCGTCAGGTCGCCAACTATCAGTGTGTCCAAGTCCATGTACAGGACCGGCTCATGCGCCAGGTCGCCACGCGGATCGAACAGTTCCATCTTGGCCCACCAACCGGGCCAGTTGTAACGTAGCGGGATCGTGGGGATGCCTGGCAGTGGAATATCGCTCATGCACACCGCGTCGTATCCCGCCAGTTGATCGTGCAGGAATCGCGCCTGGCGCTCCCCGTACTCGTCGCTGCTGCGGAGCACACTAACGATTTTCATACCATTCCTTGAAGCTGAGTTGAGGGATGCTGTCTAGCGCACCGCAAGACACGACGCGCATGTCGGGGAGGGCGCTGGCGAACAGAAGCGGCAAGTGCGACAGGTTGCCGGGAGTCCCACCTTCCAACCGCGGCTCCTGGCTGGCATCCACGCCCACCAGCGCCACGTCACGGAACCCCAGGTGCCAAGCTAGTCCGAGCGCACCCCACGCGCTGTTGCCGGTGTGGATCGCACCGGGCGTCTTGCAGATGCCGAGCACGCCCTGTAGCCGACCGAGCCACCATTCGGGAGCCGGGTACAACATCCCCATCGCGGCAGCATCCATCGGCGGCGCTTCGACCCGCTTCCAGTGGGTTGCACGCTTGGCTGCGCGACACAGCCGCCATCGAGGCCCGGCCACATGGCACGACGCACCCCGCTGTATGGCAACTTGCAACCATTTTTGATTTGCAGCGCTCGCATCAAGCGAGAACCAGTAATCGAGCCGGGGCAGCCACGACACCGCTCCGTTTACGGCGATCACCGTCACGTCGTCGGGCGGACTGAACCCCCTAGCCGATGGCCCCGACGCCACGATCACTGCACGCATAAAAATGCCCCCACCGTTTTCGATGGGGGCATCGTACTACACCGTTACGGCTTGTTTCAATCTATCAGGAGCCGTCCTTGAGGCTGCCGGCGACCAGGCCGTAGGGACGACGCACGCCCAGGCCGATGCGCGACTCGCAACGCATGGTGGCCTTGTTCGTCTCGAAGTCGTCGTCGTTCTCGGTGCTGATGGCGACGGTCGCACCCTGGCGGACGTACAGGTGGACCGAGTAGCGGAACGCGCCAGTCAGGAACTCGTTGACGGGCATCGACGGGGACTCGACGATGGGCAGACGCCACGCGCGGGCCACGCCGGTATCGCCATCCGGACGGGAGAACAGGTAGCCGCCAGTCTGCTGTGCCCCATCACGGCGCATGAGGTCGATTTCCGCGACGTTGATCGGGTTGAGGACGTGGGCGTCCGGCACCGCGTAGGCCAGGTGGATTTGCAGAATCGCCACGCGCAGGCGGTCGATGGGCGTCAGGACATCGGTGCTGTCCATGCCGGCAGGTACCGCGTAGGGCGTCGCGTTGTCAATCAGGCCGGACAGGTGGCCGGTCGTGCCGTCACCGTTGAGGATTTCCGCCTCCTCGGCGAGCGCCAGTCCGTACCGCATTTCCGACTCGACTTCCGCCGCCAGCCGCGGAGCATCCGCAAGGGCCTGGAGCGTGAGCTTCGCCAGGTGAGCCACGACCTCGATGTTCGCGGTCGCGTCTTCCCACTTGTAGTCGCTGTACGGCTTGGAGTCGCCCTCGGCGACGATCCGCGCCTTGTTGTCGCGGAGGGTCTGCTTGCCGTACTTCACCGCGTCGGTCTGCACCGGCACGATGGTCAGCAGGTCGCGGATGCGGAGCGGCTGGCGTTCCAGCGACACCAGCGAGTCGATGTACGGCTCGCGCTTGACGCCCGTGCTCACGTCGGCGCTGGTGATTTCCTTGAGCACCAGGCGCAGGGAGCGCGTATCGCCCTTCTTGAACGCCTCGTAGCGATCCTTCAAGTCCCCTTCGAGCGACTTGAGGATTTCGCCACGCACGGTCAGTGCGGGCCGGGGGCCAGCCTTGATGGACTTGTTGAGTTCGTCCATCTTCTGGGCGATGTCGTTCAGCGCGAGGGCGGTATCGTTCGCCTTCGCGATGGCCTCGTCGATGTTCTTCTGGACTTCCGGGTCGAGCTTCGCGCCCTTTTCCAGCTTGTCCATGACCTCGCGGTGGGCTTCCTTGAGGGAATCCTGCTGCTTGGTCAGTTCAGCGCGCGCCTCCTTGAGGCTGCGGGTCAGTTCTTCGAGTTCATTGCTCATAGGTCACCCCTTGAGGCTGTTGATTGCGGAACGGATGGTTTCAATGGTTGCACCGTCAACGTCACGCTGCGGGGCGGAACCCTTGATAATGCTGATGAGGCGCTTGGCTTCCTTTATGGAGAATCCTGCGTCACGCAAGACCATTTCCACGTCGGCCAGCGGTGCTCCATCCGCGAGAGATTTGACACTAACGATGCGGGCCGAGTCAAGCGCGGGGAAAACCACGGGGCTGATTTCCAGCAGTTCGATTTCGAGCAGTTCACGCACCCCGGTCCTTTCGTTGGTTTTTTGCTTACGCAGGTAGCCTCCGATACTCATCGAGTCGATGGCCCCGTCGAGCATAAGCAGGCGGGTTTCGTCGGCCTTCTGCACGCCGAGCGTCAGCTTGCCGCGAACGTACAGACCATTGCTGTCCTCATCCGCTTCCTTGAACACGCCAATGGGCTGATAGCGGTCGTGGTTGAACAGCATCTTGATCTTCTTTTTGGCCTTCGCCAACTGCTTCAGACCCTCCTTGAAGGCACCCGCTTTGACGATATCGCCGTGGTTATCCACGGTGTCGAACACCGAAGCGTAACCCTCGAACTCGCCGGCTTCGTCGAGCGACTTCGTGATGGTGAAGTTGCGCTCCAGCTTGATGAACTTGTCACTCATCGCGGTTACTCCCGTCATTGTCGTCGCCGGACGCCCGCCGACCCTGGTTCTGCGTATTGTATACGTCGCCGCCGGGGCGGGGAGGCAGGTTCTCCTTGGCACGCATTTCGTTGCCGGAATACATGCCGATGCCCCAGCCGATTTCGTAGGTGCGGAAACGCTTTTCGATATCGCCGCGCAGCAACGCATCCAGGTTGAACTTCGGCCTGAGCCGGTTGCGCTCGTTGCGACCCAGCAGCCGCAAGGCAATCTGGTTCTCGAATCGAATGGCCTGCGGCAGCATCGTGTAGGTCACGAGGAACTGGTTGAGGTTTTCGATGCTGGATGCCCACGACGACGCCTTGTCGGTGTGGCCAATCAGCGGCGGGGGCACGCCCATGAATCGGCAGATTTCCTCGATCCCGAAGTAGCGAGACTGCAACAGTTCCGCCGTCACCGGGTCGATCCGAAACTGCGTGTTGGCGACAGGGTCCATGCCCGGCAGCAGCGGCAGCCACTTCGACGTGTTCTGCGGCAACGAGAACTTCCTGAGTTCCTCCTTGAACTTGGCAAGCTGTTCGTTACTGAACGCCTGCCTGTTCTCGGGCATCTTAAAGAAGCCACCAGCACGCAAGCCGTTCGCGAACGTCCGTGCAGCCGAACGGTTCGACTCGATCTGCAACGCCATCGCTTCGCCACCAGCGACCAGGGTCGGAAGACCCCAATAGCCCGACAGACCGAATCCGGCCCAATGCAACACGTCCTCGCGCGGGATCACCTCCCCGTCCAGTTTGAAGATCGGGCGGCCTTGGTCGTCGGCTTCCACCTCCCACAAATCGGTCGCGTAGAAGTCAAGCGCGTATGGTTTGCCCGACGTGGGCATACGCTTGATGTGTGCCATTGCGTTGCCGAAAACGGTTTTGTTTGCGGCCATAGCACTAACGAAAGCATCGCCCGTCTGATACTGGTTGGGCATGTAGCGCAACAGACCGTAAAGATCATGGTCTTCGACGACGTTGTTCGCGTTGTCGTACAACTGGAACGTCATCGACCCCATCGTTTCCGAAAGCAGCCGCACGCATGCGAAATAGGCCGACAGCTTCAATGCGCTGATCGGCCCTACTTCGGTCGGAACCCAGTCTTGCCCGTAGTCGAAGGCTCCGACGCCGGCGGCACCCACTGTTTTCCAACCGCCCTTGATTCGCGCGTACCAGTTGCCGAATATCGTAGCCATATGGCGTCATCCCATCAGTGAAAGGCTGTCGAGGCTGTAACCGCCCGTCCTAGCAGGTGGATTGTACGACATCAACTCCATCGCGTTAAACGAGGACATCAGGGGGTCGATTTTCGCCTTACCACTGACCTCCTTGGTCACCAGCATGGCGTTCCCGCGCTGCACAACCTTGGCGTTACCCACGCACCAGTTCACAAGCGGCTGCGCGCAATGTTTGTAACGACCTTCAGCCATCGCGCGCTCGACATTGAGCATCGCACCGTAGAGCGACCAGCCCTGCCGGACCTTGACGAAGAACTTGGGGTCCGGCTCCTCGGCGTCGATAATGTCCTCGGCCACCAGCGCTGCTTGTAGTGCGGCGATTTTCGCCGGGTCGATGCCGATGCCTGCGAGCAGACCGGTATCGTGGACCCGCTTCACCAGCGCGGCCATCTGCCTCGCATCTTCGCCGACCGTTTCCACGATGACCAGATCGCCGTCGCGCTCGAAGTCCCGCAGACGATCAGCAATCTCCTTGCGCGTGTCAAGCAGCTTCCTGACGACCCATGCTCGCGACCAGGACAGGTAATGATCTTGGGTGCCAGCGATGCGACCAGTGAACGTGACGGCCAGAAGGTCGTCCAGGCCACCGCCGTCGATGCCGCATGTGATGACTTCGCAGGCTTCAATCAGGTCATCGAGCGTGCGAGCGTGCTCATGGGCCGCATCCAGCCAGTAATCGGCACCAGGCCAACGATCTGCGCCCAAATCGAGGCCAATTTGGATGTTTAGGTGCTTCGATACGACCGATTGCAGGCTATCTTCGCCGTCTTCGCCCGCTTTCCGTATCTTTTGGCGCAGAGTTTCGAGGTCTACACTGGCCCCAAGGTTCGGATTTGTGATGTACCAGTTTTCCTCGCGCAGATACGGTTTGGTGACCGGATCGAGGTATTCGTCAGGGAATTCGTAAATAATCGGCAGGTACGTCGGGTCTACGAGCTTGCCGTCGCGCACCTTGCGTACATATTCGAGTTCCTTCTTGAACACGCCAGCAGGCGGCTCGCTCGATTGCGTGGTCAGATAGATCACGAAGCCTTCCGGACGGCTCATCAGGCCGCCCGTAGCCTCGACCAGCATGTCTTCTGCCTTCGCCGCCTTGCCGAACTCGTGCAGTTCGTCCACGAGCACGCCTGTCGCCTTCTTGCCCGTGACGCCGCCCGAGTCTGCTGCCACGACCTTGAGCGTCGCCTTGGTGCCGCGGTGCGTAATCTGGCGCATGTGCGGCTGGACGTGAAACAGGTCGGACAGTTCTTCATCCGCCTCGATGGCAGCCTTGATCGGCTTGAAACAGTTGTCGGCCAGTTCCTTTGTCGGCGACAGAATCAGGAACTCGGCTTCCGGTCGCCAGTTCTGGATCAGCACTGTCAGCATGATGCCGGCAGCGATTGTCGATTTGGTGTTCTTCTTGCTGATGAGCATGAAGAACGTCTTGATGAGACGACGCCCTTCGTCCGGGTGGCCGGGCACGTCACAGTAGGAACCGAAGATC
>DATCJT010000151.1:0-2646 GCA_036562645.1 Methylophilaceae bacterium | reverse complement strand
GGCGAGAGCGTTGTCGTAAGAGTCGCCGACGCTGCCGACGGAGGGCTCGATGCCCGCTTCGGCCAGGCGCTCGGTATACTTGATCGACACATATTGGACGCCTCTGTCCGAATGATGCACCAGACCGCCTCCATGGATCGGGCGGCGATCATGCAGCGCCTGTTCGAGCGCATCGAGAACGAAGCTCGCATGCGCCGTTCTGCTCACCCGCCAGCCGACGATCCGGCGGGCATAGGCATCGATGACGAAGGCCACGTAGACAAAGCCTCTCCAGGTCGACAGTGGAGTAAGAAGCGCTGCTGCGCTTCTCCTCCCCGAACCGTACGTGCACCTTTCAGCGCATACGGCTCTCTATTCAATCTTGGCCCATGGCCATGGCAACGTCATGATAATTTGAGGTGACGGTGCTGCGAGGTTCGCTCCGGAAGATATATGGATTGCTCTCCGGATTCCGCCACCGGAACTGCGCCTTTGGGCTGGTTACCATTCGGCGCAGCGCCTTGCCGACACGGTTTCCACGTTCACTTCGTCCATAGACAAGCCAAGTTTTTGCCTTGCCCGCCTCTGGCGCTCGATACCAGCTCCGCATCAAGGGTTTGATGCGTGACCGATATTTTCGCGCCAGCCAGTGCGCCAGTTTCCAGAACACGACAGTGTCGATGCGCCGGAAGCAACGCGCTGTGAAGTCGGTGAACTTGTAGAAGGCCGCCCATCCCGCCAGTTGGCGGTTCAGGCGGTCTACCATGTCGACCTTGCCGACATCATGATTGCCGGAAAGGGTCTCGGTCAGTTTGCGAACAAACGCCTTGGCCTTTTCCTTGGGTATCGTCGTGACGACGGACATATGCCCGTTCGACCCCCGCTTGCGAATGATCCGATGCCCCAGAAAGACGAACCCGTCATCGACGTGGGTGATATGGGTCTTTTCCATATTCAACGTCAGCTTCAGGCGGTCTTCCAGAAAGGCCCGGCATTCCTCGCGGATTTCCTCGGCATGAACCTTCGTCCCCTTGACGAGGACGACGAAGTCATCGGCATAGCGACAATAGGCAATCGCAGGTTTCCATTGCCGGTTCTCTCGAACCGTGATGGGGCGGCCCTGCTGAATGCCGAAGTTCCATGCCCAGCGATCCTTGCGGGCTTTCCGGTTCAGGTATTTCGCCTCCAGCCACGCATCAAACTCGTGGAGCATGATGTTGGACAGGAGCGGCGACAGCACGCCGCCTTGCGGAACACCCTCACTGGACGCTGCAAACAGGCCACGGTCGATGTGACCCGCTTTTAGGATGCGCCAGAGAAGATCAACAAACCGTCCGTCCCGCACCCGCCGCCGAACGCATTGCAGAAGCAGCCGGTGATGAACGGTGTCGAAGTAGCTCGCCAGATCACCTTCGATGATCCAGCGGCCCCTCGTCGTGTCCGCGCCGTCCTGAAGCTGCAACTTCACGGTACGAACGGCATGGTGCACGCTGCGTTCCGGCCGGAAGCCATAGGACAGGCGATGGAAGTCGCTTTCCCAAATCGGCTCCATGGCCATCAGCATGGCGCGCTGGACAATGCGGTCTGTCAGGGTCGGTATACCCAGTGGTCGTAGCTTGCCATTGGCTTTCGGGATATAGATTCGCTTGACCGGCTTCGGGCGATAGGTGCCTTTCAACAGGTTTGTCCGCAGGTCGGCCAGATGGCGATCCAGCCCGGCCTGCATCCGTCGCTTATCCATTCCGTCAATGCCCGGAGTTCGTGCGCCACTCGACGCCAGAACGATCCGGGCGGCTTCGGCAAGCCATTCCCGGTCGGCAATGAGCCGCAAGAGACGATCGAACCGACGGTTCGGACCGGCCTCGGCCCATGTTGCGAGCTTGTGCTGCATTTCGCTGATTATCAAAGGTCTTCACCTCATTTGGTCAGGTAATTTGCACTCCAAGCAGATTGAACTGTTCCCCTTCGCCATGTGGCAGGCTTTCCCTGCCGCGGACTACTACGGGAACTCCGCCAGCATGATGGACATCAGGGTCAACTCCCTTGCGACGCAGAACATCGTGGGCATTCCATCATGCCTTCCCTCGTTCATATGCTGGACACTCCACGCACTGGGGAGGTTGCCGGTCGCAGTCCTTGTCCTTGCGTCCCGCAAGTCGATGCCGATGTCATGGTCTGGCTGCGTTCTCCCCATGACTCCCTGCGAGACGCCATACATATACGCCCGCATTCGGACACCCCCGCCTACGTGTTGGGGGCACCATCAGCATTCCGCCTGTTAAGCCGTGTAGGCGAAGGCGACATTTCAGCCCTCGGATGCGGATTAACCGGTTCGTGTTCCTCAACCTTCCAGTGCTACAGCCTCGGGAACCATCTCGGCGTAACGGCTTCGCCTCAATTCCCTTTACCTGCGGGCTACGTCACCCTGCCAGTTGACGACAGGTCACCGCCGCTTGGGCTCATGCCCCTCACAGCAGGGGGCACGGCATTCTTCAAATCCTCCTTTCTCAATGCATTCCAGTCATATGCACCCCGGACCATCCGGGACGAGGCGCACCATACGTGAAGTCAGAAAGCCAGAGCATGTTTGGCGCGGGAGCCTTGAAGTGGCGGTTTACGCGGTCGAGCGGACAAGGGGCAGCCTTGTCCGATACGGTGGTTTTGACG
>DATCJT010000150.1:0-89967 GCA_036562645.1 Methylophilaceae bacterium | reverse complement strand
CATGACGACCGCCAAGACGACTACATCATCCCGTAAAGGCACTGGCAAATCCTCTGCTAGGAAATATCGTGTCCCATATGTCGATGAGCTGCAGTGGCACTTGCGTTACAGTTGTTTCAAGACAGCCAAGGTAGCGACCTTGCGTGACTGGTACAATGCCGCCGCCAATACGGTGCGCGACCATGTAGTGGAGCGCTGGGTCAACACTTCGGAATCCTATTTCGACAAGGACCCGAAACGGGTCTATTACCTTTCCCTTGAGTTTCTGATCGGGCGCATGTTTTCCAATGCAGCACTGAATTTGGGCATCGCGCCCGAAATCAGGGAGGGATTGAATGCGCTCGGGCATGACATGGAAGCTCTGGCCGAAGTCGAGAACGATGCGGCGCTCGGCAACGGCGGTTTAGGCCGGCTCGCCGCCTGTTTTCTCGATTCGATGGCGACCATGGATATCCCAGGCACCGGCTATGGCATCCGCTATGAATACGGCATGTTCCGTCAGGCCATCGTTGATGGGCAGCAGGTGGAGAATCCGGACAACTGGTTGCGCTACGGCAATATCTGGGAATTCCAGCGGCCGGAAAGCACCTATACGGTGCGTTTCTACGGCAGATTGGTAGAATTCCGTGACGGCGACCATATCGAACATCGCTGGGTGGACTGTGAGCCGGTGCTGGCCATGGCATACGATGTGCCGATCCCCGGCTATGGCACGGAAACCGTGAACAACCTGCGCCTGTGGTCGGCGAAGGCGGCGCGTGAATTCGACCTGTCGCACTTCAATGAAGGCAATTATGAAAAAGCGGTCGAGGAACGCAATGCCAGCGAGAACATTTCCAAAGTGCTCTATCCGAACGATACCTCTGTGCTGGGCAAGGAACTGCGGCTCAAGCAACAATATTTCTTTGTGTCGGCTTCGATCCAGGACATACTGCGGCGCTTTCTCGCCACGCATGACGACTGGGATCAGCTCCCGGACAAGGTCGCCATCCAGCTCAATGACACGCATCCGGCCATCGCCATCGCTGAGATGATGTACCAGCTGGTGGACGTGCGTGGACTGCCGTGGTCCAAGGCATGGGATCTGGTCGTACGGATATTTGCCTACACCAACCATACCCTGATGCCGGAGGCGCTGGAAACCTGGCCGGTGGAGACGATGACCCGGCTGTTGCCGCGGCATATGCAGATCATCTATCAGATCAATCACGAATTCCTGCATATGGTGAACCACAGGTTCCCGGGAGATACCGATCTGCTGCGGCGCGTGTCCATCATCGACGAGAACGACGGCAAGCGCGTGCGCATGGCGCATCTTGCAGTCATCGGCAGCCATACCGTGAACGGTGTCGCGCAGCTGCACAGCGAATTGCTGAAAACCACGCTGTTCGCAGATTTCAGCCGCATCTATCCGGACAAGTTCATCAATATCACCAACGGCATCACGCCCAGACGCTGGCTGAACCAGGCCAATCCCGGCCTGACGGTATTGCTGGAGAAATCCATAGGACGGGACTTTCAGAAGGACTTGATGCGTCTGCGCGCGCTTGAGCCGCTGGCGGATGACCCAGCGTTCCGCGAAGCTTTCCGCGAGGTCAAGCATCAGAACAAGATACGGCTGGCGAACAAGATCAAGCGACTCACCGGGATCGAGGTCGATCCGAACAGCATGTTCGACGTGCAGATCAAACGTATACACGAGTACAAGCGCCAGCTGCTGAACCTCCTGCACGTCATCACACTGTACAACCGCATCCGCACCGGCAGGGCGCCGGATGCCACGCCACGCACCGTCATTTTCGGCGGCAAGGCGGCACCCGGCTACCAGATGGCTAAGCTCATCATCCGCCTGATCAACGACGTGGGATCGGTCATCAACGAAGACCCCGCCGTCGGCGGCAAACTCAAGGTGGTGTTCTATCCGAACTATGAGGTCTCGGCTGCCGAAATCCTGTTCCCTGGCAGCGACCTATCCGAGCAGATCTCGACCGCGGGCACCGAAGCATCTGGCACCGGTAACATGAAGATGGCGCTTAACGGTGCGCTGACCATAGGCACGCTGGATGGAGCCAACATCGAGATCCGGGACGAGGTCGGTGCCGACAATATTTTCATCTTCGGCCTGACCGCACAGCAGGTGGCAGAGCTGCGGGCAGCGGGCTACAACCCGATGGACTACTATAACGGTAACGACGAACTGAGGGCGGTGCTGGACATGATAGGCAGTGGCTTTTTCTCGGTCGAGGAGCCGCATCGCTATCAGGCTATCATTGACACCTTGCTGCACAGGGGGGACCATTATCTGCTGCTGGCCGATTACGAAAGCTATGTGCTTACCCAGGACATGGTGGGCGAGCTGTATCAGAACCAGGAGGAATGGTCGCGCATGGCGATACTCAATGTGGCGCGTATCGGCAAGTTCTCCAGTGACCGCACCATCGCCGAGTACGTGCGCAATGTCTGGAAACTGGAGTAGCGCGGGGGTGGTTCCGGTCTGTCGGATTCAGTCGGGAATGGTTTATACGCCATGGCGCATACAGTAAACTGCTTCAACCGTTTTCATTCTGGAGGAACCATGCGCCGCTTTATGACCGTTTTGACCTTGCTCTTTTCTGCCGTTCACGCTCAGGCACAGGGCTTGAAGGATCTCAGCAATGCCGACGCCGTAGCCGGCCTGAAAGAGGCGTTGGTGCAGGGAGCGGGCAAGGCGGTCGGCAAGCTGGGCGTCACGGACGGCTTTTTCGGTAATCCCGAGGTGAAGATCCCGCTGCCTGATTCCGTGCAGCGGGCCGAGCGCATCATGCGCACGCTGGGTATGGGTAAGCAGGCGGACGAGGTCATCCTGCGCATGAACCGGGCAGCCGAGGCTGCCGTACCGGAGGCAAGGGAGCTGCTAATCAATGCCGTGAAGCAGATGAGCGTGGCCGATGCCAAGAACATACTGACCGGTAGCGATGATGCCGCTACCCAGTACTTCCGTGCGAAGACGGCGGAGCCGATGACGGAAAAGTTCTTGCCCATCGTGCAAAAGGCGATGGCGGATGTACAGCTAGTCCAGCAGTACAACAAGTTCGCGGAAGCCGGCGCCAGATATGGGCTGGTCAAGAAGGATCAGGCCAATCTCGAGCAGTACGTGACGCAAAAGGCCCTGGACGGCGTCTATTTGATGATGGCGAAGGAGGAGCAGGCAATCCGCGAGAACCCGATGCAGCAGGCCAGCAACCTGCTGAAGAAGGTGTTCGGGAGTCTTGGAAGATAATGTTATGTGCTAGGCCGGACAGAAAATGCCGGCGCGCTGTAAACCTGTCGGGGAGTCATGCGTTCTAACAAGAATCGGGGAGTCAACTTTTTGGACAGGAGTCATATCATGAAAACGATACATCTGGTTCTGGTGGCGGCATCCCTGGCATTCGCCCCATCCGCCTTTGCCCGTGACTCGTACGGATTCAGTATCAGTGTCGGTTCTCCCGGCTATTACATCGGACCACCGCCGGTCGTCTATGCGCCACCGCCGGTCGTGTATCACTATGCGCCGTCAGTGACATACTGGCATTACAGTCCCCCGCCCAGGGTGTATCATCCTCCCAAGGCTTGGCACCATCACGGCAAGCCTAATCACCATTACCACGGACATCATGGTCATTCCGGCCATCGGCGTTGAACTTTTGAATTGAGCGTTCGGTTATGGCCTGGACCCCTGCGGGGGTCTTTTTTTGCTGTCTTCAGCCAGACGACTCGTATCGCCGCACAAGCATGCCAAGGCCACCCGGCCGGCGTTTCTGGTAGAATCCAGACTTTCCATTCGCTTATCCTTTTGCAGTCACCTCATGTCCAATATTCAGATGCTCAGCCTGCGCGGTAGTGCAGCGCATTCCCGATTCCGTCTAGATAAACTGCTCGCCGGCGTGCGTTCCAGAGTACCGCGGGCAAGTCATCTGTATGCCGAGTTCTGGCACTTTGCCTGGAGTGATGGTGAGCTGGATGGAAAGGAACAGGATGTCCTGCGCCAGATCCTGACCTATGGCCCGAAGCTGGCCGAGGAAACGCCTTCCGGTGACCTGTTTCTCGTGGTGCCGCGGCCCGGGACCATTTCCCCTTGGTCGTCGCGTGCGACCGATATTGCCAGACACTGCGGACTGGAGCGCATCTCGCGGTTGGAGCGCGGCATTGCCTATCATGTCGCGACCGAGGATGGCACGCCGCTGACAGCGGCAGAGGCGGAAGCAATGAAGCCGCTGATCCATGACCGCATGACGGAAGCGGTGTTCCGCGAGATTGCGGATGCTGGACGCCTCTATCATCAGGGTACGCCGGCACCGATGAGCAGCATCGATATCCTTGCCGGCGGCCGTGCTGCGTTGGAGGCAGCCAATGCGGAGATGGGGCTGGCGCTGTCCCCGGACGAAGTGGATTATCTGATGGAGAATTTCGTCCGTATCGGCCGCAATCCGACTGATGTCGAGCTGATGATGTTCGCACAGGCGAACTCGGAGCATTGCCGACACAAGATCTTTAACGCCGACTGGATCATCGATGGCGTGAAGCAGGACAGTTCGCTGTTTGCCATGATCCGCAACACGCACAAGCTGAACCCCGGCAAGACGGTGGTTGCCTATGCGGACAACGCTTCCATCATTGCTGGCGAGCCGACCAAGCGCTTCTATCCGGATGGTCAGGGTCGCTACGGCTATGCGGAGGAGGAAATGCATTTCCTCATGAAGGTCGAGACGCACAACCACCCGACCGCAATCTCTCCGTTTGCCGGTGCGGCAACAGGAGCCGGTGGCGAGATTCGCGATGAAGGAGCGACGGGACGTGGTTCCAAGCCGAAAGCTGGCTTGACTGGGTTTTCCGTTTCCAACCTCAACATCCCGGGCTTCATCCAGCCTTGGGAACGCGATTACGGCAAGCCGTCGCGCATCGCATCTGCGCTGCAGATCATGGTGGATGGCCCGCTGGGTGGTGCTGCCTACAACAATGAGTTCGGCCGTCCGAACATCGCCGGCTATTTCCGGACGCTGGAGCTGGAGTGCGGCGGCGAGGTGCGCGGCTATCACAAGCCGATCATGCTGGCGGGCGGTGTCGGCAATATTTCGGCACAGCATGCGAAAAAACATTCGATTCCGCCCGGTGCGGCGCTGATTCAGCTCGGTGGTCCGGCCATGCTGATTGGTCTCGGCGGCGGCGCGGCTTCCAGCATGGATACGGGCGCCAATGCGGAGGATCTGGATTTCGATTCCGTGCAACGCGGTAATCCGGAACTGGAGCGGCGTGCGCAGGAGGTCATCGACCGTTGCTGGCAACTGGGGGACAAGAACCCGATACTGAGCATCCATGACGTCGGAGCCGGCGGCCTTTCCAATGCGTTCCCGGAGCTGGTCAACGATGCCGGCGTCGGCGCGATTTTTCAGTTGCGCGACGTGCATAACGAGGAACCTGGCATGTCGCCGCGCGAACTCTGGAGTAACGAGGCACAGGAACGCTACGTGCTGGCCGTTGCCCAGGAGGATCTGCCGCGTTTCCGGGAAATCTGCGAGCGTGAACGCTGTCCGTTCGCTGTGGTCGGCTATGCCACGGAAGACAAACATCTGACTGTGGAGGATAGCCATTTCGGCAACAAGCCGGTGGACATGGACCTGTCAGTACTGCTCGGCAAGCCGCCGAAGATGACGCGTGATGTCGTTCATGTGGAACGCAGACTGCAGCAGTTCGATGTCAGCAACATCAGGCTGAAGGATGCGGTTGAGCGCGTGCTGCGCCTGCCGGGGGTGGCAGATAAGACCTTCCTCATCACCATTGGCGACCGTACCGTGACCGGCCTCGTTGCGCGCGATCAGATGGTCGGGCCTTGGCAGGTACCGGTGGCGGATGTCGCAGTGACGCTGGCGGGATTCGAAACGAACCGCGGTGAGGCGTTCGCCATCGGCGAGAGAGCGCCGCTGGCGCTGATCGATGCGCCGGCATCCGGTCGTATGGCCATCGGTGAGGCTATCACCAATATCGCGGCAGCCCATATCGAGAGCCTTGGAGACATCAAGCTTTCGGCCAACTGGATGGCGCCGGCGGGACATCCCGGAGAGGATGCCGCGCTTTACGACACAGTGCGTGCCGTGGGCATGGAGCTCTGTCCTCAACTCGGCATCAGCATACCGGTCGGCAAGGATTCGATGTCGATGAAGACGGTCTGGGAAGAGAACGGAGAGAAGAAGACCGTTACTGCACCGATTTCCTTGGTGGTCTCGGCATTTGCGCCGACGGCGGACGTGCGCCGGACAATGACACCGCAATTGCGTACCGATCTGGGCGAGACGCGACTGATCCTGATCGACCTCGGTGACGGCAAAAACCGCCTGGGTGGCTCGGCGCTCGCGCAGGTGTACGGGGCGACCGACAATCGGGCGCCGGACCTGGATGATCCGGCACGCTTCAGGGCATTCTTCGCTGCCATTCAGAACCTCAATGCAGACGGCAAACTGCTTGCCTACCACGACCGTTCGGACGGCGGCCTGTTCGTGACGCTTGCGGAAATGGCATTCGCGGGCCGTTGCGGGCTTGATATCGACATCAGCGGACTGCACGGAAGCACGCTGGAAGTGCTGTTCAATGAGGAACTGGGTGCAGTCATTCAGGTAACGGCCGCGGAAGTGGACTCGATCCGGCAGGCGCTGCAGGATGTGCTCGGCGATTGCGTGCATGTGATCGGCAGGGTGGTGGCCGACAACCACGGTTTCATCATCCGCCGGCTGGGTGAGGTGGAATTTGCCGAGTTGCGCACCGACCTGCACCGCATGTGGTCGGAAACCACTTACCAGATGCAGAAGCTGCGGGACAATCCGGACTGCGCTCAGCAGGAATACGATCGCATCCTCGACGTCAACGATCCTGGCCTGCACGCGCATCTGACCTTCAATCTCGCGCATCAGGCAGAGGCTCCCTACGTCAATGCCGGAGCCAGGCCGAAAATGGCCATCCTGCGCGAGCAGGGCGTCAATGGGCAGACCGAGATGGCTGCGGCGTTCGATCGCGCCGGTTTTGAATCATATGATGTGCATATGAGTGACATCATCAGCGGCCGTGTGTCGCTGGCGGACTTCCATGGCTTTGTCGCCTGTGGTGGCTTCTCTTATGGGGACGTGCTCGGTGCCGGCGAGGGCTGGGCGAAGTCCATCCTGTTCAACTCGCGAGCGCGCGACGAGTTTTCCGCCTTCTTCAGCCGTCAGGATTCGTTCGCGCTGGGTGTCTGCAACGGCTGTCAGATGATGAGCAACCTGCACAGCATGATTCCGGGCGCAGAGCTGTGGCCGCACTTCGTGCGCAATCGCTCCGAGCAGTTCGAAGCGCGCTTCGTCATGGTGGAAATCCTGGACTCTCCGTCGCTGTTCTTCCGGGGTATGGCGGGAAGCCGCATGCCGATTGCTGTCGCACATGGCGAAGGATATGCGGAATTTTCCGGCGCGGAAGCTGTCCATGCTGTCGTCAGGGACAGGCTGGTCAGCATGCGCTATGTGGACAATACCGGCAGGGCAACGGAGGTCTACCCGTACAACCCCAACGGTTCACCGCAGGGCATCACCGGTCTGACCACGACAGACGGACGTTTTACCATTATGATGCCGCATCCGGAGCGTGTTTTCCGGACGGCGCAGCATTCATGGCATCCGCAGGGATGGGGTGAAGATGGGCCGTGGATCCAGATGTTCCGGAACGCGAGAAAGTTCGTTGGATGACAAACCTAAGTTACAAGAATGGAGAAAGCTGTATGAACATGATCAAATCCCTTTTGCTGGCTATTGCCTTGGTGCTGCCGATGACCGTCGCCGTGGCTATGACCGATGAGCAGCACATGGAATATACCCAGGCGCTTGGGGACAACAACATCAAGCTGGTGAAAAAATATCTGGATGAAGGCATCGCCACTCCCAAGGATTTCTTCTTTGGCTGGACCGCGCTGCACATCGCGGCGGAAAAGGGACATGTCGAACTGGTCAAGCTTCTGATCGAACGAGGCGCCGACCTGAACTGGCAGCATGAAATCAGCCGGCTGACCGCATTCCATTTGGCCGCGCTCGGTGGGCACACCGAAGTGGTGAAGCTGTTGGCTGCGAGCGGTGCCGACGTCAACATCAAGATGCGTGCCGGCGTCTCCATCCTGCGCGCCGTGCGCGACGAGGGCAATGCCGAAATGGTCAAGCTCCTGACCGACCTGGGCGTCAAGGATGACGGCTGCCAGGAAAAGCAGTGTTTCTGACCGCACGGAAAAGCATTAATATCAAAGGATGAATAAAGCGCATTACACCGGACTGGCAGGGCTGCTGGGCCTACTGCTCAGCACCGGTGTCTGCGCGGACGAATCCTATGCCAGACTGAGTATCCATACGCATGTCCTGGCAGCCTCGTGCGCTGCATGCCACGGTACCAATGGCAACAGCGTTGGCGGCACGCCGGTGCTTGCCGGATTGAATGCCGATCATTTCATCCGGCAGATGCAGGCGTTCAGGTCGGGTGAACGCGCCTCTACGGTCATGCATCGTCATGCCAAGGGACTGACCGATACGGAGATCCGGGAACTGGCGGACCATTTCTCGCGCCAGCCGCGCGTCAACACGGAATTGCCTCCTCCTGCAAGGGTCAAGCCATGAGCCGTAACGGATTCAATCGTCGCGAGTTCATCAAATGGTCCGGTGCAGCGACGGTGCTGGCCTCGCTCGGCGGTTGTTCGCAATCGCTGGTCCGCTTCTCTGGCAATCGGCCGCGTGTCGTCATCATCGGTGGCGGCTACGCCGGGGCGACGGTCGCAAAATATTTGCGTATCTGGAGCAATGCCGGCATCGATACGGTAGTCATAGAGCCCAACCCTTATTTCATTTCCTGTCCGCTCAGCAATCTGGTGCTTGGAGGCAGCAAGTCGCTGGATGAGCTCAGCTTCAGCTATGAGGCGGTCAAGCGCAATCACGGTATCCATTGGGTCAGGGATACGGTGGTCGCGGTCGATAGCGCTGCTAGAAAGGTCATGACCGCGCGCGGAGAGCTGAGTTACGACAAACTGGTACTGGCGCCGGGTATCGATTTCATCTACGACGACCTGCCCATGTTGCAGGATGAAGCAGCACAGCAGGCCATCCCGCACGCCTGGAAGGCGGGGCCGCAGACCGTCAACCTCAGACAGCAGCTGGAGGCCATGCCGGCCGGGGGGGTATTCGTCATGAGTATCCCGAAGGCACCTTACCGCTGTCCGCCCGGACCCTATGAGCGAGTCTGCCAGATCGCATTCTATCTGAAGCAGCACAACCCGACCGCGAAGGTCATCGTGCTCGATGCCAACCCGGACATCGTGTCGAAGAAGGATCTGTTCTTCAGGGTCTGGTCCGACATGTATCCGGGCATGGTCGATTACCGTCCGAATAGCAGCGTCGTCGATCTGGATGTAGCGGAAAGACGGGTGACGACCGAGTTCGAGCAGGTGCGGGCCGACGTGCTCAACGTCATTCCGCCGCAGCGCGCCGGCAAAGTGGCGCAGATGATGGGCATTGCCAATGTCGATAGACGTTGGTGCGAGGTGGATTTCCGCACCTACGCATCCAAGGCGACACCGGATGTCCATGTCGTGGGTGATGCAGTCGCGGCCGGTTTGCCGAAGTCGGCGCATATGGCCACCTCGCAGGCAAGGGTTTGCGCCAGCGCCATCGTCGCCGCATTCAGCGGTATCGATCCCGACCCGCTGCCGGTTTTCGCCAATACCTGCTACAGCTTCGTGAGCGACAGCATGGCAATGCATGTCGCGCATGTCTATCGTTACGATCCGCAGAAGCAGATCATGCTGCCGGCAGAGGGCGGCGGTGTTTCGGATGCGCCTTCGACGCAGGAGGGTGCCTACGCCCATGACTGGGCGAGAAACATCTGGTCGGATGTGCTGACGTGAGCCGGAGCGGCAGGCCATGAATCCGCGATTCAGGTTTTCGCTGCTGACGGTTCTTGCGTGCTGTATCCATCTGACGGCGCATGCCGACATGGCCGAACTGATGCCGCTACCTTCCTCGCCTGAGCAGGCGATCCAGCTGCCGCCCGGTTTCAGGCTGGGAGTCTTTGCCCGTGTCCCAGGGGCCGGACAAGACTACTTCCGTGGGCCACGTTTCATGGCTTTCGGCCCGGACGGCCATCTTTATCTTTCAACCGGCATGGATGGGCAGGTACTGATGCTGGTCGATGCCGACCGGGACGGCAGGGCGGAACAGGTCGTGACCGTGGCGGAGCGGCTGAGCGCGCCGCAAGGGCTCGCCTTCGTCGGCAACAGGCTGCTGGTGGCGACGCAGGACGCCGTGCTGGAGCTGAAACGCAACGTAAGAGGCGAATGGCCGGCAGCAGGTGTCACGCAGCTGATCGGTGGCCTTGCCACCGGCGGTCATACGCTGAAGGGACTGAAACTCGGCCCGGACGGATATCTCTACCTGAATATCGGCTCCAGCTGCAACGTCTGTATCGAGACCGATCCGACGCGCGCCACCATCGAACGTTACACGACCGACGGCAGGCCGGCGGGCGCGCTGGCCACGCTCGGACGGCATAAGCCGAGCGCGACCTGGGCGCGCGGACTGCGCAACTCACAGGGATTCACCTGGCATCCGTCGAGTGGTGCCATGTATGCCACCAACAACGGATCGGACATGCGCTCGGCTACCGGAGGCGGTCCGGTGGATGACGATCTGCCGCCTGAACATCTGAATCGGATCGAGCCAGGTCAGCATTATGGATGGCCCTATTGCTGGGGTGATCAGGTACCCGACCCGCAATTCGGCGACGCCGATTTCTGCAAGACCACGCGCGCGCCTGAAATCACGTTTGATGCGCATTCCACACCGATCGGCATCAGTTTTCTCGACAAGACCTCTTTCCCAGAGGAATACAGAACGGATGCCATCGTCGCGCTACATGGCTCATGGAACCGCCAGCAGCCCTCCGGCTACAAGCTGGTCAGAGTAAAATTCCGGAACAACCGGCCGAGCGAGGTCGTGGATTTTGCGGTAGGCTGGCTGCAGGGGAAAGCAGCCTGGGGGCGGCCGGTCGATGTCGTCAGCGGTCCGGATGGCGCATTGTATGTATCGGACGATCGCGCCGGTCTGATTTACCGTATCAGCTACAAGGAACAGCAGGAATGAGCCAGGAATCAATCGTCAGATTCTGCCGCAGATCGTTAGCGGTGGCCGCGCTGGCATGGTTGCCGGCGATGGTGCAGGCGGCACCGGCCAACATGCTGATTTACATTCATCCGCAGGAATACAAGCACCCGGTCAAGCTTTGGCAATATTATGCCGATTTCTGGTATGAACAGGGGCCGCTGGTCGAGTCCCTTGCGCAGGAAATGCTGACGCAGACGTTCGGCGAGACCGGCATGTGCGGTGTGGTCAACGAGGCCAGAGCGCTGGTCTGGCTTCAACCGCGCATGTACTACAACCCGCACATGACGACCTATTACGGCGTGGTTCGTGCCAGTGTCTATACCAGCAGCGGAGAGCCGGTGGCGACCTATCTGGGCGAGGCGAGGAAGCATGGATTCCTCGATGTTCAGCCACGGAAACAGGTTGAGGAAGTCTATCGAATGAGCATGGAGCGTCTCATCGAGAACATGCAGCAGGATACAGGATTGCAGAAACTCGTCAGCGAGGGTGCAATCAGCCGTGATGCCGGAGGTGCGTGCGCGATCGTTCCCAACCTTCCACCGCCCAAGCTGATCGAGCTCGATTATCTGATCAAGAGTGTCCATTGAAGAAGAAAGGGTAGTAATGCAAATAAGAAACTGGATGGCAATCTCACTGCTCGGAGGGTGCATGCTGGCAGCCGGACTGACCGGATGCGATACAGGCGAACGCAGGATCGGCGGACTGAAAACGCCGGAGTCTGTGATTCAGGCCGGTGACGGCAGAATCTTCATCTCCGAGATCAACGAATTCGGCAAGGACGGTGACGGACAGATCAGCGTCATCGACCAGAATGGCAAGCTGTCGATATTTGCCACCGGCATGGACGACCCCAAGGGCATGGCCATCATCGGCGACTATCTTTATGTAGCCGACAAGACGCGCATTCTGAAAGTGGGGCCGGACGGCAACTGGGAGGTGTTCGTGCCGGCCGAGGCATTCCCGGCCGTGCCGCAGTTTCTGAACGACCTCGAGCGCGATCTGCAGGGTAACTACCTGTATGTCAGCGATAGCGGTGATCTGGAAAAGGGCGGTGCCATTTATCGCATCACCCTGAACGGTGAGGTCAGTAGCGTCATCGATTATGCACGGGACGAGCGCGTAATGGCCCCCAATGGGCTGCTCATGGATGATTCGGGGGATGTGCTGCTGTTCGTCGATTTCGCTTCGGGCATACTGTACAGCTACAACATGAAGACTGGCATACTGACCGATCTGGCCGATGGGTTCGGTGGTGGTGACGGCATAGCACACCATCCGAACGGGCTCATATATGTCAGCGACTGGAAGAACGGCAAGGTCTACAGCATGCTGCATGACGAGGTCACACTCGTGCGTGAGGGTTTCCAGGCGGCTGCGGACATCGCGCTGACGAAGGACGGCAAGCACCTGTTGGTGCCCGATATGAAGGCCGGCGAGCTGGTCTGGGTGCCGCTGAACTGAGTATTACCCGGAAAATGCAGAAGCCACGCGTAAGCGTGGCTTTTCAGTTTGCGGCATGCTCACTGTGGGCGCAGCGTCACCCTCAATTCGCTGCCTACGATCTGAAACCTGTCAGGGACATAGCGCCGGTTCCCGATTTTCAGTTCATCTAGCTTGAAGGTATAGAGAGGGATGCTGCTGAACAGTTGGCTGCCCAGCCTTGTGACGAGCAGATTGAACAGTTCGCTGTAGCGGTCGTCCGTCACCATGCTCTGTATGTCGAGATTCTCGATGCGGGAATCGTACAGCATGACGGTGCTGCTGCCCTCATCGAACCCCAGACGCCCGGACAGGCTGATGCTGCCGTCCAGAGCCTGTGCACTCATGGGATTACGGATTTTCGTGTCGATTTTTGCAAACATCCGGCCGCTTTCCTGATCGAGTCGGATGACGGGATTGCCGAGATGAACGTCAAAAATCCTGAGCACGGTGATCGGTATGGAAAGTTCCTGAGAGATGTGCTGCTGCAGTTCCGCCTCACTGATGCTAAGGGTGCGTGAACTGCCGCTGCAGGCGGCAACCAGCAGCATGAGCAGCGCCAGTGTCGTTGAGCGAACGATGCGTTGCATGAGGGCTTCTCCTGACGATGAAGACTGCAGTGTAGAACAATCAAGCCCTTGCGTCAGGAGACAAACCGTTTCAAAAGGATATTACCGAATGCAGGAGAACAGGGAATTGCGGCAGCGGGCACTGGAGGTGCTGACCGAATGCGACATGGAACGCAAGCTGCTGATGACCCGTCAACTGGTCGAAGACTGGGATGGCCGGAAGATCGGGCTGGATGCCGATGCAGTTCTGGCGGAGCGTGATCCCGTGCCGGGATTGCCGCATCAGCTTCGACTGGTGGCACCGGTAGCGGTGAAGAAACGCGGCATGCAGACGCGGGAGGGAAGGGCAGCACTGCTACATGCCCTGGCGCATATCGAATTCAACGCCATCAATCTGGCGCTGGATGCCGTCTGGCGCTTTGCCGGCATGCCGCCCGCCTATTATGACGACTGGCTGCGCGTGGCCGGAGAAGAGGCCCTGCATTTCTCGCTCCTGCATGCGCATCTGCAGTCGTTTGGCTATCGCTACGGAGATTTTCCTGCGCACAACAGCCTTTGGGAGATGGCGGAAAAGACCAGAGGCGATGTGCTCACCCGCATGGCGCTAGTGCCGCGCACCCTGGAGGCGCGGGGACTGGACGTGACACCGGCTATGCGGATGAAATTCGTGCAGGCCGGCGACCAGACGGCGGCGGAGATACTCGACATCATCCTGCGCGATGAAGTCGGCCATGTGGCCATCGGCAACCGCTGGTTCGGGCATTTGTGCGTGCAGCGCGGACTGGACCCGATCGAGACATATGCCAAGCTGAGGCGGGAATACCGAGCGCCGGTCATGCGCGGACCGTTCAACATAAGGGCACGCCGCGCTGCTGGTTTCAGTGAGCAGGAATTGAAGGCGCTCGATGCCGGACAAGACGGGTAGCATGCCTAAGTCCTGCCACAGCCAGCGATCTATCTGAGTCTGGCGGATTCGATGACAACGGTGGTGAGCGGCATGTCACCACCGTCGGTCGGTAGCGTGGAAATGCGCTGCACGACGTCCATGCCCTTGACGACCCTGCCGAAGACGGCATAGCCCCAGCCGCGCTGCGACTTGTCCGTGTGGTTGAGGAAGGTGTTGTTGGCGACGTTGATGAAAAACTGCGCAGTGGCCGAATGCGGGTCGCTGGTGCGCGCCATGGCGACCGTGCCGATGCTGTTGGTCAGACCGTTGTCGGCTTCGTTCCTGATCGGCTCACGCGTCGGCTTTTCGTTGAGATCCCTATCCAGACCGCCGCCCTGAATCATGAAGCCGGCGATGACACGATGGAATATGGTGCCGTCATAGTGGCCGTCCTTCACGTACTGCACGAAATTGGCGACGGTGTTCGGTGCCTTCTCGCTATTGAGTTCGAGCACGATCTGACCCTGACTGGTATTGAGTTCGACCAGAACGGGCTGGGCATACGCACCCATTGCGGTGAAAAGCAGGCAGGTTGCAATGACAAGACGTTTCAGCAATTGCAGCTCCTTTGCATGAAATTCAGACAGTGAACAGGTAAATGAGTCCCTCGAGGCCGCTATGGTTCAACGCATGGTCGGCCTGCTGCCGCACGACGGGCTTGGCATGATAGGCAATACCGGCTCCCGCCGCGGCCATCATCTTGAGATCGTTGGCGCCATCGCCGATGGCGATGGTCTGCTCCCGTTTCAGGCCCAGCCTTTCGCGCAGTTCAGTCAGCGCATCGGCCTTGGTCTGGGCATCCACAATGTCTCCCAGCACCTGGCCGGTCAGCTTGCCGTCGATGATCTCCAGCCTGTTTGCACGCACCTGGTCTATGCCGGTCATGGCCTGCACCCGTTCGGCGAAGAAGTCGAAGCCGCCGGAGACCAGCAGGGTGGTGATGTTGTTCCGCTTGCAGCATTCGATCCATTCCAGCGCGCCCGGATTGAGACGCAACCGTTCGTCGATGACGCGCTGTAGCGCGGATTCCTCTAGCCCGGCCAGCAGCCGGACGCGACGGCGCAGGCTTTCGGCGAATTCGATTTCGCCGCGCATCGCGCTTTCCGTGATGGCGGCCACCTGCGGCTTGAGGCCGCACATATCGGCGATCTCGTCTATACATTCGATGCTGATCAGAGTCGAATCCATGTCCATGACCGCAAGCCCGAGGTTATGCAGCGTGTGTCGGTCATCGACATAGGCGCAGTCGAGACGCTCGCTGTCGCAGAAAGCCTGCACTTGCGGTGATATGGCCTGCTGGTTGGGCAGGTAGTAGGCGTACTCCCCGACCTGGACGAACTGTTCGCCGCGATAGGCGGGAACGATACGGGTCAGGGCGACGAGATGATGCTGGCGGATGGACGGACCTTGAACGACGAGACGCATAACGGGATTCTTGTTGGTACAAGTCGCCATTATAGCGGCTTTTGTGCGACGGCAGATGGGGTATCTGCTGGCGTTGGAGGCCGATTTCAGCCAAAATGTCACCTTTCTGGACTACATTACCTTTTCCATGAATCTGCATGAATTCCAGGCCAAGCAGTTGCTGCAGCGCTATGGCCTGCCCATCCCGAAAAGCATTCTTGCCGAAACCGCGCAACAGGCGCGGGACGCCGCCCAGTCGCTGGGCGGGACCGCCTGGGTGGTCAAGGCGCAGGTACATGCCGGTGGTCGCGGCAAGGCCGGTGGTGTCAGAATCGCCAACAGCGAGAATGAACTGCAGGCATTGGCGACCGAACTTCTGGGGAAACGTCTCGTCACTTACCAGAATGCGCCGGACGGCCAGCCGGTCAACAACGTGCTGGTGGAGGAGACTTTGCCGATTGCGCGCGAGCTCTATCTTTCCATGCTGGTCGATCGCAGTCTCGAGCGTGTGGTCGTGATCGCTTCCGCCGCCGGCGGTATGGATATCGAGGAGATCGCAGCGACCAGACCGGAGCAGATTCTGCAGGAAGTCTGTGATCCGCTGAACGGTCTCGTCGATTTTCAGGCCCGCAATCTGGCTTTCCGGCTCGGCCTGGCAGGCGAGCAGATCGGTGCCTTCACGCGCATGCTGAAAGGACTATATCGCCTGTTCCGGGAGAACGACCTTTCCCTGGTCGAGATCAACCCGCTGGTCGTGACCGATACCGGCGCGCTGGTAGCGCTGGATTGCAAGATGAGTGTGGACGACAACGCGCTCTATCGCCAGAAGGCGCTGGCCGAGCAGCGTGACTGGAGCCAGGAGGACCCGAAAGAGGCCGATGCGCATCATGCTGGCCTCAATTATATCGCGCTCAACGGCAACATCGGCTGCATGGTCAATGGCGCCGGTCTGGCCATGGCGACCATGGACCTGATCAAGCTGCACGGCGGCACACCGGCCAACTTCCTCGATGTCGGCGGCGGCGCTACGGCGGAAACCGTGGCCAAGGCGTTCAAGATCATTATAGGCGACAGCAACGTCAAGGCGATTCTGGTCAACATCTTCGGCGGCATCATGCGCTGTGACATCATTGCCGAAGGCATCATCACCGCAGTCAGGGAAGTGGGCATACAGATTCCCGTGGTGGTGAGGCTCGAGGGCACCAATGTCGAGCTAGGCAGAAAAATGCTGTCGGAAAGCGGTCTATCGATTATTTCTGCTGCCAGCCTGACCGATGCTGCGCAGCAGGCAGTGAATTCAGCGAAGGCGGCATCATGAGCGTACTGGTCAACAAGGATACCAAGGTGCTTTGTCAGGGTTTTACCGGCAAGCAGGGCACGTTCCATTCCGAGCAGGCACTGGCCTATGGCACGAAAATGGTGGGCGGCGTGACGCCGGGCAAGGGCGGGCAGACCCATCTCGGGCTGCCGGTATTCAACACCATGCGCGAGGCAGTGCGCGAGACTGGCGCCAATGCCTCGGTCATCTATGTGCCGCCGGCCTTTGCTGCAGACTCCATCCTGGAGGCGGCGGATGCGGGCATCGAACTCATCGTCTGCATTACCGAAGGCATCCCGGTATTGGACATGCTGAACGTCAAGGCCGCACTGAAGGCGAACGGCGTTCGGCTGATCGGCCCCAACTGTCCGGGCGTCATCACGCCGGACGAATGCAAGATCGGCATCATGCCCGGCAGCATCCATTTGCGCGGCAAGGTCGGCATCGTTTCCCGCTCCGGCACGCTGACGTATGAAGCCGTGCATCAGACGACCGCGCTCGGACTGGGGCAGTCTACCTGCATCGGCATCGGCGGTGATCCGATACGCGGCATGAATTTCATCGAATGCCTGCAGCTGTTCGAGGATGATCCGGAGACGGAAGCCATCATCATGGTGGGTGAAATCGGTGGCAGCGACGAGGAAGCCGCCGCCGAATACATCAAGTCGTATGTGAAGAAACCGGTGGCAGGCTACATCGCAGGCCAGACTGCTCCGAAGGGCAAGCGTATGGGACATGCCGGCGCTATCATCTCTGGCGGGAGCGGTAAGGCGGAGGACAAGATCCGGGCGCTGGAGAATGCCGGTGTGGTCGTTGCCAGTTCGCCGGCTGGTCTCGGTGAGGCGGTACTGACCGCGATCCAGGCGAAATCGGCCTGAGGTCGGTCTTTATTGGGCATGTAACGAGACGGGACACTGGGATGCTGAAAAAACTCTGGTTCATGCTGCTCCTCACCGCATTCGCCCTGCCGGCACCTGCGACGGAAGAGGAATTGCCCTATCTGCTGACGGTTGCGGCATCCGGTGACGTGGAGATGTTGAACGCCATGCTGCAGGCCGGAACCAGTCCGAACACTAGGGATGCGGACGGCATCACGGCGCTGATGTATGCGGCGCGCAAGGATCAGGTCGAGGCTGTGCGTGCATTGCTGAGGAACGGTGCCGACGTTAACGCGCAGGACAATGAAGGCTGGACGGCGCTGATGTTCGCGGCCAAGAAGAATCATGTCGCGACCGCCAGACTGTTGCTGCAGCACGGTGCCGACCCGAAGGTGCGCGACAGTTCCGGCTGGAGCGCGCTCGGCATGGCGGCGACATCCGGTTTCTCCGAGATGGTCGGACTGCTGCTCCAGCATGGCGTTGATCCGGACACCAAGAGTGATGACGGCCGCAGTGTTCTGATGTACGCGGCGCGTAACGGCGATGTTCCCACCATCAACATCCTGCTCGATCATGGCGCGAGCACATTCCTGCGCGACCGCTTCGGCGCCACGGCACTGATGTATGCCGCCAGGGAAGGCAATACGGCGGCCATGGTCGCCTTGCTGGACAGGGGCGCCAAGATCGATTCCATCGATCATCACAAGTGGACGGCTTTGACCTGGGCAGTGAGCAAGTCACAGGTGGAGGCGGCGCGGGAGCTGATCGCGCGCGGCGCCGATGTCAATGACAAGGATTCCGAGGGCACGCCACTCTTGCAGGTCGCCGTCGTCAATCGTGATGCCGACATGGTGCGGCTGCTGCTGCAGAGCGGTGCCAATGTCAAGGCGCGCGACCAGTATGGCCTGACCGCCTATGTCTACGCACTTAAGGGCCGGGATCCGGAAATCGTCCGGCTTATCGTCGAAGCCGGTGGCAAATAGCCGGCCGCATTCATGCATGACCACCCATCTCTGACATGGCCATGAAACTCGCGATTGCACAGATCAACTGCACGGTCGGTGACATTCCCGGCAACAGCGCAAAAATCCGGCATTTCGCCGAGCGCGCGAAAGCGGCCGGTGCAACGCTGATGGTCACCCCGGAACTGGCGCTTTGCGGTTATCCGCCGGAGGATCTGCTGTTGCGTGAGGATTTCAACCGCGCATGCGCTGCCGCCCTGAAGGAGCTGGCGGGCAGGATAGAGGGGATCGCCGTGCTGGTCGGACATCCGCAGGTCAGGAATGGCGCCTGTTACAACGCCGCCTCGCTGATCGAGGGCGGCAGGGTGGTTGCAACCTATCACAAGCAGGTGTTGCCCAATTACAGCGTATTCGACGAAGTGCGCTACTTTGCCCGCGGCAACGAGGCCATGGTGTTCGAGCACGAGGGTGTGCGTTTCGGCGTACTGATCTGCGCTGACGTGTGGGAAGCGGAGCCGGCGCGTAGGGCCAGGGAGGCGGGTGCTGAGGTGCTACTGGCACTCAACGCCTCGCCGTTTCATATCAACAAGCAGACACAGCGTTACGAGGTCGTCCGCCGGCGCACGCAGGAGACCGGCCTTGCAGTGGTCTATGCCAATCTCGTCGGCGGTCAGGATGAACTGGTGTTCGACGGTGCTTCCTTCGTACTCGATGCGGCGGGGCAGGTGTGCAGGCAACTGCCGGAATACGAGGAAGCGCTGGCCATGGTCGAGTTCGATGGTTCTGTCCCGCAGACCGGGGAAACCGTTCCAGTCTTGGAAACCGAACCATCAGTGTACAGGGCTCTGTGTCTAGGGCTTAAGGACTATGTGCGCAAGAACGGCTTTCCCGGCGTGGTCATCGGTCTTTCCGGTGGCATAGATTCCGCCCTGACGCTGGCAATCGCGGTCGATGCCCTTGGTGCGAATGCCGTGCGCGCGGTCATGATGCCTTCCGGATTCACGGCGGACATCAGTGTCAAAGATGCGCGCGAGATGGCGCGTAACGTCGGCGTCCGATATTCGGAACTTCCGATAGGCCAACTTTACGAACTGTTTTGCCGCACCCTGGCAGTGGATTTCGACGGTTTGCCGTTCGATGCGACGGAGGAGAACCTGCAGGCGCGTATTCGGGGTATGTTGCTGATGGCGCTTTCCAACAAGTTCGGCAGCATCGTGGTCACCACCGGCAACAAGAGCGAGATGGCGGTAGGTTACACCACACTGTACGGAGATATGGCCGGCGGGTTCTCACTGTTGAAGGATGTGCCCAAGACGCTGGTATACCGGCTAGCGCATTACCGCAACGGCATTTCGCATGTCATTCCGCAACGCATCATCACGCGCCCGCCGTCGGCCGAACTGCGGCCCGGTCAGACCGACCAGGACAGCCTGCCGCCTTACGACATACTGGATGCTATCATGGAGGCTTATGTCGAGCAGGATTACGGCCGCAACGAGATCGTTGCGATGGGTTATCGTCCACAGGACGTTGACAGGGTGCTGACGCTGATCGACCACAACGAATACAAGCGCCGACAGGCTCCGATCGGCGTTCGCATCACGCATCGCGGATTTGGCAAGGATCGCCGATATCCTATAACATCCAAATTCAATTTATCGGCCTGATGGCAGCGGAAGCCGCGGGTCGTCTGGGGGAAGAAGGAAAAAATGAAGAAGATCGAAGCTGTAATCAAACCTTTCAAACTGGATGAAGTGCGCGAGGCGTTGTCCGAGATTGGTATCACCGGGCTGACCGTGACCGAGGTCAAGGGATTCGGTCGCCAGAAAGGGCATACCGAGCTTTACCGCGGCGCCGAATATGTCGTGGATTTCCTGCCCAAGCTCCAGATCGCGCTGGTGGTGGCGGACCACCTGGTCGACGCCTGCATCGAGGCCATCATCAAGTCTTCCCGTACCGGCAAGATCGGCGATGGCAAGATTTTCGTCACCCCGGTGGAGCAGGTCATCCGCATCCGCACCGGCGAGACCGGCGAGGATGCGGTCTGACGCATCAACCGGCCTTGGCGTATGCCGGCACTGTTCAAGACCATATTGCTGCTGACCATGTCGAACGTCTTCATGACGTTCGCATGGTATGCGCATCTCAGGAATCTCAACGACAAGCCTTGGTTTGTCGCCGCCTTTCTCAGCTGGGGGATCGCCCTGTTTGAGTACATGTTGCAGGTGCCAGCGAACCGCATCGGGTTCACGGTGCTGTCGCTTGCCCAGCTCAAGGTGTTGCAGGAAGTCATCACACTGCTGGTGTTTGTGCCGTTTGCGGTTTATTACATGCAGCAGCCGATGAAGCTGGATTTTCTCTGGGCTGCGTTCTGCCTGGTCGGCGCAGTTTATTTCATGTTCAGAAACTGAATCTGGAGTCAGTCATGATTGAAATTATGAAGTTCCTGCATACTGGCCTGATCGTCTCCGATCTTGAGCGCTCCCGCGCGTTCTACGAAGGGTTACTCGGTCTGAAGCCTGACCCGAAACGCCCGGAACGGGAGTTCCCTGGGGTATGGTATGACATCGGCCCCAATCAGATTCATCTGATGCAGGTGGAGAACCCATATGCAAACGTAGAGCGGCCTGCGCATGGAGGGCGTGACATCCATCTGGCCATGCATGTGAAGGATCTGGATGCCGTTGCAGAAGCGCTGGATACGGCCGGTATTCCGTACAGCAAGAGCAAGTCCGGACGCAGGGCGCTGTTCTGCCGCGACCCGGACGGTAATGCGCTGGAGTTTTCCCAGCTCGAGGAACATTCGGCCTGATTCCTGTCAGGCGCAGCAAAGAACGGCCCGGATGGGCCGTTCTTTGTGAGTCAGTTGGTAACGATCTTGGCCTTGGCACGCAGGTCGCTTAGCATTTTCTCCAGTTGTTCCTGTTGCAGTTGCTGTTCCAGTGCCGGCTTGACCTTTTCATAGGCAGGCGGCTGCGCGGTACGGACATCCTGCAGCTTGATCACATGCCAGCCAAACTGTGTCTGCACCGGTTTTGTCGTGATGGCGCCTTTCTTCAGCGCAACGGTGGCGTCGCTGAACGGCTTGACCATGGTGTTGGGGGAAAACCAGCCGAGATCGCCGCCGTTTTCCCTAGAGCCGGGGTCGTTCGACTTTTCCTTGGCGATTTTGGAGAAATCGCCACCCTTGTTCAGCTGCGCGATGATGTCGCGGGCTTCATTCTCGGTTGCCACCAGGATGTGGCTGGCCTTGTATTCCTTGTCGCCGAGCTCCTTCTTTAGCTGCTCATAGGCGGCCTTGGTGCGGGCCTCGCTGATCGGATTCTTCCTGATGAAGTCGGCGAGATAGGTATTCACGAGCAACTCGCGCTGGGTGAGCTCAGCCTGTGCCAGAAAGTCAGGCTGCTTGTCGAGCCCTAGTCTTTGCGCTTCCTGATAGATCAGCTCGCTGCTGATGAGCTTGTCGATGATCACTTTTCTGACGTTGTCGTCAACAGGCTGACCGCGTGCGGCTGCATCCTTGCTGATGTAATCGTAGAGAGACTGCTTGATGGGCTTGCCGTTGACGGTGGCGACGCTGTCGGCAGCCTGTGCTGTCTGGACGGCGCCCAGCAGGGTCAGTGCCAGTACGGTGCTCTTGATCAGTTTCATGTGGGATCCTTGATGAAGTGGATGAGGTTTAGGTTCAGGGAATTTCATCCGGTGCCAGCGCCCGGATGCTGAGTGCATGGATGCGTTGGGGAATCATTCCGTCCAGTGCCTGATAGATCAGGCGATGACGGATTATCTGCGATTTTCCATGGAATTGCGAGCTGACGATGGTCAGCCGGAAATGACCGCCGCCGTCATTGCCTCTGTGACCGGCATGTAGCGTGCTTTCGTCCTCGATCTGCAACTGCAGGGGGGCCAGCACGGCAAGCCTGTGCCGGATCTCGTCAGTCAGTGGTAATGGGGCTTTCGCTTCCAAGGTATTAGGCCTAGGTGGTGGGCAATGTTTTGCGGAAGGGTTTCACCGTGACACCGGCATATACCCCGGCTGTGACGTAAGGGTCCGCCTGTGCCCATGTTTTCGCGTCTTCCAGACTGGGGAAGTCGGCGATGATGAGGCTACCTGAATAGCCGGCCTGGCCCGGGTCGGCACTATCGGTAGCGGGGAAGGGGCCGGCCAGCAGCAACCGTCCCTCGTTCTGTAGCTGCTGCAGGCGCGCGATATGGTCCGGTCTGGCGGCCAGACGTTTTTCCAGGCTGTTCGGTGTGTCCTCGGCGATGATGGCGTACCACATGTGTCTGTTTCCTTATTCCGGATCCTTGGTGGCGATGTATTTGCTGATCATCAGACTTTGGCCGATGATGAATGCGAGCATCAGGAGCATGGTACCGAACAGCTTGAAGTTCACCCAAGCTTCGGTCGTGAAGTTGTAGGCGACGATCAGATTGAGGCAGCCGAGGAGAATGAAAAAGACCGCCCATGCATGGTTGAGCTTGTTCCAGACAGCATCCGGCATGTTGATCTGTTTTTCCATCATGCTGCGAATCAGATTCCTTTTGAACAGCAGGCTGGCCGTAGCTATGCCGATGCCGAACAGCCAGTAGAGTACGGTCGGTTTCCATTTGATGAAGGTCTCGTCATGCAGCAACAGGGTGGCGCCGCCGAAAACGACGATGATGATGCCGCTCGCGATCAGCATATTATCGACCTTGCCATGCCGCAGTCTGACCCAGCCGATTTGCAGTAACGTGGCGACGATGGCGGTGGCGGTGGCGGCATAGATGCCGAAGATCTTGAATACGACGAAGAACAGGATGACGGGGAACAGGTCGAACAGAAACTTCATTTGATATCCAGGCGACGGTAGCGGAAATCCGCAAAAGGCAGTCTGTACCATGTGCGGGCCAACGTATTTTGCTATGATTCCGGTTGAGCCACAAGATTCAATATTGACGCTTGGATAATTTTTCCCGCATAGATCTCCATAGCCATTCGAACGTCTCGGATGGCATGCTGTCGCCGTCCGCGCTGGTGCAGCACGCTGCAGAGCATGGCCTCAAGGTATTGGCACTTACCGATCACGATGACACCGCCGGACTCGCGGAAGCGAAAGCAGCGGCGGATCGGTACGGCATCATGCTGATTCCAGGCGTGGAGATTTCCGTCACTTGGCGCCGCCGCACACTGCATATCGTTGGCCTGAAGATCGACCCCACACATGTACCTCTGGCCGAGGGGCTGCGCCGGATACGCGACGGTCGGCACCTGCGCGCACAGGGCATGGCGGCGAGTCTGGAGCGGGCAGGCATACAAGGCAGCCTGGAGGGCGCCTACCGATATGCGGGTGATGGCATCATCAGCCGCACGCATTTCGCCCGTTACCTAATGGAGCTGGGGTACGGCAGCGACATGCGCAAAATATTCAAGCGCTTTCTGGTCAAGGGCAAGCCGGGCTACGTCGAACATCACTGGGCCGGGCTGGAGGAGGCGGTCGGCTGGATACTCGGCGCAGGCGGCATAGCGGTCATGGCGCATCCCGGCCGCTACGACATGGGGCGGCCCACCATGCTTGAGCTGTTGGAAGCGTTCAGGTCGTGTGGCGGTAGCGCCATCGAAGTCGTGACCAGCAGCCATACGCCGGACCAATATCTCGAATATGCCCGAATTGCTTCCATGTTCGGCCTGCGTGCCTCGCAAGGGTCCGATTATCATGGGCCGGGGCTGAGTTATATGGAAATGGGGCGCCTGCCGCTGCTGCCTGACCATTGCTTGCCGGTCTGGCAGGGTTGGCCGGAGGCCGAATTCATGACAAAAGGACACTGATGGCACAGTATTTCGTCATCCATCCGGAGAACCCGCAGGCGCGTCTGATACATCAGGCGGTCAATATACTGCAGAACGGCGGCATCATTGCCTATCCGACCGACTCGACCTATGCGCTCGGATGCATGCTGGGCAATGTCGATGCGCAGCGCCGTATACGCACTATCCGGGGCGTCGATGAGCATCACCATTTCACGCTGGTCTGCCGCAATCTGACGGAGATCGGCAACTATGCCCAGGTCAACAACAGCCAGTTCCGCATGCTGAAGGCCAATACGCCTGGCCCATATACCTTCATTCTGAAGGCGACACGCGAGGTTCCGCGCCGTCTGCAGCATCCGAAGCGCAGTACCATAGGGTTGCGCATCCCGAACCATACGGTGACGCAGGCGATTCTGGACGAGCTGAACCAGCCGCTACTCAGCATGACGCTGCTGATGCCGGGCGAGAGTGAGCCGATGAACGAGGCCTGGATCATACGAGAGCAGTTGGAGCACCAGGTCGAACTGGTGATCGATGCCGGTGCCTGTGTGGCGGAGCCGACCACCGTCATCGACCTGACGGCGGATCAGCCCCAGTTATTGCGGCTGGGAGCAGGTGACCCTGCGCCTTTCGGCCTAGAGTGAAAAAGAAAACATATGGAACTGACTCTGATACAGAAAATCGCGATCTATGCATTGCCGGTGATTTTTGCCATCACCGTGCATGAGGCGGCGCACGGTTATGCGGCGCGCCGTTTTGGTGACATGACCGCTTATCTGCAGGGGCGTATCACGCTCAACCCGCTCAACCATATCGATCCGATCGGCACCATTCTGGTTCCGGCGCTGACCCTGATGTTGGGCGGGATTCTGTTCGGCTGGGCCAAGCCGGTGCCGGTGGATTTCAGCAGGCTGCGCAATCCCAAGCGCGACATGCTGTGGGTGGCGGCGGCCGGTCCGGCATCCAATCTGGTGATGGCATTCCTCTGGGCGCTGATACTGGTCTCCTCCGCGCACGCGCCGGAATTTTTCGCACTGCCTCTGGCATTGATGGCACAGGCCGGCGTCATGATCAATGTCGTGCTGCTCGTGCTGAATCTGTTGCCGCTGCCGCCGCTAGATGGCGGCCGTATCGCCGTCAGCCTGCTGCCGAGTCATCTTGCCTATCAGCTCTCCAGACTGGAACGCTACGGTTTCATCATCCTGATCGTGCTGCTATTCACCGGTATCCTATCCATTATCATGATGCCGCTGATTCGTGCGGTGCTGTGGCTGATCGGCACGGTCATCCATTAAACGGTATGGTTTTCTTCGTATAATCACACTATCTAATCACGGGTATTCAATCATTATGGCTGTCGAACGCGTTTTGTCGGGCATGCGTCCTACCGGAAACCTGCATCTTGGTCATTATCACGGCGTGCTGAAGAACTGGGTCAAGCTCCAGCATGAGCACGAATGCCTGTTCTTCGTTGCGGACTGGCATGCGCTGACGACACATTACGACACGCCAGAAGTGATCGAGGACAATGTCTGGGAGATGGTCATCGACTGGCTTGCCGCAGGCGTGGACCCGGCCACGGCCACCATCTTCATCCAGTCGCATGTGCCGGAGCATGCCGAGCTGCACACCCTGCTGTCCATGATCACGCCGCTCAGCTGGCTGGAGCGGGTGCCGACCTACAAGGACCAGCAGGAGAAACTTGCCAGTAAGGATCTTTCGACCTACGGCTTCCTCGGCTATCCGCTATTGCAGAGCGCGGATATCCTGATCTACAAGGCGACGCAGGTGCCGGTAGGTGAGGACCAGATTCCCCACATCGAATTCACGCGTGAAATCGCGCGCCGTTTCAATCATCTGTACGGCAAGGAACCCGGTTTCGAGGAAAAGGCCGAGGCTGCCATCAAAAAGCTGGGCAGCAAGCGCGGTGCGCTCTATGAGGAAATGCGCAATGCATACCAAGAAAGCGGGGACGAGGAGGCACTGGAGGCCGCCCGCGCCATGATCGAGGAACAGCAGGGGCTGTCGATAGGCGACAAGGAGCGGCTGCTGGGATATCTGGAAGGCGGCGGCAAGATCATCCTGATCGAGCCCGAATACAAACTGACGCCGGCTTCCAGGATGCCTGGGCTGGACGGACAGAAGATGTCCAAGTCTTACAACAATACGATTTCCCTGCGCGAATCTCCGGATGCCGTGGCCAAGAAGATCAAGACCATGCCGACCGATCCGGCGCGAATCCGGCGTACCGACCCGGGCGACCCGGCCAAGTGCCCGGTCTGGCAGTTGCATGAGGTTTATTCCGACGAGGGACGACGTGACTGGGTGCAGAATGGCTGCAGGTCAGCAGGCATCGGCTGCATCGAGTGCAAGCAGCCCGTGATCGAGGCCGTGCTGGAAGAACTGAAGCCGATTCAGGAACGTGCCGCCCACTATGCCGAGGATCCGACGCTGGTGAAGAATGTCGTGGCCGAAGGCTGCGAGCGTGCGAGGAAACTAGCGCGCGAGACGATGCGCGATGTGCGTGAGGCGATGGGCCTCAACTATTCATGATGCCGGCGGAACGGGTGCAGGCATGAACCACTGGGTGGCGCTTGCGCTGGCCGTGGTGGCGGAAGTGATCGCAACCTCGTCGCTCAAGGCAACGTCGGAGTTCACGCGCTTCTGGCCCAGTCTGCTCGTCATGGCGGGTTATCTGGCGGCGTTCTATTTCATGACCCTGAGTTTGCGTACACTGCCGGTCGGCATCATGTACGCCATCTGGGCGGGTGCCGGCATCGTGCTGGTAACCGTGATAGGCTGGCTGGTTTACCGGCAGGGGCTGGACCTTCCGGCCGTGATCGGAATCGGGCTGATCGTCGCCGGTGTCGTTATCATCAATGTCTTTTCGAGGGCGGTTGTACACTAGGCCATGCAAACCCAGCTGGATATCGAGGTCAGGATCTACGGTCAGCAGCTGGACCAGATTCCGCACGACCTTTATATCCCGCCAGACGCGCTGGAAGTCTATCTGGAGGCCTTCGAGGGGCCGCTCGACCTGCTGCTTTACCTCATCCGCAAGAACAATCTGGATATCCTCGACATCCCGATGGCGGAACTGACCCGCCAGTACATGGAGTATGTCGAGCGGATGCGTGCGAACAAGCTGGAACTTGCCGCCGAGTATCTGCTGATGTCCGCCGTGCTGATCGAAATCAAGTCGCGCATGCTGTTGCCGAAACATGCGGATATCGAGCAGGAGGAGGATCCGCGTGCGGAACTGGTGCGGCGCCTGATGGAATACGAAGCGATCAAACTGGCGGCGCAGAGGCTGGAGGATTGGCCGCAGGTCGGACGGGACATCATCGTGACACGTGCCTATTACGAACAGATTACCGATGTGCGGCCGCCGCAGGTTTCACTGGAAGACCTCATGGCGGCATGGAAGGCCGTCCTGGAACGTGCCGGTCATCATAGGCATCATCGCATCAGGCGCGAAGAGCTATCGGTGCGCGAGCATATGAGCGTAATCCTGCGCAAGCTGCAAGTGCATCGCATGATGGAATTCTCGGCGCTGTTCGACATCGCGAATGACGGCCTGTCCAAACTGGTCGTATGCTTTCTTGCGATTCTCGAACTTGCGCGCGAAGGCCTGCTGCATATCACGCAGCAGGAAGCATACAGCCCCATTTATCTGCAGATCCGTCAGGCCGATTGAGATATCGTCATGGATGAGCCCAGCAATACACAGAAAATGAGACAGGTGCTGGAGGCAGCCTTGCTGACCAGTCCGGAACCGCTTTCGCTCGATGACATGCTGAAGCTGTTCGACGGCCGCATGGAGCGTGCCACGCTGCGCATGCTGCTGGACGAGTTGAGGAACGAGTGGCAGCCGGGGAGTGCGAAGGCCACCTTGGAACTGGTCCAGGTCGCCAGCGGCTGGCGCTTTCAGGCACGCAGCGAGTTCGTGCCGTTCATCTCCCGTCTCAATCCTGAACGTCCGCAGCGCTATTCCCGCGCCGCGCTGGAGACGCTGGCCATCATCGTTTACCGGCAGCCGGTGACACGCGGCGATATCGAGCAGATACGCGGCGTGGCGGTCAATCCCAACATCATTCGCAGTCTGCAGGAGCGCAACTGGATTGATATCGTGGGACATCGCGACGTGCCGGGAAGGCCTGCCCTATATGCCACTACCAAGACCTTTCTCGATGATTTCAACCTGAAATCCCTGTCGGAACTACCGCCGATGGAGACGTTCACTCAGCAGGAGATTCAGCTGTCGCTATAATGGAGTGGAACGATTGCGCGACTGCAATCCTGCGCGTGCTTTATAATAGCGACTCCTTTCCACACCATTCATCGCACAGGCAGTTTCCATGGCACGTCCTTTCAAGCAGCGCGTATCCGGCACAAGAGCACGCAGTGCTGCCACATCCGATTCCGAAGCGACCCCACAGCGTCTGCACAAGCTGCTGGCGCTGGCTGGCATGGGCTCGCGCCGTGACATGGAGGAGTTGATCGCTGCCGGTCGCGTGACGGTCAACAGTAAGGTGGCGACGGTAGGCGCGAGCGTCATCCCGTCCGATGTCGTACGTGTCGATGGGCGGTCCGTGCGTTTGCCGTTCGAGCCGGAACTACCGCAGGTGCTGCTTTATCACAAACCCGAAGGTGAGATCGTCAGCCGAGACGATCCGGAAAAGCGGGTAAGCGTGTTCGACAAGCTGCCGCGCGTGAGGCACGGTAAGTGGATCGCCATCGGACGTCTCGACATCAACACTTCCGGCCTGCTCATTTTCACAACCTCGGGCGAGCTGGCCAACCGATTCATGCATCCGCGCTATGACGTCGAGCGCGAGTATGCAGTGCGCGTATTCGGGGAATTGACCGAGGGGCAGATGCAGCAGCTCATGCAGGGCATAGAACTCGAGGATGGCATGGCGTCCTTCGATGTCATCCAGCCGCAGGGAGGCGAGGGTGTCAATCACTGGTATCAGGTCATCCTGCGCGAGGGACGTAACCGTGAGGTGCGACGCCTATTCGAGGCGTTCCAGCTGCCGGTCAGCCGACTGATGCGCGTCCGTTTTGGACCGGTGACGCTGCCGCCGCGCCTGAAGCGGGGCATGATGATGCAGCTCCCGCCCAAGGAAGTACAGGCATTGCTGGAATGGGCCGGGCTATCGGTGCCGAGGATACCACCCAGGCAGCGCAGCAAGCGCGAGAAGGAAAAGGAAGGCACGGCTTTCGTGCCCAAGGTTCGCACCAGAAAGGCACCGGAAAGGCGCATGGCCGGGGCTGTGGGCAGGAAGCCGACGGCGAGGCGGCGCATACGGCAGGGCAGCGACCTGGCGCCACCCGGACAGCAAAAGCGCAGTGATCGTAACCGCGGCAGAGGTTAGACCGAAGCAGGCGGCTTAGCCGAGTTGCAGCAGCTGTTCCTTTGTCAGCAGAAAGACGAACTGGTTGCCTGATTCGACCTCAAGCCAGGTGAAGGGGAGCTGCGGATAGGCTTCCAGCAGGGTGTCCCGGTTGTGGCCGATCTCCACCACCAGAATGCCGCCGTCATTCAGATGCGCAGCTGCCTCGCGCAGCAGGGTGTGCGTGTGATCGAGTCCGGCTTCTCCGCTACCCAGTGCGACCTGCGGTTCGTTCCGGTATTCTTGCGGCAGCTGCGCCATCGCATTCGCATCGACGTATGGCGGGTTGCTGATGATGAGGTCGTAGGTTCTGCCCTGCAAACCATTGAACATGTCCGATTGCACTGCGTGGACGCGTTCCTGCAGGCCGTAATTGGCGATGTTGATGTTGCAGACGGCGATGGCGTCGGGCGAGATATCGACGACATCGATTTCCGCATTCGGGAACGCGTCTGCCAGCAGTATGCCGAGACAGCCGCTGCCGGTGCAGATGTCGGCAGCGCGTTCCACCATCTCCGGATATTCGATCCACGGACTCAAGCCGTCTTCCAGTAGTTCGGCGATGAACGAGCGCGGCACGATGACGCGTTCGTCCACGTAGAACTTGTAGCCACGCAGCCACGCTTCGCGTAGCAGATAGGCGGTCGGGATGCGTTCGGTAACGCGCCGCTCAATCAGACGCTCCAGATGCTTGCGCTCGCTTTCGGTGACGACGGCATCGAGGAAATTTTCCAGCGTGTCGAGCGGCAGATGCAGGGCGCGCATGACGAGCCAGACAGCCTCGTCATAGGCATTGTCGGTTCCGTGCCCGAAAAAGATGTCGGATGCCTCGAAACGGCTGACAGCAAAGCGCAGCCAGTCGCGGATGGTGTGCAGTTCCTCGATAAGGCGCGGATGATGTGTCATTTGAGCAATGTTTCCATGGTGCGCCGATAGGTGTCCTTGAGCGGCTCGATGTCTGCGACGGCCACGCATTCGTTCAGTTTGTGGATGGTGGCGTTGAGCGGGCCGAACTCGATGACCTGCTTGCAGATATCGGCGATGAAGCGGCCGTCAGAGGTGCCGCCGGTCGTGGAAAGCTCGGGCCTGACACCGAAGGATGCCTCGATCGCCGTGCTGATCGCATCCACCAGTTCGCCGCGCGGTGTGATATAGGGCGGCGAGTATTCCCATGTGAGCTCGTAATCAAGCTTATGGCGGTCAAGGATGGCGTGCACGCGCGACTTCAGGTTCTGCTCCGTGCTGCCTTGGCCGTTTAGTTCCGGACAGAAACGGAAGTTGAACAGGATCTCGACTTCTCCGGGCACGACATTGGTGGCGCCAGTGCCGCCATTGATATTGGATATCTGCCAGGACGTCGGTGGAAAGTATTCATTGCCCTCATCCCAGACGGTTTCGACCATATCCTTGATGGCTGGCGCGACCATGTGGATCGGATTCTTCACCAGATGCGGATAGGCGATGTGGCCCTGCACGCCACTGACCGTGAGCTTGCCTGACAGCGAGCCGCGCCGGCCGTTCTTGATCATGTCTCCGACCACTCTGTTGGAAGTGGGCTCGCCGACGATGCAGTAATCGAAGAGCTCATTGCGCGCCTTCAGCGCCTCGACGACCTTGACCGTGCCGTCGATGGCGATGCCTTCCTCGTCCGACGTGATCAGCAGGCCGATGGAACCGGCATGGTCCGGATGGGCGGCGACAAATTCCTCGATGGCGGTGATGAAGGCTGCGCAGGAGGTTTTCATGTCGGCGGCACCGCGCCCATAGAGCATGCCGTCCCGTATGGTCGGCTCGAACGGAGGTGTGTTCCATTTCTCCACGGGGCCGGTCGGGACCACGTCCGTATGTCCGGCAAAAACCAGAAATGGACCATCGGAGCCACGGCGAGCATAGAAATTATCGACATCACCGAAGCGCATACGCTCTATCCGGAATCCCAGCGGTTCGAGACGTCTGATCATGACCTCCTGACAGCCTGCATCCTCCGGCGTGACCGAGCGGCGGGCGATCAGGTCCATGGCGAGTTCTAATGTCTTGGACATGTCAGAGCAGCTTTCCGTAGGTGGTTTCATCGAAGCCGAGACAAAGGATGGAGCCATCCCGGACTAGCACCGGCCGCTTGATGACGGAGGTTTTTTCCAACATCAGTGCGATGGCCGATGCGTCATCGACTACGGCAGCCTTGCTGGCTTCATCGAGATTACGCCACGTCATGCCGGCACGGTTGACCAGCTTTTCCCAGCTGACTTGGCGCAGCCAGCCTTTCAGTGTGGAGGCATCGATACCTTGCTTCTTGAAATCATGAAATTCGTAGGCAATGCCGTGTTGTTCCAGCCATGCTCTGGCCTTTTTCACGGTATTGCAGTTAGGAATGCCGTAAAGCTTCATCGGGACTGCCATGATGATGGAAAGCTATCATTCTAGCAGTCACGCTGCGGCGAGGCGAGCCTTGCGCTGGCACGCCATGGCTCACTGCGTCAGCACGATCTGTTTCACCAGTTGCGGTAGCCTGCTCTCCGGCACAGGACGTCCAAACAGAAAGCCCTGCATCTGGTCGCAATTGAGCTCGACGAGCGCCTTGCGCTGAGCTTCGGTCTCGACGCCCTGTGCGATGACGATGAGATCCAGCGCATGAGCGAAACGTATCAGTGCATCGGCGATCCTGCAGGCCTGCTCATCCTCGCCGACCTTGTTCGTAATCGACTGATCCAGCTTGACCTGGCTGATGTTGAGCTTGCGCAGGCCGTCTATGCTGGAATCACCGATGCCGTAATGGTCCATGGCGACATCGATGCCCGCATCGCGAAACTCGGCGAGGCGGGCGTTGAACTGCTCGTGGTTCGCCATGCCGCTGGCCTCGCGGATTTCAAACATCAGGCAGGCATTGGGCAGTTCGAACCGCTTCAAGACCTGAAGTATGTTTTTCACCAGGTCCGGGTTGCGGAACTGCAGGAATGAGAGATTGATGGATATCTGCAGGTGGATGCCCATGCTGCGCAGACGGTGCAGGGTACGGCAGCTTTCCTCGATGACCCAGTGGCTGATCTGGTTCATCATGCCGAAGCGCTCCGCAGCTGCGATAAAGATGTTGGGCGCGATCCATCCCTTTTCCGGATGCTGCCAGCGCAACAGCGCCTCGACGCCAGCGAGGAGACCGGATTTGCTGTCTATCTTGGGCTGGAAATAGAGCTCGAACTCGTTGCGTTCCAGTGCCAGCTTCAGGTCGCGCTGCATTTCCATCAGGCGATCCGAAGCCAGCTCCATTTCGGCATCGTAAAATCGGAACTGGTTCTTGCCCGCGCTCTTGGCATGATACATGGCTGAATCCGCAGCGATGAGTAGACGCTCAGGATTACCATCGCGGGGATAGACGGCGATGCCGACCGATGCCGAGATGTGCAGTTCGTGGTGATCGACGAAGAAGGGTTGCCGCAGCGAGTCGATGATGCGTTCGACGATGGTGACGATATCCTGGTTGGACTTGATATCCTCGATCAGCGCGAGGAATTCATCTCCGCCGATGCGGCCGATGAGGTCGCAATGGCGTACGGCTCCGACCAGACGCTGTGCGACCATCTTCAGCATCTCGTCGCCCGTGTGGTGGCCGTAGGTATCGTTGATGGGCTTGAAGTCATCCAGATCGATGAATGCGACCGCCAGCGAGCTGTTCGTACGCTTGCAGCGACGAATACCGGATTCCAGCTGTTGTCTGAAGGCATTTCGATTAGGCAGCTGGGTCAGCACGTCGGTCGTGACGATGCGATCCAGATTCCCGCTCAAATCTTCCAGCGAGAACCGCGTATATTGCTGATGCAGACTGCGTTTCCTGAAATTGTAGCCGGCCCAGACCGCAATGGCGATGATGGCAGGCATCGCGAGCCAGAGAATCAGGGTGTTGAAATCGGCGATCATGGGTTAGGCTGCTCCTTCCTGGGAAGATTTCATACCTAGTCCATGCGCAACTTCTGTACCATGCCTTATAGGATCATTTCAATCCCATTGAAACATGATTAAAATCATTTAGTTAATGTTTGTTTTGAATGTTATTTATTAGGATAAATGACAACACCCGCCGGGGCGGGTGTTGTTGGAGTGGCAACGAGGCTGTCGAATTATTGACGATGACTCAAATGCCGCGTAGCAGTTCGTTGATGCCGACCTTGCCAAGCGTCTTGGCATCCACCTTCTTGACGATGACGGCGCAATAGAGGCTGTGGCTGCCGTCCTTGGCCGGCAGATTGCCGCTGACGACGACGGAACCGGCGGGCACGCGGCCGTAATGGATTTCGCCGGTTTCGCGGTCATAAATCTTGGTTGATTGGCCGATATAGACGCCCATGGAGATCACACAGTTGTCTTCGACAACGACACCTTCGACGATTTCGGAACGGGCACCGATGAAGCAGTTGTCACCGATGATGGTGGGGCCTGCCTGTATCGGCTCTAGTACACCGCCGATACCGACGCCACCGGACAGATGGACGTTCTTGCCGATCTGCGCACAGGAGCCGACTGTGGCCCAGGTGTCGACCATGGTGCCTTCATCGACATAGGCGCCGATGTTGACGTAGGATGGCATTAGCACGGTGTTTTTGGCGATGTATGAACCGCGGCGCACGATGGCATTGGGGACGACACGAAATCCTCCAGCCTTGAAATCGGCTTCGGTATAGTCGGCGAACTTGGGCGGTACCTTGTCAAAATACCTGGTGACACCGTCATCCATCAACACGTTGTCTTCCAGACGGAAGGACAGCAGAACCGCCTTCTTGATCCACTGATGGGTTTCCCATTCCTGCGAGTCACCCTTGCGGCTAGCGACGCGCAGCTTGCCTTCGTTCAGCTGCTCGAGCACGGTGAAAACCGCTTCCTTGACGGTCGGATCGACATTGGCCGGTGTGAGGTTGGCGCGGTTCTCAAATGCCGCTTCGATGATGTTTTGCAAATCGCTCATGATGCTTTCTCGACTATGACTATGATCAAACCCGATATTTTACTAGGAAAGTGCCGGCGGGTCGAAACGAAGTCCGGGTGATATGAAGATCACCCGGAAAACAGAGGCATGGCATGGATACCAGCCGGAACGCAGAAGCATTCCAGCCGGTATCGTTATTTCCTCGCACTCTGATACAGCGGCATGACTGCCGGAATCATGCCTTTCAGGTCATTGATGCGGTTCTGGTTGGACGGGTGGGTGCTGAGGAACTCGGGAGGCGCGCTGCCGCCTTCCTTGCTCATTTTCTGCCAGAGAGTGATGGCAGCCTCCGGGTTGTAGCCGGCGCGTGCGGCCAGTTCCAGGCCGATGCGGTCGGCTTCGCGTTCCTGTTCCCGGCTGTTCGGCAATGCGAAGAACAGGTTGGAGCCGAGCGCCGCAGCCTGTACGCCGAGAGCAGCTGCGCTCTGGTTCTTGCTGGCGCCTGCCAGCAGGGCTAGTCCTGCCAGGCCGGCCTGTTGGGCATAGGCGATGGACATGCGCTCGCGGCCGTGTTCACGCAGGGCATGGGCTATCTCGTGACCGATGACGGCGGCGAGCTCGTCATCGGTCGCCTTCAGCTTGTCGATGAGGCCGGTGTAGACCATGATCTTGCCGCCGGGCATGCAGTAGGCATTGACTTGTTCGTTTTGTTCCACGTTCACCTCCCATTGCCACTGGCTGGCATCTTGGCGGAAATGCGAGACCTGCTTGATGAGCCGCTGGGAGATGTCGCGCACGCGCTTCACCTGCGTTGGATTAGTGTTCAGCGTTTTTTTCTTGCTGGCTTCCTCCAGGGAGGCGAGATAGCTCTCGTTCGACATGCTGACGACCTGGGCTTCAGTCAGCATCATGAACTGTTTGCGTTCTACCCCCGTTACGCCGGGTGCGGTGGTCGTGGCGCAGCCGGTCAGCAGTATGGCAGCGAGGGTCAGGCGAATCGGCAGGGTGTTTTTCATGGTCGGATCCTGAAATTGAAACATGACGTCGATTGTCGAATTCGGAATTATAGGCATTAGATAAGCAGCCTGTGCAGTGCGTACCGGCTGTTGGACATCGCGTCGATGACAGTGGGCGCGCAGCGCAGTCCTGTATCATAATGCCGCATGTAAGGATTACGACCAGGTATCTTGCCATGAGTTTGCGGTTTCGACTGAACCTACTGATTACGCTGATCATGCTGATTTTCATGGCGGTGGTCGCTTTCGTCCTTATCAAGGGCCTACGCACCTCGACCCAGGAAGGCATAGAGGCTTCGACGCGGGTGACGGTTCAACTGCTGGATACCGTCATCATCAGTTCCGAGCAGAATCCCGCCTGGGGCTACACCCATGTCGTCATGCACCGCTTTCTCGAGCATCTCAAGCATGTGCGCGGCACGCGCATCTCGCTCTATGATCTGCAGGGCAATCTGCTTTACCAGTCGCCGGCATCCACCTTCCGGGATGACGTCAATCCGCCGCAGTGGTTCATTGACATTCTCGACCCGAAGGAAGCATCGGTGACGCGCGTCATCAACTTTGGCACGCTCGTGGTCGATCCCGCACCCATCGGGGCCATCCGTGAGGCCTGGGTCAATATGATGGATCTGTTCTGGGTCGGCATGATCTTTTTCATCCTGCTGAATGTCATGGTTTACTGGATGCTCGGGCGCTGGCTGCGCTCGGTGGAGCCCATGCTGCAGGCGATGAACCGGATGGAACAGGGCGATCTGGGGATCCGCCTGCCGGCATTCGAATTGCCGGAGTTCGACCAGATTGCCCACAATTTCAACCGCATGGCTGAGTCGCTGCAGGCGCGCACCGAGGAAAACCGGCGTCTGGCCCTGATCGTCAAGCAGACGGCCGATGCCATCGTGATTCATGACCTCGACGGTAAAATTTCTTTCTGGAATCCGGCTGCGCAGCGCATGTTCGGATATGCGCCGGAAGACATCATCGGCAAATCGATCGCGCTCCTGACGCCGGACAGCGAAAAGGCCGGATTGGAGTCCGACCTGCGTGAAATCAATGCCGGGCGCAAAGTGGAGAACCATGATGCCAAGCGTCAGGCGCGGGACGGCCGCATCATCGATGTCTCGATCTCATCGGCGCCGCTGGTCGATCCGGTCAGCGGCAAGGTGATCGGCGACATCTGCAGCATGCGGGACATTACGGAACGCAAGCAGGCGGAAGAGGCGGAGCGCAGGCTGGAAGAGAACCGCCAGCTGACGCATCTGATCCAGCGGCATATCGAGGATGAGCGCCGCAGCCTCGCGCGCGAACTGCATGATGAGCTGGGACAGTATGTGACTGCGATCAAGACATTCGCGGTCGGCATCGTCAACAAGACTAGGGAGGACATGCCCGAGATTGCCGCGAGCGCGCAGACCATCGTCTCGGCCGCGAATCATATCTACGATGGTATGCACAACATCATCCGCAAGCTGCGTCCGGGAGCGCTGGACAATCTGGGATTGTCGGAGACCCTGCGCGATCTGATCTCGACCTATCGTAAGCATCATCCGGAACTGGCGATTGATCTGGCAATCAATGGCGATGTGAACGGCTTCGGAGAGGTGGTCAACATCAATCTCTATCGCGTGGTGCAGGAGGCCGTCAACAATGCGCTGAAGCATGCAGATGCGGATGCGATGGAAATCAGACTCGAAGTGGACAGGACGGGAGAGATGCAGTTGACGATCAGGGACAATGGCCGCGGCATGGACTTTTGCCAGGTCGATCAGAGCCGTCATTTCGGGCTGCTCGGCATGCGCGAAAGGGCGCAGGCACTCGGCGGCGCATTCAGCATGGATTCGGAACCAGGGAAGGGAACAGTGATTCGCATCAACATACCGAAAGGGCAGCAGGCATGAGCCAAATCAACGTCTTACTGGTGGATGACCACGCCGTGGTACGTATGGGCTTTAAGATGCTGCTGGAATCCGCAGCCGACATCAAGGTGGTGGCGGAAGCGGAGAGCGGCGAACAGGGAATCAAGGCCTATATCGAGCACAAGCCGGATGTCGTCGTCATGGACATCACCATGCCAGGCATCGGCGGGCTGGAGGCGATAGAGCGAATCTTGGCGAAGGACGGCAATGCACGCATCCTGGTGCTCAGTGCGCATGAGGACTCGGTGCATCCCAAGCGTGTGCTGAATGCCGGCGCCATGGGCTATCTGACCAAGCGCAGTGCGGCTGAAGAGCTGATCAAGGCGATTCGCACCGTAGCGGGCGGCAAGCGCTATCTTGAGGCCGACGTGGCACAGCAGATGGCGATACAGCAGCTTTCCGGTGAGCAGAATCCGGTGGATGTGCTGTCAGCACGCGAGTTCGAGGTCTTCATGGCGCTTGCCAGAGGCAAGACGACCAACGAGATCGCCGAGGTCCTGTGTCTGTCGCCGCGTACTGTCGGCACTCACCTTTACAACATCAAGCAGAAGCTGAATGCCAGCAACTCCGCTGAAATCGCGCTAATCGCCATGCGTTCCGGCCTGATCGACCCCTGAGGGCTCAGTCAGAGAGGAATAACGCGCGATGTTCAGATCGTGCCCCAGTTCGACGACGACCCACTGACCACTGTGCGGTCTGCCGAGCTGTGCGGGGACGAGAAAGGTGATCTGTTGCTGATCATCGCCCATGATGGCGCCCGTGGCGATGGTGGTATCGGTCCATTTGGTGCGGGGCGGCAGTTCCGGATTGCCCATGGCATTGGCACGCTCCAGCACGGCAAGTTTTTCTTCGCCGAGTAGCATGTTCCAGACCTCGACGCGCACGAGTGGCGCGGCCTGTACGGGTGAACTTGTCGGCACGGAGGGTTCGGACGGATGCGCGGCTTCCGCTGATGACGAATTCGCTCCGGTCGGCAGAGGGGCCTCGATCGGCGTGATGCGTTCGAAGCCGGCCGTGACGAAGCTTGCCCAGTACGGATTAGGCGTCGTGTCAGGAAGTTTGCGGCGCTGATCGGCATCGCGCTGGCCGGCAATGTAGGCATGATCGATGATACTGTCTGTGCCCTGCATGACGGCAGACGCCAGCAACTGCTGTGCGAGCGGCCCTCCCATACAACCACACAGCCAGAGACAGCCGACGATAACGCAAGTCCGTATGCCGATTCGCCAGTAACCTGACATATTGATTCCGAAGGGAATGCCGATAACGGGCAATAGCCTAAGCCGGTTATCGTCGCGTGTCCAGAATCAGCCTGAACATGCGCAAGATGCTCGGAGGCTACCTGGGAGTAGCACGCACGCTGATGAGTCCGCCGAGCACAATCAGCGCGACCGCGAGCCAGCGGTCGGCCGAAAGCGTTTCATTCCAGAGCAGGATGCCGAACAGGCTGGCGATCAAAACGGTGGTGTAGGCTAGACTGCCCACTACGAGATGGTTGCCGGTGCGGTAGGCACGGGTCATTGCGAACTGTGCGATTGTTGCGGAAGCGCCTAAGCACAGCAGAAGCGGGATGTCCTGCCAGGAGAGCGGCGAGAACCTATGCATCTGCATCCACAATCCGGCGCCCACGGTGCTGACCAGCGTAAAGTAGAACACGGTGCGCCAGTCCGGTTCCCCGGCCCGCGCCAGCTGCGTGACGTGAATATAGACGATGCCTGCCGTCAGTCCGGACAGCAGGCCGATGCCACCAGCAATCAGCTCATCCGCATGCAGGCTGGGCTTCAGCAGCAAGGCGACGCCGAGAAAACCGAGCGCGATGGCGATGACCAGTATGGGACGCGGTCGTTCGTGCAGCATGAAGGGCGCCAATGCCGCCATGAACAGTGGGGACGTATAGTTCAGCGTAATAGCGGTCGCCAACGGCAGCTGGCCGATGGCGTAGAAGAACATGATCAGTGAAATGAAACCCAGTATGGATCGTGTCAGCTGTTTGCCCAGCACCGGCGTATTCAGCTGCAGCTGGTGCATCCTTGCCAGCACGAAGATGAAAACCAGTCCGAAGAAGGAGCGGTAAAACACCAGTTCCGGGCTGGTGAACCGCTCCCCGCCGATTTTCACCAGTGTGCCCATGATGGTGAAAAAGAACGCCGCCACCAGCATCCACAGGCTGCCGGGCTTGTGGATGCGCAGAATCAAGCCTTTTCGGGGGGCAGGTGAGGTTCGAGCTGCTGACGGATCCATTGATGGAAGTGCTGCATGCCGGTTTCCATCGGATGCTGATAGGGGCCGCGTTCATCTGCACCCTGACGATAAAGCGCCTTGCGTCCCTGATGCATGCGCTCGCAGATGTCCTTGTCCTCGACCGCCGTCTCATTGTACGCCGCCTGATGCGCCTTGATGAACTCGGCCTCGAACAGCGCGATATCCTCCGGATAGTAGAACTCGACCACATTGGTACAGGCATCGACGCCGCGCGGAATGATGTGGGAGATCACCAGTACGTTCGGATACCATTCGATCATCAGGAATGGGTAATACACGAGCCAGATGGCGCCATGTGGCGGCAGGTTGTTCTGGTTGTAGCGCAGAACCTGTTCCTGCCATTCCTTGTAGATCGGCGAACCGGGTTTTTTCAACGCCTCCTTGATGCCGACCGTCTGTACGCTGTACCACTCGCCGAACTCCCACTTGAGGTCGTCGCAGTTGACGAAACGGTCGAGGCCGGGGTGATAGGGGCCGACATGGTAGTCCTCCAGGTAGACCTCGATAAAGGTCTTCCAGTTGAAGTTGTATTCCTCGATCATGACCCGATCCAGCAGATAGCCGGTGAAATCGAGGTCGCGGGCCGGCCCCAGTTTCGCAAGGTCGGCGATGACATCCCGCTTGCTGTCGAACAGCAGTCCCTGCCAGTTCTGCAGGCTGGTCCTGTTCAGATGCATGCACGGATTCTGCTCGAAATGTGGAGCGCCCAGCAGTTCTCCCTGCAGGTTATAGGTCCAGCGGTGCAGGGGACAGACGATGTTGCGGGTATTGCCGTGCCCCTTCAGCATGATGGCCTGGCGATGGCGGCAGATGTTGCTGACGAGCTGGATATTGCCATTGTCGTTGACCAGTGCCTTTGCGTCCTGCATCCAGTCAACGGCCCTGAAATCGCCCGGGTTCGGCACCATCAGCGAATGGCCGATATATTGCGGTGCATTGGGGAACAGATATTTCTGCTCCAGCGCGTAGATCTCCGGGTCGATGTACCAGGAAACCGGCAGTTGCGGATGATCGGTTTGCGAAGGCGATACCGAAGCTGGCATGAAGGATTTTAGCGACGTGATGGAAGCCATAAGATCAAGAACCCACCATGATAGAAACAGTTGACTTAACGGCTATTTTTGCCAAACTCGACATTCTGCCCCAAAGTACGGTTTTAATAAACCTCTTTCGGTTCGCATGAGGGGTCGAAAAATATGGAAAGTCCCTGATACAGCAAGGCGTAATCCTTGATTGATCGGTATTTTTAGGCTAATCTCGGCAGCATTGATGCGGAATAATTCGAAGTGAACTTTGGTTCGGTCGAGGAGGGGAAATTCGTGAAGAACCCGCTGGATTCGATTTTGGGTACGATCGTGTCGGGGCTTGTGCTGACGTTGATCCTGTATCTGTTTTTGAAGAATTTCATTGTGGCAGGGGTGTGACATGGATTTCTTGCTGGAGGGGATTTTCCGCTGGCTGCATTTCATGGCGGGCATCATCTGGATCGGGTTGCTCTATTACTTCAATTTCGTGCAGGTGCCGGCATTGAAGGATGCGACGGCGGACGGTACAGCAGCCGGCATCTCACGGCACGTGGCTCCGAGGGCGCTGCTCTGGTTCCGCTGGGCGGCGCTGGTGACATGGCTTGCCGGGGCGGCATTGCTGGGCGGGAATTTCACGCATGCCTTCCTGCTCGAACCGGCCTATGCCGGTATCGGCATAGGTGCCTGGCTGGGAACCATCATGCTGTTCAATGTCTGGGTGCTGATCTGGCCCAACCAGAAAAAGATACTGGGGCTGATGGCTGCCAGTGAGGAGGCGAAGGCCAAGGCGCGTCGGGTGGCTTTTCTGGCCTCGCGCACGAATACGATGCTGTCCATCCCCATGCTGTTTTTCATGGCCAATGGACTGACGCACAAGGCCGCAGTCGGCTTGTAGGATTGCTTAGTATGCTGCAAACGGCGGCACCAGCCGCCGTTTGTGTTTTTATCTTGGACCGCGAGAATCATGTCAGAACATTTGATGAATACCTATGGCAGACAGCCCGTGACCTTTACCAGGGGTGAGGGCGTCTGGCTGTGGGACGACAAGGGCGAGAAATATCTCGATGCATTGGCCGGTGTGGCCGTGAACGGTCTCGGCCATGCTCACCCGAAACTGGTGAAGGCCGTTGCGGAACAGGTGGCACGTCTGATCCACGTCTCCAATATCTATCAGATCAGGGAACAGGAACTGCTCGCGGATCGTCTGGCAGCAATTTCCGGCATGGATCGGACATTCTTCTGCAATTCCGGTTGCGAGGCCAATGAGACTGCCATCAAGCTGGCACGCCTGTACGGCCACCAGCGCGGTATCGATGCCCCGGAGATCATCGTCATGGAAAAAGCCTTCCATGGCCGCACGATGGCAACGCTTTCCGCAACCGGCAACCGCAAGGCACAGGCAGGCTTCGAGCCGCTCGTGAGCGGCTTTGTGCGCGTGCCGTTCGATGATCTGGATGCCGTGCGGCAGGTTGCGGATCGCAACAAGAACGTGGTTGCCGTGCTGGTCGAGCCGGTGCAGGGAGAAGGCGGCGTCAATGTCCCGCAAGATGTCAGGGCATATCTGGCCGGTTTGCGCGAGATATGCGATGCCCACGGCTGGCTCCTGATGCTGGACGAGGTGCAGAGCGGCATCGGACGCACTGGGACCTGGTTTGCCTTCCAGCATACGGATATACTGCCGGACGTCATGACGCTGGCCAAAGGGCTCGGTTCGGGCGTGCCGATCGGCGCCTGTCTGGCCCGGGGAGCGGCAGCGGAGGTGCTGACCTACGGCAAGCACGGCTCGACGTTCGGCGGCAATCCGCTGGCATGTACGGCCGGCCTGACGACGCTGGATGTCATCGAGCAGGAGGGACTGCGCGAAAATGCCGAACGGGTAGGCAGCTGGATTTGCGATGCGCTGAGAACGGCGCTGGTGGACCTGCCGGGTGTGCAGACCGTACGCAATGCCGGCATGATGATCGGCATCCAGCTTGACCGTCCCTGCGCCGATCTGGTCAAACGGGCGCTGGATCAGAAGCTGCTGATCAATGTGACTGCGGAAAATGTCGTCAGACTGCTGCCTCCGCTGATCATGAATCAGTCCGAGGCGGAGCAACTGGTGCAACGACTGGTGCCCCTGATTCGGGAATTTCTGAGCGAACAGGGCGTCGGCTCACAACACTGAAGAAAACCATGACAATCAAACACTTTTTGCAATTCAACGACCTCACTCGCGATGAGCTCAACCACATATTCGAGCGTAGCGCGTGGATCAAGGCTCAATTCAAGGCCTACCGACAGTATTGGCCGTTGGTTGACCGCACGCTGGTCATGATTTTCGAAAAGGCCAGTACCCGTACCCGGTTGTCGTTCGAAGCTGGCATGCAGCAATTGGGTGGCACGGCCATCTATCTCAATACGCGTGATTCCCAGCTCGGACGCGGCGAGCCGGTCGAGGATGCGGCCCAGGTCATATCGCGCATGAGCGATATCGTCATGATCCGTACCTATGAGCAGGAAATCATCGAGCGATTCGCCGAGAACTCAAGGGTGCCTGTGATCAACGGGCTGACGAACGAATACCATCCGTGTCAGATCCTGGCCGACATCTTCACCTATATCGAGCACCGTGGCCCGATCCAGGGCAAGACGGTGGCATGGATAGGCGATTCCAACAATGTCTGCAATACCTGGCTGCAGGCGGCGGAAGTGCTGGACTTCAACGTGCATGTATCGACACCACCAGGGTACGAAGTCGAGCCGGAGCGTGCCGGACTGTATGGGCATGCCCACTACGAGGAATTCGATGATCCGATGGAAGCCGCACGGGGGGCCGATCTGGTGACGACGGATGTCTGGACCAGCATGGGCTTTGAGGCAGAGAACGAGGAGCGCAAGCGCGACTTCGCCGATTGGCAGGTCGATGCCGACATGATGCGAGTCGCGGCCAAGGACGCGTTGTTCATGCACTGTCTTCCGGCGCACCGCGGTGAGGAGGTCACGGCCGAAGTGATCGATGGCTCGCAGAGCGTGGTCTGGGACGAGGCAGAAAATCGCCTTCACACCCAGAAGGCGCTGCTTGAGTATCTTTTGCTGGGCAAGGTGACCGCATGAGCGTCTCCGCAACTGCCTGTCCGAAATCCGAATTCTGGCAGTAGGGAGTGCGGGGCCGGCCTGGATTTTCCGGGGGCGCTTTAACTCCCAACGCCAGCATCTTGTTTAGGGAATGATATGAGCGAAATCAAAAAAGTTGTGCTTGCCTATTCCGGCGGGCTGGATACTTCGGTCATCCTGAAATGGCTGCAGGATACTTATCAGTGTGAGGTGGTGACGTTCACCGCCGATATCGGCCAGGGGGAGGAACTGGAACCCGCGCGTGAAAAGGCGAAAAAGTTCGGCATCAGGGAAATCTATATCGATGATCTGCGCGAAGAGTTCGTGCGTGACTTCGTCTTTCCCATGTTCCGGGCCAATACCGTTTATGAGGGCGAATACCTGCTGGGTACCTCGATCGCGCGTCCGCTGATTGCCAAGCGTCTCATCGAAATCGCGGAAGAGACCGGCGCGGATGCCATTGCACATGGCGCGACCGGCAAGGGCAACGATCAGGTGCGTTTCGAGCTGGGTGCCTATGCACTGAATCCCAATATCAAGGTCATCGCGCCCTGGCGTGAGTGGGATTTGCTGAGCCGCGAGAAGCTGCTCGCCTATGCCGAGAAGAATGGCATTCCTATCGAGATGAAGCACAGGCAGGGCGGTAGTCCGTATTCGATGGACGCCAATCTGCTGCATATTTCCTATGAAGGTCGCCATCTGGAAGACCCTGCGGCCGAGCCTGAGGAAGACATGTGGCGCTGGACGGTAAGTCCGGAAAAGGCACCGGACACGCCGGAATACCTGGAAATCGAATATGTCAACGGCGACCCGGTCGCCCTGAACGGCAGGAAGATGGCGCCGCATGAACTGCTGGCGGAACTCAACAGGCTAGGTGGCAAGCATGGTATCGGTCGTCTCGATCTGGTGGAGAACCGCTATGTGGGAATGAAATCACGCGGTTGCTACGAGACGCCTGGCGGCACCATCTTGCTGAAGGCGCACCGCGCCATTGAGTCACTGACGCTGGATCGCGAGGTTGCCCATCTGAAGGATGACCTGATGCCGCGTTATGCCAGCCTGATCTACAACGGCTACTGGTGGAGCCCGGAGCGCATCGCGCTGCAGACGCTGATCGACCACACGCAGAAGACGGTCAACGGCGTCGTGCATCTCAAGCTGTACAAGGGCAATGTCATCGTCGTCGGCCGAAACAGCAAGACCGATTCGCTGTTCGACCCGACCATCGCTACATTCGAGGACGATGCCGGGGCCTATGACCAGAAGGATGCAGGCGGCTTCATCAAGCTGAACGCGCTGCGCCTGCGCATCGCTGCCAACCTGAAGCGGCGTCGCGGCTAAAGCGGGACCAGGCGGAAAAAACGGCACTGCGGTGCCGTTTTTTCTGCCCGTGGTTAAGCTTCAATTCAGCAAGAGCAGGCTATACTTGCCAGCAATCATGGATCACTGTAGCCACGCTGCCATGGACACAAAGGAGGCAGTATGAAACGAAATGGGCAAATGGTCGGTGCGGCATTGATGGCGGCATGGTTTGCCTTGTGCGCTATGTCGGCACATGCCGGCGAGGACATCAGCCAGGCCGAGGCGCGCCGCTTACAGGCAGCGGGCAAGATACTGTCATTGGAAAGGATCTCGGAGATCGTGCGTTCGATCAAGCCGGGAGAAATCCTGGAAACCGAACTCGAGCGCAAGAAGCATACGGGCATGTATGTGTACGAGGTCGAGATTCTAGATGCCAACGGTGTCGTATGGGAGATCGATGTCAATGCCGCCAATGGCGAGCTGCTCAAGATGGAAATCGATGACTGAGGTGCATCATGCGGCTATTGCTGGTTGAGGATGACGCTACGCTGGGGCCGCAGTTGCGTGCTACGCTGCAGCAGGCCGGCTACGCGGTGGATTTGTCCACGGACGGTGTGGATGCGGAAGCCTTGGGTGATATCGAGCCTTACGATTTGGTGGTGCTCGATCTCGGACTGCCGAAGCGTTCCGGTCTTGAAGTGCTGTCCAACTGGCGCAAGCGGGGCAACAAGGTACCGGTCGTGGTGTTGACGGCGCGCGGTAGTTGGCAGGAAAAGGTCGAGGGGTTCAAGGCCGGGGCCGATGACTATATCGGCAAGCCGTTTCAGGTCGAGGAGCTGCTGGCTCGGGTGGGGGCGGTCCTCAAGCGTAGCCGTGGTGCTGCGCCGGCCGGGCCTTTGACCGTGCACGGTATCACGCTGGATGAGTCGACGCAAAGTCTGATTCTCAGCGACGGCCGCCGGGAAAGCCTGACCGGAACCGAGTACCGCCTGTTGCGCTATTTCATGCTGAATCCGGACCAGGTGATCTCCAAGAGCCGTCTTGCCGAACATGTCTATGACTATGACAGCGACAAGGACAGCAATGTCCTTGAGGTCTATGTCAACCGGTTGCGTCATAAAATCGGTCCAGAGCTGATTCAGACCAGACGTGGCCAAGGCTACGTATTTACGGACAAATCGTCTTGAATCTGCGCGTGAAATCATTGAGCGGCCGCCTTTCCTGGGGCCTGACGCTCAGTCTGGTGATTCTGCTCGCGGTACAGTGGGGAATGGCAAGCTATGCCATCCGGCACCTGACCGAGGAGCAGATGGCAGGACGTCTCCTGCAGGACATCGAGAGCCTACTGGCCGGCATACGATTCGATGCCGCGGGAGAGATGCACATAGACACGACGCGTATCAGCACCGTCTATCAGCGGCCGTTCTCGGGTCAATATTTCGTCATACGTTCCGGCGAGCAGCAGGTTGTCTCGCGCTCGCTATGGGATCAGGATCTGCTGGCGCCGGTCGTCAATGCCGGCGTGGAGATACGCCTCACCATCGATGGTCCCGACAATCAGCGGCTGTTCTCCGTTACGCATGGATATATGAAGCAGGGCAGGTTGATCGGCATCACCGTGGCGGAAGACCTGAAGGCGTTCAATGCTGGTTTGCGCCAGTTCCAATGGCTGTATGGCATGGTGTCCATCGTCATCCTGGCAGCGTTGCTGTCGCTGCAGTATTGGATCGTGAGAAGGGAGCTACAGCCCCTGCAGGCGCTGCGGGTCAGCATGAGCAGACTGGAACGTGGTGAGATCGACCGTGTGGAAACGGCGGGTCCGGCCGAGATCGCGCCCGTCATTGCCGAGCTGAACCGTCTGCTGGCAACGATGGGAAACAAGGCAAGACGTTCACGCGAGGCGCTCGGCAATCTGGCGCATGCGCTGAAAACCAGGCTGTCCGTGCTCGCACAGCTGTCGCAGCAACCCGAGATCCGCGCATTGCCGGAACTGCAGGCGACGCTGCAGGAAGTGACGGAAGCGATGAGGCGCATCGTCGAGCGTGAACTGAAGCGAGCCCGTCTCATCGGCGACGCCTTGCCCGGACAGCGCGTCAATCTGCAGGAGGAGGTCGGTCTGTTGGTGCAGACACTACTCTTGATGCACGCCGATAAGAACCTGGATATCCAGTGGTATGTCGATGAAGGTGCGGTTTTCGCCGGCGACAAGGAGGACCTGCTGGAACTGCTCGGCAATCTGCTGGATAACGCCTGCAAGTGGGCGCACGACCGGATTCGTCTGACGGTCCGCAATGCGGATGGTGTGACTTTCCTGATCGAGGATGACGGACCAGGCTGCCCGGAAGAGGAGCTGCAGCAGGTGACCAGGCGTGGCTTCCGGGCGGACGAGAGCCAGCCCGGCAGCGGCCTAGGCCTCGCCATCGTGCGCGATATTGTGGAGAGCTACGACGGCCGGCTGGAACTCGGACGTTCGCGCGAACTCGGCGGTTTCAGCGTGGCAGTGAGCCTGCCGAAGCGGTAACATGACGCCTGTTTCAGTTTCTGATCAACTACAGGAAATTCCATGGAATATCGTCAACTGGGGCAAAGCACGCTCCGCGTATCGCCCATCTGTCTGGGCACCATGACCTTCGGCGAACAGAATACGGAAGCCGAGGCGCATGAACAGCTCGATTTCGCCATAAGTCAGGGCATCAACTTCATCGATACCGCTGAGATGTATCCGGTGCCGCCCAGGGCGGAAACCTATACACGCACCGAAACCATCGTCGGCAACTGGCTGCGCCGCCAGCGGCGCGAGGATATCGTGGTCGCAACCAAGATTGCCGGGCCGCGCCGCAAGCTGGAGTGGATACGCGGTGGACCCAAGGCCATCGACAGGGCCAATTTACAGGAGGCAGTGGAAGGTTCGCTCAAACGGTTGCAGACCGATTACATCGATCTCTATCAGTTGCACTGGCCCGAGCGCAATGTGCCGATGTTCGGCCAGTATCAGTTCGATCCGGCGCAGGAGTTTGAGCAGGGCGTACAGCGCCAGTGGGTCAGCATACACGAGCAGCTGGAAGCGCTGGCGGAGCTGGTAAAGTCCGGCAAGGTGCGCTATATCGGACTCTCCAATGAACAGCCGTGGGGCGTCATGGAGTTTCTCCGTATCGCGCGTCAGTACGATCTGCCGGTCATCATCAGTATTCAGAACTGCTATAACCTGATCAACCGTGGGTTCGAATTCGGCCTGGCGGAGATCTGCTATCGCGAAGCGGTCGGTCTACTCGCCTATTCGCCTCTCGCCTTCGGCCACCTGACGGGCAAATATCTGGAAGGTGGTGTCGGGCGCGCCACCTTGTTCAAGGGATTCGCCCAGCGCTACGAGAAACCCAATGTGGCTCCTGCTAGTGCGGCATACGCGGAACTGGCACGCCGGCACGGTTACAGCCCGGCGGAACTGGCGTTGTCTTTCGTCTATCATCGTTGGTTCGTGACCAGTACCATCATCGGTGCAACCAGCATGACGCAACTGCGTGAGAACATCGCGGCATGGCAGAAACCGCTGTCAGCCGAACTGATGGCCGAAATCGAGCAGATTCATCTGCGCTACATGAATCCTGCGCCGTAACCGCGCTTCCGGCATGGCCTCAAGTGGAGGCCGTGCCGGATTTCTGCGATAATCCCAAGCTTCTACATCTTTGTTTGGATCCAACATGGCGCAATTCGACAACGTCAGTGTCAAAAAGAAAGCCAATATTTATTTCGACGGCAAGTGTGTCAGTCACACCGTGATATTTCCCAATGGCACGCGCAGTACCATAGGTGTCATTTTCCCGAGCACCCTGACATTCAATACCGGCGCACCGGAACTGATGGAAATCAATTCGGGTGTCTGCAGGGTCAGATTGCAGGGCGAGACGGAATGGAAAACCTACAAGGCCGGCGACAAGTTCACGGTGCCGGGCAATTCCAGCTTCGACATCGAAACCATGGAAACGCTGGATTACGTCTGCCATTTCGAGTGACCGTTTTTTTGTGGGCCGGTCTGCGCAAGGCCGGCTTTCCGCATGTGGAAGATCTGGAGTATATGCATGCCTTCGTTTGACATCAGTTCTGAAGCCGATATGGTGGCGCTGAAGAATGCGGTGGATGTCGCTGCGCGTCAAATTGCGAACCGCTACGACTTCAAGGGCACCAGTGCCAATGTCGAGCTGAACGAGAAAGAGAAGCTGATCACTTTGTACGGTGATACCGAGTTTCAGCTCGATCAGATCAAGGATATCCTGCTACCTGCCATGGAAAAGAAGGAGCCGGACAGTAGCAAGCGGCTCGCCCATCAGGACGTGCAGAAGATATCCGGTAACAAGGTCAAGCAGGAACTGAAAATCCGCGCCGGTATCGACAGCGACCTCGCCAAGAAAATCGTCAAGCTGATCAAGGATTCCGGCCTCAAGGTGCAGGCCAGTATCCAAGGGGACACGGTGCGTGTCAACGGCACCAAGCGCGATACACTGCAGGAGGCGATCGCGCATGTGCGGCGCAATGTGACGGATTTCCCGCTGCAGTTCGGCAATTTCAGGGATTGAGCGGGCGAGATCGGTGTTCGCGCCGGTACGCAGGACTGGCGCATACTAGGGAATAGACAGGTTATTATGGCAAAAACGCTTTACGACAAGTTGTTCGATTCACACGTTGTGTGCGAAGAGAACGGAACCGCGCTGCTCTATATCGACCGTCATCTGGTGCATGAGGTGACCAGCCCGCAGGCGTTCGAAGGACTGAAGATGGCCGGACGCAAGGTCTGGCGCGTCAACAGTGTGCTGGCCGTGCCGGACCACAATGTGCCGACGACGGATCGCAGCCACGGTATCGCCGATCCGGTTTCCCGTATTCAGGTGGAGACGCTGGACAATAACTGCGCCGAGTTCGGTATCACAGAGTTCGGCATGAACGATGCGCGCCAGGGCATCGTGCACGTCATTGGCCCGGAGCAGGGCGCCACCTTGCCTGGCATGACGGTGGTCTGCGGTGATTCCCATACCAGCACGCATGGCGCCTTCGGCGCATTGGCGCACGGTATCGGTACATCCGAGGTCGAGCATGTGCTGGCAACGCAATGCCTCGTTCAGAAAAAATCCAGGACCATGCTGATTCGCGTCGAAGGCCAGCTCGGCAAGGGCGTGACGGCCAAGGATGTTGCACTCGCCATCATCGGCAAGATCGGCACTGCAGGTGGTACCGGTTACGCCATCGAGTTTGCTGGCTCGGCCATCCGCAGCCTCAGCATGGAGGGGCGCATGACCTTGTGCAACATGGCGATCGAAGCGGGCGCACGTGCGGGCATGGTGGCAGTGGATGACACGACCATCGAGTACATCAAGGGACGGCCGTATGCGCCCAAGGCAGAGCACTGGGATGCGGCCGTTGCCTATTGGCGTACGCTGCACAGTGACGAGGGCGCGAAATTCGATGCCGTTGTGGAACTGAAGGCGGAAGAAATCGAGCCGCAGGTGACCTGGGGTACATCGCCTGAGATGGTGAACAGCATCAGTGGCAGGGTACCAGATCCAGCACAGGAACCGGATCCCGTCAAGCGGGCAGGGATGGAGCGTGCGCTGCAGTACATGGGGCTGGAGGCCGATACGCCCATCACGGAAATCAGCATAGACAAGGTGTTCATCGGTTCCTGTACGAATTCCCGCATTGAGGATCTGCGTGCAGCTGCAGCCGTCGCCAAGGGCAGAAAAGTGGCGCCGAACGTCAAGTTGGCGATGGTGGTGCCGGGTTCGGGTCTGGTCAAGGCTCAGGCGGAGCAGGAAGGGCTGGACAGGATATTCAGGGAGGCCGGCTTCGAATGGCGTGAGCCCGGCTGCTCTATGTGTCTTGCCATGAATGCCGACCGTCTGGAGCCGGGCGAGCGCTGTGCCTCGACATCGAACCGCAATTTCGAGGGACGTCAGGGTCAAGGCGGGCGCACACATCTGGTCAGTCCCGCAATGGCGGCAGCCGCGGCGATCGCCGGACATTTCGTCGATGTCAGGCAGTTCTGATCGTTCTTTAATCAGAGGAAGGAAGATGATGACAAGGCTTACAGGTATCGTGCTTCTGTTCTCCGTCTTCATGCTGACTGGCTGCAATACCATCGAGGGGATGGGTAAAGATCTGGAAAAGGCCGGCCAAGCTGTGCAGAAATCAACCAAATAACTGTCAAGGTAAATATGCAACCCTTTGTCAAACTGGAAGGACTGGTGGCACCGCTGGATCGCGCCAACGTGGATACCGATGCCATCATTCCCAAGCAATTTCTGAAATCCATCAAGCGTAGCGGCTTCGGCCCCAATGCATTTGATGAGTGGCGATATCTCGATCATGGCGAGCCGGGTATGGACAACAGCAAACGTCCCCTAAACCCGGACTTCGTGCTGAACCAGCCGCGTTATCAGGGTGCCAGCATACTGCTGACGCGCGAGAACTTCGGTTGCGGGTCGAGCAGGGAGCATGCGCCGTGGGCGCTCCTGGATTACGGATTCCGCTGCATCATTGCGCCCAGTTTCGCCGACATCTTTTTCAACAACTGCTTCAAGAACGGCATTCTGCCCATCGTTTTGGATGACGCGGAAGTGGACGACCTGTTCCGGGAAGTGGAAGCGACTCCAGGTTATCAGTTGCTGGTCGATCTCGAGCAGCAGGTCGTCGTGAATCCGGAAGGACGTAGCTTCAGCTTCGACGTCGATCCGTTCCGCAAGCATTGTCTGCTCAACGGCCTCGATGACATCGGCCTGACTCTACAGAAAATCGACCAGATCCGTGCATTCGAAGAAAGGCACAAGGCGGCTCAGCCCTGGCTTTTCAGCTGATGGCCGGCTCATAACTCCAAACCAACCCGGAATTTTGTAGACATGAAGAAAATTGCAGTGCTGCCAGGTGATGGCATCGGTCCCGAAATCGTCGCGCAAGCGGTAAAGGTGCTGAACGCGCTCGATATCGACTTGCAAATGGAAGAGGCGCCTATCGGTGGTGCCGGTTATGATGCTGCTGGCGATCCTCTGCCGGAGGAGACACTGAAGCTGGCGAAGAGTGCGGATGCCGTGCTGCTCGGCGCCGTCGGCGACTGGAAGTATGACACGTTGCCGCGCGACAAGCGTCCGGAGCGCGGACTGCTGCGCATACGCAAGGAGCTCAACCTGTTCGCGAACCTGCGTCCGGCATTGCTCTATCCGGAGCTCGCTTCCGCATCGACGCTGAAACCGGAGGTGGTTTCCGGACTGGACATCATGATTGTGCGTGAGCTGACCGGAGATATCTATTTCGGCCAGCCGCGTGGCATCAGCCAGCTTCCGAACGGCGAGCGCGAGGGCATCAATACGATGCGTTACAGCGAGTCCGAAATTCGCCGCATCGGCCATGTCGCCTTTCAGATTGCAATGAAACGCAACAAGAAGGTCTGCTCGGTAGACAAGGCGAACGTACTGGAAACCACCGAACTGTGGCGCCAGGTCATGATCGAGGTCAGCAAGGACTATCCGGAAGTCGAGCTCACCCATATGTATGTCGATAATGCCGCGATGCAGCTCGTACGTGCGCCCAAGCAGTTCGACGTCATGGTGACCGGTAACATCTTCGGCGACATTCTGTCGGATGAGGCCTCGATGCTGACCGGCTCGATTGGCATGCTTCCATCTGCCTCGCTGGACGCCAACAACAAGGGTATGTACGAGCCCAGTCACGGTTCTGCGCCCGACATCGCCGGCAAGGACGTCGCCAATCCGCTGGCCACCATCCTGTCCGCCGCCATGATGCTGCGCTACACTTTCAACGACGAAGTCAATGCCGTGCGTATCGAGAGCGCCGTGAAGAAGGCGCTGGCACAGGGTTACCGTACCGCCGATATCTGGACCGAAGGGACGAACAAGGTCGGCTGTAGTGCCATGGGCGATGCGGTGGTCGCCGCTTTGTAGGACAATGACTGCAAGACTGGCCTCTAGCCACTGCGGTCGAACGAGTTTTGGAGTATCAGATGCTGAGAGTAGGCTTTATCGGATGGCGTGGCATGGTGGGTTCCGTGCTCATGCAGCGCATGCGCGAGGAAGGTGACTTCGCGCTGATCGAACCCGTATTCTTCACGACATCCAATCCGGGTGGCAAGGGGCCTGAGATCGGGCGTGAAACGCCTCCACTGAAGGACGCCAGAAACGTCGCTGAGCTGAAGGGGATAGATGTCATCGTCTCCTGTCAGGGTGGCGACTATACCACCGAAATCTTTCCCAGGCTGCGTGCCGAAGGCTGGAAGGGACACTGGATCGATGCCGCATCGACGCTGCGCATGGAAAAGGATGCCGTCATCATCCTCGACCCGGTCAACCGCCATGTCATCGACCGTGCACTGGCGGAGGGTGGACGCAATTGGATCGGCGGTAATTGCACGGTGTCCCTGATGCTGATGTCTCTTGGCGGTCTGTTTCGCGCGAATCTGGTCGAATGGGCGACGGCCATGACCTATCAGGCTGCGTCCGGCGCTGGTGCGCAGAACATGCGGGAACTGCTGAAGCAGATGGGCGTCGTGCACAATGCCGTGAGCGATCTGCTGGCCGACCCAGCTTCGGCGATACTCGACATCGACCGTGAGGTAGCCGATATCCTACGCGGAGAACGTTTCCCGACCGCGCATTTCGGCGTGCCGCTGGCCGGCAGCCTGATTCCCTGGATCGACCGCGACCTCGGTAATGGTCAGAGTAAGGAGGAATGGAAGGGGGGCGCCGAAACCAACAAGATTCTGGGTCTGCAGGATGCGCCGGTTCCGATAGACGGAATCTGTGTGCGTATAGGTGCGATGCGCTGTCATTCGCAGGCACTGACCATCAAGCTCAGAAAGAACGTGCCGCTTGAAGATATCCATCAACTGATTGCCAATGCCAACCCCTGGGTCAAGGTCGTGCCCAACGAGCGTGAGGTCAGCATGAAGGAGCTCACCCCTGCGGCTGTGACCGGAACCTTGAGCGTGCCGGTTGGACGGCTGCGCAAGATGAGCATGGGTGACGATTATCTTGCCGCATTCACGGTCGGTGACCAGCTGCTGTGGGGAGCCGCCGAACCGTTGCGCCGCATGCTGCGCATACTGGTTGAAAACTGAAACGGCTCGACCGGAAATTCAGGGTGCGGTCGGCGGGGTCAGATAGCACGCAAATATAATGCTTGATATGAGCTTGCATGCCTAACTATTTGATGTTAGTTTAATAAAGCGACTAAAAGTTCTATAAGGGTGGGATAGTGCATAAGTCTAATTACAAGCAAATTGCATTGGCGGTATGTCTGGCATTTCTGCCATTCTCGGCTCACTCGGCGGGGTTAGGCAAATTAACCGTTATTTCTGGTCTCGGCGAGCCGTTGCGTGCGGAAATTGACCTGGTCTCCACCACTCCTGAAGAACTTTCCTCTCTGACTGCCACGATCGCCCCGCAGGAAGCCTATGCCGTTCAGGGCATGGAGCGTAGGGCGATACATGGCGCCATCCAGATAGACGTCGCGAAAAAACCGGACGGCAGTCCGGTTCTGAAACTGACCACCAGGCAGCCGGTCGAGGAGCCCTTCCTGGATATGTTGATCCAGGTCGACTGGGCAACGGGCAGGCTGCTGCGAGAATATACCGTATTGCTCGACCCGCCCGGCTACGATGTCAGTCAGCCGTTAGCCTCTGTCACTACGGCTGTGTCCGACACGGCTGCGGAATCTGCGCCGCCGGCAAAATCAAGCACAACATCCGAATCCGGTATCCGTCCTGTCGAAAGCGTGGCACCTGATGCGCAGTCCCGGTATGTGACCAAGACGGGCGACACCCTGAGCAAGATCGCGCGTCAAATGCAGGTCGAAGGCATCAGTCTGGACCAGATGCTGGTCGGACTTTACCGGGTCAACAAGGAGGCATTCGATGGCGGCAATATGAACCGCCTGAAGGTGGGGCAGATCATCCGGGCGCCTTCCTTGGAAGAACTGACCGCAGTCGATCCACAGGAAGCCGCACGTGAGGTCAAGGTACAGACTGCCGACTGGAACGCCTATCGGAACAGGCTGGCGGCCGTTGTCGCGGAATCGCAGCCTGCCGCGGATGCCGGTGACCAGGCAGCGTCGGGCAGACTGAAAACCGCGGCGGAAGACAAGGCGCTTCCGGCAGAAGATGGGCCGCGTGATGTCGTCAAGCTTTCCAGAAGCGAGACGAACGCTGCGGATGCCGAGTCCAGGCAACTGCAGGACAGGCTTGCGGCCGCCCAGGAAGAAAGCATTGCAAGACAGAAAAGCGTGGAAGAGGCGAACGAGCGCATCGCCATGCTGGAAAAGCAGATTGCCGATCTGCAGTCTCTGTTGACGATTAAGGATCAGACTCTGGCCAGTCTGCAACAGGCTGCGTCCGAGTTGGGGGCTGAAACGACACCAGCGGAGAACGATACGCCTGCCATAGCTGAAACTGCCGAGCCGACGCCGGTGCCAGTCGAGCCACAGGCGGAAGAGACGGCGGCAAGCGCTACGCCACAGGCGGAAGAGACGGTGGAGAAGCCCAAACCACCCAGGAAGAAGGCGCCGGCACCTGTGCCTGCCGAGCCGCCGGGTCTGTTGGATGCGTTGTCCGACAATGCGCTGCTGGTTGGGCTGGCGGGCGGTGCCGTTCTATTGCTGAGCGGTGGTTGGCTGTTCATACGCAACCGCCGTAAACGCAATCTGGACAATTTCGAGCAGGGGATACTGACTGCCGGTGGACTCAAGGCCAATACCGTATTCGGCAATACTGCAGGCGGTACGGTCGATACCGGGGACACTTCGTTCTTGACCAATTTCTCGCAGAGCCCCAGCGGCATGATCGATACGCATGACGTCGATCCGATTGCCGAGGCCGAGGTCTACATGGCCTATGGACGCGATACTCAGGCGGAGGAGATCCTCAATGATGCGATTGCCAAGGATCCGACTCGCTACGAGCTGCATCTGAAGCTGCTGGAAATCTTCGTGGCACGCAATGACACGTCCGCCTTCGAGGCGGTTGCGGGCGAGCTTTACTCTACCCTGGGTTCCGCCCATCCTGTCTGGAAGCAGGTAGCGGAAATGGGGCATAAGCTGGAGCCGAGCAACCCTCTGTACGATACCGACAACCTGCCGGCGGCTTCGACCGCGCCAGTTGCAGAAGAGGTCGATCAACTGGCGCAGACCACGATAGTGAACGCCTCGAGCGAGGTCAGCAGGCTGGATGCCAGCGATTTCGAGGACGCAGAGGTCATGTCGGGTCAGAGCCTGGACTTTTCGCTCGATGATACGACCATCGCCGCTACGGACGATGCTGACGATGCAGCAGCGAAGCCTGTCGATAACAGTCTCGATTTTGATCTCGGTTTCGCTGCAGAGGAGGCAACGGCGCAAACCGAGGCAACCCCGTCAGCGGATCTGGCCCTCGGTGAACCTGTCGAGGACAAGCCGTCGCAGGATGCAGGCGGACTGGATTTCAACATGGATTTCACGCTGGGTGAGGATACTGCCGGGGCAGAGATTGCTCAGCCCGAGGCAGCACCAGTGAATGAAGATACGGTGCAGCTCGAAACGCCGGATTTCGGCTCGACGCTACCCCAGATCGAAGTACCGACACTGAGTTTCGATGCTGTTCCATCGAAAGATGGTGATGACGAGTCCGATACGGTATCAGATCTGGCGGACACCATCGAACTCAGTCTGCCGGCAGATTCCGGAACTGTGCAGACTGCTCCCGTAGAGGCTGATGAAACGCCGGGATTGGATTTCAATCTCGATCTGAATGCAGTCGATGAGATTGCAGGCAGTGTGGGGGCCGATGGCAATGTGGACAATGATGGCGCATTGGAACTGGATCTGTCCGCAATCAGCTTGGATCTGGGTGACTCCCCACAGCAGGCGGCGGAAGCGGATGCGGGCCCTGAGTCCGAGCCTGAAGAGGTGGACACCAAACTGGATCTGGTTACTGCATACATGGACATGGGTGACAGCGAAGGCGCGCGGGAACTGCTGGAAGAAGTATTGCGGGAAGGCGGGCCGAAGCAGCGTCAGCGTGCACAGGAACTGTTTGCAAGCCTGTCGTGACCGATATGTGTTTTAATGAAGCCGGGCGTAAGTCCGGCTTTTTTGTTGATACTACCTTATCATTCATGCATCCTTCCGTCCGCATATTGGCGTTTCTGACATTCGCCGTTGCCGTTTATGGCATACGGTATCAGTTGCTGGCGTTTCTGCTGAGTTTCATGCTGGCCGCCATGCCGGCCGTAGACCTGTTTCGGAGTGCGGGCAAGGCAGGAAAATCGGGCAGAAAGTCGGTGCTGGCCGAATTCCTGATATTGCTGAGGCGCGTGCGTCTGATACTGCTGTTTCTTGCCCTGGTCTATGCCTGCAACACTCCGGGTGAGTATGTCGCGGGCTGGGATTTCCCGATTGTGCCGACATACGAGGGCATCGAAGCCGGTGTGGAGCAGATGCTGCGTCTTACGGCCATACTCGCTGCGCTCGCCTTCATGCTGGCCATGACGAGCCGCGAACAATTGATTACGGGGCTATATTGGCTCGCCTTGCCGTTCAGATGGTTCGGCGTCGATGCCGAGCGTTTCGCCGTCAGGTTGTCGCTGACGCTGTATTATGTCGAGCATGGATTGAGGGTGAGCCGTGAAAACGCGCTGCAACAGCTGATGACGCTTAACGCTGATCCGGATGGCGAAAGGAACGCGCCGGAACAAATCGTAATAGAGAAACCTTCGCTGCGCGCAGCGGACGGCTGTGTGCTGCTGGGACTGATTTTGTCCGGAGTCTTGCTGTCATGCGCATAGCCCTGGGTCTGGAATACGACGGTCGTGGTTTCTGTGGCTGGCAGAGTCAAAGCTGCGGCTGTGGCGTGCAGGATGTTCTGCAGGCTGCGCTGGCTGCGATCGCCGGACACGAGGTTAATGTGGTTGCCGCCGGGCGGACGGATACCGGCGTGCATGCGCTATGTCAGGTCGTGCATTTCGATACCGACGCGATGCGCCCGGAAAGCGCCTGGGTGCGAGGGGTCAATGCCCATCTGCCGGCGAGTGTCCGCGTGATCTGGGCGAGGCAGGTGGCGGAGGCGTTTCATGCGCGCTTTTCGGCGTTCGAGCGCAGCTACCAATACGTTCTCGTCAATCAGCCCGTGGCTCCGGCAATCATGCACGGCAGAGTCGGCTGGTTTCATCAGCCACTCGACCTGTCAGCCATGCAGCAGGCAGCAGCATTCCTGCTGGGCGAGCATGATTTCAGCGCATTCCGCGCAGCCGAATGCCAAGCCAAATCCCCGGTGAAAATCATGCATGAGGCCGAGGTGGAAGGCTCGGAAGGGCATCTGGTGTTCAGCTTCCGGGCCAATGCCTTTCTCCATCATCAGGTGCGCAACATGGTCGGTGCGCTGGTCTATATCGGCAAGGGCAGTCATCCTCCCGAATTCATACAGGAACTGCTGGAGTGCAGGGACAGGAGATTCGCGCCGCCGACATTCGCACCGGATGGCCTGTATCTGGCCGGGGTCGGCTATGACGGTGCCTGGGGCTTGCCCGAGGCGCGAAGAAAAGTGGAGCGGATATTCGTATAAGTTTGCATCCGCTATAGAATGGCAGCAGTTCCAACCAAGGGCAGGAAACAATTTGCGCACACGTGTCAAAATCTGCGGCATCACCCGCGAAGAGGATGCCAAGGCGGCTGTGGCGGCCGGCTGTGATGCCATCGGGCTGGTGTTCTATCGCCCGAGTCCGCGCTATGTCAGCCCGGAGCAGGCTGCCAGGATAGTAGCCGGACTGCCACCGTTCGTCAGCGCGGTCGGTCTGTTCGTCAATGCGGATACGGACGAGATCCGCAAGATCCGGCAGCAGGTCGGACTGGACCTGCTGCAATTCCATGGTGATGAGAGCCCGGAGGAATGCGAATGCCATGGCATGCCTTACATGAAGGCGGTCCGCGTTAAACCCAATACAAATTTGCTACAATACGCCGAGCGATTCAAGCATGCTCGTGCCCTGTTGCTGGACGCGTTCATGGAAGGCGTGCCGGGCGGGACCGGACAGGTTTTCGACTGGAGCATCATCCCAAGGGCATTCCCCAAGCCTATAGTGCTGGCAGGCGGTCTGACCGCGGAAAATGTTGCCGAGGCGATTCGCCAGGTACGGCCTTATGCGGTGGATGTCAGTGGCGGCGTCGAACTTAATAAAGGAATCAAGGATGCGGCAAGGATAGCCGCGTTCATGCGAGGAGTCAGTGATGCAAGTTTATGATATGCCGGATGAACGCGGTCATTTCGGCCCATATGGCGGCATTTTCGTTGCCGAGACATTGATCGAGGCGCTGGAAGAACTGCGCGTGATGTATGAGCGCTATCGCCGGGACCCTGATTTTCTGGCCGAGTTTGCCCACGATCTCAAGCATTTCGTCGGCCGCCCCAGTCCGATCTATTATGCGGAACGCCTGTCCGACAGCATCGGTGGAGCACGCATCTATCTCAAGCGTGAGGACCTCAACCATACCGGTGCCCACAAGGTGAATAACACGGTGGGCCAGGCGCTGCTGGCCAAACGTATGGGCAAGCCGCGCGTGATTGCGGAAACCGGTGCAGGGCAGCATGGCGTGGCAACGGCGACCATTGCCGCCCGGCTCGGGCTGGAGTGTGTGGTCTACATGGGGTCCGAGGACGTCAAACGTCAGGCACCGAACGTCTATCGCATGAAACTGCTGGGCGCGACTGTCGTGCCGGTCGAGTCCGGCTCCAAGACATTGAAGGATGCCCTGAACGAGGCGATGCGTGACTGGGTGACCAATGTCGCGAATACGTTCTACATCATTGGGACCGTAGCCGGCCCGCACCCATATCCGATGATGGTACGCGATTTCCAGTCCGTGATCGGCGTCGAGGCCAAGCAGCAGATGCAGGAGATGATCGGTCGGCAGCCGGATGCCGTCATCGCATGCGTCGGCGGCGGTTCCAACGCCATGGGCATTTTCTATCCGTACATCGACGTGGAAGGCGTCCGCCTGATCGGGGTGGAGGCGGCAGGGCACGGTATCGAAACCGGCATGCATGCGGCGCCGCTGACGGCAAACAGTCCGGCCGGCGTGCTGCATGGCAATCGCACCTATCTGATGCAGGACGAAAACGGCCAGATCGTCGAAACCCACTCCATCTCGGCCGGTCTCGATTACCCGGGCGTAGGTCCTGAGCATGCATGGCTGAAGGATATCCATCGCGCCGAGTATGTGGCCGTGACCGATGATGAGGCACTGAATGCCTTCCATACCATGTGCCGCACGGAAGGTATCATACCGGCGCTGGAATCCAGTCATGCCGTCGCTTATGCCATGAAGCTGGCCGCCACCATGTCTCCCGACCAGGTACTGCTGGTCAATCTTTCAGGCCGTGGCGACAAGGATATCAATACCGTGGCGAGACTCTCGGGCATCGAACTCTAGCCATCACATTCACAGCGTAGAACAGAAATTTACAATGTCACGTATTCAATCAACTTTCGCCCAGCTGGCGCAGCAGAATAGAAAAGCACTGATTCCCTACATCACGGCGGGCGATCCGCATCCCAGGCACACCGTCAGCCTGATGCATGCACTGGTGGCAAGCGGTGCCGACATGCTGGAGCTGGGTGTGCCGTTCTCGGATCCGATGGCGGATGGGCCGGTGATTCAGCGCGCCAGTGAACGGGCACTGGCACACCATGTCAGCCTTGCCGACGTGCTCGAAATGGTGAAGACCTTCCGTCAGCAGGATACGCGGACGCCGGTGATATTGATGGGCTATGCCAACCCGGTCGAGGCCATGGGTCACGAGAAATTCGTCGAGCAGGCCAAGACGGCAGGGCTGGACGGGGTGCTGACCGTGGATTATCCGCCGGAGGAATGTACCGAGTTCGTCGCATTGCTGAAGCAGCATGACCTGGATCCGATTTTCCTGCTGTCACCGACGACGGAGCCGAAGCGCATCGACATGATCGTCAATCAGGCCAGTGGTTTTGTGTACTACGTCTCCCTGAAGGGTGTGACGGGCTCGCATCATCTGGATATCGCACAGGTCGCCGAGCGCCTGCAGGGCATTCGTAGCAAGACGAACCTGCCGATAGGCGTAGGTTTCGGTGTGCGCGATGCGGCGACGGCGCGTCAGGTAGCCGGAATCGCCGATGCCGTTGTCGTCGGCAGCCGACTGGTGCAGGAAATCGAAAATTCAACGGAGCAGGAACTGCTGGCCAGGCTCAGTGCGCTGACCAGAGAGTTGCGCGCCGCCATAGACAACAGCTAGATGAGGTAAGCCATGAGCTGGTTGCAAAAACTGTTACCACCGAAAATCAATCGTGCCCGCGGGACAGGCCGCAAGGTCGTGCCCGAGGGACTCTGGAGCAAGTGTCCTGCATGTGACGCCGTACTCTACCGCACCGACCTCGAGAACAATGCGGAGGTCTGTCCGAAGTGCGGTCATCATCACCGCATCTCAGCAAGGAAACGGCTGGACATGCTGCTGGACGCCGAGGGTAGATTCGAGATCGGCGCTGATGTACTGCCTGTTGACCCGCTCAAGTTCAAGGACACGAAGCGCTACGCCGACAGGCTGAAGGCCGCACAGTCCGAGCTGGGTGAGACCGACTCGCTGGTCGTCATGCAGGGTAGCATCAAAACTGTCCCGGCAGTCGTGGCCGCCTTTGAGTTCAGATTCATGGGCGGCTCCATGGGCTCTGTCATGGGGGAACGTTTCTGCCGGGGCGTGCGAGCCAGCATCGAACACAGGACGGCTTTCGTCTGCGTCTCGGCAAGCGGCGGGGCACGTATGCAGGAAGGCCTGTTCTCGCTGATGCAGATGGCGAAGACCAGTGCTGCGCTGACCCAGTTGAGTGAGGCAGGTCTGCCGTTCATCTCGGTGCTGACCGATCCTACCATGGGTGGTGTTTCCGCCAGCTTCGCCATGCTGGGCGACATTATCATCGCCGAGCCGAATGCGTTGATCGGTTTTGCTGGTCCACGCGTGATCGAGCAGACTGTGCGCGAGAAGCTGCCTGAAGGTTTCCAGCGCGCGGAATTCCTGCTTGAGCACGGTGCCATCGACATGATCGTTGACCGCCGCCAGATGCGCGACAAGCTGGCGACGCTGATCACCTCGCTGCAACGATTGCCTGCCGTTGCCTGAAGACCGGATCCATCAGTGAACCCTGAATCACCCCTGCCGCAGGATCTGGCAGGCTGGCTCCGCCATATCGAGGCGCAGCACCCGAAATCCATCTCCATGGGGTTGGAGCGGGTTGCCGAAGTCAGGCGCAGGCTCGGGCTGGAGCCCCGGTTCCCGGTCATTATCGTCGGCGGGACCAACGGCAAGGGCTCGACCTGCGCCATGCTGGAATGCATTTACCGCCATGCAGGTTACCGTGTCGCTGGTTATAGCTCACCCCACCTCATCCGCTATAACGAACGTGTCCGTATCAATGGTCAGGAGCTCGACGATGCGGCACTGGTCGCCGCCTTCGCAGCGGTCGAAGCCGCGCGGCAGGATATCCTGCTGACCTATTTCGAATATGGCACACTGGCTGCTATGTGGTGCTTTGTTCAGCAGGGCGTCGATCTAGCTGTTCTGGAGGTTGGGCTCGGTGGCCGTCTCGACGCCGTCAATGTGTTCGAGCCGGACTGCGCGGTCGTAACTGCCGTCGATATCGACCATATCGAGTTTCTCGGCAGTAGCCGCGCTGAAATCGGTCTGGAAAAGGCTGGGATTTTCAGAGCTGGGGTCCCTGCCGTCTGCGGGGACCGCAATCCGCCGGAAACGCTGATGCGTCATGCGGCCGACATCGGAGCCGATCTGCGTCTGCGTGACCTGCATTTCCGGCCGGTGCTGCACAATGACGGATGGGATTTCGAGGGGGCAGCGCGCTGGCCAGCATTGCCATTCCCTGCGTTGCGCGGCGAATTCCAACTGGACAATGCATCATGCGCACTAGCGACGATCGAGGCTATGCAAGAGAGGTTGCCGGTGCAAAGAGAGGCGATCGAGTCCGGCCTGAGGTCGGTGCATCTGGCCGGGCGTTTCCAGACGGTCTCGAGTCAACCACAGATTCTGCTGGATGTGGCGCACAATCCTCATGCCGCACATGCGCTCGCACACAACCTACGGCATTCGAAACCTGCAGGGAAAACATTAGGGGTTCTCGGCATGCTAGCTGACAAGGACATTGCGGGCGTCATTTCAGTGATGAGGTCCGAGATCGACCGCTGGTATCTATCCTCGGTCGATCACATGCGTTCGGCCAGCACGACCGCATTGCTCGATGTGTTCAGAGGAATCAATGTGACCGAGCCGTATGCCGGTTATGAAAACCTGGCTGCGGCGCTGCGTCAGGCCTGTCTGGATGCGGGCAAAAATGATAGAATCATCGCATTCGGATCATTTTTCACTGTCGCTGAAATCATGCAAGCATTGCCGGCAACTGTTGCCAGCGTATCGCGCTGAAGAACGGGCACCTGCTACTGGAGAGCGCGTCAATGTCGATCGACGAACAAGAGATTCAATTCAGGAAAAGGGCCCGTAGACGCCTAGTTGGCGCCATCGCTCTCGTGCTGCTGATGGTTACGGTGCTGCCCATGGTGCTGGATGACCGCACGTCAAGTTTGCCTCAGCATGAGATCGAAATCTCGATTCCGAGCCAGAATGGGGACGAGTTCACCTCAAATATCACGCCCTATGAACCCGAAGCCTTGCTGGATGACCCCGAGGCGCCTGCCGAACCACCGGTGAAGGAGGATGAAACTCCTCGTCAGGAAACGGCCAGTGCGCCTGCTCCGGTTCAGGCCGTCAAGCCTGCTGCGGATGCCAAACCTGCAGCTACGGCCAAACCCAGGCAGCAGATGGCATCACCGACATATACCGTGCAGATCGGAGTCTTTTCGGATGCCGCCAATGTCCGCCAGCTGGAAGGCAAACTGAAGGCCTTGGGCCTGCACACCAGTACGGAAACGATTCAAACGGTGCAAGGCGAGAAAATTCGCTTGCGTGTCGGTCCCTTCAGCAGCCGTGATCAGGCGGAGGAGGCGATGACCAAAGTCAGGACGGCCGGTCTTTCAGGCATGATACTCACCAACAAATAGACTCCATGACCGGCTTCGATTATGCGGTATTGGCAATCATCGGCATTTCCATGCTGATCAGCATCATGCGCGGTTTCGTGCGTGAGATCCTTGCGCTTGTCAGCTGGGTCATCGCGTTCGTCGTCGCCAGGCTATATGCACTGGAAGTCATGCCGCTGCTGCCGGATGCCATACCCAGTGCAGAACTGAGAATGCTGGCCGCATTTCTGATCGTGTTTCTGGCAACGTTGCTGTTGTGCAGCCTGCTTGCGATAGCGATATCGCACATTTTCAAGAAGGCTGGGTTGGGCTGGGTCGACCGTGGATTGGGGGCCGCGTTCGGATTCGCGCGTGGGCTGTTGGTCTGCTGTATCCTCGTCCTCTTGGCCGGTTTCACGGCCTTACCCAGGGAGCCGATGTGGCGTAATGCGATGTTCGCGGCGCCGCTGGAGGCGATCGTGATCGCCCAGCTGTCCTGGCTCCCCGTGGATATTGCCAAGCATGTGAATTACGACTAGATTGAGCCATCCCGGTTCCGGCTCAGTCCTACAGATTTTATTTATTTGGATATTTGATGAATGTGCGGAATCATTGGAGTAGTCAGTAAAAGCCCCGTCAACCAGCTCCTGTATGACGGGTTGCTGGTCCTGCAGCACCGCGGACAAGATGCTGCCGGCATCGTCACTTGCGACGGCAATACATTCTACATGCACAAGAATAATGGTCTGGTTCAGGACGTGTTTCAGACCAGGCACATGCGCAATCTGATCGGCAATGCCGGCATCGCTCATGTGCGTTATCCGACGGCGGGGTCTTCCTCGGCCGCAGAAGCCCAGCCCTTCTATGTCAATTCGCCGTTCGGCATCGTGCTCGGCCACAACGGTAACCTGACCAACTCGGCACAGCTCAAGCAAGAGATGTTCCGTCAGGACTTGCGGCACATCAACACCAATTCCGATTCCGAGGTTCTGCTCAATGTGCTTGCGCACGAGATCGAGCGCAGTGCGCACAATGTCGTGCTGAACACGGACATGGTGTTCGAGGCGGTGGCCGGAGTCCACAGACGCTGCAAGGGTGCATATGGCGTCGTGGCTATGATTGCCAATTTCGGTCTGCTCGCCTTCCGCGATCCGCACGGTATCCGTCCGCTGGTGATCGGCAAGCAGGAAACCGAACAGGGTACGGAATACGCGGTCGCTTCCGAAAGCGTTGTGCTCGATGTGCTGGGCTTCACGCTGATGCGTGACGTCGAGCCAGGCGAAGCGATATTCATCGATATGGACGGCAATTTCTACTCGCGCCAGTGCGCGGAGAATCCCAAACTGACGCCGTGCATCTTCGAATACGTCTATCTGGCAAGACCGGATTCCGTGATTGACGGCGTGTCGGTTTATCAGACGCGCCTGCACATGGGGGAAAGCCTGGCGGAGAAGATCCACCGCGAGTGGAAGGATGTCGAGATCGACGTCGTCATCCCGATCCCTGACACCAGTCGCCCGAGCGCACTGCAGCTGGCCAATGCGCTGAACCTGACCTATCGCGAGGGTTTCATCAAAAATCGCTACATCGGCCGCACCTTCATCATGCCGGGCCAGGCGCTGCGCAAGAAATCGGTGCGTCAGAAGCTGAACCCGATCGGCATGGAGTTCAAGGGCAAGAACGTACTGCTGGTGGACGATTCCATCGTGCGCGGCACGACTTCGCGGCAGATCGTCCAGATGGCACGCGATGCCGGTGCCAACAAGGTGTATTTCGCCTCCGCTGCGCCGCCGGTGCGCTTCCCAAACGTCTATGGCATCGATATGCCGACGCGGAACGAGCTATTGGCGACCGGGCGTACCGACGAGGAAATTTGCAAGGAGATCGGAGCGGATGCCCTGATCTACCAGGATCTGGATGCGCTGATCCGGGCAGTCCAGTTGAGCAATCCCAACCTCAAGGAGTTCGACTGTTCCTGTTTCGACGGCAAATACGTGACCGGCGATATCGATGAGGCTTATCTGAACGAGGTCGAAGCGATTCGCGGTGATGGCCACAAGCACAAGAAACCGGCCAATTCCAGCACGCAGCTCGATCTGAACCTGATTTCGACGCGGGAGTTCGATGAGGAGCGGGCCTGACTTGACGTCCGTGCCGGCAGAGGACTAACATTGAACTGCGCCGATTTGAGCGTGTTGCGGGTCTCATGGCCCGCAGCGCAAACTCAGCTTGCGGGCGCATTACAAATACAGCTAAAGCGAGTTGCGACATACCAGACCCGTTTTAGCAAGCTGATGACAGTGCGCTGAGCGGGTTTTTTCATGCCCGCCGTGATTGAAGACAGTAGCAATTCAACAGAAAGGCAATGCAAATGGACCATCAATGGCAACCGGAAACGCTGGGCATCCGGGCGGGCAGTGAGCATACGGAATTCGGTGAGAATTCGGAAGCGATATTCCTGTCCAGCAGTTTCGTTTTCAATAGCGCGGCGCAGGCCGCGGCACGTTTCAGCGGTGAGGAGCCCGGCAATATCTATTCGCGTTTCACCAACCCCACCGTGACCATGTTCCAGAATAAGCTGGCTGCGCTGGAAGGCGCGGAGTTCTGTGTGGCAACGGCATCCGGCATGTCCGCCATCCTTTCCTGCGTAATGGGGTTGTGCTCGGCGGGAGACCATGTGGTGGCCTCGCGCAGCATCTTCGGCTCGTCCGTGCAGCTGTTCAGCAATATTATGCAGCGCTGGGGGCTACAGACCACGTTCGTCTCGCTCACCGACCCACAGGCGTGGAAGGATGCGGTTCGACCGAACACGAAACTGTTCTTTGCCGAGACACCATCGAATCCTCTGACCGAAGTGGGCGATATCGCCGAACTGGCAGGCATCGCCCGTGAGGCGGGAGCACTGCTCGCCGTTGACAATTGCTTCTGCACGCCGGCGATACAGCGTCCCTTGAGTCTGGGGGCCGATGTCGTCATTCATTCGGCGACCAAATACATCGACGGTCAAGGACGCTGCCTCGGCGGTGCCGTGCTCGGCAAAAAGGATGTGCTGGAGCCAGTCTACGGCTTTCTCAGGACGGCAGGCCCATCGCTCAGCGCGTTCAATGCCTGGGTATTCCTGAAGGGACTGGAGACCCTGCACCTGCGTATGGAAGCCCACGCAAGCAATGCCCTAGCTCTGGCCGAATGGCTGGAGCAGCAGCCGGGAGTCGAGCGTGTGTATTATCCCGGACTGCCGTCGCATCCGCAGCATGCGCTGGCGATGCGGCAGCAGAAGAGCGGGGGTGCCATCGTGTCCTTCGACGTGAAGGGGGGCAAGGAGGCGGCCTGGCGGCTGATCGATTCGACGCGCATGATCTCCATTACCGCGAATCTCGGAGATGCCAAGAGCACGATCACGCATCCGGCGACCACGACACATGGCCGCGTCAGTCCGGAAGCGAGGGCGGCGGCAGGTGTCGGAGACGGACTGGTGCGCATAGCAGTCGGGCTCGAGCATATCGATGATTTGAAGGCGGACCTTGCGCTCCTGACACGTTGACGGATCGCACTTTGACGCAGGGAATGTGTCACACTTGCATATCGAAGATTTTGTTTGAAGGAGGTCTGTCATGAGTCGCAAGGACGAATATGTGGAAAAGCTGAAGGCGCAGCTGGATGAGTGGAGTGCCGACATCGACGAGCTCGAGGAACGCGGCCGCAGGCTGGATGACGAACTGCGCGCCAAGGTGAATGAGCAACTCGCGCTGCTACGTGCCAAACGCGACGAGGCGCGCGTGAAACTGAAAGAGATTCAGGAATCGGCCGGTGAAGCCTGGCAGGAGCTGCGCAAGGGCGGTGACGAAGCTTGGGCGAGCATCAGGCATGCCTTGGCCGAGGCACGCAAAAAGTTCGGCGAATGACTATCGTCCGTGGCTGGGCGAAAGTCTGAAACGGCAAGTGAACCTTCCCTTCGCCGCCGGATGCTGCGGCTTATCTGACTAGACCAGCTGAGATGACATTGCCGCTGGATTTGGAAACGGGGGGTAGCCCCCGTTTTTCTTTGTGTCGAGACTGAACTCCGTACCCCTCACGAATCGAATCCCAGCCGATAGCAAGCGTCACCGTGAACCCGGACGCATGCGGATACGCTGCTGTCACCTGCGGTCATGTTCTGGCCGCCTTATCATGCTAGAATCAATATCTTTGAGTCACCAATTAAGCCGATAGTGAACATGGAACAATTCGCAAAAGAAACACTTCCTGTCAGCCTCGAAGACGAGATGCGCCGATCCTATCTCGATTATGCGATGAGCGTAATCGTGGGGCGTGCCTTGCCCGATGTGCGCGATGGTCTGAAGCCCGTGCACAGGCGCGTGCTGTATGCGATGCACGAGCTGAACAACGACTGGAACCGTGCCTACAAGAAGTCGGCTCGTATCGTTGGTGACGTCATCGGTAAATACCACCCGCACGGCGACACGGCGGTGTACGACACCATCGTGCGCATGGCGCAGGATTTCTCGCTGCGCTACATGCTGATCGACGGTCAGGGCAACTTCGGCTCGGTGGACGGCGACAATGCCGCTGCCATGCGTTATACCGAAATCCGTATGGCGCGCATCGCGCATGAACTGCTGGCCGATATCGACAAGGAGACGGTCGATTTCGGTCCCAACTACGATGGCTCGGAGCAGGAGCCGCTGATCCTGCCGGCGCGCATTCCCAATCTGCTGATCAACGGCAGTTCCGGTATCGCCGTCGGCATGGCGACCAACATCCCCCCGCATAACCTGAACGAGGTGCTGGATGCGTGTCTGCTGTTGCTGAAGAACCCGGATGCCACGGTTGACGAACTGATCGAGCTCGTTCCAGCGCCGGACTTCCCGACTGCCGGCATCATCTACGGCACTGCCGGCGTCAAGGAAGGCTATCGCACTGGACGCGGGCGCGTGGTCATGCGCGGCCGCACACATTTCGAGGAAATCGGCAAAGGCGATCGTCAGGCCATCATCATCGATGAATTGCCGTATCAGGTGAACAAGAAGAGCCTGATCGAGAAGATTGCCGAACTGGTCAACGAGAAGAAGATCGAGGGCATTTCCGATCTGCGCGACGAGTCCGACAAGTCCGGCATGCGCGTGGTCATCGAGCTGAAGCGTGGCGAGGTGCCGGAAGTTGTGCTCAATAATTTGTACAAACAGACCCAGCTGCAGGATACCTTCGGTATGAATTTGGTGGCCCTGGTGGATGGGCAGCCGCGCCTTCTGAATCTCAAGCAGATGCTGGAAGCCTTCCTGCGTCATAGACGCGAGGTCGTCACGCGCCGTACCGTGTTCGAGCTGCGCAAGGCACGCGAGCGCGGCCATGTGCTGGAAGGCCTGGCCGTCGCTCTCGCCAATGTGGATGAGATGATCGCCATCATCAAGGCAGCTCCGACGCCGCCGGATGCCAAGCGCGAACTCATGGCACGCAGCTGGACTTCGCCAGTCGTCGAAGAGATGCTCAAGCGGGCTGCTGCTGATGCCTCGCGTCCGGAAGGGCTTTCCGTCGATTTCGGCATGACGCCTGAGGGCTATCGCCTGTCCGACGTACAGGCGCAGGAAATCCTGCAGATGAGACTGCAACGCCTGACCGGGCTAGAGCAGGACAAGATCGTCAATGAGTACAAGGAAATCATGGATGTCATTGCCGACCTGATCGATATCCTGGCGAGATCGGAGCGTGTGACGGAAATCATCGTGCAGGAGCTGTCCGCGATCCGTGAGCAGTTCGGTGACAAGCGCCGCAGTGAGATCGTCGAGAACACGCAGGATCTGTCGCTGGAAGACCTGATTGCACCGCAGGACGTCGTCGTTACGCTGTCGCATTCCGGCTACATCAAGTCGCAGCCGCTAGACGAGTATCGTGCCCAGCGCCGTGGTGGTCGTGGCAAGCAGGCGGCAGGTACCAAGGAAGATGATTTCATCGACCAGATGTTCGTCGCCAATACGCACGATTACATTCTCTGCTTCTCCAGCCGCGGCCGCGTCTACTGGCTCAAGGTCTATGAAGTACCGCAGGGCGGCCGCACCAGTCGCGGCAAGCCCATCGTTAACCTGTTCCCGCTGGAGGAGGGCGAAAAGATCAATGCCATTCTCTCGGTCAGGGAGTTCGATGAGAGCCATTACGTCTTTATGGCGACCGCTGCCGGCACGGTGAAGAAGACCGCGCTGTCCGAGTTCTCGAATCCGCGCAAGACCGGCATCATCGCCATCAACCTGGACGAGGGGGACTATCTGATCGGGGCCGAAATCACCAACGGTCAGAACGATGTCGTACTTGTGTCGGATGGCGGCAAGGCCGTCTGGTTCGACGAGGAGCATGTGCGTCCGATGGGGCGCGCCACACGTGGCGTGCGCGGCATGAAGCTGGCCCCGAAGCAGAAGGTCATCTCGCTGCTGATTGCCGATAACGAAAACGAGACCCTGCTGGTCGCGACCGAGAACGGCTACGGCAAGCGTACGGTGCTGAAGGAGTTCCGCCATTCCGGCCGTGGCACACAAGGCGTCAAGGCCATCGCGACCAGCGAGCGTAACGGTGCGGTCGTTGCTGCGCGACTGGTCAATGACGACGACGAGATCATGCTGATCACGACCGGAGGCGTGCTGATTCGTACCCGGGTCAAGGAAATTCGCGAACTAGGACGTGCGACACAGGGCGTGACGCTGATCAGTCTGGGCGAAGGCGAGAAACTTTCCGGCCTGGAGAAGATCGTCGAAACCGAAGACGAAGCCGAGTCTTGATCCATGAGCCAGGTCTACAATTTCTCGGCCGGTCCGGCCGTACTGCCGCGTGAGGTGTTGGAACAGGCGCGTGCGGAACTGACCGACTGGCATGGCTCAGGCATGTCGGTCATGGAGATGTCGCATCGCGGCAAGGAATTCCTGCAGATCGCCAGTGAGACGGAGGCTGACCTGCGTGAGTTGCTGCAGGTGCCGGAAAACTACAAGGTACTGTTCCTGCAAGGAGGGGCCCATCTGCAGTTCGCTATGGTGCCGCTCAATCTGTTGCGCGGCAAAAAGCGCGCCGACTATATCAGTACTGGTATCTGGTCGGAAAAAGCCATTGCCGAAGCGGCCAGATTCTGTGACGTCAATGTCGCTGCCTCCTCGGCCGACAGGGGCTATACCTATGCTCCGACACAGGATGTCTGGCGGCTGAGTGCGGATGCGGCCTATGTGCATTACACCTCGAATGAAACCATAGGTGGCGTCGAGGTGTTCTGGACACCGGAGACCGGAGACGTGCCGCTGGTTGCCGACATGTCCTCGCATATCCTGTCGCGACCCATCGATGTCAGCCGTTACGGCCTGATCTATGCCGGGGCACAGAAGAACATCGGTCCGGCAGGCCTGACCATCGTCATCGTGCGTGAAGACCTGATCGGATATGCGCGGGAAGGCACGCCGACCATGCTGGATTACAGGACACATGCCGACCATGATTCCATGTACAACACACCACCCACCTATGCCATCTATATCGCCGGCCTGGTGTTCAAGTGGCTGAAGGCGCAGGGCGGACTCGCTGCCATGGAAAAAATCAATATCCAGAAGGCGGCATTGCTTTATGATTACCTCGATGCCTCGGACTTCTATCATTCGCCGGTAGCGGTCGAGAACCGCTCCCGAATGAACATCCCGTTCACGATCAGGAGGCCCGGTCTGGATGAGGCGTTTCTGCAGCAGGCGGCACGGCGTGGACTGCTGCAGCTGAAGGGACACAAACTGGTGGGCGGCATGCGCGCGTCGATCTACAACGCAATGCCGCTGGAGGGCGTGGAGGCGCTGGTGCAATTCATGCGCGAATTCGAACAGGCGCACGCGTGATGACAAGCATGGACGAACAACTGAAAAGCCATCGTGACCGTATCGATGCCATCGATGACCAGTTGCTGAAGCTGGTCAACGAACGTGCATGCCATGCCCGTGAGATCGGCATGATCAAGGGCGAGGGGCCGATTTATCGGCCCGAGCGCGAGGCGCAGGTACTGCGTCGCCTGTTGCAGAACAATCAGGGGCCATTGTCGGATGAGGCAGTGACGGCGATTTTCCGTAGTGTCATGTCCAACTGCCGCGCCTTGGAGAGGGAGTTGAGCGTGGCCTTTCTCGGTCCGCTAGGCACGTTCAGCGAGGAGGCGGCCAACAAGCAGTTCGGCGGCCTGACCGCACCGGTCGAGTGCACATCCATAGACGAAGTGTTCCGCATGGTAGAGGCGGGGAAGGTCGATTACGGCGTGGTACCGGTCGAGAATTCGACCGAGGGTGCCGTCGGCCGGACGTTGGACCTGCTGATGACGACCAATGCCCATATCTGCGGGGAGGTGACTCTGCCGGTGCATCACAATCTGTTGAGCAAGCAGGGAGACATCCGGCAGGTCAAGAAGATCTATTCCCACGCGCAGTCGCTTGCCCAGTGCCATGAATGGCTGAACCAGCATCTGCCCGATGTAGAACGGCATGCCGTCGCCAGCAATGCCGAGGCGGCACGATTGGTGACGACGGACCAGCAGGCGGCAGCAATCGCCAGTCGTCGTGCAGGGGAGCTGTTCGGCCTCAACCTGCTGGCGGAAAACATCGAGGACGATCCGAAGAACACGACCCGCTTCCTCGTGCTTGCCGGGCATGACGTTGCGCCCTCCGGCAAGGACAAGACTTCGCTGCTGTTATCCACGCGCAACGTGCCGGGTGCCATCGTCGATCTGCTGGAGCCGCTCGCGCGCCATCAGGTCAGCATGACCAAGCTGGAATCGCGCCCGTCGAGAGTGGGGGTGTGGGAATACGTCTTTTTCGTCGATATCGAGGGACACCAGCAGGATGCCAACGTCGCGTCGGCACTGGCCGAGCTGCAGAAGCGCGCGTCGCTGGTCAAGATACTGGGATCCTACCCGGTTGCCGTGATCTAGTCCGTTCCCGGAGGGTCGGCAGCCGGTGGTATAATTGCTTGAAATATCGCGGCTTAATGCCGCATTTTTGTTTTTTTGCAAAGGCTGACTGTGACTGGATTGTGTGATCTTGCGCCGGAATACATACGCGGCATCGCCCCTTATCAGCCGGGCAAGCCGATTTCCGACCTCGCGCGCGAAATGGGGCTGGAACCACATCAGATCGTAAAACTGGCTTCGAACGAGAATCCGTTGGGTATCAGTCCCAAGGCCCATGTGGCGATACAGCAGGCACTGGATGATATCGCCCGATATCCGGACGGCAACTGTTTCGAGTTGCGCGACGCGGTCTGTCGCAAGTTCGGTCTGCGGCCCGAAACGCTGGTATTCGGCAACGGTTCCAACGATATTCTGGAACTCGCAGCACGTGCATTTCTGATGCCGGGCTGCGAAGCCGTTTATTCGCAGCATGCCTTTGCTGTATATGCGCTGGCGACCCAGGCAGTCGGTGCACGCGGTGTCCAGGTTGCCGCTGCCCGCGACTATGGTCACGATCTTGACGCGATGCTGCACGCGGTGACGCAGCAGACGCGGATGATTTTCATCGCCAACCCGAACAATCCGACCGGCACCATGCTGGACAAGGCGGCGTTGCTGGATTTCCTGCAGCAGGTACCAGAGCATGTGCTGGTGGTGCTGGACGAGGCTTATGACGAATACGTGCCGCAGGAGGCGAAGTCGGAAAGCCTCAGCTGGCTGGAACGGTTTCCCAATCTGATTGTCTCCCGTACGTTCTCCAAGGCATACGGTCTGGCCGGCCTACGTGTCGGCTATGGTGTGGCTTCGGCGGAAGTGGCGGACATGATGAATCGCGTGCGCCAACCATTCAACGTCAACAGTCTGGCACAGGTAGCGGCCGTCGCCTCGCTTGAAGATGACGACTTCATCGAGCGCAGCTACGCGCTCAATCGTGCCGGCATGAGACAGCTTACCCAGGGCTTCGAAACGCTCGGGCTGCAATACATTCCGTCCCACGGGAACTTCGTCAGCGTCCGGGTCGGCGATGCCGCTACCGTCAATCGTGGATTGTTGCAAAATGGCATCATCGTCAGGCCGGTAGCCAATTACGAGATGCCGGAATTTTTGCGCGTCAGCGTCGGGCTGTTCGAGGAGAATGCCCGTTTTCTCGACGTGCTGGAATCACTATTGAAAACCGGAAACCAGATTTAACCAGATGACTGCATACGAAAAACCGGCAACGGACGACGTCCGTATCAAGGAGATACAGGACCTCATCACGCCGCTGGAATTGCTGGACAAGTTCAAGGAAAGCAACGAGTCCACCCATAACATTCTCGCTGCGCGTGCCGCGATTCACAGGATACTGCATGGCAGCGACGATCGCCTGCTGGTAGTGGTGGGACCATGCTCGATTCACGATACCGAAGCCGGTCTGGAATATGCGAAACGTCTGAAGGAGGTGCGTACCAGACTGGCTGCCGACCTGATGATCGTTATGCGCGTCTATTTCGAGAAACCGCGCACCACGGTCGGATGGAAAGGCCTGATCAACGATCCCTTCCTGGACGGCAGCTATCGCATCAACGAGGGACTGGAGAAGGCACGCAAGTTCCTGCTCGATGTCAATGAGCTGGGTATGCCGGCCGCCATGGAGTTTCTCGACACCATCACGCCGCAATATACGGCCGATCTGGTCAGCTGGGGCGCAATCGGCGCACGCACGACGGAGTCGCAGGTGCATCGCGAACTGTCGTCCGGACTGTCCTGCCCGGTCGGGTTCAAGAACGGCACCGACGGCAATGTCCGTGTCGCCATCGATGCCATCAAGACCGCATCTCAGCCGCACCATTTCCTGTCGGTGACCAAGGAAGGGCGTTCTGCCATCATCTCGACGACAGGCAACGAGGATTGTCACCTGATCCTACGCGGCGGCAGTAGCAGGCCGAACTATGATGCGGACAGCGTGGAAGCGGCATGCCGCGCGCTGGAGGACAACGGCCTTGCGCCGAGGCTGATGATAGACTGCAGCCACGCCAACAGTCAGAAGCAGTTCAAGCGACAGCTGGATGTGGCAGCCGATGTCGCAGGCCAGATTGCTGCCGGCGATCAGCGCATCATCGGCGTCATGGTGGAGTCTCACTTGAATGAGGGACGCCAGGATTATTCACCCGGATGCAAGCTGGAATACGGTAAGTCGATCACCGATGCATGCCTCGGCTGGGACGACACGGTCACGCTGTTGGAAACACTGGCGACCAGCGTGCGCCAGCGCCGGGCGAAGTCGCAGCGAGCCTGATGGACGTGCCTGCAAAGCCTGACATCGTCAGGCTTTTTTGTTGCCTTTACGCATGGCTACTGGTAAATCAGGCATGTCGGTCATGAAAATACTTAGGCGCGATTCCGCATTTTTGCCCTGTGTTTGCCTCAGCATCCATATCACAATGGTCTCGCACGTGAGGAGTTTGGCTCCGAGCGTGAATTTCAACCAAACAAGGAGAGTAAATCATGTGGACAAAACCAGCTGCTACCGAAATGCGTTTCGGTTTTGAAGTCACCATGTACGTTTGCAATCGTTAATCGATAGCAAGAACGGGCCGCCTTCGGGTGGCCCGTGTCACTTTGGGGAAAACGGATCCAAACCCGGTTACCGGGAATTACGAGAAAAGCTGAAGTTATGCATATACATGTTTTAGGGTCGGCCGCCGGCGGTGGTTTCCCGCAGTGGAACTGCAACTGCCCGAATTGTGACGGTTTGCGCAAGGGCACCATCAAGGCGACCAGACGCACGCAGTCATCGATCTGTGTCAGCAGTGACGGCATCAACTGGGTGCTGTTCAACGCATCACCCGATGTTCTGCAACAGATCCAGAGTTTCCCGCCATTGCAGCCGGGACGCGCGATCCGAGATACCGGCATTCAGGCCATCGTGCTGATCGATGCGCAGATAGACCATACCACCGGCCTGTTCATGCTGAGGGAGGGAATGGTAAAGCGCGAAATCTATTGCACCGACATGGTATATGCGGACCTGACCTCGGGCAATCCGATACTGAACATTCTCGGTCATTATTGCGGCGTCAATCGTCACGATATTCCGATTGACGGCAAGGCCAGTTTCACCATTCCCGGCGTGCCCAATCTGTGTTTCACCGCGGTTGCGCTGAAGAGTGCTGCACCGCCTTATTCGCCGCATCGTAACGACCCGCATCCGGGCGACACCATCGGCGTTCTGATCGAGGAGATCAGCACCGGCAAAAAATGCTGGTATTCGCCGGGGCTTGAGGAAATCGAGCCGCACCTGCCGGCTCTAATGAGTCAGGCCGATTGCATCATGGTTGACGGCACCTTCTGGACCGACACCGAAATGATAGATCTCGGACTGATGACCAAGACTGCGCGCAGCATCGGCCACAATCCGCAGTCCGGCCCTGGTGGCATGATCGAACAGCTGGACAGGTTCGGCAATGTGCGCAAGATACTGATACACATCAACAATACCAATCCGATTCTGCGCGAGGACTCGGCCGAGCGCGCGGAACTCGCACGTCATGGCATCGAGGTCGCCTATGACGGCATGGACATCATTTTGTAGAGGAAGAGAAATGGCAGAGGAAAAGGCACCCTGGAGCCGCGAGGAGTTCGAGGCCAAGCTGCGTGAGAAGGGCAAGGGATACCATATTTATCATCCTATCCATGTGATGATGTACGAGGGCAAGCTGACCCGGGAACAACTGCAGTGCTGGGTCGCCAACCGCTTCTATTACCAGATATCCATCCCGGTCAAGGATGCGGCCATCCTGTCCAACTGTCCGGACAAGGAAGTGCGCAAGCAGTGGATCGTGCGCATCACCGATCATGATGGTGTCGGCGACCAGATCGGAGGCATAGAGGCATGGATCAAGCTGGGCGAGGCGGTCGGACTCACCCGGGAAGACGTGACCTCACTCAGGATGGTCAGCCCGGGCGTGCGTTTTGCTGTCGACGCATATGTCAATTTCGCCAGACAGCGTCCATGGCAGGAGGCGGTCTGTTCCTCGCTGACGGAGCTGTTCGCGCCGCATATCCATCAGCAGCGCATCAGTTCCTGGCCGGAAATGTACCCATGGGTCAAGGAAGAAGGGCTCATGTACTTCAAGAAGCGCCTGTTCGAGGCCCGCCGCGATGTGGAGCAGGGGCTGCAGGTGACGCTGGATTACTTCGGCAGAACACGCGAATTGCAGGAACGTGCGCTGGAGATCCTGCAATTCAAACTCGATGTGCTGTGGGTGATCGCGGATTCCATCATGCTGGCCTGCACCGATGTCAAGGTTGAAGGCCGCGATTACGTGCGCCAGCCTGTCATTCAGATTACGGATTGAGCGTCATGGAGCAGCAGATTGAACTTAACGATGTTTATGCCCTGGCACCGCATCATCGCTTCCAGTGGGAAGAGGCGCAGCAAAGCTACGTGATTCTTTTCCCCGAAGGTATGGTCAAGCTGAATGGCAGCGCCGGCGAGGTGCTGAAGCGCGTGGACGGCAAAGCCACGGTCGGCGACATCATTGCCGAGCTGAAGGCGGCCTTTCCTGGTGTCGAGGGGATAGAGCAGGATATCCTGAGCATGATCGAGTTGGCAGCCGGCAAGTTCTGGATACGCAAGGTTTGAGGAGCGGCAAGATGACGCAAAATTCGCTGGGCGATTCAGCCGTGCAGAAAACGGTTCAGGCACAGAACAACGGTGTCGCGGCATCCGTGACGCGTACGCAGCCCTTGTGGTTGCTGGCGGAAATCACCTACCGCTGCCCGCTGCATTGTGCCTTCTGTTACAACCCGACCGATTATGACCGGCACACCCGCGACGAGCTCAGCACCGAACAGTGGATCGACACCTTGCGCGAGGCGCGCAAGCTGGGGGCCATCCAGCTCGGCATATCCGGCGGCGAGCCGCTATTGCGTGACGACATCGAGGAGATCGTCGCCGAGGCGCACAGACTGGGCTACTACAGTAACCTCATCACCTCTGGTGTCGGTTTGACCGAGAAACGCATCCAGGCTTTCAAGGAAGGCGGGCTGGACCATATCCAGCTGTCCATGCACGATATCACGGAAGAGATCAACAACTTCATCACCAACACCCGAACCTTCGAGCTGAAGAAGAAAGTGGCCGCCATGATCAAGGGGCATGGCTATCCGATGGTGCTGAACGTGGTCATCCATCGTTACAACATCGGGCACATCGGGCAGATCCTGGAGATGGCCGAGGCGCTAGGCGCCGATTACGTCGAGCTCGCCAATACCCAATACTACGGCTGGTCGCTGATCAACCGCAACCAGTTGATGCCGAGCCGGGAGCAGCTCGAGGAAGCCGAGCGCGTCACCAATGAATACCGGGCCAATTCCGGCACCAAGATGAAGATCTTCTTCGTCGTGCCGGATTATTTTTCCGACCGGCCGAAGAAATGCATGAACGGCTGGGGCGAGGTCTTTATGATCGTGACTGCCAACGGTGACGTGCTGCCGTGCCATTCCGCCCGGGTGCTGCCGGGATTGCAGTTCCCCAACGTGCGCGAGCATGATCTGCGCTGGGCCTGGTATGACTCGCCCGCTTTCAACAGGTATCGCGGCGACAGCTGGATGAAGGAGCCATGTCGCAGCTGTCCGGAAAAGGAGAAGGACCTTGGAGGTTGCCGCTGTCAGAGCTATCTGCTGACCGGCGATCCGGAAGCGGCCGATCCGGTCTGCGCATTGTCGCCGCATCATCATGTCATCGAGCAGGCGACCGAAGATGCAAGAAACCCGCAGCTGCAGGCACAGCCCATCATTTTCCGCAATGACCGGAATTCGAAACGACTGATCGACGGCGAATTGCAGGAACGTGTCAGCGAGTTTCATGCGCTGCCGTGAAATGACACCGTTCCGGTCTATAATGGGAGCGCGCCTTGCGGCGCGTTTTTATTTTGCGCCCGATCTTACGGTTGAATCGACATGAAGTCCTCCAATATCACACTGGCACTCGTGCTGGCCAGCCTTGCAGCACTGGCGCCGTTCGCCATCGATACGTATCTGCCGGCATTCGGTGCGCTGGAGCTCGATTTCGATGCGAGCATACTTGAAGTCCAGCAAAGCCTGACCTTCTATCTGCTTCCCTATACGCTGATGACGTTATGGCACGGAGCCATCTCCGATGCGATCGGGCGCATCGCCGCCATCCGCTGGGGGCTGAGTCTGTTCGTGCTGGCATCGATCGGATGTGCGCTGGCGCCCAATGTCGAAACCCTGTGGTTCTTCCGCATGCTGCAGGGCATCGGCGGCGGCGCCGGCAATGTCGTGGCGCGTGCCATGGTCAGGGATCTGTTCTCAGGGGCACAGGCGCAGCGCGTCATGGCGACGGTGCAGATGCTGTTCGGCATTGCGCCGGCCATCGCGCCCGTGATCGGCGGATTGCTGCTCGGTGTCCACTGGCAGGCGATCTTCGTGTTTCTGGCGCTGTATGCCGCCGGGTCACTGTATGCCGCGATGAAACTCCTGCCAGAGACCATGCCGCCGCAGAAATGCATCCCGCTGTCGGCAGGCAGCGTGCTCGCGAGTTACAGAACCGTTTTCAGCGACCGCGGATTCAATCTGCTGGTCATCGCAGTGGGAGCCAATTTCTCCGGTTTCTTCATCTATGTACTGTCGAGTCCGGTGTTTCTGGTGCAGCATCTGGGGCTGAGCGAATTCCAGTTCGGCTGGATGTTCATTCCCACCGTCTGCGGCATGGTGCTGGGATCCTATCTGGCCAGACGTGCTGCCGGCCGTATGACCTCGGTGCGGCTGCTCCACATCGCCTATGGCTGGATGGGACTGATGGCGCTCATCAATCTGCTGGTAAGCAGCCTGCTGCCGACCTACTTCATCTACAACATCCTGCCGGTCGCCCTGTTCAATATCGGCATGGCGCTGGCCGTGCCGACGCTCTCCATCGCGGCGCTGGACCGGCATCCGCGCATACGCGGCACCGCAGCCTCGGGCCAGGCGTTCGTGCAGATGATGTTATCGACGGTTTCCGCCGGTCTGGTCGCGCCATTGGTCTGGCATCATCCCGCCGGCCTGGCGGCGGCGATGGCCATCTATGTCGGCATCAGCTGGATCGCTGTGCGCAGGACGGCGCTGCTGGATCGCGGGAATGGTTGATATGGACGACCGGCAGTATGTAACCTGGATCGAGGCAGGCGAGGAGAGATCCGCGCTCTGGCGCTCGGAGAACGGAAGCCGGGCGCCGCAACGTGTCCTCGTGGCCGATGACCGGATGAAGGCGGATATCGCCTTTCGGTATGCCTGCGAGGGAACGGCCATACTCTGGCGCGGTGACTACCAAAATGCCCGGCAGCTACTGCAGGCCATCGCGCGGCGAATCGACCACAGAAAGCGCCGCGCCAGGCAGCCGGAAAGCCGGTTACAGGCATTCCATCTGTATCGTCAGGAGCAACTCCAGCGTGCGCGCATACTCGGCATGTTGCTGATACCTCTGGATGCGGAATATGTCGTGCCCCTGCGTCGCGCACCGGATGTCCGCGATGCATGCCTCAATGCGTATGGACCGTCGGCCGGGGATTCCCTGGTCGCGCTGCGCGAACTGCTAGGTGTGATCGGCGCGCATGAGTGGCGCAAGAAGGGCGTCGCGATCCCGGTGCTTGGTGACCGCATACATCCGCATTACGGCGTGTTCTCGCCGGTACGCGGCGAATATCTGGAGCTGTTGGCGCAGGCTCCGCTCGCAGGCAGGCGCCGCGCCTTCGATATCGGCACCGGCACCGGCGTGATTGCGGCATTGCTGGCCAAACGCGGCGTGCCCGAGGTCATCGCTACCGATCTGGACGTGCGCGCTATCGCCTGCGCGCAGGAGAACATCCAGCGTCTCGGTCTGGCGGGGCAGGTGCGCGTCATGCAAGCCGACCTTTTCCCGCCGGGCAAGGCCGACCTTGTCGTGTGCAATCCGCCGTGGCTGCCGGCCAGTGCCAACAGCAGGCTGGATCAGGCCGTCTACGATCCCGAGCATCGCATGCTCAAGGGCTTTCTGCAGGGGCTATGTGGGCATCTGGAGGTGGGCGGGGAGGGCTGGCTGATCCTGTCCGACCTGGCAGAGCATCTCGGCCTGCGTTCACGCGAGCAATTGTTGCAGATGATCGCCGATGCGGGGCTACATGTCAGCGAGAAACTGGACATCAAGCCGCAGCATCCAAGGACGATGGATACACAGGATGCGCTGCATGAGGCGCGGCGTGCGGAAACGACATCGCTCTGGATACTGACGCCTGCCGCATGAGGCAGCGGAGCAGTAGAAACAAAAAACGGGAATCATGAGATTCCCGTTTTTCTATTGCGCGGAAGCTTACTCGATCAGTTCGGCACGCTTGCCAGGGCGGCCGTTGTTTGCATCGGCATCCGGCAGGGGATCCTTCTTCGCGGTAATGGCGGGCCAGATCTGTGCCAGCCGTGCATTGAGCTCGATGAACTCCTGTTGATCCTCAGGCACATCGTCCTCGGCGAAGATGGCTTCAGCCGGGCATTCGGCCACGCACAGCGTGCAGTCGATGCATTCGTCAGGGTTGATGGCGAGGAAGTTCGGACCCTCAACGAAACAGTCAACCGGGCAGACGTCCACGCAATCGGTATATTTGCATTGGATACAGTTTTCAGTCACTACGTAAGTCATTATCTCTTCCTCTCATGCCACCCATGCGTGGCGGCTCTATTTTAAAGGATGTTGTCCTCTTGTTGAAAGCCCGTGCGAAATATTCGCCTGGCCAGGATGCGGAACGAAGGCATAGTCCCTCCGTTCCGTCGCTTTCTTTCCTAGGCCTCTATCATGCCTGCGCCCACGGTGTTGTTGGTGGACTCGTCGATGATGATGAAGGCGCCGGTGGCACGGTTGACCTTGTACGGATCCACCATCAGCGGTTGCGCCAGCTTCAGGGTCATACGCGCGATGTCATTCATGGCTAGCGCCTCACCCGGCAGATGTTCGAGCGTATTGACATCGACACGATAGCTGATCGAGCCGATCTTGGCCTTGGTCTCACGTGTCGTATGGCGCACGATGTAGGTGCGTGCCGGCGACATCGGGGTTTCCGACAACCAGCAGACCATGGCCTCGATCTGCTTGACCGTCTCCGGCGCCTGACCGGTCTTGACCAGCATGTCTCCGCGCGAGATGTCGATTTCGTCTTCCAGCAGCAGCGTCACCGACTGTTCGGTGATGGCGTGCTGCAATTGCTGTCCGCCGAGCTCGATGGCCTTGATGCGCGAGGACTGTCCGGAAGGCAGCACGGTCACGGCATCGCCGACCGCGATTTCACCGGACTCGATGCGACCCATGAAGCCGCGGTAGTCGTGCAGCTCGGCATCGTCGGATGCATGCGGGCGGCAGACGTACTGCACCGGGAAGCGGAACTGTTCCAGCCGCTCGGAATGTGCGGGGGGAGCGTTTTCCAATACTTCGAGCAGGGTCGGGCCTTGGTACCAGGGCATGGCGTTGCCGCGTTCCACGACCATGTCGCCGTTCAGCGCCGAGATCGGGATAAAGGTGATGTCATGTCCTTCCCGTTGCAGGCCGAGCTGCTCGGCGAATGCCAGATAGTCGGCACGGATTTGCTCGAACACGGACTGATCGTAATCGGTCAGGTCCATCTTGTTGACGGCGACGACGATATGGGGAATGCCGACCAGATGTGCGATATAGGAGTGGCGGCGTGTCTGTGTCTGCACACCCTTGCGCGCGTCGATCAGGATGATGGCGAGGTTGGCCGTGGATGCGGCCGTCACCATGTTGCGCGTGTACTGCTCATGACCCGGCGCATCGGCGATGATGTACTTGCGCGTTCCGGTCGAGAAGTAGCGATAGGCGACATCGATGGTGATGCCCTGTTCGCGCTCCGCCTGCAGACCGTCGGTCAGCAGGGAGAGGTCAACGGCGGTCATGCCGCGTTTCTTCGATGTCCGCTCGATATTGGTCAGCGTATCCGCCAGAATGGCCTTGGTGTCGTACAGCAGGCGGCCAATCAACGTGCTCTTGCCGTCGTCAACATTGCCGCAGGTCATGAACCGCAGCAGGCTGTCGTTGTGTTGTCTGTTCATGGTATCCATCAGAAATAACCCTCCTTCTTGCGCTGCTCCATGGATGCGTCGGAGGTCTGGTCGTCGAGGCGCGTGGCGCCGCGTTCGGTAATGGTCGTGGTTGCCGTTTCCAGCACGATCTTGCTGACGCTGTCGGCGTCACTCGGTACCGGAGCGGTGCAGGTGATATCGCCCACGGTGCGGAAGCGCACCTGCATGCTGATGATTTCCTCGCCCGGCTTGGGCAGGTTGATCACTTCGCCGGTGGCAAGCTGCACATTGACCGGAACGATGGCGCCGCCGCGCATGACCACGTCGCGCTGATGGGCGAAATAGATGCTGGGCAGCGCGAGATTCTCACGCTCGATGTATTGCCAGACATCCATCTCGGTCCAGTTCGAGATGGGGAAGGCGCGGATGTTCTCGCCCTTGTGGGTGCGGGCGTTGTACAGGTTCCAGAGTTCCGGGCGCTGGTTCTTCGGATCCCACTGGCCGAACTCGTCCCGGAAGCTCATGATGCGTTCCTTGGCGCGTGCCTTCTCTTCGTCGCGCCTTGCGCCACCGATGCAGCAGTCGAACCCGAACTCCTCGATCGCTTCCAGCAGCGTCACCGACTGATGCTTGTTACGCGGCTCGTCCGGTGTTTTCAGCACGACGGTACCGCGACGGATGGAGTCCTCCACCGAGCGCACGATCAGGCGCTCACCCAGCTCGGCTGCACGCTGGTCGCGGAACTCGATCACTTCGCGGTAATTATGTCCGGTGTCGATATGCAGCAGAGGGAAGGGGAAGCGGCCCGGGCGGAAAGCCTTTTCGGCTAGCCGCAACAGGCACAGCGAATCCTTGCCGCCGGAGAACAGCAGCACAGGATTGGAGCACTGACCGGCGACCTCGCGCAGGATGTGGATCGCTTCCGCTTCCAGCCAGTCGAGGTGGCTCAGGGTCTTTTGGGTTGTACTGGTCATGTCAATCACCGTAAATTAACTATTAAATCAAACAAATACCAGAATCTCTTAATGAAGATTCTAGATTTGGCACCCGGGTTCCGTCCGTTCTGATGAGGGAAACCTAGCAGTCGCAGCGAATGTCACCTGTCGCTGCGCTTCACGTGCAACCCGCATTCCTTGCTTTCCGGGTCTTCCCACCACCACCTGCCGGCGCGGATATCCTCGCCCATGGCGATGGCCCGGGTGCATGGCGCGCAGCCGATGCTGGGATAGAACTGGTCGTGCAGTCTGTTGTAGGGCACTTCAAACATGCGGATATAGGCCCACACTTCCTGCTCCGTCCAGTCGCTGAGCGGGTTGAACTTTTCCAGCCCGTTGCCTTCATCGTACTGGCGCACCGGCAGAGCGGCGCGGGTGGCGGACTGCTGGGCGCGCATGCCGGTTATCCAGGCTTTCTTGCCTTTCAGCGCACGCTGCAGGGGTTCCACCTTGCGCATGTGGCAGCAGGCCTTGCGCAGGTCGACCGACTCGTAAAAGGCGTTGATGCCGTGCGTCTGTACATAGGCTTCCACACTCTCGTGGAGAGGGAATAGTACGCGCAGGCGGGTCTTATAGACCTTTTCCGTTTCCGCCATGAGATCGTAGGTCTCGGCGGGCAGACGGCCGGTATCGAGTGTGAATATCTCGATCGGCAGCCTGTTGTCGAGAATCAGGTCGGTCAGCACCATGTCCTCGGCGCCAAGACTGTTGGCGAACGTCACCTCGCGGTTGCGGCCGAATTCATCGACGATGGACTGCAACAGCGCGAGCACGCTCTTGGTCTTGTTTTCGACCGTGGCACGCAGCGCATCCGTCAATTCCGGCGAAGTGGCTGGATTGACGGCAGCGGGGCGGAGCAGTGAGACCTCGCCGTTCATCTCGGTTTCCGTCGCCAGACTGGCAGCGTGATGTCCACCGCACCCTGGTACGGCTCAGTGAAATCCTGTAGACCGGCCAGCGCATCCTCGGCGGAGCGGTCGGCACGGATCAGGTAGCTGTCGTAGCCGCAGCGTTTCAGGAAGAACAGCTGGTCGCGCAGCACGTCACCGAAGGCGCGCAGCTCGTTCCTATAGCCGTGGCGCGTGCGGAGCAGGGTGCCGATGGAAAAGATGCGACCGTCGGCGAAGCGCTCCACATAGACGGCGATGATCGGCAGCTGGTTGATGTCATCAACGGAGTCCACCAGATCCTGCAGCAGTTCGTGCGTGGCGAGCCAGATGCCCAACTCACCCTTGGATAGACGCGGCGCAAGCTCCGCCTTGCGTGCCTTCCAGACCGGCAGCGGTACGATGATCTTGCCGTTCTCCGGAATGACAGTGGCGGCAATCTGTTCCGGCGTGTAGGTCTGCTCGCCGGTCAGCTTGAACAGCACGACCTTGCCGGCCTGCTTGCGTACGACCTCCTGACCGGCAGGCATCGTGACGGTGGTCCATTCGTTCTCGACGATGGCGTTGTTGCGTATCAGGTTAGACATGGGCTGCCTCCTCATGCTTGGCATACACATGTTCCTTGAACGGGCCGATGCCGATGCGGCGCACGGTGTCGATAAAGCGCTCCTCTTCGGTACGTTCACGCAGATACACCTCGATCAGGCGCTGGATGACGCCGGGCATTTCCTCCGCGGCGAAGGCGGGGCCGATGACGGTACCCAGGCTGGCATCGTTGCCCTGACTACCGCCGATGGTGACCTGGTACCACTCCGAACCATCCTTGTCAACGCCGAGGATGCCGATATGGCCGACATGGTGATGGCCGCAGGCGTTCATGCAGCCCGAGATGTTGAGCTCGATCTCGCCGATATCGTACAGATAGTCCAGATCATCGAACTGCCGCTGGATCGCTTCGGCGATCGGGATGCTCTTGGCATTGGCGAGTGAGCAGAAGTCGCCACCGGGGCAGCAGATGATATCGGTCAGGAGGCCGATGTTGGGTGTCGCGAGGCCGTTGGCGCGGGCGATTTCCCATACGCTGTAGAGGTCGCTCAGCTTGACGTCCGTCAGGATCAGATTCTGTTCGTGCGAGGCGCGCAGTTCGCCGAAGCTGTATTTGTCGGCGAGGTCGGCCACGACCAGCATCTGCTCGGAGGTGATGTCGCCCGGCGCCTTGCCGTGCGCTTTCAGTGACAGCGTGACGGCACGGTAGCCCGGCACCTTGTGGCCGTGTACGCAGCGCTTGACCCAGGCGGCGAAGGCCGGATTGCTGGCGACCGCGCTGTCGAAGCCGGCGTCATGTGCCGGAAGGTCCTCATACGGCATGGCCGTGAAGAATTTCGATACGCGCTGCAGTTCGGTCTCGGTGATGGTGTTGGGGCCGTCCTTCAGGTGCTGCCATTCCTCCTCGACCTGACGGCGGAACTCGTCGATACCGAGCGCCTTGACCAGGATCTTGATGCGGGCCTTGAACGAGTTGTCGCGGCGGCCGTGCAGATTGTAGACGCGAATGATCGCCTCGCAGTAGGTGAGGATATGCTGCCATTCCAGATGTTCGCGGATGACGCTGCCGAGGATGGGGGTGCGTCCCAGACCGCCGCCGACCCAGACCTTGACCGCCATCTTCTGCTGGTCGTCGTAGTAGAACTCGAGGCCGATATCGTGCGCCTGGACGATGGCGCGATCCTGTTTGGAACCGGAGACGGCGATCTTGAACTTGCGAGGCAGCAGGGCGAACTCTGGATGGAAGGTGCTCCATTGACGGATGATTTCGGCCACGGCGCGCGGGTCGATGATCTCGTCCGGCGCGACACCGGCAAACTGGTCCGTCGTGATGTTGCGGACGCAGTTGCCGGAGGTCTGGATGGCGTGCATCTGCACGGTCGCGAGTTCGGCCAGGATGTCCGGCGTATCCTCGAGCTTGGGCCAGTTCAGCTGCAGATTGGTGCGGGTCGTGAAATGCCCGTAACCACGGTCATAGCGCTTGGCGATATCCGCCAGCTTGCGCAGCTGCCTGGAAGAAAGCGTGCCGTATGGAATGGCGATGCGCAGCATGGGCGCATGACGCTGGATGTAAAGGCCGTTCTGTAGGCGCAGCGGACGGAATTCCTCATCGCTGAGCTCGCCGGCGAGGAAGCGTCTCACCTGGTCGCGATACTGCGCGACGCGCTGGTCGACTATGGCTTGGTCTATCTCGTCGTATATATACATGGATTCATTCGCTAATTCGTTACAAACTTGAGGCCAATCAGCAGCAAGATGGAGGCCAGAATAGGGCGTAATATTCTATCAGGAATACGCGCACTTAGATGACTTCCCAGCCAGATCCCCGGCAGCGAGCCTACGAGCAGTGTTGCCAACAGCGAGAAATCGACATTGCCCATGGTCCAGTGACCGGCGCCGGCGAGGGCGGTCAGCGGAATGGCATGCGCAAGGTCGGTGCCGACCACCTTCAGGGCTGGCAGCCTCGGGTAGAGGAAGAACAGCGCCACCGTGCCGAGCGCGCCCGCGCCCACCGACGAAAGCGTCACAAGGATGCCGAGCACCACACCGACGGCGATAGTGACGGCCGGCTGCCGGTCACCGAAACGCCCGACATTGCTCTCTTGCTCGAGTGGCGGCGCATTGCGCTTCAGATAGGCGCGCACAATGACGGCAAGCGAGGTCAGGATCAGCGCGATGCCCAGGCTGTAGGTGATGAGCCCGGAAATGTCCTTGTCGCTCTGGTCGAGGTGACGCAACAGCAGAATGGTCAGCACGGCCGCAGGCAGACTGCCGCTAGCCAGCTGGCGCACGATCTTCCAGTCCACCGAGCCGTGTGTGCCGTGATGCACGAAGACGCCGCCGGCCTTGGTAATGGCGGCGAACAACAGATCCGTGCCAACTGCGACTGCGGGTGAAAAGTTGAACAGGAAAACAAGCAGCGGTGTCATCAGGGAACCGCCGCCGACTCCGGTCAATCCGACCAGAAGACCGACCAGCAGGCCGGAAACAATATAACCGACTTCCACGAAATGCCTTTGTTGAGGTAACTTCGAACAGAGCCGCACTATAGCAGCAAGCGCGGCGTGATTTTAATAATAAGTTGGTCTATCATATTCCTTTCGGTTATATGGGGTGTCGAGTTGAAACTGCACCAACTGCGCTACATACATGAAGTCGCCCGCCAGAACCTCAACATCTCGGCGGCGGCGGAAGCACTGCATACCTCGCAGCCCGGGGTGAGCAAGCAGATCCAGCTGCTGGAGGACGAGCTCAACATTCAGATCTTCCAGCGCAACGGCAAGCGTCTGACCGGCGTGACCGAGCCGGGCAAGGAAGTGCTGGAACTGACGGCCCGCCTGCTGCAGGAGATGGAGAACATCAAGCGCGTGGGTGAGGAGTTCAGCAACGAGGACAGCGGCACGCTGACCATCGCCACCACCCACACCCAGGCGCGTTACCGCCTGCCGGCCGCGGTCAAGCAGTTCGTTGACATGTATCCCAAGGTCAAACTGACGATACACCAGGGCAATCCGACCCAGGTTGCGGAACAGGTCGTTAGCGGCGAGGCCGATATCGGCATCGCCACCGAAGCCATCAACACCTATGACCGCATCTTCTGCCTGCCGCTATACCGCTGGAACCGCTGCATCGTCGTGCCGCACGGCCATCCGCTGCTGGAAGACAAACCGCTGACGCTGCAGAAGATCGCCGCGGAGCCGCTGGTCACCTACGACTTCGGTTTTACCGGCAGCGCCATCGTCACGGGTGAATTCAACAAGCTCGGCTTGACGCCCAATGTCGTGTTGACCGCCATCGATGCCGACGTCATCAAGACCTATGTCAGCCTGGGGCTGGGCATCGGCCTGTTGGCGAAAATGGCCTACGATCCGCAGCGGGACAGCAACCTGGCCATGATAGATGCCAGCCACCTCTTCCCGGAGAGCACGACCCATCTTGGTATCCGCCGCGACGCCTATCTGCGTGGCTTCGCCTATGCCTTTATTCAATTGCTGGCACCGGATTACGACCGCAAGGCGGTGCAGCATGCGATGAACGGCTAGCGTATTGAGAAAATTGATTGATTGGTCGGTGGCGGCGCTTCAGGCGTCCGCCACCGTTACTTGAAGCACAGCTGGAAGGATTGCAACCATGAACACCCGATTCCTCATCCCCGCGCTGGCGCTGGTTGCCAGCCTCATCACATTGCCGGCCTGCGCGGCGGCTGGCCAGGTGGCGCCGATGCCGCCGGTCAATCCGGACAACGCGCTCTACATCGTGCCGGTGGAACCCGGCGTCAGCCATCAGGATATCGTCATCAGCCTCGATTCCGCCGCGCTCGGCAAGAACTTCGTCAGCCCGGCGATCTTCCCCATCGGCGAACACATTATCGAACGCGGTCAGAAGCTGCAGGGCCTGATCGAAGTGCGCACCTATTGCAGCCTCAGCATCGGCGCCGAAGTTCTGATGGAATACCCGGAGTTTGCCGCCTTCGCGCCGTGCCGCATCGCCATCTACGAAAAGCAGGGCAGGCTCTACCTCGCGCTGGA
>DATCJT010000144.1:0-1525 GCA_036562645.1 Methylophilaceae bacterium | reverse complement strand
ATCGACAGGAGGGCCGATTCCTCGGATGCCTGCTGCACGGGCATGATCTCGTCGCGGGTGACTACTGCATTCATCGAAATCTCCTGCCGGGACTCGGCCCGGCGTGTTTGTGTAGTTGCCGGCATTGCCCGGCCGGCGCGGGGTGCAGCCACGAGAGAGGGATGGCTGCTGGTGGGTGGGGAGGGCCGGTGCTGATCTCCGGCTTGCGGCCCCGCCATGCACTCGGGTGATCCGCGCTCTCTGGGTACACGCTGCTGCGCATCAGCCTGCGCATTCCTCCCCGTAACTCAGTCCTCCGACTCGTCCCGCACAGGCGGCTTAATAGGCGGGATGCCTTCGCTCATTGCGGCGATGAAGTCCTCGTCGTCCATGTCACAGCGCCTTGATCTGGGACTTGGGGAGGTCGAAGAGCTTTGCAAAGTCCTCGGCCTTACGCTTGCTGGTGAAGTAGTAGCGGCGCCGCTGGCCTGCGTACTGCATACGGATCACGTACTTGTTCTTGCTAGCCATCACTTCCTCCACTTGAACTTGAAGAACGAATTGCCTTGCAGCAGCCCCGCCAGTGCAGCTTTCGCGCACCACGCGGCGAGGCGCTCTTTGTTGGTCGGAGCGTAGGTTGATCGGGTAATCATGTTGGCCTCACGGACGCCAACCGCGCACTGCGGCGGCGATAAAGAGAATGGCGGGCAGCACGAGGAACACCAGCACGTAGCACGCTACGGCAGCGAGCCGGTCGCGCATGCTCACAGCAGCCCTCCGGCTGCGGCACTGACGAGTACGCTGACGTGGAACCAGCATACGATCTCGATCATTGCTAGCCGTCGGCGGCCGTTCGGGCAGGTCCCACGGTTGCGGGTACTGCGGCAGCGGCGGGCGCTCGTTGGGGCCGTCCCATCCGGTCCAGGTGCCCAGGTAGATGCCTTCGTTACCGCGCTGGATGTCGCTCATACCTCAACCCCCCTCGCTCGCGTCTGAGTGTCTCGACGATGGCCTGCTCGACTGCGGCCCGGGGGTCGGCGGGGACGGTCGTCTGCGCCTGATCCGAGCTCTCGGCCTGCGGCGCATTGACCCGCAGCCGTTTGATCAAGTCAGTCACGGTCATCCCCCTTGCCGACCACGACGCCCCAAAGAATTGCGAGCGGCATCAACAGCCAGAATTGCCACGTCGTGAACGGGAAGCCGCAAACGGCAAGCGCCACGCCGAAAATGAATCCCATCAGCCCGTGCTTCACTGGCCATCCTCCTGTCCCAGCGCTGCGCGGGCCTTGGCGAACACTTCCTCGTCGTACATGCCGGACTCGCTGAACACGTCCACAAGTTCTCGCAACGCCTCCTCCAGCTTGTCGGCGCGGGTGATGGCGTCCATCAGTTCGCACGTCACGCGCTCCACCTCCGCCTCCAGCCGCTCGGCGCGGGCTTTCAGCGCACGGATGTTTGCGTGGATGTTGCCTGTGTCCGGATCACCGTCTTCAGTCGTTGGGAACTCGTTTGCATATGCGATCCGCGCAGCGCGCAGACTGGACAC
>DATCJT010000141.1:0-2463 GCA_036562645.1 Methylophilaceae bacterium | reverse complement strand
ACCCTCCCTTCGCCAGCATCTGCACGGCACGCAGCGCCCTCGGACAGGAGGCCGGCGTCGCTGCCCAGCGACGCGAAGCCCCCCCGGCCAAGCGCGCGCAACGTAGGCAGACACCAGATTCGCGGCTGTGCCCCCACGGCGCCGCCCTGCCGGACGCGCCGGCCCGCAGGGCGCTCGAAGGCCACACCGCGACACCGCCCGGAAAGGCCCAGGTCACCCGAGGGTTCCCCCGCGCCGCTGAACGGGCGGTCGACACCAGCAGTGGCCACGATGGTGTCGGCCACCTCCACACCGCACGCCGATTCGATCGTCACGGCCACGATCGTCGCCTCGTGCAACGGCCGGCACCGGCAGTTTCGCCATATGGCCGCCTTGCTGGCCCGGACACGCCCAACACGGCGTCCCGGGATTGACCTTGCCCCCGAGAACCGGATCCCTTGCTGAGTGGTTCAAAATCATCAGCAAGGAGAACGGAAGTGATGGGCATGACGAGGGCGAAGTACACGCTGGAGTTCAAGATCGAGGCGGTGCGACTGGCGAAGACGGGCCAGAGCATCGCGGCCACGGCGAAGATACTTGGGTTGGCCGAGCAGACGCTGCACAACTGGATCAAGGCCGAGCAGCAGGGTCGGCTGGGCGGTGCGGGCAGCAAGCCGGTGAGCCCGGAGCAGATGGAGATTGCGCGGTTGCGCGCGGAGAACGCGCGGCTTCGGATGGAGCGCGACATCTTGGGAAAAGCGACGGCGTACTTCGCGAAGCAGCGGGACTGAAGTACGCCTGGATCGAGCGGCACCGCAAGCAATGGCCGGTGTCGTTGAGCTGCGAAGTGTTGGGCGTGAGTACCAGCGGATACCACGAACACCGGCGTCGATCGAGCAAGCCGTATGCGCGGCGGCTCGGCAACGATGCGTTGCTCGTGCACATCCGCGCTGTGCACGCCGAAAGCAAGGGCGAGTATGGCTGGCCGCGGGTGTGGAAGGAGTTGCTGGCTCGAGGCATACGAGTGGGCAAGGAGCGGGTGCGAAAACTGATGCAGCAGCACGGAATCAGGGCGCGCGGCAAGCGCAAGTTCAAGGCGACCACGGACAGCAATCACTCGTTGCCGGTGGCGCCGAATCTGCTGCAGCGGAACTTCTCGCCGGCGGCGCCGAACGCGGTGTGGACGAGTGACATCACGTACGTCGCAACCGACGAAGGCTGGTTGTATCTGACGGTGATCCTGGACCTGTTCAGCCGGCAAGTGGTGGGCTGGTCGATGAAGCCGCACATGCGTCAGGACCTCGTCGTGGAGGCGCTGCGCATGGCGTGGTTCCGGCGACGTCCGGCACCCGGGCTGATCATGCACAGTGACCGTGGCAGCCAGTACTGCGGCAAGGAGTTCACGCGAGCGCTCAAGGCCTACGGGATGCAGGCATCGATGAGCCGCAAGGGCGACTGCTGGGATAACGCGCCCACGGAGAGCCTGTGGGGTTCGCTGAAGGTCGGTCGGTTGCACGGCAAGCGATTCGCCACGCGCCGCGCGGCGATGGACGAGATCATGGACTGGTTGACCTTCTACAATCATCGGCGCTTGCACTCGACGCTGGGCAACGTCAGCCCGATGCAGTTCGAACGGGCATGGCTTGCCGCCCAGCAAAGGCAAGCCGCATGAGGGCTCGGTCAAGGGAGCCGGGAAACGAGGGCAAGGTCAATCAACCATGATGATGGAGTATGGCCTTCAACAACTGGGCGGTGTACACCATGGGGATGACGTCAACCACGGCCGCGGTGACCATGGAAGAACCCGAAACAGCGCTCGCACAACCGGCTCCCGCTCGCATCGACGTACGGTCACTGACCGCAAGCATGCCCATGGGTGGGGTCTGCGAAATGGCCACAGCGCACAACGGCAGCACTGCAGTGCGCGGTCTGCTCGAGGGTATGGTACTTTGATATGACAATGGCATGGACAACGCTGCGCGCGCGGCGCTCCATGCGGTAGCTATTACCACGCACCCAAACGGCAGGACAGCGCCGACCGGGTGGGGTGGAGGCTGGCAAAACAGTGCCGATTGAACCGGTACCCGGTTACCCGGACCTCGACCCAGAAACCAAAGCGACCTTGGTTCGCCGGACGAAATGGGCATGGTTCGTTGCCGGGGGTGACGGGAAACCCCAGACGATGACAGCGGTTACGTTTCGCTGGGCGGGCCAGGTTACGCTGCACTACGCTGCAATGGCACCTTGCGAGCAGCAACGCACCGGGTGCGGAGTGATAGCCTGATGTGGCGGCGAATGAAACGCCCGCCCAAACGGTTGACGTCATCCAATCCGTGAGCGTGTGGGTAATAAGATTGCAGCGCATGCAGCGCAGACAGAAAAAAAAGAAGGTGCCAGTGAATCAATCACTTGCCAGGATTTTCTGAATCCCTCCTTCCCAGGTGCCCCAAATGCGTGAAAAAACAAGCGCTGAGAGCACGAGGG
>DATCJT010000140.1:0-1519 GCA_036562645.1 Methylophilaceae bacterium | reverse complement strand
GCGGCTGGTGTTCTTCGACGAACCGACCGCCAATCTCGACGCGCACTCCGTCCAGCTCGTGCGCCGGCTGCTGTGCAGTCTGGCGGAATCAGGCACCACCGTGTTCCTGACCACGCACGACATGGAGGAGGTCGAGCAGATCTGCGACCGTGTCGCCATCATCGCGCGCGGCCGGCTGCTGGACTGCGATACGCCGACCGCCTTCATCACGCGCCATGCCGAGCGCTACTGCGATGTGCAGTACGACACGGACGGCGAGACGCGGCGCGAGAGCCTGCACCTCGACGACCCCGCCGGGCGCGAGCGGCTGGCGCGCATTCTTCGTGAAGAACACTGCGTGCGCGTGCATTCGCGCGAGTTCCGTTTCGAGGACGTGTTCCGCAAGCTGACCGGGGAGGCCTACCGGTGACGACACTGCCGCAGCGCCTGTGGGTGCTCTACTGTAAGGAATGGTTCCGCATCCGGCGTAACCCCTCGGCCCTGATGGCGGTCGGCCTCGTCGTGCTGATGGCGTTTCTGGTCAGCATCGAGACGAAGGCGACGACACAGGCCGCGGCCATCGCCAGCCGCCCCTGCCTGGTCGTGCATAGGCATGGCGACCCGCTCGCCGAGTACCTGCAGCGAACGGGCGACCGGCCCACTGTCAGATTCGTCGCGGTCGATCATCCCCTGTCGCCCGAACGGCATCCGGACTATCCGCCGCAGGTGACCTGCGCCGTGGAGATCGGCGAGGCCGTCATCGACGGCAGCCGCCGGTTCAGCCTGGTGTTCCGCCATGGCGGCGACGTGCGCGCGCTGCAGCCGCTGACGCAGTGGCTGCTGGCCGAACTGGGCGCCTACGGCGGTGAGCCGCTGATACAGTCCACGCTGCCGCTGCAGCACAGCGAGGCGCAACAGCAGAATCGCGGCAAGATCGACCTCGCCAGCAAGCAATCGCGCGCCATGGTCAACGCCATGCTGATATTCTCCGCGCAGTTCTTCGTCTGCTGCACGCTGTTCATCTCCTTCACCGCGCACGAGCGCGAGCGCGGCATCCTGCAGGCCTTGTCTTTGACGACATCCAGCCCGTTCGAGATACTGCTGGCCAAGATGCTGTTCCATCTGACACTGGCCCTGGCATCCGGCATACTCATCATCGGCATCGTGGGTAGCTGGCAGATGCTGAAGCTGTGGACGCTTTGGTGGATGCTACTGTTCTCCAGCCTGGGGCTGATGGCCATCGCCATCCTGATCACCAGTCTGACCCGTCTGCAGAGCAGCGCCGGGCTGATCGGGTTCTGCTACATCATGCTGATCGGCGTCGTGTTCGCCTTGTCGCAGAACTTCCCGGCTTTCGGCATGATTCGCCTGCTCATGTTCGAGCATCACTTCATTAACGGCATCCGGCTGTTCTTCGACTGGCAGCCCGCACAGGCCGCGGTATTCCACGAGAACCTGGTCATGCTTGCGGTAATGGGCAGCCTGTCGATGGGTCTGGCGCTGTGGATATGGAGATGGCGCGGCTGGCGTCAGCCCTGAT
>DATCJT010000136.1:0-1531 GCA_036562645.1 Methylophilaceae bacterium | reverse complement strand
CAACAGGGCCGCGTGATTGAGCGTGATGTCGCGAGTTTGGGAGTCGGGTGATGGATATCGAAGGCTGTCGGTGACGGTCGGCGTCGGCCAGCCGGCCAGCCACGCCACCCGCCCCAACAGCGCGTTCAATGGCACGTTCTTCTGCTCGCTGCCGTCCTTCCAGTCGCGCGTGGTCGGCGTCGGCCACCCAGTAAGTTCGGTCGCGGATGTGCGGAGCACCGACGCTCGCAGACGGGAAAGCGACCGCTCCGAAGGCGTAACCCAAGGCTTCCAGGTCAGCCGATACAAGGTCGATCCAAGGGTCCGCAATCTTGCTTGCAACCTGCTCACCAACAACTCTTGCAGGGCGGCACTGCTGGATGAGCCAGTGGAACGCAGGCCATAGATGCCGCTCGTCATCAAACCCTTTGCCTTCGCCTGCCGTGGAGAAAGGTTGGCAGGGACAACTCCCGGTCCAGATAGGATAATCGTCGGGAAACCCGGCGAGAGAGAGGGCGAGGGACCAGCCTGCGATGCCGGCAAAGAAATGACATTGGGTGAACCCGGCAAGGTCAGACGGGGCAACGTCCTCGATCGAGCGTTCATCGACAACTCCATATGGAATCAGCTTTTCGGCTATCAGGTTCCGCAACCACGCTGCCGCATAGGGATCGAACTCGTTGTAGTAGTTCACGGCCACACCACCTCGCGCGACACGCCGGCCTCGCGGAACATCGCCTGCGCCTGGTTGATCTGCTCATACCAGCGGTTCATGAAGCTCGCGGACACTGGCGGATGATAGACGTGGGTGATGCCAGCCTGGACAATCACCGCGGCGCAATGCGCGCACGGGTGATGCGTGGTGTACATCGCGTATCCGCGCACGCTCCGCATGGCGAACAGGATTGCGTTTTCCTCGGCGTGCAGCACGCGCATGAGTTTGACGTTGCGGTTGTTGAACGCGGCGACATCATCGGTGCCGCGCGGTGGCCCGTTGAAGCCGGTGCTCACGATGCGACGGTCGGTGTCCACGATCACTGCGCCCACCTTGGTCGATGGGTCTTTGCTGCGGGTGGCGACGTAGTGCGCCAGCCCCATGAAGTATTCGTTCCAGGTCATTCCGGCAGTTCCCTCAGTTTGGCCTGCTCGGCTTCCACGCGCGCTGCCGCTTCGTCGGCATCACGATACAGCGCGCTCATGTCGCTATCGTGTTCTGCCTCTTTGTGCTTCGTCTCGGCGAACGCCCACCACTCCTTGTGCGGGTCGATCTTCGCCGCAGCATCGCGGTAGTAATCGCGCATGATCCTAGCCGCTACGGCTTCCCCATAAAGTTCGGCAGCCTTGCGCACTGCTTTGTCGAGCCGCTCCTTCTGCTTCTGCCTGCGGTTGTTGCGAAAACACTGGATAACTGCACGGATGATGGTAGTCATTTGTTTCCCCACTGTTGGACGGTGCCCAGCGGGACACCGAGTTCTTTACTGATTTCCAGCCACGTTGAGCCGGAAGCCTTCATAACTGCCGCACGCATCTTGAGTTCGGCGGGCCACACCGT
>DATCJT010000126.1:0-1657 GCA_036562645.1 Methylophilaceae bacterium | reverse complement strand
CATGCGCTGGTCAAGTGGATAGACGGACTCACGGCCGAGCATGAGGCGCAGATCAAGGAGGATCTGAAACTGTGGGTGCAGGAGTATGTGGGGGATGTGAACAACAATCTGCAGGCAGAGGGCGGCACATCCCAGGCCTTTGGCAAGATGACCCTGCATTGAGACCGGCCGTGAACCGCATAACCCTGACATGAAGATATTTTCCTGGCTGTACGAGCGCACGCTGCAATGGTCGCGCCATCGTCATGCGGCGTGGTATCTCGGCGGCCTGAGCTTTGCGGAATCCTCCTTTTTCCCGATCCCGCCGGATGTCGTGCTGGCGCCGATGTGTCTGGCCGAACCAAGGCGTGCCTGGTGGTATGCGGCGTTGACGACTGTCACGTCGGTCGCAGGCGGCATGTTAGGCTATCTGATCGGCTATTTCGCCCTGGATCTGATCATGCCGTGGCTCTCGCAGGGTAAGTCCTGGGAGGCCTACCAGCTGGCCGTCAGCTGGTTCCGGGAATGGGGCTTCTGGGCGGTGCTGATCGCGGGGTTCTCGCCGATCCCGTACAAGGTGTTTACCATCGCTGCCGGCGCACTGGGCATGCCAGTCATGCCGTTCATGCTGGCTTCAGCCGTCGGACGCGGCGGACGCTTCTTTATGGTGGCTGGCCTGATCCGCTGGGGTGGACCGCGCATGGAAGGCTTGCTCAAGCAGTACATAGACCGTATCGGCTGGGTCACGGTGGTGGTGCTGGTTCTGGCTGTCGCGTACCACTATTTCACGTGAGCTGTACGGATCTGTCGCGATGGCGAACGGATGCGCCTTGTCGGGAACCTCGGAAGCCGGCAGTGGTCGGTTGGGATATTGCTTACACATTTCTACATGCGTCATTAAATAATAAACAGATAAAGAGGTTCAGGTTTGAAGAAGATAAGAAAAGCGGTTTTCCCTGTCGCCGGTCTCGGTACGCGATTCCTGCCTGCCACCAAGGCCAGCCCCAAGGAAATGTTGCCCATTGTCGATATCCCGCTCATCCAGTATGCGGCGGAAGAGGCGATCGCGGCAGGCGTGACGGAACTGGTGTTCGTGACTGGACGCAACAAGCGTTCCATCCCGGATCACTTCGATACTTCCTTCGAGCTGGAGGCTAAGCTGGAAGCGAGCGGAAAAACCGAGGTGCTGGAGGCGATACGCAAAATCCTGCCCAAGGGCGTTTCCTGTATCTACATTCGCCAGCCGGAGGCTCTTGGGCTGGGACATGCCGTGCTTTGCGCCAGACCTGCGATCGGTGACGAACCGTTCGCCGTGATTCTTGCCGATGACCTGATCGACGGCGAGGTGCCATGCATGCAGCAGATGACGGCGCTGTACGACAAAACCGGCAGCACCATCCTCGGTGTCGAGGATGTGGCGCCGAGCGAGACCGGCAGCTACGGTATCGTGGATACGGCCGGCGTCATCGCCGATGTGGCGGAAGTGAAGAGCATCGTGGAGAAACCGAGGCCGGAGGATGCGCCGTCTACGTTGGCAGTGGTCGGCCGCTATGTGCTCACGCCACGGATTTTCGATCTGCTGGAGCAGGTGCAGCCGGGCAAGGGTGGCGAGATCCAGCTGACCGACGCCATCTCCGCTTTGCTACAGCATGAGAAGGTGCTGGCCTATCGCTTCGCC
>DATCJT010000113.1:0-66944 GCA_036562645.1 Methylophilaceae bacterium | reverse complement strand
CTTGATACTTGAGCCAGTGGCTCGATGCAAGGGATCCAGGGCGGCAGTCAATGACTACACCAGAAACTTTACTTCTTCCAGTTTGTTAAAGCGGAGCGCTGATGCGCTTCGAAATATGAGCATATCGGCCGATGAGCAATCGTCGGCACAACGGTCATGCTTGGCGGCCATAGCGATTTGGACCCACCCCTTCCCATCCCGAACAGGGCCGTGAAACGAATCCGCGCCAATGATAGTGTGCTTCTCGCATGCGAAAGTAGGTCACCGCCAAGCTTCTTAAATTAAAGAGCCTCCATACGGAGGCTCTTTTCATTTCTGCACTCGACTCTTTCCTTCGTTGCTTTCTTGCCTTCTCGCAAGGCGTGTCGATGACACGTCGGCGTCGTGGCAGTCATCTCATATCAATCCCAATATATAGTATTTTCGTGCACGGATACGGCCATATTTAGATATTTCCATTAAATACAATGAGATAGCTTGAATTTCTGATTTGTTCGTTCTATATTGGACGTAACGGACTTATGGGAAAGCCTATTATGCATGCACCATTGATGACGAAGTACGTGTATCAAATCCGCAGCCGTAACGGGGCGATCGTTGATAATCTGCAGATTTATGGTCGCAACGAGGAAGAGGCTCTCAGAAAGCTGCAGCAGATGTATAGAAATTGCGAGATACTGGATTCACGCGTGATTTCACCGGAGCGTTCGACCTATTCCAACTACGAGGAAGTCCTTTCCCTGATTGCCAGCGGGCGCTAGCTGACGGCTGCTTCGCGATTCTCCGAAGGATTCAGATCGACCAGCGCAGCTTTTGCCAACTCGTCCAGCAAAGCCAGATAGTCCTGCGCGCCGCTGCTGGCACGATTGTATTGGAATACCGTTTGTTTCCGTTGCGGGCTTTCGGCAACGGCCACATTTTCTGAAATCACGGTCTTGCAGACCTCATCGCCGAAACAGGCTTTTGCCTGTTCGTGCACTTCGAAAGTCATGCCACGCCTTCTGTCATAGCATGTCATCAGGTAGCGGCGGGGGACCCTTTTCTTCAGGACCGGCTCCAGTGCCTTCAATGTGTGCTCAACCTTTTGTGCTCCCTGTAGGGAAAGGTAATCGGATGCGATAGGAATCAGAACCAGGTCTGCCGCGAATATGGCGCTCAATGACAGCACGCCCAGATACGGGCAGCAGTCGATGATGGTGTTGCCGGGTGGGTTTTCCCGTTCGTACGCATCCAGACCATACCTCAGCTTGTTGAGTATTGCAGGCCCCTTGCCGAAGATAGAATCGACCTTGATCAGTTCCTTGTGCGAGCAGATCAGCTTGCCGATTTCATTCCAGTCTATCGTAAGCGATGAAAGCGGTCGGCTATTCTGATAGAAACTGAACAGGCTCTGATTGGCGGCGGTATTGGGGGCGGGATGAATCTGGGTCAGATGTCCTTGCGGATCCATGTCAATGACGAGCGTATGCGGATTGTGTGGGTGGATGGCTGCGGCAAGATTGAGCACTGTAGTGGTCTTGCCGACGCCACCCTTCTGATTGAAGACCGCGATACGTGTCATGCAGCTCCTTGGCTCGATTAATCCCCTTCGGTTCCGGGATCAGGGATATGGTTGAACGCGATACGCATGGGAGCGTAATTCAGCGCGCTATGGGCACCTCCGAAATATACCGTATTTTTTCCGTAGCGCATATTTAACTGATCCAGAACCGCATCCAGCCTGCTGCGGGGAGCATCGGTAGTCCGTTCGAACAAGTCATCGATACAGGCAGAAGGTTCTGTCAGGTCGAGAAAGGTGATGCCGACGGCATAAGGCGTGTATTCACTTCCGCTCGGAAATTGCTCACATAGCCGGTCGAGCGCATGCGTTAGTTTTTGCGTACTGTCCGTAGGAGAAAGTCTGCATTCCGTCTGCCAGGTCGGGTGACCGAGGAACTTGACGCGCATATGCAGGCGGCCGGTCAGCAGTCCGTGGCTACGCAGTCGCAGACAGGCTTTTTGCAGCAGGCGGTGCAATACGGACTTGGCCGCATCCTGCGTGCGCATTTCCGGCGGCAGGATATGGGAGTGACCGAGACTGCTTCTGCCGTCACGGTGATGTCCGGTTTCGATGCCGCGCAGCTTGTCATACATGCGCTCGCCGTCGATGCTGCCCCAGGCTGCGCGCAACTGCTGCCGATTCAGTGCATAAAGCGCCTGCACGGTTCGGATGCCTTTCCTCATCAGGCGTTCTTCCATTCTCTTGCCGATTCCGTTCAAGTCACGTAGCTTGAGGCCGAACAACTTGTGCGGCAGATCCTGCATCTCGATGACGACGCAGCCATCTGGCTTCTGCATGTCTGAGGCTACCTTGGCCAGATAGGTGTTGGGGGCGATGCCGATGGAACAGAGGATCTCCGGCCCGACTTCCTCGGCGATGCGCCGTTTGATACGCTGTGCTAACGCCAGCGCATTCTCCCGGATACGCTGGCTGCCCGTCAGTCTGCAGACCATTTCGTCGATGGAGAAGGTTTTTTCCACATGCGTGCAGGACTCGACGACCGAGACGAGCTTGTGGTGGTATTCGACATACAGGGCGTGACGTGCCTCGACGAGCACGATCCCCGGACACATTTTGCGTGCGTCGCTAACACGGGTACCGGTCTTGACGCCGAATTTCTTTGCCTCGTTGCTGGCTGCGATGCAACAGGTGGTTTCGGCGACGACCGGAAGCACGGCAATTGGTCTGCCCCTGAGTTCCGGGCGTAGCAATTGCTCCACCGAGGCGAAATAGGAGTTGAAATCGACGTAGAGGGCGTTCAGGGACATGGGAAGATCACGGCAATGACGCAAGGATGGCACTTTCTGTGCATTCCAATATCTTAACCATCATGTACGGATATAGGGTAGTTTCATGAAACAGGATATCGCGATTCTCGCCGGCGGCTGCTTCTGGTGTCTGGAACCGGTGTTCTCACAACTGGCCGGCGTTGACAGTGTCGTCAGCGGATATACTGGAGGATTTACTGCCAATCCGACCTACAAGCAGGTCTGTACGGGAACCACGGGCCATGCCGAGGCGATCGAGATACGATTCGATCCCGACATTATCGGTTTCGAGCAATTGCTCGAGGTGTTCTTCGTTGCGCATGATCCGACGACGCCAAATCGTCAGGGCAACGACATAGGCACACAGTACCGTTCTGCCATTTTCTGCCTCAACGAAGCACAGAAAACGGCTGCGGAGCAGATGATTGCTCGGGTCGAGGCCGAGCAGTGGTGGCCGGATCCGGTCGTGACGGAGGTGGCGAGCGCCTCGACCTTCTATCCGGCTGAAGGCTACCACCAGCATTATTACGCCAACAATCCGTATCAGCCTTACTGCATGGCCGTGGTCGCTCCCAAGGTGGCCCAGATGCGTGCCAGGTTTGCCACCCTGCTCCGACCGGAAAAAGCCTAATCGGCTGTCGGTTCGCGGAATGCGTCGCCTATGGGCATGAATGCGCCGCCTGCGACATGGTGGATAGTGCGCAGTGCATCGTGTCCTTCGAAATGCCAGCGACCATCGGCAAACACGCGGCTGTCTGCATGGGCTGCCAGCACCTCGGCGACAAAGAGGTCGTAGGCGTTCTGGATATGCAGCTCGGGAATGATGCGGCATTCCAGCCAGGCAACACAGCCTTCGACCAGCGGTGCCGATATCGTGCTGGCAGGGAAGGTCGGGATGCCGAATACGTCGAATTTGTTGTCCGGCGAGCCGTTCAACAATTCACGCCCGCTCGAGTTGCCGACCCGTACCGTCAGTTCTGCCTGTGCGCGGCACGGCACGTTGATGGCGAATGTGCCCGAGGCTTCCATCAGTTCCCGAGTGTAGGTCTGTTTGTCGATGACGATTGCGACTTTGGGCGGGTCGAAATCCAGCGGCATGTTCCAGGCGACGGCCATGATATTGCTGTGGCCGTCGTGGGCGGTGGTAACCAGTACGGTGGGGCCGTGGTTGAGCAGGCGGTAGGCCTGGCTCAGATTGATTTTCGTGAGCATTCGGAGTGACTTGCTTCGTCAAATATCATTCAGGAATTGGGCGGTAGTCTCCTGCCGACCATGACGGCAAGAAATACTTCACGTTAGCATCTCCAGCACGGGCGGGCTTATTTCTGCCAGACATCGCGCAATGTCACCGTGCGGTTGAATACCGGCCTTCCTTCCGTACTTTCCTTTCTGTCGGCCACGAAATATCCGTGCCGTTCGAACTGGAAGGCTTCTTCCGGCTTCGCATTCTTCAGCGCTGGTTCCAGCTGAGCGGTGACGACTTTCATCGAGTCCGGATTGAGATCGTCCAGATAATTGCGGTCACCGGACCCCGGCTGGGCTTCTCTGAACAGGCGGTCGTAGAGGCGGACTTCCGCGGCATAGGCATGGGCTGCGGAAACCCAGTGGATGTTGCCCTTGACCTTGACGCTGTCCGCTCCGGGTGTTCCCGACTTCGTGTCCGGCAGATATTCACAGTGCACGACGCTGATATTGCCGGCGGCATCCTTTTCGCAGCCGGTACATTTGACTACGTAACCGTAGCGCAGACGCACCATGTTGCCCGGGTAGAGGCGGAAATAGCCCTTGACTGGCTCTTCCATGAAGTCCTCGCGCTCTATCCACAGTTCGCGCGAAAGCGGTACGACACGATGACCGAGTTCAGGTTTCTGCGGATGGTTGGGGGCAAAGCAGTTCTCGCTTTGGCCTTCAGGATAGTTGTCGATGACCAGCTTGACCGGATCGAGTACGGCGATGCGGCGTTCCGCGGAGGCGTTGAGCACTTCACGCATGCAGTCTTCGAGGATGGTGTATTCGATCCAGGAATCGGCTTTGGAGACGCCGATGCGGTCCGTGAACAGTTTGAAGCCTTCCGGCGTGTAGCCTCGCCGGCGTGCACCGGCCAGTGTCGGCAGACGCGGGTCGTCCCAGCCTTCCACATGCCCGTTTTCGACGAGCTCGATCAGTTTGCGCTTGGAAAGCACGACATAGGTCAGGTTGAGCCGGGCAAATTCGTACTGCCTGGGCAAGGGATGCGCGAGCAGTCCGAGTTCGGCAAGACGTTCCAGCACCCAGTCGTAGAATGGCCGCTGATCCTCGAATTCTAGTGTGCAGATGGAATGGGTGATTTGTTCCAGCGCGTCCTCGATCGGATGCGCATAGGTGTACATGGGATAGATGCACCACTTGTCGCCAGTGTTGTGATGTGTGGCGTGCTTGATGCGGTAGATGGCCGGGTCGCGTAGATTGATGTTGGGCGACGCCATGTCGATTTTCGCACGTAGCACCATGCTGCCGTCGGGGTGCTTGCCATCCCGCATCTCACGGAAGCGGGCGAGGCTTTCGGCCGTCGGGCGGTCGCGGAACGGCGAGTTTTTGCCGGGCTCGGTAAGCGTGCCGCGGTTGATGCGCATTTCTTCTGCGCTTTGCTCGTCAACATAGGCGTGGCCGGCCTCGATCAGCGCCTCCGCAGCACGGTACATGAAATCGAAATAGTTGCTGGCGTAATACAGATGCGATGTGCCGTATTTCTCCCAGCTGAAACCCAGCCACCGCACCGTGTCGATGATGCTATCGACATATTCCTGCTCTTCTTTCTCCGGATTGGTGTCATCGAAGCGCATGTGGCAGACGCCGTCATAATCTCGCGCCAGACCGAAGTTGAGGAAGATGCTTTTGGCATGTCCGATATGCAGATAGCCGTTGGGTTCGGGCGGGAAGCGCGTGCGTATCCTTGCCGGATCCGGTTCCCCCTTCGCATGGTGCGCGGCATCGCCCGGGCTGCCGCCCCAGCGGCGGTCTCTGTAGGTACCCTGTTCAAGATCATGCTCGATGATGTTGCGAATGAAATTGGCGGCGGGCACGTTCGGTGTTTTTTCTGCAGACATGACGTTTACGAAATTGAATGGATATGCGTATTTTACACACAGGCGACCGGATTCAGGATTTTCGCGCTGTGCTAATATCGGCGGTAACAGGCAAAGAACAATATGAACGCGCTCACTTTCCCCATTCTGCGGCTATTGTCGGACGGTCTTTTTCATTCCGGTGAAGACATCGCACGGCATTTCAACGTGTCGCGCACGACGGTCTGGAATGCGCTGCAGGAGGCCGAAGCGCTCGGTGTGGAGATATTCTCGGTGCGCGGCCGCGGCTATCGTCTGCCTGAGCCGATTCAGCTGCTGGAGCGCGAAGCGATACTGGAGGCCATCGGCGAGCAGCGCAACTGGTTCAGGCTGGAGTTGCACGACCATCTTGAATCGACCAACAGCTATCTGGTGAAACTGGCCGCGCAGAATGCGCCGCATGCAAGCTGTGTCGCCACTTCGCTGCAGACCAGGGGACGTGGCCGCAGGGGAAGAGGATGGCAGGCGGGGCTCGGGGCCAGTCTGACCTATTCCCTGCTGTGGCGCTTCCAATGCGGTGCAGCGGCGCTTTCAGGTCTGAGCCTGGTCATCGGTGTGGCGCTGGCACGTGCAATGCATACCGAGGGATTGAGTGCCGTGCGGCTGAAATGGCCCAATGACCTGATAGTCATGCATGACGGCAGGCCGCATAAACTTGCCGGCATCCTGATCGAGTTGCAGGGCGACATGGATGGGCCGAGTGCCGCAGTCATAGGTATCGGCGTCAACCTGCGTCTGCCGGAACGTCTGCGGCAGCAGATCGACCAGCCGGCAATGGATATCGCCACACTGGGCGAGCAGTGGCGCGATCCCAGCCGGCTGCTGGGGCGTATGCTTGCGCATCTCGCCGATACATTGAGTGTGTTCGAACAGCACGGATTCGGCGCCATGCGCGAGGAATGGATGACCTATCACGCCTTTCAGGATCAGCAGGTACGTATGGTGCTGCCGGATGGGCGGGAGGTCCGCGGAATCGCGCGCGGGGTGGCGGAGGATGGGATTCTTCTGGTCGAGACGGCGAGCGGCATGCAGCGCTTTTCCGCAGGGGAAATCAGCTTGCGTGGGGCAACATGATACTGACCATAGATAGCGGCAACACGCGCACCAAATGGGCGGTTTTCGATCCTCATAATGCCGTTGCGGCACGCGGCGTCATCAATAATCGGGATCTGGGGGCCGTGCCGTCGGAATGGACGGAGTGTGCGCTGGCTGTGATTTCCAATGTGGCGGGCGCGGCGGTTGCGGAGCAGCTGAGGGGTATGTTGGGCACGATACGGCAGCATTGGCTGACGGCGGATGCCGAGGCGTACGGCATAGTCAATGCATATGACAAACCGGCCCGGCTTGGTCCCGACCGCTGGGCGGCGATGGTGGGTGCGCGCGGTTACACGAAGCAGCATTGCCTTGTGGTGAACGCCGGAACGGCGCTAACCGTGGATGCGCTGCTTCAGGATGATGCTTCCGGCGTGTGTCGGTTTGCCGGCGGCATCATCGTGCCGGGACTGCATGCGATGCAGCAGGCGCTGCTGTGCAGTACGCACGACGTGAAGCTGGCATTGGAAACCAGCGGCCAGTTTTCCGTATTGCCGACCAACACCGTTGATGCCGTATATAGCGGAGCGCTGATGGCGATGGCAGGGGCTGTCGAACATATGAGTCGTTGTCTACAGCGCATGACCGACAGTTCCGTGCATTGCATGCTGAGCGGTGGTGATGCCTCCCTGCTGATGGAACAGCTGAAGGGCAGTGCGTCCATCAGTGATATAGTGCTGGTCGAGGATCTGGTTTTACGTGGTTTGTTGCTGATAGGACGAGAAGTTCGATGAAGTGGTTACTGGGGCTGCTGACTGCGAATCTGGCGTTACTGGCGTACTTCAGTCTAGGCATGCCGTCTGCCGTGGAGTTGAGGATTGATGAACCGCCGCTGAATCCGGAGGGGATCCGGCTTCTGGCAGCAGAAGAGATTGAGGCGCTGCCTAGACGTGCGGCAGCGGCAAGTGTGCCGGTGCAAGAGTTCGCGTGCTATGAATGGGGGACGTTTCCACGCACCAGTCTGGCCAGTGCACAAAGTCATCTGAGCCGGCTTGCCCTGGAAAGCCGGGTGATTGAACATACCCCGCAGGAGGCAACTCGTTATTGGGTGTATATCCCGAATGTCGGTAGCATGCAGCGGGCGCAGGCGCACATGGATGAGCTTCGTGCACTGGGCGTGACCGACATGGTAGTCGTGCAGGACCAGCGTTCGGCCAATGTCATTTCGCTCGGGGTGTTCAAGGATGAGCAATTAGCGACTAAACTGTTGGAAGATTTGAGAAGCAAAGGCGTAAGCAATGCGGTAAAAGGGGTTCGCAACCAGGAGCGGGGCCGCTCGAGTCTTTACATCAGCAACATGCCGTTGACGCTGGTGCCTGAACTCGAGAGCCTGCAGGTCGAGTTTCCCGGCAGCGAGCTGAAACGAGTGACTTGCCAATAGGAGGCATTATGGGATTTTTCAAGAACGTTCTGAAGAAAGTCGCACTGGCTGCAGTCGTGGTTGCAGGCAAGAAGGTGCTGAACAAGGTGGTTGGCGGCGCTGCGGATGACGAGATCAAGGCGGATTCCGCAACCAAACCTGCAAGTAAGGCCGCTGCCAGAAAGTCTACAGGTACCAGAAAGACAACGAAGTCCGCTACCTCAAGGAAGACGGCTTCTGCTGAGAAACCGGTGGCGGAAAAGGCTTCAGGCACCCAAGCCAAGGTTGCTACCGCCAAAAAGACGACGACCAGAAAGACTTCCGCTAGGAAAACGACAAGAACCGCAAAATCCGCCTCTGCAGCGGCCGAAAAAACTCCGGCTGCAGCCGGTTCCGAACCGCCGAAAACGGAAACCCCGAGCACCTGAGACGCTCGGGGTTTTTGGGCTTTTTTCCGCAACGCTCCGCGCGGAGCGCATCGCGATTACCGCTTCTTGATGTAAAGGTCGGTAATCGTTCCTTCTTTCATTTCCGCTGCAAAGCAGACCGTTTCCGACAGTGTCGGGTGTGCATGTATGGTCAGGCCGATATCATGTGCATCGGCTCCCATTTCAATCGCCAGAACCGCCTCCGCCAGCAGTTCACCGGCATTGGTACCGACGATGCCGGCGCCAATCAGACGCTCGGTTTCCTTATCGAAAATCAGCTTGGTTGCACCTTCGGAACGGGCGATGGAAAGGGCGCGGCCACTGGCGGCCCAGGGGAAGGAGGCCTTCTCGATGGCGATGCCTTTCTCTTTGGCCTCCGTCTCCGTGACGCCGACCCAGGCCACTTCCGGGTCCGTATAGGCGACGGAAGGTATGCACATCGCCTGGAACTCGACCTTGTGCCCGGCAATCACTTCGGCAGCAACCTTGCCCTCGTGGGTCGCCTTGTGCGCCAGCATCGGTTGACCAACGATATCGCCGATGGCAAAGATGTGCGGCACGTTCGTGCGCATCTGCCGATCGACCGGGATGAAGCCGCGCTCATCGACGTAGACGCCGGCATTCTCGGCACCGATCAGCTTGCCGTTCGGGCGGCGTCCGATGGCAACCAGCACGCGGTCATAGACTTCGACGCCGACAGGTGCGTTTTCACCCTCGAACGTGACATGGATGCCGTCCTGCTTGGCTTCCATTCTGGCGACCTTGGTCGATAGCATGATTTTCTCGAAGCGCTTTTCCATACGCTTGTGCAATGGGCGCACCAGATCACGGTCGCAGCCCGGAATCAGGCCGTCCATGAATTCGACGACGCTGACCCTGCTGCCGAAGGCGTCATAGACGGTACCCATTTCGAGACCGATGATGCCTCCGCCGATGACCAGCATGCGCTTCGGGATGTCGGCCAGCGCGAGCGCGCCGGTGGAGTCCATGATGCGTTCGTCCTCAGGCGCTCCCGGGAATTTGGTCGCATGTGAACCGGCGGCGATGATAGCGTTCTGGAAACCGATACGGGTGACCTTGCCGTCGGCATCCGTGACTTCGATCTGGTGCGGGCTGGAGAATTTTCCGGTGCCGCGCACCACGGTGACACCGCGCTGTTTTGCCATCTGGCTGAGTCCGGCGGTCAGCTTGCCGACGACGTCATTAGCCTTCCAGTTGCGCAACGCCTCAAGGTCGATCTTAGGAGCGCCGAAGCTGACGCCGTGATGACTGGTCTCCTCCGCTTCAGTGATGACCTTGGCGGTATGCAGCAAGGCCTTGGACGGGATGCAGCCGACATTCAGGCAAACGCCGCCCAATGTGGCGTGACGCTCGATCAGCACGACCTGCTTGCCGAGGTCGGCGGCGCGGAAGGCGGCCGTATAGCCGCCGGGGCCGGAACCAAGCACGACGACTTCGGTTTCGATATCGTTGCTACCGCTGGCTGCGGCCGGTTCCGGCGCAGCGACCAGAGCGATCTCAGGCTGTGCCGCAGGCACTTCCTGCCTGGCCGGTGCGGCAGCCTCGGCTTCAACTTCCTTTTCGAGCAGCAGGATCAGGCTGCCCTGTGACACCTTATCGCCGACCTTGACCTTGATTTCCCTGACCGTGCCGCCGAACGGGGCGGGGATGTCCATGGAAGCCTTGTCGGACTCCAGCGTGATCAGCGGGTCTTCCTTGGCGATGGTATCGCCCGGTTTGACCAAGACCTCGATGACATCCACATTGTCGAAGTTGCCGATATCCGGCACCAGAACTTCAGTTAACTGACTCATTCATCAATACCTTTTTAAGCGCAGAGTGTACAGGGGTTGCCGACATATACGGCATCTCCTGAGCCGGAATTCAGAGTAACAGCCGGCGCACGTCGGACAGCATCATGCGCAGGTGGCTGGTAAAGCGTGCCCCGTCCGCACCGTCGATCACCCGGTGGTCATAGGATAGCGACAACGGCAGGATCAGACGTGGGTCGAACTGTTTGGTCTGCGGATTGTAGACCGGCTGCATGGATGCGCGCGATACACCGAGAATGGCTACCTCCGGGCAGTTGATGATGGGCGTGAAGGCAGTGCCGCCAATGCCGCCCAGACTGGAGATGGTGAAGCAGCCACCCTGCATTTCCTCGACCTTGAGCTTGCGTTCGCGCGCCTTAGCCGACAGTTCGCCGAGGTCACGGGCAATGTCCAGCACGTCTTTCTGGTTGACGTCGCGGATGACTGGCACCACCAGGCCGTCCGGTGTGTCGCAGGCAAAGCCGATGTGATAGTACTGCTTCAGAATCAGTTCTTCGCCGGTAGGCGAGAGCGAGGCGTTGAAGTGCGGATAGGCGCGCAGGGCATTGACCACCGCCTTCATCAGGAAGGCGAGTAGGGTCAGCTTCACGCCGCGCTTTTCCGCCTCGGACTGCATGGATTTGCGGAAATCCTCGAGATCGGTGATGTCGGCCTCGTCGAACTGCGTGACATGCGGGGCCGTCACCCAGTTCCGATGCAGGTTCGCGCCGGACAGTTTCTTGATGCGCGACAGCGGCTTGCTCTCGATGTCACCGAACTGGCTGAAGTCGATGACCGGCATCTGCAATGCGGTCAGGCCTACGCCTCCCATAGCATCGCTACGCGGCTTGGACAGCTCGTTCTTGACGTATGTCTGAACGTCGGATTTCAGGATGCGGTTCTTCGGCCCGCTGCCTCGCACCAGTGCCAGATTGACACCCAGTTCACGGGCAAACTTGCGGACGGAAGGGGAAGCATGTGCGCGTTTCCCTTCGGCAACGATGGCGCTGGCGCCAATCGGGTTCGGAGTGCCGGTAGGCTGAATCACCTTGGGCGGTTCAGGCGCCGGACGGCTGGGTTCCGGAATGGCGATTTTGGGCTGTTCTGCCGGTTTTTCCGGAGCTGCAGGCGCTGGCTTTTCCGCTTCGGCCTGCTTGGCAGGGGCGGCAGCCTCTTCACTGGCTTCCAGCATCAGGATCAGTGATCCTTCCGATACCTTGTCGCCGACCTTGACCTTGATTTCCTTGACCGTGCCGCCGAACGGTGCGGGAATATCCATCGATGCCTTGTCGGATTCCAGCGTGATCAGCGGATCCTCTTTGCTGATGACATCGCCGACGTTGACCAGTACTTCAATGACATCGACACTTTCGAAGTTCCCGATATCAGGGACGAGTACTTCCTTGATTGTCATTTTTTAATCGTCTCCCGAATTAAACCGTCATTGGGTTCGGACGGTTGGTATTGATCTTGTATTTCTTGATGGCTTCCACCGCCTTCGCGGCCGGCAGCTTGCCGTCATCGGCAAGCGCCTTCAGGGCGGCGAGCACGACGTGATAACGGTCGACCTCGAAGAAGTCGCGCAATGCCTCACGCGAATCCGAGCGACCGAAGCCATCCGTTCCCAGTACGACGTAACGTTGCGGGATGAAGGCGCGAATCTGATCGGCAAAGGCCTTCATATAGTCGGTGGATGCGATGACCGGTCCTTCGGCGCCGGCCAGACATTCGGTGACATAGCTTTGCCTTTGCTTCTTGTCCGGATTGAGCAGGTTCCAGCGTTCCACATCCAGACCTTCGCGCCGCAGTTCCGTGAAGCTGGTCACGCTCCAGACATCGGCTGCCACGCCCCAGTCCTTTTCCAGCAGTTCTGCGGCGGCGATGACCTCGCGCAGGATGACGCCACTGCCCAAGAGCTGTACCTTCGGACCCTTGGCCCCGGACTGGCTGAACCGGTACATGCCCTTGAGAATGCCCTGCTCGACTCCCTTGGGCATAGCAGGTTGGCTATAGTTCTCGTTCATCAGGGTGATGTAGTAATAGATATCCTCCTGATTCTGCACCATGCGGCGCAGACCTTCCTGGATGATGACAGCAAGCTCGTAGGCAAAGGTCGGGTCATAGGAAATGCAGTTCGGAATCGTGGCCGACAGCAGATGACTGTGACCATCCTCGTGCTGCAGACCCTCGCCGTTCAGCGTGGTACGGCCGGATGTGGCGCCGAGCAGGAAGCCGCGCGCGCGGCTGTCGCCGGCAGCCCAGGCGAGGTCACCGATGCGCTGGAATCCGAACATGGAATAGAAGATGTAGAACGGAATCATCTGCACGCCGTTCACGCTGTAGGATGTGGCGGCAGCCAGCCAGCTGCAGAAGGAACCGGCTTCGTTGATGCCTTCCTCAAGAATCTGGCCGTCCTTGGACTCCTTGTAGAACATGACCTGGTCGGCATCCTGCGGTTCGTAGAGCTGACCGACGGAGGAATAGATACCCAGCTGCCGGAACATGCCCTCCATGCCGAAAGTGCGTGCCTCATCCGGCACGATGGGGACGATGTACTTGCCGATTTGCTTGTCTCTGACCAGGGTCGAGAGGATACGCACGAAAGCCATCGTGGTGGAGATTTCGCGTTCCCCGGTGGCCGTCAGCATGTTCTCGAAGGCGGAAAGTTCCGGCGTGACGAGTTCGTTGCCCTTGCGCCGGCGTGACGGAACGAATCCGCCCAGTGCCTTGCGGCGTTCCATCATGTACTGGATTTCCGGCGAATCCGGGGCAGGCTTGTAGTAAGTGAGCTTTTCCACCTGCTCATCGGACAGCGGCAGATCGAAGCGGTCGCGGAATTTCTTCAGCGCCTCGACGCTCATGCTCTTCTGCTGGTGCGTCGTGTTCTGTCCTTCGCCTTCCTCGCCCATACCGTAGCCCTTGACCGTTTTGGCCAGGATGACGGTGGGCTGGCCTTTGTGGTTGACTGCGGCATGATAAGCGGCGTAGACCTTGTGCGGGTCGTGACCGCCGCGGTTGAGGCGCCAGATGTCCTCGTCGGACATGGCGGCGACCATTTCCTTCAGCTCCGGGTATTTGCCGAAGAAATGTTCACGCGTGTAGGCGCCGCCCTTCTGCTTGAAGTTCTGGTATTCGCCATCGACGCATTCTTCCATGCGCTTCTTCAGCAGGCCGTCCTTGTCCATGGCCAAGAGCGGATCCCAGTAGGAGCCCCACAATACCTTGATGACGTTCCAGCCGGAGCCGCGGAAATCCGCTTCCAGTTCCTGCACGATCTTGCCGTTGCCGCGAACTGGGCCATCCAGGCGCTGCAGGTTGCAGTTGATGACGAAAATCAGATTGTCGAGATTCTCGCGTGCTGCGAGCGAAATGGCGCCGAGGGACTCAGGCTCATCCATTTCACCGTCACCGCAGAACACCCACACCTTGCGGTCGGCCGTGTCGGCGATACCCCGGTTGTGCAGATATTTCAGGAAACGGGCCTGATAGATGCCTGCAATCGGGCCGAGTCCCATGGACACCGTCGGAAACTGCCAGAAATCGGGCATCAGCCAAGGGTGCGGGTATGACGACAGGCCGTTGCCGCCGGTTTCCTGGCGGAAGTTGTCCAATTGCTCCTCCGTGATGCGGCCTTCGAGATAGGCACGTGCGTAAATGCCGGGTGAGGAGTGGCCCTGGAAATAGATACAGTCGCCGCCGAAGTGTTCGTTCGCGGCGCGGAAGAAGTGGTTGAAGCCGACATCATACAGCGTCGCGGCAGACTGGAAACTGGCGATGTGACCACCGATGCCGGGAGACTTTTCATTGGCGCGCAGCACCATCATGATGGCATTCCAGCGAATCAGGGCACGAATCCTCCGTTCCATGGCCGGATCGCCGGGCAGTTTCTGCTGCAGGTGGGCAGGGATGGTGTTGACGTATGCCGTCGTGGCGTTATACGGCAAGTATGCGCCGGAACGTCGCGCCTTATCGACCAGTGTTTCCAGCAGGAAATGGGCACGCTCCGGGCCTTCGTTCTCCAGCACGGATTCAAGTGATTCGAGCCATTCTTGGGTTTCTTGCTGGTCGATATCGGGGGTTAATGCCATGTAAGTGTCTCCAGGAAACTTTTCTTCAATTGAGGTGGGTATAATCAGTCGAAAACTGCATCAAACTGGCAATACCAGACTTTATTAAAATGTTTAATGATGCGGGACAAGGTTGTTCGGACAAGCTTAAGCCAGCCTTGAAAATATTACGCGCAATTCGGTTCATGAGCGCGGCCCGGAAAGTCACTATATTGGCGTTTTTGGCGTTATCGGTCAAGATTGGCGGCGCTTTCTGCGCTGTTCCGACATGCGCCATGTTATTCAAATTCAAGTAAAAATCCATGCAGTATTAAAGACAGGTGTTCCGTGACCATACAACTTAATCAGAATTCTTCCCCGGCTAATGAAAATGCATTGCAGGACTGCACGCACATCCTCATCGTGCTGCCTCCCGAGGAGCCCGCCGACATGCCGTTTGCTGGCGCACTGAAGGCCAGAATGCAGCGTAGCCGGGGAAAATACGCGGACCTGCAGAAGGATGCGCTGAGTCTGGATCTGCCGAACGGGGCACTGTCCAGCTGGCTGGTCGTGGATGCTGCGCATGCACCCTTCCGGCGATATACCGCCTTGCGTAAGGCGATCCGCCCCCTGCTCGATGAGAAGCCGGAGCATCTGGCCATCGCCGTATTCGGCGACGAGAGCTTCAGGCAAACCGTGGCGCGCGATGCCGCTTTGGTCGCGCTGCTGAACGGACAGGAACTGCCCAGCCGCAAGGCGAAGCGGAGTGGGAAGGAGACCATGACGTCGGTCAGCCTGTTCGGCGCACAGCTGGAGGATGCCGCCGCGCTGCAGGCGCTGGTCGCCGGCAACACGCTGTGCCGTACGCTGACCATGCTGCCGCCGAATGAGCTGACGCCGCGTGTTTATCGCGACAGGATTTCCGATCTGGCAAAGCGGTATGGCTGGGAACTGGAGGAGTACGACATGGAGCGCCTGCGGGCAATGGGTGCGGGTGCCTTCGTCGCGGTCGGGCAGGGTTCGGAGCCGCAGGATGCCGCCATCGTGCATTTGCGCTACCGTCCGGATTCTGCGCAAAAACACGTCGCTCTCGTCGGCAAGGGCATCTGTTTCGACACTGGCGGCCATAATCTGAAGCCGGCGCGCTACATGCAGGGGATGCATGAGGATATGAACGGATCGGCGGTCGTGCTGGGCATCCTGCTGGCGGCGACTGAAAGCCGACTTCCCGTGAATATCGACTGCTGGCTGGCGATCGCCCAGAACCATATCAGCCCCGCTGCCTACAAGCAGAACGATATTGTGACGGCGCTCAACGGCACGACGATAGAGGTTGTGCATACCGATGCCGAGGGGCGCATGGTGCTGGCCGATACACTGACTCTGGCTTCGCGCGCCAAGCCGGGCTTCATCATGGATTTCGCTACGCTGACCGGCAGTATGGTCGGCGCGGTCGGCACGCGCTACAGTGGGGTGCTGGGCAACAGTCGGGATTGGCTGCAGAAGGCGGTGGAAGCCGGCCAGGCGAGCGGTGAGCGCGTATGCGCGTTTCCATTCGACGAGGACTATGATGAGGAGCTCGAAAGCGCGGTCGCCGATGTCAAGCAGTGCACGCTGGATTCGGAGGCGGACCACATTTTGGCGGCGCGATTCCTGTCGCGCTTCATTGAGGGCGACCAGCCGTGGCTGCATGTCGATCTGTCCACCGTCAATCGCAAGGGCGGCTTGGGTGCCGTGGATACCGATGTCAGCGGTTTCGGCGTCGGCTTCGGGCTGGAGATGCTGCGCGCGTTCATGCGGGAATAGCGGTCATCCTGGAGCCAGGAAGGGTTGACTCATGAAAATCATGAGTTACAAATCCGTTACAAAAGGCCGTCATCAAGACGTGTTTTTCCCTCGTTCATGGGAGTGACCTGCAGGGATTGGCAGGGACAAACGAAAGCGAGGAAAAAATGCGTAAAGACATCATCATGACCGCTTTGATTGCAGCCGGTGCCTCATTGCCGGCCGTGGCAGCAGACGAATATTTCGATCAGGCGCGCGTCCTTTCCGTGACTCCGCAGTACGAGCGTGTCAATCATCCGGTAGAGACCTGCAGCACCGAATATGTACGTGAGTCCGTCAGCAGCCGTGACAGTTCCCCGGTCGGAGCCATCATCGGAGGTGTGGCGGGAGGTTTGCTGGGTAGTCAGATCGGCAAGGGTAATGGCCGGGTGGCTGGTGCGGCGGTCGGTGCCGGCATCGGTGCGATTGTGGGAGACCGTCTCGGCAGCAGTCGGACGGTGACCTATCAGAGCCGCCCTGTCGAACGTTGCGTGATGACGGACAACTGGCAGACTGTCACGACCGGCTATCTTGTCACCTATCGGTATAACGGCCGCGACTATACGACGGTACTCGATCATGACCCCGGCAGGACACTGCCTGTCCGGGTCAGCGTAAGTCCCGGTCACGAAGTTTCCAGTATCGGCTATTACCGTCATGGCTTTACCGTACCGACCCGTGTGATGTCAGGACATGCGGTCGCGGCCCAGCCCTACGTCATGAATATCCAGTTCCATGGCGAGAAGGGTGGGAAGAATGGGCCGGACAAGCATCACCGCCGTGATGCCGGGAAGCGTTATTACTGAAACCCTTGGTGCGGAAAAGCCGCTGCCTCAGTCCCCTAGGACAGCGGCTTGTTGCGTTCCGTGTGAGTTCTTTTCGCTCTCAGCTTGCCGCTGATCCAGCGCCAGATGAAGCCATCCGGAATCTCTATGCCATCCAAGATGTAATCGAGCGCCTTGTATTTGCTCAGCGTCAGCGGCAACGCATCCTTGGCTGTGGGACGGCCGCAGAACAGGATCTGATCGCCGGGTCTCAATATCAGGCTTGCCTCGGGCTGCAGTGTGGGCTGGTTGTCGCGCAGCAGCAATAGCGGCACCATGTCCAGTCTGTTGTCGCGATTGCTGGGGTCGCGCAACAGTGTATCCAGCGTGATCTCTTTCCCCCAGGAAAGGTAGTTGTACAGTGCCGGCGCATGTTCTTGATCGATGGTGATGGACCAGGTCTCGGGCACGTTCTCGCCGACGACGCCGACCAGCTGGCTGATCAGCTGGTTCGCCCAGGCATTGGTCTGGCTTCTCATCATGGACAGGAACATCGCCAGGAGGGGAGAGATCATGTGCGCGAGGCATTCGTGCGCAATGATGTCGCTCGGCTGCATGGTGATGTCGGCATTGAAATGCTCGAACAACGGGTCGTTGTACCGGTGATTCTTGCGGATGACGACGAACAGGTCGGGGTTCATTTCGCGCGCCGTCATGACGATGGACAAGTTGTTGATGTCATTGTCCGTTCCGGCAACGATACCGACCGCATCGCGGATGCCTGCTTCCTCCAGTGTGCCGGCTCCGGTGCCGCTACCGATGATGCAGTCCTCACAGCCCGTCAGTTCCGGATCCGCCTCCACGATGGTGGTGGTGATGCGTTCCCGCTGCAGGTTTTCCACCACGGATTTGCCGAAACGGCCGTAGCCGCAGACGATCCAACGTCCGATGGGAGGGCAGGCCGGTGACGGAAGACTGTCGCCCGGCACGCCGGTCAGCCACTCGTGCAGCAGATAGGTGCCCAGCGCATGGACTTCCATCGCCAGATGTTCGCCGAACAGGGCATATGGGTTGATGATGTGGTCGGTGCCGAAGGAAGCCATGTTGGCCGCGGTTTCCGCATTGTCGGCGCGTGCCAGCACTTTCAGGTCGGGGTTGATCAGCTTGACGGCGATGGCGATCGCCAGGTTGACCTGATCCTGGTCGGTCAGCGCGGCAACGCCGGCACACATCGGATGACGCAGTCCCGCCTTGAGAAGCACGTCCGGCAGCCGGGCATCGGCGCAAAGCGCCGGGATGTCGAACTGATAGTCCTCCAGTTCCAGCACGTTGACGCGCTCCTGCTGGCTCTCGACGACGACGACCCGAATCTGCTTGCGATCCAGCGCGTCGACCAGCAGGGCACCGGTCTCGCCGTAGCCGCAGATAATGTAGAAGGGTTCGTGCAGGTTCTGCACCGCTCTAGCAAATCTGTTGGTCGTAACGGCCTGCCGCAGGCCAGGGTCCTGGAACAGGGAGATGATCTTACCGATGGCGTAGAACCAGGGGATCACGGTCAGATAGATGGACAGTGTCATCCACAGCCGTTGTGCGGTGCTGAACGGGTGCGGTATCTCGCCGAAGCCTATGGTGGTGGCGGTGTAACTGATGATGTAGAAAGCCTCGAACAGCGACAGGCGGCTGGTCTGGCCGTCGATCTCGAGGCCCGGCATCAACGAGAGGCCGGTAACCGCTACGAAAAAGCTGACAATGACGGCGATCAGCGGCGTGCGCATACGCCGCAGGATCAGAAAGATGATGTTGTTCAAGTCCGTGCTCCGTCAGTGGCGGCCGGTGCTCGGTCGTGACACTTAGCGCCGCAACGTTACGGTTTCCGCAATCAGCAGTATGACCGAGATGATATTGGCCAGCAGGGCACCGCCGGAGAGTGAGACGACGTGATTGATCATCGTTGCCTCGTTCGGCATGCCGCTGACGGCGGCATAAAGGATGGCGGCGGTGATCAGCTGCAGGTCGGCGACCAGGCTGGTGGCCAGGTGCACCGCGCCGATCTGCGTGCGATCGCCGAATTTCAGTACGGTTGCGATCAGGTTGACGATGATGGCGGCGTAGAGTTCATAGACATGATGGTGGGTAGGATTGTCCAGGTCGCCGATAAAAAAACCGAAGTTGAGAGTCAGGGCGAGGACGATGAAAAATCCGAAGATGACTTTTTCCAGATTCATGGCATTACTCTGAATGGCGGACCGAAAGAACCAGTTTAGTGGATTTTGGTCGGCTCGGCATCATCCTTTCCGGGTTTTTTCGTGCAGACGATGCCCAGTCGGAGCAGTAGGGACTGATAGCGCTGGCTGCTGAGTGCATCAAACAGGCGGCGCTCTGTGCTGTACCGCTGCCTGTCCAGTCGCTCCTGCACCACATTGCGTTCCCGGCACGAGGCGGGAAGCTGCTCCAGCAGCTCGTCGCCGGGTTCTTTCCAGCGATGTGCGTTGTCGAACAGACGCTCCAGCCATTGCACTTCGCTACGCAATGCCGGATCGGTACAACGGAATAGCCTGCAGGCCAAGCGTAGCCGGCGGATCGCTGCATGCATGTATTGCCTGGCTTCCAGGTTCGCCAGCAATGTCAGCTCCTGATTCGCCTGCATTTGCCGCAGGCATTCCAGCCCGATGGCCTGGAATGCCTGAACGGTAGGGGTGGTCTCCGGGAGTTCCACGGCTCTGGCCGGGGATGGCGACAACGGTGTCGCGCTCAGATGACGGTAGCCGCGTTCGGCCTTGCTGACGTTCTCCAGCCATAGCGGAAAATCCTTCTGCAAATCGGCGGCAAGCTCGAACAAGCGCCATGCCTCGCCCTGCTTCAGCTCGAGTTCCACCTCGCTGATCGGCTCGGATTTGCCCTGAATCTCGAGTCGACCGAGATCCGCAGCGACCTCAATGATGGTGCCGTCCGCTAGCGACAAAAGCCATTCTGTGCGTTCGACGTCGGTGACGAAGATCGGCGCCAGCGCTTTTTTCAGCATCGGTGAGAAGATGCCAGCCAGTGAGGGATCGGTGATTTTGCTGAAATCCGGTTCGCTGCCGGAGATGATATCTTCCCATTCCATGCGCTGATGCAGCCCTGCCAGTGCCTGCCCGCGGCCCTTGACCGCCTGAAACCAGCCGCCCGCCATATGCCGCACACGCAGGTTGATCTGCTGCCGCATCAGCTGCAGGTCGGGTGTGTCGTAGTAGGTGCTGATCAGCCGGCGGGTCTTGGGTTCGCCTGACAGATGGTCTAGGATGGCGCGGTGACGGTGCAGACGGGGAATGTCATCGGCATCGATGCGGAGCTTGAGTTCTATTTCATCGGGCATGGTTCAAGGTGCTTCGGAATATTATGGGCGAGCGCTTCCGCATGTGCGGGATTGGGGTCTTTCAGCTTTCGAGCATCTCCGGTGTCAGCACGGCGCGTAGCAGGGTCTGTCTCTCGTCTCCGCGTACTCGGCTGGCAAGCCACCAAATCGCGCCTTTCCTGACGCTCCAGTAATCGGACTTGCCGGTCATCGCCCTGGCGGCAGCCATGCCCAACGATGGCTGGTGGCCGACGATCAGAACGTTTTCATTCGCTACCGGCCAGCCGGCCACGTTCAGTATCTGTTCGGCGGAGGCGCCTAGCGCCAGCAGATTGACGGTGGTGTAATCGGTCGTCAGTGCCTGCACGGTCTGCTGTGCGCGGGCGGCAGGGCTGACGAGAATCCGGGTATTGTCGGGCAGGCGTGGTTTCAGCCATGCGGCCATCATCTGTGCCTGTTTTTGCCCCTTTTCGGTGAGTCGACGCGTGATGTCGGGAATGCCATCATCTGCGTCGGCATGTCGCCACAAAATCAGATTCATCATGACGGTTGTGTTTCGGGATATGTCCCTAATCATCATAGCTGCTGGTTGTCGCGGGCGAAAGTGGAGGTTGGCTGAAACAGGTACCGATAGATGGTATATTTCAGCAACAATATCCGCTTTGTCGAAACCTGTCGAATTCCTACCGCATTTTGCAAATCGATCTTTTCATAGCGCAGGACTGTTACCCATCCTTGATCCGGATGGGAGCGGAATCCATGCTCGCGGGGCTGCTTGCCAAGGGACGTCTGACGCGACTGACGGAAAGTTTGGATGCACTGATCTGCCGGCTTGCCGCACCTGATACGGTGTGTGGGCGGACCGATTCCATGTCGCTGGCCGCGGTCGCCTTGCGCGGCGAGGGCAGGACGGAGCCGTCCGGCGTCGTAGAAGGCGGATGGATACTGTATGCGGACCCGGCGCATCTGCAGCTGCAGCGCGACTGTTTCACGCTTTCGTCGCCCGTGCCCTTGTCGCTCGACATAGAGGAGACGACGGCCCTGATCGATGCGCTCAATCGGCATTTCGCCGGCGACGGCCTGCGTTTCGTGGCCGGCGGTTCCGGACACTGGTATCTGCAAGCGGCAAATCCGCCAGCGATGGCGACATCACATCCCGGCCTTGCGCTAAGACGTGATGTCCATGCATACCAACCGCAGGGGGTGGACGCCGTGCACTGGCGCAAGCTCGGTAACGAGATCCAGATGCTGCTTCACACGCATCCGGTCAATCAGCGGCGGGAGGAGCGCGGTTTGCCGGCATGCAACAGTCTCTGGTTCTGGGGCGGCGAGCCACTGCAGACTGCAGGTGATGGTCCGGTCAATGCCTATGGTGAGTCGCCGCTCATCAGGGGGTTGGCGCAGCTGGGCTATGTAGCGCACAGGGAAGGCATGCCTGCCAAGACTGATTTGCAGGACGGCAGACCGCTACTCTGGTGGCTGAGCGAAGTGGACCGCATTGATGATGGTCTCGAACTGGCTGCGGGGTTGTTGCGACAGTGCAGGGGGCGCCGTCTCCGGATCCATATTGCCGCCGAAGGTGGGGCCTTGGTCGCTGAACTGTGTCGTGCCGACCTGCTTAGGTTCTGGCGCAGGCGACGTGATGTATGTGACAGTTTGCAGGAGCGGGAATGATCAGCATAGTTGAGCGCGAGCCGGACCGGCAGGCCATGGCGGCCTTGCTGGCGGCCGGGGTTACGCCGGCTCTGGCGCGGGTGCTGGCGGCGCGCGGCATTCGTTCGCCGGAACAGCTGGATACATCGCTGGCCGGACTGATACCTCCCGACCGGCTGAGCAACAGCGACGAGATGGCCAGGTTGCTGGCCGATGCGATTGCCGTAGGCAAGCGGATGCTCATCGTCGGAGATTATGATGCGGACGGCGCGACGGCGACCGCCGTCGCCGTGCGCGGACTGCGTAGCATGGGCGCGGACGTGGATTTTCTCGTGCCCAACCGTTTCGAGTACGGCTACGGGCTGACGCCGGAAATCGTTGCTTTGGCAGCTGGGGGCAGTCCCGACATCATCATTACCGTGGACAACGGTATCGCCAGCGTGGAAGGCGTCGAGGCCGCCAATGCGTTGGGCATACAAGTGCTGATCACGGACCACCACCTGCCCGGAGACCGCATGCCCGCGGCGGCTTGTGTGGTCAATCCAAATCAGCACGGATGCGGTTTCCCCAGCAAGCATCTGGCCGGAGTGGGGGTCATTTTCTATGTCATGCTCGCGTTGCGCGCCGAGCTGCGCAGACGCGGCGCCTTTGTCGACCGGGCCGAGCCCAATCTGACCGAACTGCTGGACCTTGTGGCGCTGGGGACGGTGGCGGACCTGGTGCGGCTGGATGAAAACAACCGCATACTCGTCGAACAGGGCTTGCGACGCATTCGCGCCGGCCGCGCGTGTCCGGGCGTCAAGGCGCTACTGAGCGTCGCCGGCTGCTTCCAGCACAAAGTGACGGCGCAGGACCTGGGATTCAGTCTGGGGCCGCGTCTCAATGCCGCCGGACGGTTGGATGATATGACGCTGGGCATCGCCTGTCTGCTTGCGGATGACGAGTCGGTGGCACTGCATATGGCGAGAAGGCTGCATGAGCTGAATCAGGAGCGGCGCTCGATCGAGGCCGGGATGCAGGAAATGGCCGGTTTCGTGCTGGACGGGATCGAACCCACCGAGCGCTACTCGCTCAGCCTGTATCATCCGGACTGGCATCAGGGCGTGATCGGCATTCTTGCGTCCCGCATCAAGGAGCGTCATCATCGTCCGGTGATCGTATTCGCCCCGGCGGGTGACGGGCTGCTCAAGGGTTCGGGACGCTCGATCCGGGGGTTGCATCTGCGCGATGCGCTGGATATGACCGCCAAGCGTGAGCCAGGGGTGATCCTGAAATTCGGCGGGCATGCGATGGCGGCCGGCCTTTCCATCAGGGAGTGCGATTTCGACAGATTCGCCCATGCGTTTGAAAGTGTGGTGGCCGATCTGCTGACACCGGCGGACCTGGACGCCGTCATCGAGGTGGACGGGGCGCTGGGGGTGGAGGAGATGCAGCTGCAGACGGCACAGGAACTGCAGATGCAGGTATGGGGGCAGGGATTCCCGCCGCCCGAATTCTTCGACGTGTTCGACGTGGAATCCCAGCGCATCGTCGGCGAGCGGCATCTCAAGCTGGTACTGCGCAAGCATGGCCGTCGCTATGATGCCATCTGCTTCCAGCAGCAGGAGTTGTTGCCTTCTCCGGTGGCTTTGGTCTATGCATTGCAGAGCAATCTGTATAACGGTGTGGAGAGCCTGCAGTTGCGCATCAGGCATTGGCAGGCGGTTGCCCGGGTGTCATGATGGTCTGCGTTGACCATGATTGCTTCGGCGGGTAGAATCCGGCGAATTTTATGATTAAAAAAGTGCGTCGCAAGCTGGTTGTCGGCAACTGGAAAATGCACGGCAGCTTGGTTCAAAACCAGGCTCTGATAGCCGAGCTCAAGTCCGGCTTGCGTGACCTGGAACATGCCGATGTCGCCGTCTGTGTGCCGGCACCATATCTGTTTCAGGCCCAGGCGCTGCTGCAGGGCAGCAATATCGCCTGGGGCGGTCAGAATATCAGCCCGCATGAATACGGTGCGTATACCGGCGCCGTTTCTGCGAGAATGCTCGCGGACTTCGGATGCACCTACGTGCTGATCGGGCATTCCGAGCGTAGGGTTCTGATTCACGAGACCAATACGACTGCAGCAGCCAGCTTTGGAATGGCGCTGAAAGCGGGGTTGACCCCGATATTCTGTGTCGGGGAGACGCTTGAGGAGCGCGAGGCGGGTGCCTCGGAGGCGGTGGTCGCGAGCCAGATGATCGCGATCCTGAATACGCTGGGTATGGAAGTGCTGTCGCGCGCCGTGCAATTGCGTGCGGTGATTGCTTACGAGCCATCTTGGGCCATCGGCACGGGGCGAACGGCAACGCCGGAGCAGGCGCAGGCGATGCATACCTTCATTCGCAAGCAGATCGCGGAACGTGATGAGGACGTCGCGCGACGGGTAAGAATTTTGTATGGGGGTAGCGTAAATCCGTCAAATGCGGCACAATTACTGGCTATGCCGGATATCGACGGCGGGCTGGTCGGACGATGCTCGCTGCATGCGGATGAATTCGTAGCGATTTGTCGGGCTGCCTCCGAGGCTGGGGCGAAAGCGGCCTGGTAAGTCGGAAGAACTGGAAAATTATGGAAACTTTGGTATTGGTGGTGCATGTGCTGTCCGCGCTTGGCGTCATCGGCCTCGTGCTGCTGCAGCATGGCAAGGGGGCGGACATGGGGGCTGCGTTCGGCAGTGGCGCTTCCGGCAGTCTGTTCGGTGTCAGTGGATCGTCCAATTTCCTCAGTCGTGCGACAGCGATCTGCGTTACCATCTTTTTTGCGGCCAGTCTTGCGCTGGCTTATATTGCGAGCCATCGCAACGAGGCTGGCAGCGTGGTCAAACTGCAGGCAGATTCGGTCGTTGCGCCGAGCGAGGGGAATCCTGCAGGTGATGTGCCGGCTGAGTCCAGTGCGGCTGACGTGGTGCCGGACTAAAATAGGTTGAGTGGACGAAGTGTCCACACAAAATAATGCCGTCGTGGTGGAATTGGTAGACACGCCATCTTGAGGGGGTGGTGACGAGAGTCATGAGAGTTCGAGTCTCTCCGACGGCACCAGAATAATCATAAATCGTTGAATATGCTTTGCCGGCCGGGCCGGCGCTGCATTAACTTGGGGTTCTGAGCTTGCTGGAAAATTATTTTCCAATCCTGTTGTTCATCGCCGTCGGGTTGGCAGTCGGTGTTGCCCCTATCGTTCTCGGCAAGCTGGTTGCTCCCAGTCGCCCCGATCCCGAAAAAAACTCTCCTTATGAATGTGGCTTCGAGGCTTTCGAAGATGCGCGCATGAAGTTCGACGTGCGCTATTACCTCGTTGCCATACTCTTCATTCTGTTCGATCTGGAAATCGCTTTTCTCTTTCCCTGGGCTGTGGTCATTCAGGAGATTGGCATGCACGGCTTCGTCGCCATGATGGTGTTTCTTGGCGTGTTGGTCGTTGGGTTCATTTACGAGTGGATGAAGGGTGCCCTCGAATGGGAGTGATGGTGTAGCGCAATGGGCATTGAAGGCGTATTGGAAAAAGGCTTTGTAACGACCACGCTCGATACGGTCATCAACTACACGCGTACCGGATCGCTCTGGCCGATGACGTTTGGGTTGGCCTGTTGTGCCGTCGAGATGATGCATGCGGGCGCTTCGCGCTACGACCTCGACCGCTTCGGCATTGTCTTCCGGCCGAGTCCGCGACAGTCCGACGTCATGATCGTGGCGGGGACGCTGGTCAACAAGATGGCGCCAGCGCTGCGCAAGGTCTATGATCAGATGGCCGAGCCGCGCTGGGTCATTTCCATGGGCTCCTGCGCCAACGGCGGGGGCTATTATCATTATTCTTATGCCGTGGTGCGCGGCTGCGACCGCATCGTGCCTGTCGATGTCTATGTGCCGGGTTGCCCGCCGACTGCGGAAGCGCTGTTGTACGGCATCATCCAGCTGCAGAACAAGATCAAGCGCACCAATACGATTGCGCGATAGACGGGAAGATCATTGATGAGCGCGCGACTGCAAAAACTGGCCGAGGAACTCCGGCTTGCGCTTGGCGAGCGAGTGGTGCGACTGGCCGAGCGTCTGGGCGAGATCACGATTGAAGTCAGGGCGGAAGATTATCTGGAGGTTGCCGGAATACTGCGCGATGCTCCGGCGTTGCGGTTCGAGCAGCTGATCGATCTGTGCGGCGTCGATTATGTCGACTATGGCGAAGGTGCCTGGCAGGGTGCGCGTTTCGCTGTGGTTTGTCACCTGCTTTCAGTCAGTCTCAATCAGCGTCTGCGCCTACGCGTTTTCGCGCCGGACGATGAATTCCCTGTACTGCCGACCTTGGTCGATCTGTGGCCTGCTGCGAACTGGTACGAGCGCGAGGCATTCGATCTGTTCGGCATCATGTTCGAGGGTCATCCGGATCTGCGGCGTATACTGACCGATTACGGCTTTGTCGGCCATCCCTTCCGCAAGGATTTTCCGATGATTGGAAATGTCGAGATGCGTTACGATCCCGAGCAGCAGCGCGTCATTTATCAGCCGGTTTCCATTGAGCTGCGCAACAATGTGCCGCGCATCATCCGCGAAGAAGGGTTTCATAAGGGGTGATGCATGGCTGAGATTCGAAATTACACAATGAACTTTGGGCCGCAGCATCCGGCGGCTCATGGTGTGCTGCGGCTCGTGCTGGAGCTGGACGGCGAGGTCATCCAACGCGCCGATCCGCATATCGGCCTGCTGCATCGGGCGACGGAGAAGCTCGCCGAGAATCGGACCTATCTGCAATCCGTGCCGTACATGGATCGTCTGGACTACGTATCCATGATGTGCAACGAGCATGCTTACGTCATGGCGATCGAGAAGATGCTCGGTCTGGAAGTGCCTTTGCGTGCGCAGTACATCCGCGTCATGTTCGACGAGATAACACGCATCCTCAATCATTTGCTGTGGCTGGGTGCGCATGCGCTGGATGTCGGCGCCATGACGGTGTTTCTCTACGCCTTCCGCGAGCGTGAGGATCTGTTCGACTGCTACGAGGCCGTGTCCGGCGCCCGTATGCATGCGGCCTACTATCGTCCGGGCGGTGTCTATCGTGATCTGCCGGACCGCATGCCGCAATATGAGAAGTCATCGGTGCGTAGTGATGAGGATGTCAGTCGGCTCAATGCGAACCGTCAGGGATCACTGCTCGATTTCATCGAGGATTTCACCAATCGCTTCCCGGGGTATGTGGACGAGTATGAGACACTGCTGACGGACAATCGCATCTGGAAGCAACGTACCGTCGGCATCGGCGTCGTTTCGCCGGAGCGCGCGCTGGCGTTGGGCATGACCGGTCCCATGCTGCGCGGGTCGGGCGTTCTCTGGGATCTGCGCAAGCATCAGCCTTACGAAGTCTACGATAGGCTGGATTTCGACATCCCGGTCGGCGTCAACGGCGACTGCTACGACCGCTACCTCGTACGGATCGAGGAGATGCGCCAGTCCAACCGTATCATCCGGCAGTGCATTGACTGGCTGCGCAAGAATCCGGGGCCGGTCATCACCGACAATCACAAGATTGCCCCCCCGTCCCGCGAGCGGATGAAGCAGGACATGGAATCCCTGATTCACCACTTCAAACTGTTCACTGAGGGATTTCATATCCCGGCAGGCGAAGCCTATGCGGCTGTCGAGCATCCCAAGGGGGAATTCGGCATCTATCTGATCTCGGATGGAGCGAACAAGCCGTACCGTCTGAAGATCCGTGCGCCGGGATTCGCCCACCTGTCGGCATTGGATGAAATGACGCGTGGTCACATGATTGCCGACCTTGTGGCGATCATCGGTACGCAGGACATCGTGTTCGGCGAAATAGACAGGTAATTGCTATGTTATCCCCGGAATCCCTGGCCAAAATCGATTATGAGCTGACGAAATATCCTGCCGACCGCAGGCAGGCGGCGGTGATGTCCGCCCTGCGCATCGCTCAGGCAGAAAAAGGCTGGCTATCGAAGGAGGTCATCGCCTTCGTTGCCGATTATCTCGGCATCCCGGCGATTGCAGCCCTGGAGGTGGCGACCTTCTACAACATGTACGATCTGGAACCCGTGGGCAAGTACAAGATCACGGTCTGCACCAATATTTCGTGCATGCTGCGTGATGCCGACAAAATCGTCGATCATCTGCAATGCAAGCTCGGCATCGGCTTCGACGAGACCACGCCGGACGGCAGGTTTACGCTAAAGGAGGGCGAGTGCATGGGTGCTTGTGCCGGGGCGCCGCTGTTTCATGTGAACAATACCAGGATGTATGAATGCCTGACGCCCGAGAAGGTGGACGAGATTCTGGAGGGGCTCGAATAATGCAGGTGCAGTCCCACAATCTGGACAAGCAGACGCTGGTCTGTCTGAGAACCATCACCGAGCCGGATCCTGCCAGTCTGGAAACCTATCTGAAGATCGGCGGATACCAGCAGCTGAAGCGCATCGTCACGGAAAAGGTCAAGCCGACCGACATCATCAGCCAGGTCAAGCTTTCCGGCCTGCGCGGACGCGGCGGCGCGGGTTTCCCGACCGGGCTCAAGTGGAGTTTCATGCCGCGCTATTATGACGGCATCAAGTATCTGGTCTGCAATACCGACGAAGGCGAGCCGGGCACGTTCAAGGATCGCGACATCATACGCTACAACCCGCACCAGCTGATCGAGGGCATGGCCATCGCCGCCTATACGTTGGGTGCACGGGTCGGTTACAACTATATCCACGGTGAAATCTGGGCGGAATACGAGTCTTTCGAGCGTGCGCTGCAAGAGGCGCGCAAGGCCGGCTTCATCGGCGAGAACCTGTTCGGCACCGATTTCAGTTTCGATCTTTATGCCGTTCATGGCTATGGTGCCTACATCTGCGGCGAGGAAACTGCACTGATCGAATCGATCGAGGGCAAGAAGGGTCAGCCGCGCTTCAAGCCGCCATTCCCCGCGAGCTACGGCGTGTTTGGTTGCCCGACCACGGTCAACAACACCGAATCGCTGGCCTCCATCCCATGGATCATGCAGCACGGCGGTCAGGCCTTCCAGGACCTAGGGGTGGCCAATTCCGGTGGTACCAAGATTTTCTCCGTATCCGGACATGTCGAGCATCCCGGCAATTACGAGGTGCGGATGGGAACACCGTTCCAGGAACTGCTGGAGATGGCGGGCGGGGTCTGGAAGGGGCGCAAGCTGAAGGCCGTGATTCCAGGCGGGCCGTCCACGGCCGTGCTGCCGGCGGAAGCCATCATGGGCGCCACCATGGACTACGATGGTCTGGCGAAGGCGGGTTCCAGTCTGGGCGCCGGTTCCATGATCGTCATGGATGAGACCACCTGCATGGTGAAGACGCTGAAGCGGCTGTCGTATTTCTTTTATGAGGAATCCTGTGGTCAATGCACGCCGTGCCGTGAGGGCACGGGCTGGCTGTACCGTATCGTCAAGCGCATCGTTGACGGCAAGGGGCGCATGGAGGATCTGGACCTGCTGACCGATGTCAGTGGCAATATCTCGGGGCGCACCATCTGTGCGCTCGGCGACGCGGCTGCGACGCCGGTGCTGAGCTTCATCAAGCATTTCCGGCCGGAGTTCGAATACTACATCCGTCACGGCAAGAGCATGCTTGACGGGCGCTAGCCGGTGGTCGGCAGGCAGTTGAATGGAATGTCACTATGTTGAATATCGAGATTGACGGCAAACAGGTAGAGGTCGAGCACGGTACGACCATCATCGATGCGGCGGACAAGCTGGGCATCGAGATTCCCCGTTTCTGCTACCACAAGAAGCTTTCGGTCGCTGCCAATTGCCGTATGTGCCTGGTCCAGGTCGAGAAATTCAACAAGCCGCTGCCGGCCTGCGCCACTCCGGTGGCCGATGGCATGAAGATATTCACGCGCTCCAAGGCGGCGATAGAAGCGCAGCAGAGCGTCATGGAGTTTCTGCTGATCAATCATCCGCTCGATTGCCCGATTTGCGACCAGGGCGGTGAATGCGACCTCCAGGACATCGCCATGGCGTATGGCGCGCCGTCCTCGCGCTACATCGAAGAGAAGCGCGTGGTGCTGAACAAGAACATAGGCCCGCTGATCTCGACCGACATGACGCGCTGCATACAGTGCACGCGCTGCGTGCGCTTCCTGAAGGAAATCGGCGGCATGATGGAGCTGGGTATGGTCAATCGTGGCGAGCATGCCGAGATCACCGCCTATGTTGACAAGAGCGTGGATTCCGAGCTTTCTGGCAACATCATCGATCTCTGCCCGGTCGGCGCATTGACGAGCAAGCCGTTCCGCTACACGGCACGCAGCTGGGAACTTATCCGTCGGCCGTCCATTGCCGCGCATGACGGCCTCGGTTCGCATATCGAGGTGCATGTCAAGAACGACAGGGTGATGCGTGTTGTTCCGCGCGAAAAGGAAAGCATCAACGAGTGCTGGCTGTCGGACCGCGACCGCTTCTCCTACGAGGGACTCAACAGTCCGGACCGGCTAAAGGTGCCGATGATCAAGCACAATGGTGTCTGGCACGAAACCGACTGGAAGACTGCGCTCGAGTTCGCGGCCGGTCAGCTGAAGGACATCACCAATCAGTACGGTGGCGATGCGCTCGGTGTACTGGTGTCGCCCAACAGCACGATGGAGGAGGGCTACCTTGCCAAGAAACTGGCCGAGGGACTGGGCTGCGCGAACATCGACTATCGCGTCCGACAGACCGACTTCCGTCTCGATGGCAAACGCACAGGCGTGCCATGGATGGGATGCAACATCCCGGACATTGAGGAGCTGGACCGCATTCTCATCATCGGATCCAACCTGCGCAACGAGCATCCGCTGCTCAGCACGCGCTTCCGCAAAGCGGTGGCGCGCGGTGCCGAACTGTCCAAGATCAGCCCGCTTGATAACGATCCGTTGATGCCAGTCAAGCACAAGATCATCGTGCGGCCGAACGACATGGTCAACGTGCTGGCGCAGGTGTTGAAGGCCATGTCCGGCCTGCAGCGCCTCTCGCTGTGTCTGCCGGCGTCGCTCAACAAGCTGCTGGAAGAGATCAAGGTGCGCGAGAATACGCAGGCCATTGCCGAGAGTCTGGCTGGTCTTGGCGAGAGCTATGATCTCGTGTCGCCCAAGACCGGCATCTTCATCGGCAACATCGCGCTCAACGATCCGCGCTTTACCGAAATGTACAGCCTGGCGGAAGCCATTGCCGGTCTTTGCGGCGCAACCTTCGGATTGATGCCGGCCGGAGCCAACAACACCGGCATGCATCTCGTCGGTGTCCTGCCCGGACCGCAGGGCATGCATGCGCGTGCCATGCTGGAAGTTCCGCGCAAGGCCTATCTGCTGATCAATCTGGAGCCCGAGCTCGACTGCCACAATGGCGCGGCCGCACGTCGTGCGATGCAGCAGGCGGAATGCGTCGTGGCCCTGACCATGTACAAATCGGATGCGCTGGAAGACGCGGATATTCTGCTGCCGATCGCACCGTTTACCGAGACCTCCGGCACGCTGATGAGCATAGAAGGTCGCGTGCAGAGCTTCAGCGCCGTGACCCGGCCGCTGGGCGAATGCCGGCCCGGCTGGAAGGTGCTGCGCGTGCTGGGCAATACGCTGGGGCTACCCGGTTTCGACTACAACAGCAGCGAAGAGGTGAAATCCGCCATCTTCGGCGGCGAGAAGCCGTCTGCCGTAGTATGGCGCAGCCTCAATAACAACCTGAAGGAGCTGGTGGAAGTCGAGGTCAACATCAAGTCCGAAGGGCTGCAGCGCATCGGTGAGGTGCCGCAGTATCAGGCAGACCCCATCGTGCGTCGCGCGCCGTCGCTGCAAAAGACCAAATACAACCAGCCACCGAGTGCGCGCATCCATCCGCAGATGATGGAGAAGCTCGGCCTGGCCGAAGGCGACCGCGTGCTGGTGCGTCAAGGCGAGGGCAGCGCGGAACTGACAGTGAAGGCGGACAGCCATGTCGCCATGGGCTGCGTGCGTATCCAGGCGGCACACAGGCTGACGGCATGCCTCGGCGAGCTGATGGGCGATATTACCGTGGAGAAACTGCAAGCTGATACGGCGGTGACGGCATGATGGACTTTTTCGCACAACTGTTCGGCAGTTACTGGCCGGAGGTGTCCCTGACGGTGTGGACACTGATCAAGATTGTGGCCATCGTTCTGCCCTTGATGGGTATGGTGGCCTATCTGACCCTGGCCGAGCGCAAGGTGATCGGTTTCATGCAAGTGCGCCTCGGTCCGAACCGCGTCGGTTACGCCGGCCTGTTGCAGCCGATCGCCGATGGCCTCAAGCTGCTGACCAAGGAAATCATCATTCCGTCTGCGGCGAACCGGTTCCTGTTCCTGCTGGGGCCGATACTGGCGATCGCACCAGCACTGGCTGCCTGGGCGGTCGTGCCGTTCGACCTCAACCTGGTGCTGGCCGATATCGATGCCGCCTTGCTCTACATCCTGGCCATGACATCGGTCGGTGTCTATGGTGTCATCATCGCCGGCTGGGCATCCAACTCCAAGTATGCCTTCCTCGGTTCCATGCGCTCAGCCGCGCAGATCGTTTCCTATGAGATCGCCATGGGTTTTGCGCTGGTAGGCGTCCTGATGGCTGCCGGCAGCCTGAATCTGGGTAAGATCGTGCTCGCGCAGGAAGGCGGTTTCTGGCACTGGTACTGGCTGCCGCTGTTGCCGCTGTTCGTCGTCTACTTCATTAGTGCCGTGGCCGAAACCAACCGCGCGCCGTTCGATGTCGCCGAAGGCGAGTCGGAAATCGTTGCCGGCTTCCATGTGGAATATTCGGGCATGGCCTTTGCCGTGTTCTTCCTTGCAGAATATGCCAACATCATACTGGTCTGCACGCTGGCGGCGCTGATGTTCCTCGGCGGCTGGCTGTCACCGTTGCCTTTCCTGCCGGACGGTTTTCTGTGGTTGGTGGCCAAGGTCGGTTTCCTGATATTCCTTTTCCTCTGGTTCCGCGCCACTTTCCCGCGCTACCGCTATGACCAGATCATGCGTCTGGGCTGGAAGGTGTTCATTCCCATCACGCTGGTGTGGATCATTTTCATCGGCGTCATGATGCAGACACCGTGGGCGCATCTTTTCCACTAGGGCGGGGATGGACATGCTGAACAAGATCAAATCCGTACTATCCAGCCTGATGCTGGTCGAGCTGTTGAAGGGCATGGCCCTGACCGGACGCTATTTCTTCGCGCGCAAGATTACCGTGCAGTATCCGGAGGAGCGCACGCCGCAGTCGAACCGCTTCCGCGGCCTGCATGCGCTGCGCCGTTATCCGAACGGGGAGGAGCGCTGTATCGCATGCAAGCTTTGCGAGGCGGTCTGTCCTGCCATGGCGATCACCATCGAGTCCGAGCAAAGGGCGGACAATACGCGTCGCACCACACGTTACGACATCGACCTGACGAAATGCATTTTCTGCGGCATGTGCGAGGAATCCTGCCCGGTCGATTCCATCGTCGAGACCCGCGTATTCGATTATCACGGCGAGAAGCGCGGCGACCTGCTCTATACCAAGGAGATGCTGCTGGCGGTCGGCGACAAGTACGAGGCGCAGATCGCCGCTGACCGTGCGCAGGACGCGAAATACAGATAGCGCAACTAGATAAAGGCTTGTGAGCGATATGTTTGAGGGTATGGTTTTTCAGGACTTCGTGTTCTATGTATTCGCGGTGATCCTGCTGTTTGCCGGCCTTCGCGTCATCATGGCACGCAATCCCGTGCATGCTGCGCTGTATCTGGTGTTGTCCTTCTTCACCGCCGCCGGCATCTGGCTTCTGCTGGAGGCGGAATTTCTTGCCATTGCGCTGGTGCTGGTTTATGTCGGCGCGGTCATGGTGCTGTTCCTGTTCGTCGTCATGATGCTGGATATCAATCTTGACCAATTGCGCGAGGGCTTCTGGGAGTATCTGCCCATGGCGGGGCTGGTGGGTATCCTGATGGCGGCCGAAATGGCCATGATCCTTGGCAGCAAGAACTTCGGTGTCGATCGTATCGGCGCACCGCCGCCCAAGCCTGCTGACTACAGCAATACGGCCGAGCTGGGACGTGTGCTATATACCGATTACCTGCTACCGTTCGAACTGGCGGCTGTGGTCCTGCTGGTGGCGATTGTCGCTGCCATCGCACTGACGCTGCGCGGACGCAAGGACAGCAAGTTCATCAATCCGGCCGAGCAGGTCAGGGTCAGCCGTGCCGACCGCGTGCGCGTGGTCAGCATTCCTGCGTTCCGGGAGCCGCAGGCCGAAGAAGCGACTCAAAACGACAAGGATCAAGCCTGATGATCGGACTGTCTCATTATCTGGTACTCGGTTCACTGCTGTTCGCCATCAGCGTGGTCGGGATTTTCCTGAACCGCAAGAACGTCATCGTGCTCCTGATGGCGATCGAGCTGATGCTGCTCGCCGTGAATCTGAATTTCATCGCCTTCGCCCATTATCTGAATGATCTGGCCGGACAGGTGTTCGTCTTCTTCATTCTGACGGTGGCTGCCGCCGAGTCCGCCATCGGGCTGGCGATCCTGGTGCTGCTGTTCCGCAACCTGAGAACCATCAACGTCGACGATCTCGATCAATTGAAAGGCTAAGGCGAGATGACAATGCAAACCATCTACCTGCTGATCCCGGTACTGCCTCTGCTGGCTGCGGCCATCGTCGGACTGTTCGGACGTCGCCTGCCGCGCGCCGCCGCGCACTGGATCACGATTCTCGGCGTTGCTGCCGCATTCGTACTTTCCGTCCATGTATTCCGTCATGCGCTGGAAGGACATGTGTTCAACGGTGCCGTTTACACCTGGCTTGCCAGCGGTGGGACAACGTTCGAAGTCGGTTTCCTCATCGACCGGCTTTCCGCAACGATGATGGTGGTGGTGACCTTCGTTTCGCTGATGGTGCATATCTATACGATAGGCTACATGGCGGACGACCCTGGCTACAGCCGTTTCTTCAGCTACATCTCGTTGTTCACGTTCTCCATGCTGATGCTGGTCATGAGCAACAACTTCATGCAGCTGTTCTTCGGCTGGGAGGCCGTCGGTCTGGTCTCTTATCTGCTGATCGGCTTCTGGTACAAGAGACCGACCGCCATCTACGCCAATCTGAAGGCATTCTTGGTCAACCGTGTCGGCGACTTCGGCTTCCTGCTCGGCATCGGCATGGTGCTGTATTATCTCGGCAGCCTGGATTATGCGGCGGTGTTCTCGATCGCGCCGCAAATGGCGAATGATACGGTGCAGGTCATCCCGGGAGTCAACTGGTCGCTGATGACCGTCATCTGCATCCTGCTGTTCGTTGGCGCCATGGGGAAGTCGGCGCAGGTGCCGCTGCATGTCTGGCTGCCCGATTCCATGGAAGGCCCGACGCCGATTTCCGCGCTGATACATGCGGCGACGATGGTGACTGCGGGCATTTTCATGGTGGCACGCATGTCGCCGCTGTATGAACTGTCCTCCACCGCGCTGTCGTTCGTGCTCGTGATCGGTGCCATCACGGCCCTGTTCATGGGCTTTCTCGGCATCATCCAGAACGATATCAAGCGCGTCGTCGCCTATTCCACGCTGTCGCAACTTGGCTACATGACGGTGGCACTGGGTGTATCGGCCTATTCGGTCGCCATTTTCCACCTGATGACGCATGCCTTTTTCAAGGCGCTGCTGTTCCTTGCCGCCGGTTCCGTCATCATGGCCATGCATCACGATCAGGATATCCGCAACATGGGCGGCTTGCGCAAATACATGCCCGTTACATGGATCACGTCGCTGATCGGTTCGCTCGCGCTGATCGGCACACCGCTGTTCTCCGGCTTCTATTCCAAGGACTCCATCATCGAGGCCGTGAAATATTCCGATATCGCCGGCAGTGGTTTTGCCTACTTTGCTGTGTTGACGGGCGTATTCGTCACGGCCTTCTATTCCTTCCGCATGTATTTCCTAGTTTTCCACGGCAAGGAACGCTGGATGGAGGCTGGACATCACGCAGCCGCCCATGATGACGCGCACACGCATGGCGAGCACCACGGTCTCGCCCCCGGCGAGAAGCCGCATGAACAGCCTTGGGTCGTCACTCTGCCGCTGATATTGCTGGCGGTTCCGTCGATCGCGATCGGTTATGTTGCCATTGAGCCCATGCTGTTCGGCGATTTCTTCAAGGGGGTCATTTACGTCAACCATGAGGTGCACCCGGCCATGAGCGTGCTTGCCGAGCACTTCCATGGAGCGGCTGTGATGGCCTTGCACGGACTGCAGACCTGGCCGTTCTGGCTGGCGCTAGCCGGTGTCCTCTTGTCCTGGTATTTCTACATGAAGCGGCCGGACATCCCGGCGCACATCAGGCAGCGCTGCGGCCTGATCTACCGTATCCTGGAGAACAAATACGGTTTCGACAGCTTCAACGATAGGTTCTTTGCTGCGGGTTCGCGCTGGCTGGGCAACAAGCTCTGGCAGATCGGCGATGTCCGGCTGATCGACGGTGCCATGGTGAACGGCACCGCCAGACTGATCGGCCGGCTATCCGGCATCGTCCGGCACCTGCAGTCGGGGCTGATCTATCACTATGCCTTCGCCATGATCATTGGTGCGTTCCTCCTGCTCACCTTCTTCATGAAGGTATGAAAAGAATATGATGACCGAACTACCCATTCTCAGTCTTGCCATTTGGGTGCCGATTCTCGCTGGCATCCTGGTGCTGTTCACCGGTGATGACCGGCGTGCTTGCCTGGCGCGCTGGCTGGCGCTGGCCGGCTCCGTCGCCGGCTTCCTTGTGACGATCCCGCTTTATACCGGATTCGATTTCGCCAATGGCGGTTTCCAGTTCCAGGAGCGTATGAGCTGGATTCCGGCATTCCAGATTCATTACCATCTGGGCGTTGACGGCATCTCCGTGCCGCTGATCCTGCTTACCAGTTTCATGACCGTCATCGTCGTGATTGCTGGCTGGGAGGTCATCGAGAAGCGTGTGGCACAGTACATGGCTTCCTTCCTCATCATGTCTGGTCTCATGATCGGCGTTTTCAGCGCTCTCGACTGCATACTGTATTACGTATTCTGGGAGGCGATGCTGATTCCGATGTTCCTCGTCATCGGTATCTGGGGCGGCCCGAATCGCGTATACGCCACGATCAAATTTTTCCTGTACACGCTGCTCGGTTCGCTGCTGATGCTGGTGGCGTTCATCTATCTGTATCATCAGACCGGCAGCTTCGCCGTGACGGACTTCTATCAGTTGCCGTTGACCTTGACGGTGCAGATACTGATCTTCCTTGCCTTCTTCATGGCATTCGCGGTCAAGATCCCGATGTGGCCGGTACACACCTGGCTGCCGGATGCTCACGTCGAGGCGCCGACCGGCGGCTCCGTCATCCTGGCCGCCATCATGCTCAAGCTGGGGGCTTACAGCTTTCTGCGCTTCGCCATGCCGATCGCGCCGGATGCAGCGCAGACGCTGGCCGGTTTCATGATCACGCTATCGCTCATCTCCATCGTCTACATCGCTTTCGTCGCGCTGGTGCAGAAGGACATGAAGAAGCTGATTGCGTATTCCTCGATCTCGCATATGGGCTTCGTCACGCTCGGCATGTTCATTTTCAATCCGCTCGGCATGGAAGGCGCGATTGTGCAGATGATCTCGCATGGTTTCATCTCCGCCGCCATGTTTCTCTGCGTAGGCGTGTTGTATGACCGTGTGCATTCGCGTGAGATCGCGGCCTATGGCGGCGTGGTCAACACCATGCCGACGTTCGCTGCCTTCGCCGTGCTGTTCGCCATGGCCAACGCTGGTCTGCCCGGCACTTCCGGTTTCGTCGGCGAGTTCATGGTGATTCTCGGGTCCATGCAGGTCAATTTCTGGTATGCCTTCTTCGCTGCACTGACGCTGATCTTCGGTGCAGCCTACACCCTGTGGATGGTCAAGCGCGTGTTTTACGGCGATGTCGCCAATGCGAATGTCGCGGCGCTCAAGGACCTCAGCCGCCGGGAATTCCTGATACTGGGTGTGCTCGCCGTACTGGTGCTGGGCTTCGGTCTGTATCCAGCACCGATTACGGAAGTCACCAGTGCCAGCGTCAATCAGCTTCTGTCACATCTGGCGCAGAGCAAGCTGCCGGCCGGATTCTGAGATTGAGATGAACCCATGAATGAAATTCTTTCCGATTTGAGCTCTGTCTGGCCCGAGGTGTTCGTCCTCGGCATGGCGATGTTCATTCTGCTGCTGGATCTGTTCCTCAATCCGGGCAAGCGCATCCTGATTTACGTGCTTTCCCAGCTGACGCTGGCCGGAGCTGCCACCATTACCGTGCTGACGCATACGCAGTCGGTTAGCTTCTCGTTCAACGGCATGTTCGTCGATGACCCGATGTCTGATGTGCTGAAGGTCATGATTTACGTCGGCACGAGCATCATGTTCGTTTATACGCGGCAATACCTCAGCCTGCGCGGCATGTTCCGCGGCGAATACTACGCGCTTGTGCTGTTCTCCATGGTAGGCATGATGATCATGGTCTCGGGTCAGAGTTTCCTGACGCTCTACATGGGGCTGGAACTGCTGTCGCTCAGTCTGTATGCGCTGGTGGCGCTGGACCGCGACAATCCGCGTGCGGCCGAGGCGGCGATGAAATATTTCGTACTGGGCGCGCTGGCGTCTGGCATGATGCTGTATGGCATGTCCATGATGTACGGCGCAACCGGCAGCTTGGACATCATCGAGGTCGGCAATTCGCTGACCCAGGGTGCCCCGACCTATTCCATGCTGATCCTGGGGCTGGTGTTCATCGTTGCCGGTCTTGCTTTCAAGCTGGGTGCCGTACCGTTCCAGATGTGGGTGCCGGACGTTTACCATGGCGCGCCGACCGCGATCACATTGCTGATCGGCTCGGTTCCCAAGCTGGCGGCTTTCGCCATGGTGGTTCGCCTGCTGGTGCAGGGGCTTTATGTGCTGGCCGTGGACTGGCAGGGCATGCTGCTCATCATGGCGGTGCTGTCCATCGTTATCGGCAACGTGACGGCCATCGCGCAGACCAACATCAAGCGCATGCTGGCCTATTCCACCATCTCGCATATCGGCTTCCTGCTGTACGGCATCATGAGCGCCAGCCTGAACGGGCTGGCATCCGCCATGTTCTACATCTCGGCCTATGTTCTGATGACGCTGGCGGCTTTCGGTGTGATCATGCTGCTGTCCAGGCAAGGGTTCGAGGCCGACCAGCTGGATGACTTCAAGGGACTGAATCAGCGCAGTCCGTGGCATGCTTTCCTGATGCTCATCGTGATGTTCTCGATGGCAGGAGTGCCGCCGACGATAGGCTTCTATGCCAAGTTCACCGTGCTGCAGGCAGCACTGGAGGTGGGCTTCGTCAGTCTGGTTGTGTTCGCCGTGCTGATGGCCGTGGTGGGCGCCTTCTACTATCTGCGCGTGGTCAAGCTCATGTATTTCGATGAACCGCAGGACACAAGCCCGATCGAGGCTCCGTCCGATATGCGCCTGATGCTCGGCACCAATGCGCTGGCCCTGCTGGCGTTGGGGCTGATGCCGCAGTTTCTGATGGGCACGGCCGCCTATGCCATCTTCAACAGCATCTAGGACGCATGATGACCAATATCGTACTGTTGCTGCTGGCCTTTCTGGTTGCCAACCTGCCGTGGTTTAGCAACCGCCTGTTCTATGTCATTCCGCTCAAACGTCAGCCGAAAACGCTGGTGTGGTGCCTGCTTGAACTGGTCGCACTGTATTTTGTCATCGGGGCGGTTGCCTTTTATACTGAACGCGCGACCATGGGACAGGTTGCCGAGCAGAACTGGGAGTTTTATGCCATCACGGCCAGTCTGTTCATAGTGCTGTCCTTCCCTGGGTTTGTTTACAAATATTTCTGGCAACGTAGCTGAATCTTAGCGGGCAGGGGTGCCGAGCCAGAGCCGATTGCCTTGACGGGAGTCTACTCTGACCATGAACAACAAACTTCGACAATTCCGTTCTCTTGCCCTTGCTGCCATTCTTGCTGCCGGACTGACGTCCTGCAGCGTCAATGACATCTTGCCCAATGCCGAATTCAATACGCTCATGGTGGACGCGGATGCCGCCATCCATGACGGCCGCTGGGACGTTGCGATCGACAAGCTGGAGCAGGCCGCACGGCTGCAGCCGGACAATCTCGAGGTGCGGTTGAAGCGGGGCAGGGCGCTGCAGAAAAGCGGGAAACTAGCGCTGGCGCACAACGCCTATCAGCAGATCATAGACAGTGGCGAAAAGGCGAGTGGCAGGGACCGTGAAATCATCCAGACGGCGCGCAGGTATCAGGCGGAACTGGGATTCAGACCACTGGACAAGGCTGAAATCGTCGAAGTGCCGGCCGAGATCGAGGCCGCTCTGGCAGCCGGGGAAGAAACCACGGTTGAGGTGAGCGCGATTGACGCCGCGTCGATCATCGATGCGCAGGAACTATCGAGCAGTACGCAATCCTCAGCGACGGAGATTGACGAGGATGCGGCGCTGCGCAGCAGGGTTAATGCCTGGCGGCAGGCGTGGGCGGAAAAGCGGATCGATGACTATTTCGACTTCTATGCGACTGGTTTTACTGGTGGATTCGATAGCCATGACGCCTGGCGCAAGCAGAGGCGGGAGCGCATCAATGCCGCCAGAGACCTGCGGATAGAGATTTCCGACATGGATGTGCAAAGGCCGGACGACGAACGGGCAACCGTATCCTTCACGCAGCGCTACCGGACCGCGACCTATCGTGATGAGGGACGCAAGACACTGCAGCTTCGCAAAATCGATAACGAATGGCGGATCACCGATGAGCAGTTCCTCAAGCAATAAGCCTGACGCCGCAATCGACGATGATGTGCTGACTGAACATTGCCTGTCCTCGCGCGAGCTACCGCAGACCCACTTCATGAAAGTCCGTCAGGACCGGGTTCTCTTGCCTAGCGGGCGCGAGGGTGAACGTGAGTACGTCGTGCATCCCGGGGCCGTGCTGGTGATACCCTTGCTGGATGACGGTCAGCTTGTGCTGGAGCGGCAGTACCGCTATCCGCTGCGCAGGGTGTTCATCGAGCTGCCGGCTGGAAAGATCGATCCGAACGAGGATCCGCTGCTCACCGGTCAGAGGGAACTGCAGGAAGAGACCGGCTATACGGCGCGCGAGTGGACGTACCTTGCCGCACAGCATCCATGCATCGGCTATTCGGACGAGACCATCCACATCTATCTGGCGCGCGACCTAGTGCCAGGACCTCATCGGCGTGACCAGGACGAGGCACTGCAGATTTTCACCATGCATTACCGGGATTGCCTGCATATGGTGCAGACCGGTGAGATTACGGACGGCAAGACCATTATCGCATTGTTCTGGCTGGAAAAGTATCTGCACGGGGCATGGCAGCCTCAGTCCTGATCGCCGGTTGCGGTGACCTGGGCGGTGCAGTCGCTGCGCGCCTGATACGGCAGGGCTGTGTAGTCACTGGCATCCGGCGTAGCCCGGGAGCCATGGTCGAAGGCGCCCATCTGATCCAGGCTGATGTCCGTTCACCGGCAATGCTGCAGCAGCTCGCTGCCATCCGGCCGGAGATCCTGCTCTATTGCGTCGCTGCCGATGTCCGGACTGACGATAGCTACAAGTCATGTTATGTCGATGGACTTTGCAATGTGCTGACGGCCCTTCGCCCTGGCCGCACACTGCGTCATGTGTTTTTCGTATCCAGTACGCGCGTGTATGGTCAGCAGGATGTGTGGCTAGATGAGGAGAGTTCTGTGCTGCCGGCGGATTTCGGTGGACACAGGCTGCTGCAGGCGGAGCGATTGTTGCAGGCGGCGGAGGTGAGTTCGACCGTGCTGAGACTCTCCGGTGTCTACGGCCCGGGCAGGACGCGCCTATCGGAAATGGCGAAAAAGCCGGAGACCTGGCCGTCCGACAATGTTTGGACGAATCGTATCCATCGCGATGATGCGGCGGATTTCATCGCTTTCTGCATCATGCGGGCAATGGGCGGAGAGGCGTTGGCGCCGCTCTATCTGGTGACGGACAGCTTGCCGGCGCCGCGCCATGAAGTACTGCGCTGGCTGGCATCGAGGCTGGGGGTGGCGTGCGATACGGTCGCGCCACCGGTGACGGGCGGCAGACGGTTCAGTAACCAGCGTCTGCTTGCGAGCGGCTTCCGTCTCCATTATCCCGATTACATGGCCGGTTATGGCGCGATGCTGGATTGTGCCGACTAGGCCGAGTGGCTGCTGACATGGTCGATCAGGGTTTGCAGGTGCGACTGCTGCGTGAACGGGTTCATCAGTGTGGTCCGCAACCACAGCCTGCCGTGCAGTTCGACCTGGGTGAGATGAAACTGGCCGCTTTCGACCAGTCTTTTCCTGACGTCCATTTGGTGCCGCTCAAGCGCCCCGTCCGACAGACCCGCCGCCAGATGGCGGAAACAGACAATGTTGGTGTGCGGTGGCATCAGTAGCTCGAAATCCGTACGCGCTTGCAGCATGTCGGCAAAAAGGCGCGCCTTGTCGAAGGCCTCGTCGATCAGTGCCGCCAGTCCCTGAGTGCCGTAAAGCGAGAACGCGGTCCACAGCTTCAGCGCCATCATGCGCTTGGTACATTCCAGCGTCCGGTAGCTGACGTTGTAGCCTTCCGTTTCCGGTGTGCCGCCGTGAAACAGATAGGAGGCCTGTTGGGCAAATGCCAGATAGCTGTCGGACGCCGACCGGAACAGCACGGCCGAAACGGTGGCAGGCATGTAGAGCAGCTTGTGGCCGTCCCAAACGATGGAATCGGCGAGCTCCAGCCCTCGCAGCAGGCCGCGGTATCGCTTTGACAGCAGGGCAGAAGCGCCGTGCGCGCCGTCCACATGAAGCCAGATGTTGTTCCTGCGGCAATATACGCCGATCTCCTGCAGCGGATCCACGCTTCCGGTGGCGGTGCTGCCGGCGTTGGCGACTACGGCCATGACAGTTTCCCGTCTGCCGGTGCATTCGGCGTGAGCTCGCGCGATGTCGGCGGGCAGCATGCGGCCTGCGGTGTCGGTACGTATCCTGATGACGGCATCCGTTCCCAGCCCCATGATACCGGCCGCGCGTGCGATCGAGTAATGGCAGTGTTCCGAGGCGAGGATGCGCAGGCTTGGCCTTGCCGGCATGCCCCGCCGCCAGCAGTCACGGGCATGCTGGCGCGCAGCCAGCAGCGCGGTCAGGTTGGCCTGGGCGCCGCCCGAGGTCAGAATGCCGTTGTCGCCCTGCGCCGGCCATCCGATCAGAATGTCGAGCCAGCGTATGACCTGGCGTTCGAGCATGGTGGCGCTGGGACCGGTCTCATAGACGGCCATGGCCTGATTGGACAATGCTGCGACGAGGTCGCACAGCGCAGCGATCGGCAGCGGGGAGGCGACCTGATGTCCCATGTTGTGCGGGTGATGGACGGCCAGCATGCCCGGCAGGACTTCCTTTCTCAGCCGGTTGGTCAGGCCGGTGCTATCCAGCGTCGGTCGGGTCGGCAGCGGTGCTTGCCAGGTGAGGTCGGCCGTTTCCGGCTGCTGCCAGTTCAGCACCGGCCGTTCACCTGCCATCGCCAGCCGGAGCTCATCGGCGAGCAGGTCGATCAGGGTATGTCCAGTGCGGCGAAAGTCCTCGGGGTCGAACATGCGCCGGATTATGTCCTTGTCGGCGGTCATCGCAGATCCAGCGGACGGGTTCTGAACCAGCCGGTCAGGCTGATGCGCGTGCGTGCGGCAGGCAGCACCTCGTGGTAAAACCTGCCGGACTGGAACAGCACCAGTCGGCCGCCCAGCGGAGGGATGTCAAGATATGCCTGCGAATCCCCATCGTCCAGATAAAGCCGCAATGCGCCGCCATCCTGCTGTCGCCATGCATCGTTGAGATAGAACACGGCGGTGATCTGACGTTCCTGCTGCCCCCTGAACTGATCCAGATGCTTTTTGTAGACGGCACCCGGGTCGTAAACGGCGAAATGGCATTCGAACTCGAACAGGCCGAGGAAGAAGTACAGATTCAGCTGTTCCTGCAGTGTGCGCATGCAAGTCAGGAAAGTCGTCTGTTCCAGACTTTGACCGGTGTCGTCCAGCCAGTAGATCGAATCGCCGCGCACTTCGCTGATGATGCGGCTGTCTTCGTTCCTTCCGATGCCGGCCTTGCGCATGATGCCTTCGCTGCGCAGCTGCAGGGCCTGCTCGCGTAACGCGCCTACCAGATCTGCCGGCAGGAAGTCGTCGATGAGGGTAAAGCCTTGTTGTGCCAGCGTTTCCAGCTGCTGGTCCGATATGAGGCCGGTAATGGGTGTCTTATGCATGATGTGCCGATAATGGGATGGATTGAAATTATACTGCCGGACAGCGATTACTGATTGCTAATGTCAAAGCAATGCGCTAGAATGCGCACCTCTTTGATTGAACAACAAAGCAGGCGCGTAGCTCAGCTGGTTAGAGCACCACCTTGACATGGTGGGGGTCGTTGGTTCGAGTCCAATCGTGCCTACCAAACATTTTAGATTCCAAGTGTCCACAAAAGCCGTTTATCGGCTTTTGTTGTTTCTGGGGTCGCAAACGACGAGACGGGAATATGCCAGTTATCCGCTTACCTGACGGTTCTGAACGTCGATTCGAGCAGCCGGTGACTGTCGCCGATGTGGCGATGAATATCGGTGCCGGTCTCGCCAAGGCGGCGCTGGCGGGCAAAGTTGACGGCAAGCTGGTCGATACAAGTCATCTGATCGAGTCGGATGTCGAGCTTGCCATCATCACCGACAAGAGTCCAGAAGGGCTGGAAATCATCCGTCATTCGACCGCTCATCTGCTCGCGTACGCCGTCAAGGAGCTGTTCCCCGAGGCGCAGGTGACCATCGGTCCCGTGATTGAAAACGGCTTCTATTACGATTTTTCCTACAAGCGCCCGTTCACCCCGGAGGATCTGGTGGCCATCGAGAAGAAGATGGTCGAGCTGGCGAAGAAGGATGAGCCGGTCTGCCGTAAGGTGCTGCCACGTGATGAGGCGGTCGCCTATTTCAAGTCCATAGGCGAGCACTACAAGGCGGAAATCATTGCCTCGATCCCGCCGGAAGAAGAAGTCTCGCTCTATACCGAGGGCAATTTCACCGACCTCTGTCGTGGCCCTCATGTGCCGTCCACCGGCAAGCTCAAGGTATTCAAGCTGATGAAGGTGGCCGGTGCCTACTGGCGCGGCGATTCCAATAACGAGATGCTGCAGCGCATCTACGGGACGGCTTGGACCAAAAAGGAGGACCTCGAGCAGTATCTGCACATGCTGGAGGAGGCCGAGAAGCGCGACCACCGCAAGCTCGGCAGGCAGCTTGACTTTTTCCACATGCAGGACGAAGCTCCTGGCATGGTGTTCTGGCACCCGCGTGGCTGGTCGCTTTGGCAGGAAATCGAGCAGTACATGCGTGCCCGTTTCGTCGAGTACGGATACAAGGAAGTGCGTACGCCGACCGTCATGGACCGCAGTCTGTGGGAAAAGTCCGGCCATTGGGAAAACTACCGCGAGAACATGTTCACGACTGCATCGGAAAACCGGGATTACGCCGTCAAGCCGATGAACTGTCCGGGTCATGTGCAGATCTTCAACAGTGGTCTGCACAGTTACCGTGATCTGCCGCTGAGGCTGGCCGAGTTCGGCTCCTGCCACCGCAACGAGCCTTCGGGTGCGCTGCATGGCCTGATGCGCGTGCGCGGCTTCACTCAGGATGATGCGCACATCTTTTGTACCGAGGATCAGGTCGAGGATGAAGTGGCCGATTTCATCACCATGCTGTACAAGGTGTATGGCGATTTCGGCTTCAGCGATGTGCTGGTCAAGCTATCCACCCGCCCCGAGAAGCGGGTTGGCTCCGATGAGAGCTGGGATAGAGCGGAGCGCGCGCTGGCAGCGGCCCTGGAAAAGAACGGCCTGCAGTACGATCTGCAGCCAGGCGAGGGCGCCTTCTACGGGCCCAAGATCGAATTCACGCTGAAGGACAGTCTTGGCAGGTTGTGGCAGGTCGGCACCATTCAGCTCGATTTCAACCTGCCGGTGCGCCTGGGCGCCGAATACGTGGCGGAGGACAATACCCGCAAGCCGCCGGTCATGCTGCACCGTGCCATCGTCGGTTCCATGGAGCGGTTCATCGGTATTCTGATCGAGCACTATGCGGGGGCGATGCCGCTGTGGCTCGCGCCGGTACAGGTGATGGTGCTCAACATCACCGATGCGCAGGCGGATTACGTCAGGGAGGTCGTTGCCGAGCTGAAGCGTAACGGCATTCGTGCCGAGTGCGACTTGAGAAACGAAAAAATAACCTATAAAATACGCGAACATAGCTTGCAGAAGCTGCCTTACCTGCTGATTGCGGGTGAGCGTGAAATGCAAGGCAGGCAGGTGGCCGTGCGTACCAGAAAGGGTGAAGACCTGGGTTCCATGCCGATACAGGCGCTGATCGAGCGTTTGCGCGGCGAGGTTGAAGCCAAGGGTAGCGCGGCCTAATTGTTTGATTTGACGGAGAATTTGCTATAGCTCAAGACAGGGAAGTACGAATCAACGGTGACATTACGGCACCGCAGGTTCGATTGATAGGCGTGGATGGTGAAGCGCTGGGGATTGTTTCATTGGCCGAAGCTTTCGAGAAGGCGGAAGAGGCCGATATCGATCTTGTGGAGATTGCCCCGCATGCCACGCCGCCGGTTTGCCGTCTGATGGATTACGGCAAGTACAAGTATGCCGAAAGCAAGAAGCAACACGAGGCGCGTCTTAAGCAGAAGCAGATTCAGGTCAAGGAAATCAAGTTCCGGCCGGGAACAGATGAAGGCGATTACAACGTCAAGCTGCGCAATCTGATCCGCTTCCTGAAGGATGGCGACAAGGCGAAGATTACGCTGCGCTTCCGTGGTCGCGAGATTACGCATCAGGAACTGGGGTTGGCGCTGCTGAAACGCGTGGAAGCCGACTTGCAGGAATACGGCGTCGTCGAGCAATATCCCAAGATGGAGGGCCGGCAGATGGTGATGGTGCTGGCGCCACACAAGAAACAGAAATGATCGCCTGCCGCGAGTGAGCACGCCAGCGGCAAACACGGATTTTTCGGGTGCTAAGGCTAAATGGCATGCCCATGCACTCTTAACTACTCTCACAGGAGAACAAAATGCCAAAGATGAAAACCAAGAGCGGCGCCAAAAAGCGCTTTAAGTTCCTGGGTAATGGTAAGGTTAAGCGTACCCATTCGCACCTGCGCCATATCCTGACCAAGAAGACCACCAAGCAGAAACGCAAGCTGCGCGGTACGACCGTCATTTCTTCCACAGACGTCAAGCGCGTACGCGCCATGATGCCGACTCAATAAGGAGACAGAAACATGCCTAGAGTTAAACGTGGTGTCATTGCCCGCGCACGTCACAAGAAGATTCTCGACGCAGCCAAGGGTTATCGCGGTCGTCGCAAGAACGTCTATCGCGTAGCCAAGCAGGCGGTCATGAAGGCCGGTCAGTATGCCTATCGTGACCGTCGTCAGAGAAAGCGTCAGTTCCGTGCACTGTGGATCGCCCGTATCAATGCGGGTGCACGCGAGTTCGGCCTGACCTACAGCCGATTCATGAGCGGCCTGAAGAAGTCTGCGGTCGAGGTTGATCGCAAGGTACTGGCCGATCTGGCGGTTTTCGATAAGCCGGCTTTCGAGAAGTTCGTGGAACTGGCAAAGTCTGGTCTCGCTGCCGCTTAAATCCAAGCTGACAGAAAAAGGAGGCCATGTGCCTCCTTTTTTTACGGCATAATTCAGGACTGACTGAATCAGGTCCAACAACAATGACGATGCAAAATCTCGAAGAAATACTCCCTCAGGCCGAGCGTGATTTCGCCGAATGCGAAACGATACAGGACTTGGAACTGGCCAAGTCGCGCTATCTGGGCAAGAGTGGTCTGCTGACCGAGCAGCTGAAGGGGCTGGGCAGGCTGAGTGCCGAGGAGCGGCCGGTGGCAGGTGCTGCCATCAATGTCGTCAAACAGCAGGTCGAGGAGGCGCTGAAGGCGCGGCGCAATGCCATCCTGAGCGCGGAGCAGGCGAGACAACTGGCCAGTGAGGCGATCGACGTGACGTTGCCTGGGCGCAGCCGCGGCAAGGGAGGGCTGCATCCCGTCACGCTGACTTTGAACCGTCTCGAGCAGATTTTTCATTCCATCGGATTCGAGGTCGCAGAAGGCCCGGAAATCGAGTCCGATTTCTACAATTTCACGGCGCTCAATATCCCGGAGGACCATCCGGCACGTGCCATGCACGATACCTTCTATATCGACGACAAGCACGTGTTGCGCACCCACACATCGCCGGTGCAGGTGCATTACATGCAGAATGCCATGCGAGACAAGAGCGGACCGCCGCTGAAAATCATCGCGCCGGGACGTGTCTATCGTGTCGATTCCGATGCGACGCATTCACCGATGTTCCATCAGGTCGAGGGCCTGTGGGTGGATGAGCAGATCAGTTTCGCCAATCTGAAGGGAGTCGTGCAGGATTTCCTGCAGCGCTTCTTTGAGCGCGACGATCTCAAGGTGCGTTTCCGTCCGTCCTTTTTCCCGTTTACCGAACCGTCGGCCGAGATGGACATGAGCTGGAACGGCGGCTGGTTGGAGATTGGCGGCTGCGGTATGGTGCATCCAGAAGTGTTCCGCCATGTCGGCATCGATAGCGAGAGATATCGCGGCTTTGCCTTCGGCCTGGGCGTCGAGCGGCTGACCATGCTGCGCTACGGTGTCAATGACCTGCGTCTGTTCTTCAATAACGACCTGCGATTTCTGCAGCAGTTTGGGTAAGTCATGCAATTCTCTGAAAACTGGTTACGTCAATTCGTCAATCCCGCCATCGACAGCGCAGCGCTGAGTCATGCGCTGACCATGGCCGGTCTGGAGGTCGAGGAAGTGTGCGATGTCGCACCCGCCTTCAGCAAGGTGGTGGTGGGCGAGATCGTCAGTGCCGAGAAGCACCCCAATGCGGACCGTTTGCAGTTGCTGCGTGTGAACGTAGGCACGGACGAGCCGTTACAGATCGTCTGCGGTGCGCCCAATGCCCGCGTCGGCCTGAAGGCGCCCTGTGCGTTGGTCGGTGCCGAACTGCCGGGCATCAGCATCAGGCAGGCTAGGGTCAGGGATATCGAGTCTTTCGGCATGATGTGTTCCGCCCGGGAGCTGGGACTGTCGGAAGATGGCGGGGGCTTGCTGGAACTGCCCGAGGAATACCGTGCTGGTCAGGATATCCGGGAATTGCTGGAACTGGATGACCGCCTCTTTACATTGAAGTTGACGCCCAACCGCTGTGACTGCTTGAGCATTTTGGGCGTGGCGCGTGACGTGGCGGCCATTACCGGCGCCGAACTGTGTGTGCCTGCCATTGTGGATGTGGCATCGATCCATCAGGACTGGCGGACCGTGACCGTGAGGGAAGGACTGGCCTGCCCGCTTTATAGCGGACGCCTGATCCGCAATGTCAATGCACGGACCAAAACGCCGGACTGGATGGTGCGCCGTCTTGAGCGCAGTGGTCTACGCAGCATCAGTGCCGTGGTCGATATCACCAATTTCGTGCTGCTCGAGCTGGGGCAACCCATGCATGCCTTCGACTCCGCCAGACTACAGGGCGGAATCGAGGTGCGCTACGCCCGCAAGGGAGAGAACCTGACGTTGCTGAACGACCAGACGGTCGAGCTCGATACGGATATGCTGGTGATTGCCGATGATGCTGGCGCGATTGCGCTGGCCGGCATCATGGGCGGGGCGACGACTGCCGTATCCGATGCGACGACCGACATTTTCCTGGAAAGCGCCTATTTCTCGCCGGCAGTCATTGCCGGACGTGCGCGCAGACTGGGGCTTGCTACGGATTCTTCCTATCGCTTCGAGCGTGGCGTCGATTTCGCCGGTACCGTGAAGGCGCTGGAGCGTGCCACCAGCCTGATTCTGGAAATCTGCGGCGGTGAGGCCGGTCCGATCACGCGGGTAGAGCATGACCTGCCCGAGCGCAAACCGGTGAAGCTGCGCATGGAACGCCTATGCGGCGTGCTCGGCATCGGCATTGCAAGCAGTGAGGTGGCATCCATTTTCCGTAAGCTGGGATTCGAATTCATTGAGGATGCCGACGGCTTTACCGTTACGCCGCCCAGCTATCGTTTCGACATAGCGATCGAGGAAGACCTGATCGAGGAGATCGCCCGTCTGCACGGATATGACAACATTCCGGCGACTGCGCCGCATGCTAGCCTGAAAATGCTGCCCTGTCCCGAGAGTCGCTTGCATCCTGCGGTTCTGCGCGACATGCTGGCGGCACGCGGCTATCAGGAAATCGTCAGCTACAGCTTCGTCGATGAAAGCTGGGAGCGCAACCTGTACGGCAACGAGACTCCCGTCCGGCTGCAGAACCCGATTGCCAGTGATTTGAGCGTGATGCGCACCGGGCTGTGGGGCGGTTTGCTCGATACGCTCGTCTACAACCTCAACCGCAAGCAGGAACGCGTGCGGTTGTTCGAGGTCGGCGCCGGCTACACTGCCGTCGATGCCGGCTTCAGTGAAGTGCGCAAGATTTCCGCACTGGCTTACGGCGATGCCGTGCCTGAGCAATGGGGGGAGGTGGCGCGCGATGTCGATTTCTACGATATCAAGGCCGATGTCGATCATCTGGCACAAGGTGCCGTGACCTATGTTGCGGCGGAGCATCCGGCACTGCATCCGGGGCAGTCGGCGCGGGTGATGCTGGGTGGTCTGGCAATCGGTTGGATCGGCAAACTACATCCGAAGTGGCAGCAGCATTACCAGCTGCCACGCGGTGTCATGCTGTTCGAACTGGATGTCGCGCCGCTATTGGAACGGATGCTGGTGCAGTATCGCGAGGTGGGCAAGTTCCCGCCGGTACGCCGGGATATGGCGGTGGTCGTGGACGAGAATGTGGCGGTTCAGGATCTACTGGATACGATGCGGGCCACGAACATACCGCTGGTCAGCGAGATCGCGCTGTTCGATGTATACCGCGGCAAGGGTATCGCACAAGGTAAAAAAAGCCTTGCATTTCTGGTGCTTATGCAAGATACTCAAAAGACCCTGACCGATGCTGAAGTCGATGAGACAATGGCGAAATTGCTCGACTCCATCGCGAAAAAGCACCACGCAGAATTGCGATAAAGCACAAAGAACAGCAATCAAGTTCACGCCTGAATTTCGGTAATCAAGCAAGTAGTTGAAAGGTTTTTGTATGACATTGACTAAGGCCGATCTGGCCGACCTTCTTTTTGAGCAGGTCGGTCTGAACAAGCGCGAAGCCAAGGACATGGTGGAGGCGTTCTTTGAGGAAATCCGGTCTGCTCTGGAACTTGGTGACAGTGTCAAACTCTCAGGTTTTGGCAATTTCGAACTGCGTCAGAAGTCGGAGCGGCCGGGTCGCAATCCCAAGACAGGTGAGGAAATCCCCATCACGGCACGTCGCGTGGTGACCTTTCATGCTAGCCAGAAGCTTAAAAGCAAGGTAGAAGAGGCATATGCCGGAGCACGTGCCTAACGATCAATTGCCGCCGATCCCGGCCAAGCGCTATTTCACCATAGGTGAAGTGAGCGAGTTATGCGGGGTCAAGCCGCATGTCCTGCGCTATTGGGAGCAGGAGTTCACGCAGCTGAAGCCAGTCAAGCGCCGCGGTAACCGTCGTTACTACCAGCATCATGAGGTTCTGCTGATTCGCCGCATCCGCGAACTGCTGTACGAACAGGGCTTCACCATCAATGGTGCACGCAATCGTCTCGACGAGAGCGGCGACCTGACGGAAACATCGGTGGAGCCACATGTCGTGGCAGGAGCCACACCGCTTGCGATAGACGTCGGCGCCTTGCGCCGCGAACTGCGCGAACTGGTACAGCTGCTGCATTCTTGAGTGACTCATTCTTTATTTTCCTGAGACTGTCTTAATTCGACCTTTTCCGCTATAATTGCGGCCTTGTTTTTGCGTAGGCAAAAACATCGGTTCGGGGTGTAGCGCAGCCTGGTAGCGCACTTGCATGGGGTGCAAGGGGTCGGGAGTTCGAATCTCCCCACCCCGACCAACATTATGATTCTTAAAATAAAAAACCCAGCTTTGGCTGGGTTTTTTATTGTTGCAAACCTACTGTTGCAGTTCTCTGAGACTTGCCTTGTTGTTGGGATTACCTATCCATAACGGATGCGGAACAAAGGCTGGATTGATAATGCTTTTCTCCGGTACGAATTCATCGTGGGTGATGCCAACCAGGTCGGACCAAGTGTGGATGAAATGCGCCATGCTGTAGGGGCGCTGCGTCAGGTTGCTGAAGTCATGGCCGGTGCTTTCCTTCCAAGACGGGGACATCCACATCAGGAACGGCACCGCATACATGGCCAGCGTCGGTTTTGCCTCGTTTCGCCCAACGAAATCATGCGGAGGCGTGTCATAGACATCCTCGCCGTGGTCGGCGAAATACACCATCAGACTGCGATCGTTGCGCGTCATCAGGGTTTCGAGCAGCGTGCTGATGACAAAGTCATTGTATAGCACGGCGTTGTCATAGGCGTTGATGACGCTGACCCGGTTGTCGGGAATGGATGGCGCGATGCCGTCTCTATCACGAAAACGGTCGAATTCGGGCGGATAGCGGTAATCGTACTTCATGTGGGTGCCGAGCAGATGGATGACGATGAATTTACGCGGTGCGTCGTCTTCCAGCACCTCCTTGAACGGCGCGAACACGTTCTCATCGTATTCGCGCGAGTTCTGCGCGCGGCTGTGATTCATGTAGTACTGGACGTCCATCTGCTTGGAGAAGTTGGTCAGCATGGTGTTGCGCTTGCTGATGGTCTGCTGATTGGTGATCCAGTAGGTCTTGTATCCCGCCTGTCTCATCATGTTCATCAGTGATGGCTTTTTCAGGGCGAGGTCCGGATTTTCCTGGTCGGCGAAGGTCAGGATCTGTTCCAGCGACTCGATGGTAAACGGGCGCGGCGCGACCGCTTTTTCGAAAACGGTAAGCTGGTCGCGCAGGGCGTCGAGGCGTGGCGTAGTCGGACGTATATAGCCGTAGAGGCTCATGTGCTGACGGTTGGTCGATTCACCGATGACCAGGACCAGTGTTGCCGGTAGGTTCGCATCACGCACCTCGAGGTTTGCGAGCGGAGGCAGTTTGCTATTCTGTTCGAGTAGTTCCTGCATGCTGGCAAGCTGTTTTCTGTATTGCAGGTAACCGATCACCATCTGCCATGGCTCCGCAGGCTCCATGCGGCGTTGTATCTTGTCGGCGACGTCCGACCATGGATGCTGCTTGATGACACCCTCCTTGAACATGGGGAAGAAGAACAGGAAGGTCAGAATCAGGAGGCTGCCAATGGCAGCCTGGCGCATCGTTAGAGCAGGAGGCTCGATGCGGTGCCACAACCACCAGGCGATGAAACTATGGCCGGCGAATACGGCCAGCATCCACCATTCGAAGTATTGCGCGATGAATTCTGAGGATTCTGCCGGATTGGATTCGAACATGATGAACATCACGCTCTGCGAGAATTCCTGTCCATAGATGCAGAAGTAACCCAGACTGACCATCGAGGTCGCCCACAGCACGCTGCCAATCAGCGCGGCAATGAGCTTCGTGTAACGCGGCATCAACAAGACCGGAATCAGCCAGAGCAGGCTCATGTACACCGCCTGCCGGAATCCGACGAAAATGGTGGAGCCGGTGATTTGCAGCAGGAAATGCGTGATGCCTGAAAAATAGAAGAAGAACAAATAGAGCCTGAGCAGTTTGCCCCAGCAGATTGGTGACAGTCGATGGCGAATCAAGATGGCTCCCGTAACGATTGCAGTAGAAGGATGCAGGCACAGCACTGTGCTGATATAGGTGCATCCTTTCAATAAATCAGGTTTTCATTGGAATTGCGGCAAACGATTATACAGTGCCATGTGACAGGCGTGTTGCACATTCAGATGGGAGCGGGACGTCCGAACAGATACCCCTGGAAGCGGAAACAGCCGAGTTTCTGCAAGGCTTCGCATTGCGCTTCGGTTTCCACGCCTTCCGCCAGTATCGTGAAGTTCAGGTTGTGTCCCATTTCGATGATAGCCTTGACGATGAACATGTCGTTGGCGTCGATGACCAGATCCCGGACAAAAGTCTGGTCGATTTTGATCTGGTCGATAGGGAAGCGCTTCAGGTAATTGAGTGAGGAATAGCCGGTACCGAAGTCATCGATGGAGAGCCGGATGCCATGTGCCTTCAGTGCCTGCATTTTTGCCAGGGTGGCTTCCATATCCGTGACCAGCTGACTTTCCGTGAGTTCCAGTTCCAGACGTTTCGGATCGGCCCCGGTTTCCTGCAGTGTGCGTTCGAGACGCTCAACGAATTCCGGATGATGTAGCTGGCGGGCGCTGATATTGACTGAAAGCACGAGGTGACTGGTATCCGGTTGTCGATTCCACCGACTGAGTTGCGTACAGGCTGTGTGCAATATCCAGTCTCCGAGCGGGATGATGAGGCCGGTGACTTCCGCCAGCCCGATGAAGCTGTTGGGTGGGACCATGCCACGTATGGGATGTAGCCAGCGTACCAGTGCCTCGTAGCCAAGCAGCGTGCCTGCGGCATCCACTTGCGGCTGGTAATACAGGGCGAACTGCCGTTGCTCGATGGCTTGCCGTAATTCCAGTTCAAGGGCAGCTCTGGCTGCGACGACGGCTTCCATATCCGGTTCGAAGAAGCTGATGTGACTGCGGCCAATCGATTTTGCCTCATACAGGGCAAGGTCAGCATGTTTGAGCGCGGATTCCGCAGTCAGCTGTGGATGGTCCAGCATGGCGATGCCGATGCAGACGCTGGCCCGGTAGCGCAGTGAGTCGATGCGATATTCCTCGCCCGTGATTCCCTGCATGATGTGCCGTGCGATGCGGATGGCATGTTGTCGTGCATGAGCGGGGTCGGATGTGTTGCAGTTGCATATATAAGCAAATTCGTCGCTGCCCAGGCGGGCAATGAAATCGTTGCCGGTGACCTGTTCCTTCAGGCGATTTGCGACCTGTACCAGAAGTTCGTCGCCGATGCTGTAGCCGTGCGCATCGTTGAACTCCTTGAAATTATCCAGATTGATGAACAGCAGGGCGATCAGATTGGTGGCATCGTGTCGTCCGGTCAACTGCTGCTGCAGATGTTCGATCAGACGCCTGCGGTTGGGCAGGTGTGTCAGTTGGTCATACAGCGCCAGCTGATGCATTTCTGCGATCAGCTGGTGCTGCTCGGTGATGTCTGTGGAAATGCCGCATAGTCCGTAGATGGTGTTATCCGGGGCGAGAAGGGGGATCTACGCTGTGATATAGGTCCGGGGATGGCTCTGCCATCGCGCGGATGGTTGCTTTCTTCGGTGACGAGGCGCTTGCCGGTTTCCAGCACGTAGCGGTCACGTTCCCGCAGCTGGGCCACGGTCTCGCCGTCGAACAGCAGTTCGTCGCCATGGCCGAGGATTTGTTCCTGATTGCGTCCGGTCTGTTCGCAGACTTTCTGATTGACATATTGGTAGCGCAGGTTGCGGTCCTTGATGAAAATGAGTGCGTCGACACTGTTGAGTATCGTGTGCATTCTGCTTTCGCTCAGCTGAAGTTCCAGCGTGCGCTTTTTCACTTGTTTGCGCAGCAGGTAGGCAAAGCTGGATGCCAGCACGAGCGCAAGCAGCAGACCTGCAAGCATCCAGCGCAGTGCCGGCGGGATCAGAGGCTCAGGGTGATGGGCTCCCCAATGCTCCAGTGTCTTGAAGTAGGAAGATGAAGGCTGGTTTTTCCAGGTGAGAAGGTGCCGGTCGATGGCTGCCAGCAGTTCCGGATGCCTGCCCTTGGCGCTGGCATAGAATAGTCTGGAAGGCAGGAACATCAGAGGGGTTGCCGTCAGGTGATATTGCTTGCCGTAGAAATCGCCGAAATGACGGTTGACGGCGATGACATCCGCTTTCCCTGCGGCTACCAGGCGAAAGCCCTGCTCGAAACTGCTGATGTTGACGAACTCACTGCTGATGTCGAAATTCGCCAGAAGTGTTGCCAGATATTCCTGCTGTACCGAGTCCTGTAGGACGGCGATGCGTTTTCCGGCAAGATCCAGTATGGATTCGACCGCGACATCCGGGCGGCGATAGAACTGGGACCAGCTATGCAGGACCGGGATCTGATGGAAATCCAGATCGGCTTCTCTGCTATCGCTGTGAGCGACATCCGGCAGCAGGTCGATGGTACCGGCCTTGAGAGCGGTCAGACACGCTTCCCATTCACAGCGTACGGTTCTGAGCTGCCAGCCTTCTGCTTTGGCGATCGCGCGCAGCAGATCGCCCTGAATACCGCTGGGCTGACCGTCCTTGTCGAGGAACAGCTTGGGCGGGTTTTCGTAGACCCCGACCCTGACGATGGTTGCTGCTGCACTGGAGGCAAATGCCGGCAACAGCGTCAGCAGCAGGAGAACGCGTATCAGCATCTCTCACATCCGGTATTCTTAATTTCACAAAAATATACCAGAGTGTATATCAGTCCTGCTGGATCGCTGATTTTTCAGGGGTTTTCTGCCGCAATCCGTCAGTCGGTCTCATTTGGGGCATTCGGCTTCCAGCGTCTGAGCAGTAATGCGTTGCCTACGACGCTGACCGAACTGAGCGCCATGGCCGTGCCGGCGATGACGGGATTGAGCATGCCGAAAGCTGCGAGCGGGATACCGACCAGATTGTAGACGAATGCCCAGAAGAGATTCTGCTGGATTTTGCGATAGGTGCGGCGCGAGATGTCTATGGTGTCTGCAACCAGTCTGGGGTCGGGCCGCATCAGCGTGATATCGGCTGCATGCATGGCGACATCGGTGCCGGTTGACATGGCGAAGCTGACATCCGCTGCGGCCAGTGCCGGCGCGTCATTGATACCATCACCGACCATGGCGACGATGTGGTCCTGCCTGCGGAGAGCGGTGACGGCTGCCGCCTTGGTTTCAGGGGACTGTTCCGCCCGGATGTTCTCGATGCCCAACCGATTTGCGACGGCTTCCGCGCTGCGGCGGTTGTCGCCTGTCAACAGTACCGTTTTCAGCTTCATGGTGTGCAATCGTTTGACTGCATGCCGCGCGTCGGGCCTGATTTCATCGCCGAAGGCGAGAATGCCCGCGACAGATGGCCCGCCTTCGCGTTCGATAGCCAGCCATGACAGCGTGCAGCCGTCCGCCGGAATGGCCTGCGCCAGGCTGTCCAGCTCGCTGGCGGGGATGCCGAGCTGCAGCATCCAGCGCCGGTTGCCGAGATAGGCGGGCCTGCCGTCGATTTCGGCCTGCAGGCCGAGGCCGGGATGATCGTGCAACGCGGCGGTGGGGGCGTACCGGATGCGGCGAGCATCCGCCTGCCCGACGACCGCCTGTGCCAGCGGATGGGCGCTGCCGTATTCAATGGCGGCTGCCATGGCAAGCAGCCGATCATGGTCGCCGTCCGGCGCATGCCATGCCATCAGCGCCGGTTTACCCTCTGTCAGTGTGCCGGTCTTGTCGAACACCACTTCATTGATCCTGTGTGCGAGTTCCAGCGCATTGGCGTCCTTGATCAGGATGCCGTGGCGAGCGGCAACGCCGGTGCCCGCCATAATGGCGGTCGGCGTCGCCAACCCCAATGCGCAGGGGCAGGCGATGACCAGCACCGAAACGGCGTTGAGGATGGCATGCTCCAAGTTGCTGCCGGCGCTGATCCAGCTGACCAGCGTGACTGCGGCCACTGCGAGTACGGCTGGCACGAATACGGCGCTGACCTTATCGACCAGACGCTGGATCTCGGGCTTGGCAATCTGCGCATCCTCCACGAGCCGGATGATGCGGGCCAGCGTCGCATCCGCGCCGACTGCCGTGGCGCGGACATGCAGCAGACCATCGAGATTGACGGCGCCGCCGGTGACACGGCTGCCGGCCTGCTTGCTGACGGCGGCGCTTTCTCCGGTGATGAGCGACTCATCGATATGGCTGCGGCCTTTGATGACGATGCCGTCCACAGGAATCCGTTCGCCCGGGCGCACGACGACCATGTCACCGATGCTGACCTCATCGAGCGGCACTTCGGTCTCATGCTGGTCGCGGAGCACGCATGCCGTAACCGGACGCAATGCCTGCAGCGCGTGGATTGCTTCGACAGTCTGGCGCTTGGCCCGGCTTTCCAGCCATTTGCCAAGCAGCACCAACGTGATGACGGCGGCGGAGGCCTCGAAATAAAGATGTGGTTCGCCCTCTAGGAGCAGGTAGACGGAGAGCCCGTAGGCGGCCGAGGTGCCGATGGCTACTAGCAGATCCATATTGCCCGAGTGGTTGCGCAGCGCCTTCCAGCCCGCCCTGTAGAAACGCGCGCCGAACCAGAACTGCACGGGGGTCGCCAGCAGCCACTGCAGCCAGCCCGGCGGCATGATGTGTATGCCGAAAGGCGTCAGGAGCATGGGCAGAACCAGCGGCAGGCACAATGCGGCGGCACAGGCAACATGCCAGCCGCCTGTCTCCTTTTCGGGCTGTCGCGCGCCATGTCGCGCCACGATCTCCGCGCCGTAACCGGCATCCACGACGGCCTGGATGATGTGTTCGACGGGCGCTTCACGGTGCAGCTCGACATGGGCACGCTCGGTCGCCAGATTGACTGTGGCGGAGGCTACTTCCGGCAGCTGGTTCAGGGCCTTTTCTACCTGGGCGACGCAGGATGCACAGCTCATGCCGCTGATGGCGAGGTCGATGGCGGCTGGACGGGATGAGGATTGGTCGGACATATGGGATATCCTTAGCATCAGGAATGGCGCAAGCGTCTTATCATTACCCGATGAGCGGCATGACCCGATGTCGCCGGATTATCGAATAGGAGCCAGACATGCATGAATTCCATATTCCCCGAATGAGTTGCGGTGGATGTGCCGATACTATCAGCAAAGCAGTCAAACAAGTGGATGAGACTGCGAAGCTGGAGTTCGATCTTTCCGCCAGAACCGTCAGTATAGACAGCCGGCTGGACCGCGAGGTGCTGGCTGATGCCATGACCGATGCGGGGTATCCACCAGCCTGATCCAGTGGCGTACCGATTCGGCACGCCTGGGCAGACCCGCCTCAATTGCCGGCACGACTCTCCGCGATTGCGGCCGCAAATCCGGCCGTCAGCTGGCGGACATCGTGCCCGGTCGGATTCTGATAGACGCGCAGGTCGAATTCCGGCAGCACCGCGAAAATGTGGTCGAAGATATCCGCCTGTATCCCTTCGTAGGCCACCCACTGGGTATCGTTGGTGAAGGCATAGACCTCGAGCGGGATGCCGTTGGCGCCCGGTTCCAGTTGGCGCACCATCTGGATCAGATCCTTGTGGATCTTCTTGTTGGCCTTGAGGTAGGCGGTCAGGTAGGCGCGGAATACGCCGAGGTTGGTGAGCCGGCGTCCGTTGGCTGGCGAGGATGGATCGACGTTGTTGGCACGGTTGTCCTCCTCGATTTCCTTCAATTTGGTCTCGATGTGCGTGCTCAATAGCTGCAGCCTACGCAGACGCTGGATGTCCTGCTCGCTCAGGAAGCGCACGCTGGTGGCGTCGATATAGACGGGTCGCTTGATGCGGCGCCCGCCGGTTTCCACCATGCCGCGCCAGTTCTTGAACGAATCCGAGATCAGCGCATAGGTCGGGATGGTGGTGATGGTCTTGTCCCAGTTGCGCACCTTGACCGTGGTCAGATTGATGTCGATGACATCGCCATCAGCGCCGTATTTCGGCATTTCCAGCCAGTCGCCGACGGCCAGCATGTTGTTCGCGGAAAGCTGGATGCCGGCGACGAAGCCGAGGATGGGATCCTTGAATACCAGCAGCAGCACTGCGGTCATCGCACCCAGCCCGCTGAACAGCAGCAGCGGCGACTTGCCGATGAGCAGGGCGATAGCCAGTATCAAGGCGATGACGGCAGCGACCAGCTTGATCCCCTGGAAAATGCCGCGTAGCGGAAGGGTACGGATTTTCTCGTTGTAGCGGGCGAGTTCGTGCAGCGTGTCAAGCAGTGAGAACAGTGTTAGCAGCGCGAACAGCAGTATCCACAATTCGGTCGCGACTTCCAGAACCGGCAGGGCGGATGAATCGGAATCGAGCCAGATTCTCGCCTGGGTGTGGAGGATGACACCCTGCAGCGTCAGTGCACCACGCCTGAATAGCCCTGTCCTGAACAGGACATCCTGCCATTTCAGCTGGGATTGCCGGGCAAGATGCCTGAGTGCGCGGAGCACGCCGAGATGAAGAAAGACATGTACCGCGAGAGCGGTGAGCAGGATGACCGTCAGGATGACGCCGGTAGCCATGGTCGGTGTCAGTTGCAGGCCGATGGATTCCAGCCATTGGAACAGTTGTTCTTTAATTAGAGATTGCTTGTGCATCGGGAGTATTTCGCTACGAAAGGTTGAATTGAAATTTGCCGTTGGTGTTTGTTGACCGCCTGCGGTCCAATAAGTTTGCGGCGAATACTGCCAGCATCGGCCCTGTTGTGGCAATAGGGCGAACACGTTCCCCTGGGAACGAATCCGTATGCGGTCATCGTATCACTTCATGTCTGGAGGACGGCATCCGGTCAGCCGGATACGAGCGCAATCGCTGCGGCAATGGAAGGGGCCGCCAGCTTGGCTGCGCAGCAGGCGCCGTCCTGCGCGGCATGGAGACGCACTAGTTGCAGCACCTCCGTAAGGTCCAGCCGTTCGCTGCCGGCGACGAGCTGCCGGCCTGCATCGATTCGAAAGATCTTGCCTTCGCTGTCGACCAGACAATCCTGAGGCGTCAGCCGCAAGGACCGCAGATGACTCGCTTGCTGCCATTCCGCATGATCCGGCAGCCAGACCAGTTCATCCGTGCCATGCAGTTTCAGAACGGCAGGCCACAAGACTTGGTCAGCATTCATGCGCGCCTGGCCTTCCCATGAACTTCAGGTGACTGCCGCAGCCGGCGCGGCAATCCGAGGCGCCCAGGCCGGGAACCAGGATACTGCCTGAAACCTGCCGGTTCGCGTCGCATTCCGACTGCGTGAGTCGGTGGACCGCGACGATGCGTGATTCCGGCGCAGCCAGCAGATAGTCGATATGCCAGCGCAGCTTCTTGAGCCTACGGCAGTGGCGTGTGATGCGCGCTTCCATGTTACGGCGGGCGCTACCCGTATAGACGTAATCGCCCGCGGGCAGAAGATGCGTGCCGAGGGCGCCGATGGCGATGCGGATATCCCGTGTCAGGCGGATATGCAGCTGGTAGGTGATCGGCAGGCCGGACGCAGTCGGTTCCTGGCGCATGGAATGTTCACGTGCATGCATGTCTTCATGATGGCTGCAACGATGAATGAAGGCAAGCCTGGACGAAGGCGGAAGTTGCCCTAAGCTTTGCGACATGTTGAAATCTCGGTGTCCGGTAACCATATTGCCGGATGTATAGTCTGTTCAGAGAGGAATCGCATGCAATTCAATCGAACTATTCGCAGGACGGCCCTGACTTGCGTCATGGCCGTCGCCCCTATTGCATTGGGTGCATGCGCCAGCAAAATGGTGGAGGTCCGCCCTGGTTCGGACCGTGTTTCGCTGGCGGATGCGCATCAGGTCGCAGCCTGCCAGTCGCGCGGCAAGGTCACGGTCAGCGTGCTGACCAAGGTCGGCTTCATCTCGCGCAGCGTCGAAGCGGTCGAGGCCAATCTGCTGCAGCTTGCGCGCAACAGTGCCGTGGATGAGGGGGCGGATACGCTGGTGCGTAGGGAGTCGCCCAGATTCGGTGAACGAACTTTCGATATGTACAAGTGCCGTCCCTGACCGACCCGGTACGCAAAAAAGGCACACCCGCGGGTGTGCCTTTTTCTTTATGCAGAGCTGTTACAGCTGCTTCAGTGCTTCGATGCGCTCGCTTAGCGGCGGATGGCTCATGAACAGGCGTTTGATGCCGCTGCCCATGCCGCCAGAAATGCCGAAGGCTTCCAGTTGTTCCGGCAGATGCGGCTGCTCCACCGACTGCTGCAGGCGTTCCAGTGCGGCGATCATGCTGGCCTTGCCTGCCAGTGCGGCGCCGCCTGCGTCGGCGCGATATTCGCGCTGGCGGCTGAACCACATGACGATGGCGCTGGCGAGGATGCCCAGCACCATCTGGGCGACGATGGCCGTGATCCAGTAGGCCGGGCCATGTCCGCGTTCGGTCTTGAACACGACACGATCGACGACATGGCCGACGACACGCGAGAGGAAGAATACGAAGGTGTTGACGACGCCCTGTATCAGTGCCAGCGTCACCATATCGCCGTTGGCGACATGGCTGACCTCGTGCGCCAGCACGGCTTCCACCTCTTCACGTCGCATGCCGCGCAACAGTCCAGTGCTGACGGCGACCAGCGCGCTGTCACGGAACATGCCGGTAGCGAATGCGTTCATGTCGGGTGAGTCGTAGATTGCCACCTCCGGCATGCCGATGCCGGCAGCCTGTGCCTGCTTCTGCACGGTGCTGACCAGCCATTGCTCGACTTCGTTGCGCGGTGTTTCGATGACCTGTGCACCGGTCGTCTGCTTGGCCATGAATTTCGACATCGCAAGCGAGACGATGGAACCGGTCATGCCGACGGCGGCAGAAAGCGCCAGCAGGGCACCCAGGTCGAGGCCGACGCCCTGTTCATCCAGTACCTGGCCGAGACCGAATATCGAGATGACGATGGCCAGCACCAGCATCACGGCAATGTTGGTCAGCAAAAACAGAAAAATCCGTTTCATTCAAAAACTCTCCAAAAATTGAATTCAGCCCGAACCGGGGCGTGCATGATACCGAAAACGGCGAACATTATGCAGGGTCATGGACAGGCCAGACTGCCGGAAATTCCCGGCGGGCAGTCCTAACCATGCGGAGCACCCAAATCCGGATATGGCGGCGTGTGCTGCGATTTCAATCCTCGATTCTGAAGCCGACCTTGAGTACGACCTGATAGTGCGCAACCTTGTTATCGACGATATGGCCGCGTGTTTCCACGACCTCGAACCAGTCGAGATGCTTGAGGGTCTTCCCCGCCTTGCTGATGGCGTTGTTGATGGCGTCGTCAGTGCCGACGGTCGAAGTGCCGACCAGTTCGATGATCTTGTAGGTATGACTGGACATGATGATCTCCTTTGCAATTGAACCTTGAGGGTAGACGAGGCCGTCAATGGCATGATGGGCCAGATTTCCGGACAACTTTACGCTTAGTTGATGCAACTGGAAAGCGATGGCGGCAGGCTTCGATTCTGGCAGCAAATGCAAGTTCGGGAGTGATAGAATTTGTGTCGCTTTTAGAAACTTTTCGCAGCCCGGCAGGTCTGTGCGTCAACGGCATGATGACTGCGTGTCAGGCTGTGGTGAATAGAGGTTTCGATGTTCGAGTTTGATCTGCCCCAACCGCTGGAGATCGCCTTTGCCGAGGCATGGCAGCCTTTTGCCTCACTGGGGCCATACGCACCGCTGGCGATGCTGGCAATCGGCGGCTTCATCATATTGTACGGGTCGCGCCTTGGTCTAATGTTATGGCAGCGTCAGCGCATCTCTGCGCACGGCATGTGGTGGCCGGTTCTGTTGCAGGGCGCGCGAGTCGATGCCATCCAGATTGCGCAGATCTGCTTTATCCCTGCACTGTTTGCTCCATTGTCCGCAATTCCCGCCCTGTGGGATGTCTGGCAGGGTTTCATGGCATTCTGGGTGATCGGCGGCATTTCCTTTCTGCTGTTCATGGAAGCCGCCACACCGGGTTTCATCGCCGAGTATGACGTACGTCCCAACCGGCTGTTCATCGAATACCTGAAATATCCCAGGGAAGTCTGCTCCATGCTCTGGAAAGGCTTCCGACTGCATGTCGTGAGCGTGCTCGCACTGCTGCTGGTGACGGTCGTCCTGCTTTGGGAGTACATCGAGCCATGGCTGGAACTGCCGCCAGCATGGAGTCCGATGCTGGTGCTGCTGACATGGATACCCATTTTGCTCGTGCTGGCAGTGGTCATACGGTCCAGCTTCGGTCACCGACCGGCCAATCCGACCACGTTCGCGCTGACGACGGACAATCTGGTCAACAGCCTGATCCTGAATTCCGCCTGGTCGGTGCTTTATGCCATCTACAATCTCAAGCACGAGAAAAAGTCGGCGGAAATATATGGCGAACTGCCGGAGGCCGAGATGTTCGCCGAATATGACGCAGCGCATGATGACGGACGCCGGAGCGATCACCAGGCCTTGGTTCCGACCATGAGCCGACATGCGCCGAGCAGGGTCAGGGAAAAGCCGCTGAATCTGGTGATCATCCTGGAAGAGAGCATGGGCGCGACCTTCGTCGAGTCCCTGGGCGGTGTGCCGGTGACACCGGAACTGGAGAAACTGAAGGAGCAGGGCTGGTGGTTCGAGCGCATGTACGCTACCGGGACACGCTCCGTGCGTGGCATCGAGGCGGTGGTGTCCGGTTTCCCGCCGACGCCGGCGCCCAGCGTGGTCAAGCTTTCGCTATCGCAGACAGGCTTTTTCTCCATCGCCGGGCTGCTGGCGGCACAAGGCTATCACACCGAGTTCATCTATGGCGGAGAGGCCGATTTTGACAACATGCAGGGCTTCTTCCGCGGCAACGGCTTCCAGTCCATCATCGAACAGAAGGATTTCGAGTCACCGGCCTTCGTCAGCAGTTGGGGCGTTTCCGATGGCGATCTGTTCGACAAGACGCACGAGCGGTTGCAGACTCTGCACGCGCAGGGGCGGCCGTTCTTCATGCTGGCCTTTACCTCCTCCAACCATGCACCGTTCGAGTTCCCCGACGGGATGATCGAACTGTATGACGCGGAGAAGGGGACGGATCGCAATGCCGTCAAGTATGCCGATTACGAGCTCGGCCGGTTCTTCCGCCGCGCGCAAGCCAGCCGTTACTGGCAGGATACGCTGTTCGTCATCGTCGCCGACCACGATATCCGCGTACGTGGCGACAGTCTGGTGCCGGTGCGCAATTTCCATATTCCGGCGCTGATGCTGGGCGCCGACCTAGAGCCGCGTCGCATTCGTACCGTGGCGAGCCAGATCGACATCCCGGTTACGGCGCTGTCGCTGATGGGGCTGGATGTGCAGCATCCGATGCCAGGGCGAGATCTCAGCCGCATGGCGGATGATGCACCGGGTCGTGCCATGATGCAGTTCGAGGAGCATTATGGCTGGATGGAGGGCGATGCGCTTGTCGTCCTGCGTCCCGGTCGTCCGCCTGCATTTGCGCGTTACGATGCCCGGACCAAACAGGTGCAGCCGGTCGAGCCGGATACCGACGGTGACAGGCTGGCACGCCGTGCGCTCGCGCACGTGCAGCTGGCCTCCTGGCTTTATCGCAAACAGAAGTACCGCATGGCCTGATCATATGGCATGGTCAGGTGCAAACTGACCCATGCTATCGCGCCTTGTCCTTTTTCACCTGATAGGCCGACTGATCGGCGCGATCCAGCATTCTTTCCAGCTGATCCGATTCACCCAGCCACTGTGCGATGCCAAGACTGACCGACCAGCGAATGGTCGGTTGTGCATTACCGATCTGACCGATGCGTTGCGCGAGCCCTGAGGCGTCTTCCAGGGTCGTGTTCGGTAGGATCGCAAGGAATTCATCGCCTCCGAACCGGATCAGGGCGTCCGTGTTGCGCATGCATTTCCGAACTTCCTCGGCGAACGTCCTCAGCACCCGGTCTCCGGTCAGGTGGCCGTGGGTATCATTGATTTCCTTGAAGTCATCGATATCCATGAAGAGGACGGAAAGGGGGGTGTGGTAGCGGTCGGCTCGAGCGATTTCCTGTTCGAGCATTTGTGTACCGGCGTTCCGGTTGAAACAGCCGGTCAGATCGTCATGCCGGACCGCGTGGATCAGCTCCCGGCTCATATGTTCGGAGACGAGCATGAGAAAGCTGACTGTTGCAAGCGGGATCAGCAATGCGGGCGTGGCCGTGACCAGGAGCTGGCCGATGCTGTCGTCAAAGACACTGATGGGCTGATCGGCACCCGTAGTCAGGGTAAGAATCCTGATCAGTCTGGTCAGTATCAGCCCCAGCAGGGATACCAGCAGCAGGTTGCGTCCGATGCTGTTGGGCAGCTTCCATATGCAAAAGGCCATATGGTCCACACTGACGATCAGGATGAACAGAGAGACGATGATCATGCGCGTCGCCAAGTCGGGTTCGATCAAGGTGAACCAGACCAACAGTCCGAGAAACAGGCTGACGAAAACGCCGGCCCCAATGCCCATGTCTCTTGGGGGCTGCCCGGCAAGTCGTCTGGTTCCGGCATTGAGCATCATCATCGCCAGGAGCACCATGAGATTGGGTATGACGATGCCAAACAGGGGATGCAGGTGGTCCCTGACGAAGACGCTGCATAATGCGATGCCGATGATGAACGAGCCCCTGGCCCATGAGCGAAGGCCATGGATGTGGCTGGGATAGTTTCTGGCGATGACGCCTATCACCGCACTCATCGCTAATGTGATGATGCAGGAGATGATCAGTGCGGTGTGCGAGATGGTCATTGGCAGAATGATACCGATTGAATTCAAGAAAGCCATGACCATGAGTGGAACACGGAAAGCGTGATTGGTAAACTGGGCGAGATGGAGACGGATGACATTTTTTCCGCGCCCAAAACAAAAACGGCCTAGGTGTGAACCCTAAGCCGTTGGATTTTCTGGTGGGGCATGTAGGGATCGAACCTACGACAAACGGATTAAGAG
>DATCJT010000096.1:0-77486 GCA_036562645.1 Methylophilaceae bacterium | reverse complement strand
CCGTAGAGTAGCCCCAACATCAGACTGGTTCCGATACCCCACCATCGGAATACCTGATAAGCTCCTCATCGAGGACCATATTGGATTTGCGATTGTTCCGATACCCCACCATCGGAATACCTGATAAGCTCTCGATGCTTTTATATATATAATTTAAAAGAGATTATTTTCTAGAAAAGCTCAATCTGCTCGGGCAAATTGGGCTTTTTTCTTGTCGGAGTCTTACCAAAAAATTCCTTGGTCATGCCGTATTGCTTGTCGGTCACTATAAAAAAAGCGACCTGTGCACTCTTGGGAATTAATGGGCGCAGCCTCATTATTGCTGCTTCGCCTACCGCTAACGTTGGGAAATGACGCACATAGAGAGAATTCTGTAGCTGTATAAAATTCTCCTGTAATAAGCTTCTCCGAAACACGCCATAGTCGTGTCGCGCTTCAGAATCTGTCATAGGGCAGTCGTATACACAGATGACCCACATTACGCGCCACCCATTCACTCCCATTTTTCTTCATCCCGTAGTACTATGGCATCTTGTGGTAATGGCAACTTTTCGGCACGGCCATCCAGTATACGAACGAAACTGGCAACACATTCGTTAATTGCAGCAGGAAGTCGGTATCCTGCCCCATTAAATTTTATTTCATACCCTACGAACTCTAGAACTCGTTTGCGTGCTATGCCATCGAACTCACCAAATGTGCCTGAAGCCACATGTCGCTCAACCACAAAACGAAAGAGCTCCATAAAGTCATCCGCCAAATTAAAGGGATTTTCCATATTGCTATGCCCCAATCCCAATGCAGGATTCAACCCAGCCATAACGAGTGATCTTGCTACCATTGATCTCAACACTGCGTAGCCGAAGTTGAGTCTTGTATTAATGGCATCTTCCGCGCCTTGCTTTACGCGTTTGAAATTGCTGTCAAACAAGTATGTCCAGTAGTGCTTGGCTCCCTTACCTTCGCATTTGGTTTTGTCTGCAGGTTGTACCTCTTTTGCCAAACGCTCCAGTCGTAACGCTCCGTTTCGGTTCAATGCCCGCAAATTAGCCGCTTGCGTTTTTAGTCGCGCTTGTACAATGGCCTGCCATAAGAGACCTTTGATATGGCTAGTATCCAAAGCTATTTGCTGTCGCAATCTGCGTACTAGGTCACCATTACCTATTTGCGGAAACATCCATGCGCATGGGTGATGAGTTTCATCTGTCACCATCACACTAGCTCCCGCATCTGCTAACGCTCGTAAGGCTTGTACGGAGATTTGTATTGTGTGGTGATGTAGACACAGCACCGCAATATCTCTCGGTAGCACAAAACTATCGTCAAAACCTTCACGCCGAATGCGCAACCTTCCTTTATCCAAGGACAACGAAGCAGAGCTTTCGATCAATAGGATGCGGTGATCAGACATGCCTATTTAATAAGTTTGAGTCGTTTTGCTGCTACCTTGAAAGAAATTGTCTTGCCGACTTTAGTGCCTGGTGCCGCTTTCTCATTGGCATCTTTAAAAGATCGCGGCTCGCAAATAGGCAACAAAGCAATGATCCCTGACGCTTTGAAATAACAAATCCTATAAATTTTGTCGTCCTCAAGATCGAGCACAACATCACCTTTATAAAGGCGAGTCACTCCGTCCGGTATCTTGCGCTTTTTATTTCGTAATGCTTGCTGAATATTGACCAATTCCTGTCGCACAATACGCCCATCTCGCATTTCAGTTTCCAGATAAACGTATCCTGCATTCAATAAACGCTTTACATGTTCACGCCCATCCTTGCTAATGTGACTAATGATGGCAACATCATCTGCATAGTTGCCAGTAAAGCAACGCACCTTTTTGATTTCTATTTGCTTACTATATAGCGTTTGGTAGATAGGTTCAGCCAGCGCCTCAGGTGCACTCATTCCCTTAGCAATCCTGTTCTCAAACGCTATAGCGACTGTCTCTCTGATGCTGTCGCTCACAATGTTTTGTATTGCTTTTCTTGCCTGCTCAACTGTTCCTTTTTTGCGGTCTACCAAGTCCGCAACCTTGACACGAAGTGTCAACCGCGCTTTTTCTTCTCCGTCTTTTACCGCGATACCATAAGCTTTTTCCTGAAAGATCGCCCCATCCGGGTAATGATCTGGCTTAATTGATAATGGGCATTCTTTTACTGCTGCCAAAGCCAACTCACGTACATTTTTTAGTGGTAATAACTCCCCACCCCGCAGTCTCGGCTTTTCATTTGCTCCGACCAGTTCGCTATCCAGCTTGTATTGCCACGCCATTTGTTGAAACAATGCCCTAGAAGTTAGCCCAATAGTAATGGCATCGATCAAATGATGACGGTGATCCAATCGCTTATCCAGTTTGCGGTCGGTGTAACGGGATTTGTCTAACTTGCCGTGACTATCCAATACCATATGTCCCTCCCACACATGACGGTATTTAGTAAAGTCCTCCGGGCTAATAACTTGACCTTCCTCATCTAAAATGGGCAAACCCTCGTCGATTCTGACCTGTGGAATAACTGTATCCAACTTCCACTTGCGACGTAGAAATGCCGTCATTTCACCGCGTGAAACCGAAACTGGAGTTTTACATATGCTTTGCAGCCATTGTGCTGCTTCCTTAGCAATCCATGAGGTTTGATGAAACTGCCGATCCACAAAATCGGCTATGGATTCGTCGGTTAGCACCTCTTGCTCGAAATCTTCCAATAATAACAATTTGGCTTTGCGATAATTTTTGTTATCGGCAAAATACTTAGCTCGGGCTTGTATTATTTGCCAACGATCCGCGTCATGTCCCCAGGCTTGATAGGGTGTGCGATTGCCTTTTTCCTGATTGCAACTACGGTGTGCTAATACAATCTCACTTCGTTTCAACCCGATCTGGGTCAAGGACCGAGGAAGAATATGTTCGTATTCAGTTTCCGCTCCATTTAAAGCATCTGCTAGCGTGATAGTTTTGCTGCAGTATGGGCAATGCCCGGCACCTTGTTCTTTCCATAACAAATAACGACGGACTCTAGATGGCGTAACCACAATGCCATGCTGGCGAATTTGCTCCTCTGCTTCTAGTCGAGCTTTGCGATTTTTAGCAATTTCGCTCTCCCGTTCGTTTCTTTTGGTCACACCTAGGCTCAGATCGCGTGCCATTTCCACGACGATTTGTTCGGGAACATCCCCTAATTCATCAATCATGCGATTTACAACATAACGGATTTGTCGCAAGGAGCCATCTACGACGTCGTTACCTGTAACTGGAGGTCTCCCTAACCTCGTTTGCAAAGCAACCTTTTTATTAACTGCATGTGGGTAACAGACCCGTATTGCAGCCTCCTCGTTTACACGCATGCCCCCGTTTAGATTGTCTGGCCACCAAGGAGAAGCGAACCATTCGGTCAGCTTCGTTAATGCCTTGATGGAATAAGAGGCCCTACCTCCCTCAAATCCCATTTTACTTAACCGATCGAATTTCTCATGAACCCTTAACTTATTGATAAAAGCAACAAGTGCTTCTGGCAATTGACGCGGAGTACCATCCGCCTTAGCGAAGCGAGTATGCCAAGCTGGGTCATCTAACTGTTCAGGTGAGCCCAATTCCGCCAAAAAATTGATCACCTGTATTTGTGTTCTTTCATCTAGCGCCAACCATTCTTGCTCTAGGCCAAACCTACGGAACATATGGTTCGTCTTATTCCCAGGGATTTCGTCGCGACTCAAACGATCTAGATTGAGGCTCTTGGTTTCAGGCCTGGAGCACCCTGCGGCATCAAGCGCCTTGTAGATTTCCGTAAACTTAACGACTTCCTTTCCATCACAAAGCCTACGGATTACCTCTTTTTGTTCTGGCGTAAGTTGCTCAGCACGCTTACCTGTCCCCCAACGTAAATCTGCTAGTGTTTTTTCTATGCGAAAGCGCTGGAAAGCCAACTGTGCTCGCGGGGCGCGCGGAAGTGTTGGTTCCAAACTACATTGTCCAACCATGCCCCCTACTGGCTTAAGTGGTCTCTGGTAGAAAATGGCCTGATGAAATACCTCCTTAAGAGGCTGGCCACGATACTCTGTTTGCATTACAGGGTAAAATGCTGATTGGGTATCCCATATCTGATTAAATTCCGCCTCTAGCTGGCTCCTTAGTGCATATAGATTTTTATCGGTGTTCGTTTTATCGTCAGAGTCCTTGATTTTGAGCTTAGTTGGTTTTCCTGCTAACCATCGCTGATACAAATACTCACCCAATGTTACTGATGGCATCCCTTTAGACTCAGCTAATGCATTCATCTCGGCTTTTAAGTCGTTATTTCCACTCTCGACTTCGCCTAACTTTGCGCCTTCTTTTTTCGCGCGGAACTCTCCTGCATAGCCTCGGCGCTTACCAATACGGATAAAAATGCGAATGAGATCTTGCAATCCTACTTGTTGACGGGCGGCTTTAGCGCGGATTGCAAGCAAGCTGCGCCCACTATCAGGCGAAGGCTCTAAGCGAATCCCCAACAAAGGCGCTAATGCCGCAATGCGTTTTGTGCGCCCTAAGCGACGATCAATTTGGCGGCGCTGCATTCTCGCTTCCCTGCGAGCGGCTTTTTTGGATTTTAGTCCAGACTGACTTTTCTCTAGTGGTTCACTGAATATCCTGACATGCTTCCATATCAAATCTGTTGGATTGTTTTTCTCATCTAGAGAAAACGCCGCTACCCCAAGCGACGCTGTTCCCACATCCAAACCAACCCGATATCGCATGGTATTCCCCCATTAACTTAATTAATGTTATGATAAAAGTGTATCAGGTATTCCGATGGTGGGGACTATCGGTAACAAGGGGAAGTCTTATGGCAACCCCACCGATACAAAAGGCAGACTTCGGTCTGCCTTTTTCCTTTTCTTCCAGTTCACTACATCAAGCACAGACATGAGCTTTCAGCTGCTAGGGCTCTCAGTTCCTGGATAAAGAGGTCGGTCTGACTTCCTTGGGCTAGTACCAATTCAGAAAGCATCACATCTGCCTTGGCATCTCGACAACCAGGGCGATACATCCGTGCCATCGTGTTGTAACGGGGAGTATTTTTCAGGAAGATGAGGCGCAATCAGTGCGATATGGCCTTTCGAACGGATTTGTTTCTTGAGTTCCTTGAATTCAACCGGAATTAACCAACCTTCCTGAGACCAAGAGGCGCCCAAAATCAGGCTTGGGTAAGGTCTCCGCAATACCAATCGCCTTATGACATTACCTACGGCCACCGCATGTTTTCGTAAACCTAGTTTCGAGCATCATCTGCATGGGTTTTTGGCGACCAGAGAAAGCTTCCAGACACTTCGTGCTTATTAAGTTTGGTTTTGATTCACCCACCAATAGCGCATATGTGTTCCTACAGGTCTAAGATTATGGTGTACAACCTTCATAAAACATGAAACCTCAACGTGAGAACACCGAAATTCGTTGGAGGACTCTAACGATTGAGTGCAAGCCAATTAATCCGTATGTCCCTGGTTTGAGTCCAGGTCATAGATCTGATACTCAGCCGGAGGTGGACTAGCGATTCAGCACATGCACCCGGTTCCGGCCATTGTTCTTGGCCTGATACAGCGCGGCGTCGGCGCGCTCGACGATGCGCTTGTAGTCCGGGTGGCCATCGCTGGTGGCAATGCCGATGCTGACCGTGACACGCAGGCGGCGATTGTTGGCCAGCAGGATCTCAGCTTCCTCGATGCGCTTGCGTAGCTTCTCGCCGACCCGCATTGCCGCCGCCTCATCGACTTCGGCGAGCACGATCAGGAACTCCTCACCGCCGTAACGGAAGACGAAGTCGCCGGCACGGGCATTGTTCAGTAGATGCACGGCAATCTGCTGAAGCACCTGATCCCCGGCATCGTGACCATATTCATCATTGATCCGCTTGAAATGGTCGACATCGATCATCAGCACGGCGAAGCCGATCCGCCGACGACGGCAAAGTTCGATCTCACGCCTCATGATCGAAGCCAGGAAGCGCCGGTTATAGAGTTGTGTCAGCGTGTCACGCCCCACTTCCAGATCGGCGAGCCGGTCGAACATCTCGCTGAGCATGAACTTGATACGTTCGGTTTCCTGCAACAGCCGGCGCAGCAGTTGGCGGCTCTGCTCACCATCAGCCTCGACCAGTTGCGGCAGGATTTCATGGTCAATGCATTCGACGGCTTCGGTCATCGTCTGCAGTTCAAGTCGCTCGTTGAACATCAGGCTGGCCTTGTGATTGAGCCATAGACCAAAAGCCGAAATGTGCAGCTCCGGCAGGTTGCTCAGATCACTATCGGTGGTCATGACGCGGAAAACACTGTTCTCCCATTCGAGCAGTGCACCGAATTGGCGTTCGCGCTCGGCTGCGATATTCTGACCGGCCGCGAACAGGCGGAAAGCCTCGTCAGCGCGCACATTGCGCTCATGGGCACGAACGAAGGCCGCGCTCATCTCCTCAAAGGCGATGTCAGTCAGCCGATCGACCAGCAGAATAGCCTCGATCAGCGCTTCGCGGTCCTGATCGACATCGATCAGACGGTTCTGGATCTCGCGCTTGAGCAGGCGCATACCGCGGGCGACCAGATTGACCGGAATCTCAGTGCGGGCGTGCACATCGCCGACGTGACGCTGCATCGCAATAGCGGCTTCGAAGGCCGATGCCGTATCGAAGCAGAACAGCGTTTCCATCCAGTGCATCATGCTTTGCTTGAGCCGCGACTGGACCGTTTCCGGCTCCAGGAAGGCAGCCGCCTCCTCATCAGCGAGCATGGCGGTATAAAAGAAATCCGCCAGCTCCGCCTTGTCGCGCTTGATGATCTCCTGAATCGCCTGACGGGCAGCCGGGCAGCTTTGCATGATTTCTGCACTCAATTTCTGCATGATGAATTAAATTCCCTAGAAAATTCGGTAATTACGTAAAAAACTCGAATCGCCCTGGCGATTGGTAGGCGATGGTTTGCGCTTTTCCGGAAAGGCTTACAAGCCTTCACACTGATCAACGAGAACGTAGCAGGCACCCAAGATGTGCCACTCGAACAGCAGGTTTCGGCAAGTCAGGCTTTAATGACCGACGCGATGCGTGAGCCGGAAACCGCAGCTATTGCATGCCTTGTCACCCATGAGCACCACTTTGACGCAATACGGGCACTTATGACAGGGCTTCGATAAAGGATCGGCCGGGATGCTTCTTTTCCTGCTGAATCGCCAGTTGGCCCTTCCACAATGACTACAGCTGGCGCGCAGTGTATTGGCAAGTCCGATGAACAGCCAAGCCGGAGCCCATACGCCGCAGGTGACCATCGAGAGTAGCAAATGTTGAATATGAGCGGTTGCCTGGGAAATGTGAATGGTCTGCCCGTTGCAGGTTCTGCAGAATTTCACGGTGTGTGGCGCTCTCATAGGTCTTTCCAGCCGCTAATCAGAATCTGGACTCTTGCGACTCCTCATAACAAACCAGCTTCTACAAACTTCCATTCCAGATGTATCAGCAGATATAAAACCACCATCGCCATGCCTTGTAAACGCCATATTGTTAACAATTGTCAACTGGTTTGTTTCACTGGTGGGCGCCTTTGGATTCGGTTGGGCCAGCTGATCAAACTTGCCGGGAACCGAGGCTGAATGGGTTTCCCCCAAATTCACGGACACACTGTTAAGTCCGGATAGCGTTTTTCGAACTCTACCGGACTGATGCCATTCAGCGTCGAATGTCGACGCTTGGGATTGTAGAACCGTTCGATGTAATCGAACACATCGGCGCGTGCTTCATCTCTGGTTTTGTATCGTTCTCTGGTTTTGTATCGTTTCCGATGCACCCGCTCGATCTTCATGGTCGAGAAGAAGCTCTCCATGGCTGCGTTGTCCCAGCAATCTCCCTTGCGACTCATACTGCAGGTGATACCTTGATCGGCCAGCAGCCGCTGGAAATCCTCGCTGGCGTACTGGCTGCCCTGATCGGAATGATGCATCAAGGACACCGGCTTACCACGCCGCCAGATCGCCATCATCAGGGCATCAATTACCAGTTGTGCCGTCATGTTCTGGCTCATCGACCAACCCACCACGCGCCGCGAGTAAAGATCAATTACAGCTGCCACGTACAGCCATCCTTCGGCCGTCCAAACGTAGGTGAAGTCCGATACCCAGCGCTGATTGGGTGCGGTGGCTACGAACTGCGTTCCAGCAGGTTCGGCGCAATCGTATGTTCCGGCCGGACTCCGGTATCGCCCGGCTGGCGCCGGCGCTTGGCACGGGCCTTCAGGCCCAGTTGCTGCATCAGCCGGGCCACCCGGTTCTCAGAACAGGCATGCCCCCAGTCCTGCAGATCAAGCCAGACACGCGGCGATCCATAGGTACGGTCGCTACCGTGGAAACTCTCCTGGATATGCGCCTTCAGGACGCGGTTGGCCTGCTCTCGCCGACTTGGCTTGCGCTCCACCCAGTCATAAAACCCGCTGTGCGATACCCGCATGACCCGGCACATCACTCTGACCGGCCATACCGTGCGGTGCCGCTCAACGAAGGCATACCTCACTGCGGGTCTTTCGCGAAGTAGCCGAGCGCTTTTTTATGATGTCCCGCTCCATCTTGAGCCGCGCATTCTCGCGCCGCAGCCTCGACACTTCCTTGGCCAATTCGGCAGCATCCGAACCGGATTGCCGAGCCTTGGCGGGACTGGCCACTTCGCGTATCCAGCGCCGCAACAAGCTATCGTGGATGCCAAGGTCGTTGGCCACTGAATTAACCGATATACCAACCTGGGTGGCCAGTCTCACCGCCTCAGATTTGAACTCCGGGCTGAACTTCCTGCGTAATGCCATTTGCACCATCTCTCACGTTTCCTTCTATCTTAACAAGATTGATAAAAGTGTCCGTGGAAATGGGGGAAACCCAGAAAACTAACGCTGTGGGATCGATCAAACACTTGGATGAATAGAGAATGGATGAATGATTTTTGATATTATCAATCAAACATTTCGAATAACGCGCTAACGCAAAACACCCAAGAGGTGATGATGGAATACTCATGCAGAGATGAACAACGATTCATAGAGTCTTCCAATAGTGTTTCTTAACTTAAGACCCGAATCGCAGACCATGGCCGAATGGTTTCAGCGCTGCGGCTCCATCATAAGCATTTGTGGTCTCTTAGCCCAAATGTATGCAATAGAGGCCTATAACATTCTTCATCCCACAGGTTTCTCAGAGGAAGAGTGTAAAGATATTTACCCTAAATATGAAAATCGGCCTCGTTTATTTAGCATAGCGGCAATTTTGATTGTAGCGATTGGAACAGTAATATGGGGGTACGGAGATTTATTGCTTCAATGTGCATTTACATCTCAACTGTAACATTAAGTTCAACCTGAAATACAAAGGCCAGCATTCAATCGCTGGCCTTTTTCATTTGCAGTCTGCCGACTTTTTACCCTTCCTTGCTCGCAAAATCTCCCTGATCCGCGTCTCCGAACAGCCTGAGCAGGTCGGCGCCTTTCAGTGACAGGGCGTAACCCAACACGCCACTGCCGATGACCACCGTTTCGTAGTTCTTCACGCTGTTATCGACCAGCACCCTGATGCTGTCGGGCAAGGCGATCGGCGGCACGGCGCCGACCACATAGCCTGTGGCCTCCGCCACTTCGCTGTATTCGGCCATGCGGCATTTGCGCTCATCCAGGTGCTTGCGCAGCACGCCCCAGTCGGCGCGTCCACCGCCGGCAACGGCGAGCAGCACGAATCTTTCCGATGCGGTCTTGAACAGCACGCTACGCACCACGGATTGCGGGTCAAGGCCACGGCCGGCGAGCAGTTCTTCCAGCCTGCGGACGGGCTTTCTGTCCTCGCTCAATGGGATCTCGATCACGTCATAGGCAATGCCTTCGCGCTGCAGCAGTTCGGTGACGGGGGATTGGATGGTTGTCATCTGTTGCTCCGGTTCGATTCGTTCAGGCGATATTATGACGTTTTTTCCGCTAGTCTCCAGCGCCCTTGCCTGCCGGCAGGGAGATTTCCATTACCATAGCGTTTTCGCAATCTGTCTGGTTTTGTCGTGAACGGTCTGACCGAAACTTTGCAGCGTTTTGCCGATGCGGCAAAACAGCGCCCGCTGACCATAGGCGAGGCGCTCGATACGCTGGATGAAGCCGCCTTTGCCCTGATTGCGATCATCCTGATCCTGCCGTTCCTGCAGCCGGTCCCGCTGGGGCCGATCTCGGTCATCGGCGGGCTGACGCTGGCGGCGCTGGGCTGTCAGCTGCTGACCGGGCGCGATGTCCCCGCCCTGCCGCAAAGGGTGCGTGATACCGCACTGAACGAGAAAACCTGGCGCATCATGGTCACAGCGAGCCTGAAGCTGATCCGCTTCTGCCGTCTGTTCACGCGGCCGCGCATGCGGCATCTGGTGAACGGCAGGCTGGGCCGCCTCATCTGCGGCACGATTCTGCTGGCAGGCGGTCTGCTGATGGCGATCCCCTTCCCCATTCCCCTACCACTCAACAATGTGCTGCCGGGGCTGGCCATGCTGTTCTACTGCATCGGAGAACTGGAGGATGACGGCCTGATGGTGTTCGTTGCCGTCTTTCTGCTGATCGTCACGGTCGCCTACTTCACCGCGTTTTTCGTCGCCCTGTGGCTGCTCGGCAGCGAGGCGGTGAGTTATTTCAGCCTGCGCTAGGCATAGCGCCGCGGATTTGGAAGCGGGCCCGAGTAGGGCATGGATATGATCGATGACGTTTTCCCTGCCCATGCGGTCGATCAGGCCGGCAAATGGGCGTTTGTAGCACGATGCGAATTACATTAACATGTGATTAACATAAACTGAATTGTCGTCATGGAAAACCGAACCGCAAGACTGACCCTGCTGATCGACCCGACCAAAAAGAGGATTTTCGAGGAAATCTGCGCCATGCAGGACCTCACGCCGTCGCAGGTGGTACGCCAGATGATTCGCGATTACGTGCAACAGCACGGCACCGAAGAGCAGATTCGCCGCATGCCCGTGCAACCGAAACCGGAAAGAAAATAACCCAACGGATGCCGGCCGGCGTCATGCCGCCCGGTCCCGATGCCAATCCACTGAAAGAAGGAAACCATGTCCAATATCCCCCCTTGCCCGCAATGCACGCTGGAAAACACCTACCCTGACGGCAACAACTACGTCTGTGCCGACTGCGGTTACGAATGGCCGATGCATGAAGTCGCCGAGGAAGAGACGGGCCGGCAGGTCAAGGATGCCCACGGCAATCTGTTGCAGGACGGAGATACCGTCGTGCTGATCAAGGATCTCAAGGTGAAGGGCTCATCCATCACACTCAAGCAGGGCACGAAGATCAAGGGTATACGCATCGTCGATGGCGACCACGAGGTGGATTGCCGGACGGATGCAGGACAGATGATGCTGAAGGCCTGCTTTCTGAAAAAGGCCTGAGCCGGCTGCACGTTCATCCTCCGCCTGCCGGGTTCTCCGATCGCCCGGCAGGCTTTTTTGCCCGCTAGCGGAAGCGGCGGAACGATCCGGTCACGACACCCCAGATCTCGAAGCGCATCTCGCCGGTGATCTCGATCGGACCGTATCTGCCGCTAGAGTTGGCCGGCAGCAGCCTCGGAGCGCCGCTTTTGGTGCGGCCCAACATCTTGATCGTGAATTCGCCGTCCACCATGGCCAGCACGATATCGCCGACCGCTGCCGTCCGCGCCCGGTTGACGACGGCCTTGTCGCCCGGCATCAGGCCGACATCGACCATGGATTCGCCCTGGATCGTGACGAAGAACGTATTCTCCCTGTCCTCGACCAGAAAGTTGGTGGGGTTCAGCCACTGCTCCACATGGTCATCCACCTGCGACGGCAGGCCGGCCGGCACGCGCGAGGAAAAGAGCGGCAGCTCCAGATCCTGGGGATCGTCCGCCGGAAACTCGAACCCGCCGGCCGCATCCAGATTCTGCCGAACCTGCTTTCGCACCAGCGCCGCCGCGAAATCCCGAACCCGGTCCACCGTGCTGGCCGGCACGCGAATGACCCTGCTCGGCTCGCTGACACCGTAGACCGGCTTGCGCCCCGCACCCGGTCGCCTGCCGCCATGACGTTTCGTGGAATCGCTCATACCTTGCCTTGATTATGTAACATGAATCAAGTTTATCCCTGATACAGCCCGCCAACAAGCCGTTTCGTCATTTTCCGGCCGCATCGCCTCGTTTTCATTTGCAAAACATTATATTCATATTTAATATATTTTTTTATATATTGTTATCTGCCTTGGAGGTGACATGAATATCGTCGTCGTTGGTGGAGTCGCCGCCGGTATGTCCGCAGCAGCCCGCGCCCGCAGACTGAGCGAGAACGCGAAAATCGTCGTGCTGGAACGCAGCCATCACGTTTCGTTCGCCAATTGCGGTCTGCCCTACCATATCGGCGGCAGCATCAGCGACCGCGCACAGTTGCTACTGCAGACACCGCAAAGCCTGGCCGAATCGCTCAACCTGGATGTGCGCATCGGTCACGAGGTCGTCGCCATCGACAGTACGGAAAAGACCGTCAAGGTGCGCGAGCTGGATACCGGGTTGCAGTATTTCGAGTCATACGACAAGCTGGTGCTGTGCCCGGGCGCAAGACCGGTACGGCCCGACCTGCCAGGCATAGACCACCCGCGCATCCTGACCTTGCGCAACATCGAGGACATGGACGCCATCAAGCAGGTAGTCGATGACGGCGCCGGGCATGCCGTCATCATCGGCGCGGGCTTTATCGGGATCGAGATGGCAGAGAACCTGCGCCAGCGCGGATTGCAGGTTGTGCTGGTCGAGTTCGCGGAGCAGATACTGCCGGCATCGCTCGACCCGGAAATGGCACGCGACATGCAGTACCACCTGCAGTATCACGGCGTGGAACTCAAGCTGGGCACGGCAGCGAGCCGCTTCGAGAACAGGAACGGCATGGTGCTAACACACCTGCAGGATGGCGGCACGCTGTTAGCAGACCTCGTCATTCTCGCCGTCGGCGTGCGCCCTGACGTCGCCTTTCTGCAGGGCAGCGGCATCAGACTGGGAACGCGCGGCGGCATTCAGGTCAACACCCACATGCAGACCAGCGTGCCCGATATTTATGCCGCAGGGGATGCGGTCGAAGTCAGGGATGCCGTCACCTGCCGCGACTCCCTGATCGCGCTGGCCGGGCCGGCGAATCGTCAGGGCCGCATCATCGCCAACCATATCTTCGGCCGCGATGGCAGTTATCAGTCAACGCTGGGCACTGCCATCATCAAGGTGTTCGACATGACGGGCGGCGGCACCGGTGCCACGGAGAAGACCCTGAAGCAACAAGGCGTTGCATACCGCAAGATCTATCTGCACCCGTCCGGTCATGCCGGTTATTATCCGGGCACAGCACCCATGCACATGAAACTGCTGTTCGCGCCACAGGACGGTCGCCTGCTCGGCGCACAGATCGTCGGCTATGACGGCGTGGACAAGCGCATCGACGTGCTGGCCACCGCCCTGCGCGCGGGGATGACGGTACACGATCTGGCGACACTGGAACTGGCCTATGCTCCGCCCTACGGCGCGGCCAAGGACCCGGTCAACATGGCCGGCTTCATCGGCAGCAATCTACTGAACGGCGACATCGATTTCTGGTATGCCGAGGATTACGAGACCATCAGTGCGGAAGGCATCATCATTGATGTACGCAGCGCCCTCGAGTATCAGACATGGCACATTCCCGGCGCCGTCAACATTCCGCTCGGCAGCCTGCGCGGCCGACTTGCGGAACTGCCGAAGGACAAGCCGCTCCACGTCTATTGCCGCGTCGGATTCCGCAGTTATCTCGCCCATCGCATCCTCACGCAATCGGGCTTCAGTCGGGTCAAGACCCTGGCGGGCGGCTCCAAGACCTTCTGCAGCTTCCACCGCACGCCGCTTTGCACCGGCAAACCGGGTATCCCGTTCGTCGCCCATGCGGAGGAAAGGCTGGCAGAACGGATGACGGATGCCGCCTGAGGCGAAAGCCGGATCTGCTACGCCGACTAGAAATCGCCGCCTGCCAGCATGGGCGGCTCGTCCATCAGCGCGATCTGCTCGCGCAGTTCCAGAATGCGATCCTGCCAGTAATGCTGGGTGCCGAACCAGGGGAAGGCTGTCGGAAAGGCGGGGTCTTCCCAGCGCTGCGCAATCCAGGCGGCATAATGGATGAGGCGCAGCGTGCGCAGCGCCTCAACCAGATGCAGCTCGCGCAGGTCGAACGCGTGGAAGTCCTCGTAACCGGCCAGAAAGTCATTGAGCTGCGCCACCATTTCGTGCCGTTTTCCTGAAAACAGCATCCAGATGTCCTGGACCGCGGGTCCGTTGCGGCTGTCATCGAAATCGACGAAATGTGGGCCGTCATCGGTCCACAGCACGTTGCCGAGATGACAGTCCCCGTGCAGCCGCAAGACGACCACCTCGCCGGCGCGTTCGTAGCAACGCCGTACTCCTTCCAGAGCCTGCTCCGCGACGCCACGGTAAACTTCACGCAGTTCCTGCGGGATGAAGTCATGCGCCATCAGGTAATGCAACGGATCCTCGCCGAAGCTTCCGATGTCGATGGACGGCCGCGATACGAACGTCCTCAGCGCGCCGACGGCGTGGATGCGGCCGATGAATCTTCCCATCCATTCCAGACTGCCGGGCTGGTCGAGTTCGGGCGAACGGCCGCCCTGTCGAGGGAATACAGCGAACCTGAAGTCGGCATCGGCCCACCGGTAATGCAGCAGGGTCGAGCCATCGATGCGTAGCGGCGCGACGACCGGGATCTCGGCCTCGGCGAGTTCCTGCACGAAGGCGTGTTCTTCCTGTATCTGCCTGTCGCTCCAGCGCCCCGGCCGGTAAAACTTGACGACGACGGGCTGCGCGTCTTCCAGCCCGACCTGATAGACGCGGTTCTCGTAACTGTTGAGCGCGAGCAGCCGCCCGTCCGGGCGCAGGCCGGCGCTCTCGACCGCATTGAAGATGCAGTCGGGAGCAAGATGATGGAATGGTGTACTGTCCTGTGTCATCCGCGCATTTTAGCGCGCAAATGACGCCAATGTATAACTAATAAAAATCAGATCAATACGTTATTTCTATGATTTTTTACTTGAGGTATGGCTTGAGCCGCTTCATGATGCGATGGGACTCCGGTTCGACATCGCTGCTGAACACGTGGATATCCGGCTCTCCCGGCAGAATCAGATATTTGTAGAAATTCCACATCGGCGGTTCCTGCGTGATCTCGGCCAACTGCTTGTAGAGCGGATTGGCGTCCGGACCGACGACGGAAGACAGGGACATCATCGGGAAGTCCACCGCATAGGTGTTACGGCAGAACTCGCCGATCTCCTTGTTGCTGGCAAGCTCCTGCCGGAAGTCATTGGACGGGAAGCCGATGATGACGAGCCCCTTGCTGCGGTACTTGCGGTACATGTTTTCCAGCTTCTCGAACTGCGGCGTGAAGCCGCACTTGCTGGCGGTGTTGACCAGCAGAATGGGACGGTCGCGGTAATCGCACAGATTGAAGTCCTCATCCTGCAAGGTCTTGAACTGATGGTTATAGATGCCGGTACATTCGGCCCGGACCACGCCGGCTCCCCAGAAGATGGCGAAGATCGCCAGAACAGCCATTGACAGACGTCTCATGATGCTTTTCCAGATGCTAAGCGAATAGCAATGTTGTCATTGTTGGAATGGACTTATTTTAGCGTCAAACGTTCTCGAAAAACGGGCTCCGGAAAAAATTCACGCGCAATAAAAAGGCCGCCATCGATGCTGGCGGCCCTTTCCCCGATGCTCCGGGCGTCACCCGCCGGCCGGACCGATGACGATATTGAGGTTCTGCACACTGCCCCAGATGACCAGCGTGCATACCATCAGGAATCCCCATGCAACGACGCCGGCGACCAGAATCGCGCCGAACAGCAGGTTGACATGCCCTTGCTCCCGGATTCTGAACACGGTTGGAATACCGTAATAAATGAACCCCGCCGATGCCATCATCGCCAGCGTCATCACTGCCAGATTCACCATCATGCTCGGCACGATGAGGAACACCGGCGCCATCCAGAGTGGCGTCGGCGCGACTGCTGCCAATATGAAGGCCTGCCTGTAGCTGGGATGCGAATCGGCGACCTCCGCCAGCTGGCGGACGATGCTCGCCATCGCAGGCACCACTACCAACTGCACGAGGAACAGGATGATCGCGACCAGGAGCAGCTTGTTGCCGGGCAGAAGGTCAAAAAACATCAGCGTCTGTCTGGTCCCGGCGATATAGATCATGACCGACGGAATCAGCGCGAAAGGAACGACATGCAGAAGAAACAGCCTGTGCATCGACGGCTGGCCGGCAATGAGTGCCTCCCAGCCTGCTATCGGTTTGAAAAACAGCTTGAATAGCGTCAACGGACTCATATTGCCACACCTCCATGCTTGTTGTTATTCGAAAAGACCGAGCTTTTGAATACTGCAAAGGCAAGTGTTACGCGCTTATCCTGAATCGCTATTCCAATAAAATCAAGAATTTTTCATCATGCAAGCAGCAAATGATGGGCGATGCCCGCCAGCGCGAACAGCAGGATCAGGCGCACCACCCCCATGCGCCCGCTGAAGAGCGCCGACAAGGCCACCACGCCGGCAAGCAGGGAAAACAGATCCGGCATTGCCGCCCAACCATGCGGCCAGACCACGTGAAACGCGAAGAACATGGCAAGATTGAGAATAACGCCGACAACGGCGGCCGTGATACCGGTCAGCGGCGCACTGAACCTGAGATTGCCCTGAGTGGATTCGATGAGCGGCGCACCGACGAAGATGAACAGGAACGACGGCAGGAACGTGAAAAAGGTAGCGACGCATGCGGCCACCATACCAGCCAGCAGCAGGCTGTCGCTGCCGAATATCTGATGCGTCCAGGCTCCGACGAAGCCGACGAACGCCACCAGCATGATGAGCGGTCCCGGCGTGCTTTCGCCCAGCGCCAGCCCGTCTATCATCTGTTCCGGCGTCAGCCAACCGTAGGTCTGCACCATCGCCTCGTTGACGTACGGCAGCACTGCATATGCGCCACCGAAGGTCAGCAGTGCCGCCTTGCTGAAGAACAGCGCCATCTGCGTCAGCATGGACTGCCAGCCACCGGTCAGCACCAGTGCCGTCAGCACCAGCGTCCAGATCGCAAGCCCACCTGCCAGCAGTCGCAGCAGATGCCGCTTATTGAGGACGGTGTGCGGCGCCCTCGCCGTATCGTCGCCAATGACGGCGCGCCCTGGATTACCGGCATCCGTCTGCGCTCCCGGTTTCGGCGTGAACGCATCCGGCCATAAATGTCCGCCGCCATACCCGAGCAACGCAGCGCTGAGCACGACATAAGGGAAAGGCACGGCGCAAAACGCCACCGCGGCAAATGCCGCCAGCATCAGCAGCCATAGTGCCGGGTGCCTGAGCACGCGCACACCGATGCGCCAGGCGGCATGCAGCACGATGGCCACGACAGCCGGCTTGATGCCGTACAGCGCTCCCGCCACCACCATGAGTTTGCCGTGGACGAGATAGAGCCAGCTCAGCAGAATCAGAATCAGCAGCGAAGGCAGGACGAACAGGCTGCCTGCGACGATGCCGCCCCAGGTGCGGTGCAACAGCCACCCGATGTAGATCGCCAGCTGCTGTGCCTCCGGTCCGGGCAGCAGCATGCAGTAATTGAGGGCGTGCAGGAAACGCCGTTCCGAGATCCAGCCTTTCTTTTCGACCAGATCGTGGTGCATGATGGCGATCTGGCCTGCCGGCCCACCGAAGCTGATGAAGCCGAGCTTCAGCCAGTAGAGCAAGGCTTCCCGGAAACTGACGGAATGTGCGCCGTCTGCGCTCATATGCGCTCGATCGCCTTCACGATATGGTCATAGACGATGCGGATGCGCGCCGGCACCGGCCCGCGCCTGGGGCGATAGACATAGATATCCCATGGCGGCGGCGTGAATTCCTGCAGGAGCGGCACCAGCCTCCCCTGCTCGATGTGAGGCTGCACCAGACAATCGGCGATCTGGCCGAAGCCGACGCCCTGCAGCACGAGCTGGAACTCGGTCTCGGCATCATCGGTGATGAAGGCGTGACTTCCCGGCGAACATTGCTGACCGTCCTGAAAGAACCAGGGCCATGCGCGACCCGAACTGTTGTCAATCAGCGCCACGGTCGGCAATCCAGTCAGGTCTTCCAGCCGCTCCGGCTTCCCGGTCCTGGCGATCAGTTCCGGCGTAGCCACGACCTTGAAGGTGATCTTTGCCGCCGCCTTGGCGACGAAGCTGCTGTCGCGCAGGAAACCGACGCGGACGCCAATGTCGATCTGCTGCTGGATGACGTCCGTGATGCTGTCGGACAATCTGAGGTCTAACGTGATGTTCGGGTATTGCTGGCGGACCTCGCTCAGCGCCTCCAGCAGAAAGCGCCGGCCGATGACGGTGGGCGCCGTAATCCTCACCGTGCCGCCCAAATCGGATTCCGGCATGCTGTCGTTGGCGCGAAACAGCTCATCGAGTTCGGCGATGCTGCTCCTCGCCCGCTGCGCGAGCCGCTCGCCGAATTCCGTGATGCGCATGTGACGTGTGTTGCGGTAGAACAGCGGTTCGCCCAGCATGCGCTCCAGTTCCTTGATGGCACGCGTGACCGCCTGCGGGGAGATGGCAAGACGCGCCGCGGCCTCCTTGAAGCTGGAGGATTCTGCCGTCACGCAGAAGATGCGCATCATTTCCAGTCGGTTTGACATGGGCCAATTATTCCACAAAATGGAATACTAAAATTAACAAATTCCCATTTATTGCATGCAAGGAATTCCGCATACTTGCAACATCGTGTTTTCACCATATTTCCGAGCATACGAGGACAACATGCTGACTTTGAATATCAATGGACAGGACAGACAGCTGGATGTAACGGAAGACATGCCCATATTGTGGGCACTGCGTGACGTTGCCCAGATGACGGGGACCAAGTTCGGTTGCGGTATGGCGCAATGCGGCGCCTGTACCGTCCATCTCGACGGCCAGCCGATACGCTCCTGCGTCACGCCCGTTTCAGCCGCTGTCGGCAAGCAGATTACGACGATAGAGCACATGGGCAATGACCCCGTCGGCAAGGCCGTGCAGGATGCCTGGCAGGAACTGGACGTCGTGCAGTGCGGCTTCTGTCAGTCCGGCCAGATCATGGCTGCGACCGCCCTGCTCAGCCAGAACAAGTCACCGAGCGATGCCGACATCGATGCCGCCATGAGCGGCAACATCTGCCGCTGCGGCACCTACTCGCGCATCCGTGCCGCCATCCACGTAGCCGCAAAGAAACTAGCCTGAGGATCATCAGATGGGAACCATCCAGAATATTTCCAGACGTCAATTTCTCAAGGCCTCGGCCTTTATCGCCGGCGGCCTGGTGATCGCCTTCACCATTCCGCACGCCAAGCGCTTCATGAGCAAGGATTCCCCTGCTGCCACCGACAGCGCGCAGAGCTTCACGCCCAACGCATTCCTGCATATCGACAGCGATGACACCGTCACTGTGCTGCTGGCCCACTGCGAAATGGGTCAGGGCATCTGGACCACGCTGCCCATGCTGATCGCGGAAGAACTCGATGTGGATCTGAATCGCATCCGTATCGAGCACGCACCACCCGCACCTGTCTATGCCCATACCGCCTATGGCCTGCAGATCACCGGCGGGTCCACGACCACCTGGTCCGAGTTCGACCGCTACCGTCAGGCCGGCGCCATGGCGCGCACACTGCTGGTCACCGCAGCCGCGCAAAGGCTGGGGGTAGACCCGTCGCAATGCCGTACCGAGAACGGTGTCGTGATCGTCGGCGACCAGCGCCTGACCTATGGCGAACTGGCGGATGATGCCGCCAAGCTGGAAGCACCAGCCGAGGTCCAGCTGCGCGACCCCAGCCAGTGGAAACTGATCGGCAAGGCCACAAAGCGCCTCGACAGCCGTGAGAAGGTCAACGGCAGCGCTATCTTCGGACAGGATATCCATTTCGAAGGGCTGAAGGTCGCAGTCGTCGCCCGCAGCCAGTACTTCGGCGGCAAGGTCAAGTCTTATGACGACAGCGCCGCGAAGGAGATCCCTGGCGTGATCAAGGTCATCCAGGTTCCGACCGGAGTCGCCGTCGTCGCCGAGAACTTCTGGGCCGCCAAACGTGGTCGCGATGCTCTTGATATCGAATGGGACGCCGGCCCGAATGCCGGGCTGGACAGCGAGCAGATGTTCGCCGATTTCCGTCGCATGGCGGCCGGCAGGGGTGCCGTCGCGGCTGCGGCCGGTGAGCCGGAAGCCGCATTCGACAAGGCGAGCAAGGTCATCACGGCGGAATACACCGTACCCTACCTGGCACATGCCCCGATGGAACCACTCAACTGCACCGTGAAGATCGACGGCGACAGCTGCGAGATCTGGACCGGCACCCAAGCTCCGGGGCTGGAGCAGGCCGCAGCGGCAGCCATCCTCGGCCTGAAGCCGGAGCAGGTCAAGGTACATACGCCCTTCCTCGGCGGCGGCTTCGGCCGACGCGGCAATCCCGATACTGATTTCGTTTCCGAGGCGGTCCATGTCGCCAAGGCCGCAGGCCTGCCGGTCAAGACCATCTGGACACGCGAGGACGACATCAAGGGTGCCTATTACCGCCCCATGAACCTGCATCAGGTCAAGGTCGGTCTGGACGAGAACGGCAATCCGCTGGCCTGGCATCATACCTGCGTCGGTCAGTCCATCATGACCGGTACACCGTTCGAGCAATACATGATCAAGGATGGCGTGGACGCAACATCGGTCGAAGGTCTGGCGGATTCACCCTACCTCAAGGCCACGCCCAACCACCTCGTCGATCTGCATACACCGAAGATCGACATTCCTGTGCTGTGGTGGCGTTCCGTCGGTCACAGCCAGAATGCCTTCATCGTGGAAAGCCTGATCGACGAGATGGCGCATGCAGCAGGACGCGACCCGCTCGAATACCGCCGCCAACTGCTGAAGGATCACCCGCGCCATTTGGCCGCGCTCAACCTGGCCGCCGAGAAGGCTGGCTGGGGCAGCCCGCTGCCGAGTGGTGTTTTCCGCGGCATCGCGGTGCATGAATCGTTCGGCAGCTATGTGGCCGAGGTGGCCGAGGTCTCCGTGAACGATGGCGAGGTCAGGGTTCACCGCGTGGTCTGCGCCATCGACTGCGGTCTCGTGGTCAACCCCGAATCGCTGGTGGCGCAGATGGAATCCGGCATCGTCTTCGGTCTCAGCGCCGCTCTGGCCGGCAAGGTCAGTCTGAAGGACGGCAAGATCGAGCAGTCCAACTTCCATGACTACCCTGTGCTGCGCATGAACCAGATGCCGAAGGTCGAGGTGCACATCGTACCCAGCACCGACAAGATGGGTGGCGCCGGCGAACCGGCCACGCCGCCGATCGCGCCAGCCGTCACCAATGCCATCTTCGCCGCTACCGGCAAGCGCATCCGCACATTGCCGATCGGCGACCAGCTGGCCTGAGCGAATGAACTCGCTTGACTGGGAAGTGTTGACCAGGGCACGCGACTGGCTGCTGGCCGGCCGTCGCGTCCACCTGCTCACCGTGGTGCAGACCTGGGGTTCCGCCCCTCGCCTGCCCGGCGCCATCCTCGCCATCCGAGACGACGGGCAGCTGTGCGGCTCAGTCTCCGGCGGCTGCATCGAGGATGACCTGGCCGACAAGGCGAGGCACGGCCTGCTCCCGCAAACGGTCGCCATGCTGGAATACGGCGTCAGCCGCGACGAGGCGCAGCGTTACGGCATTCCGTGCGGCGGCCGGCTGCAGATATTCGCGGAGCAACTGAAATCGGCCGAACAGCTGGATCCACTCATCGAGCATATCGAGAATCGGCAACTGATTCAGCGTTCCATTCACATCAGAACCGGGGAATGTCGATTATCCGAAGCCCTTGCCGGAAGCACCGCGAGGCTGGAGGGCGAATGGTTCCATGCCAGCTTCGGCCCGAAATGGCGCCTGCTCATCATCGGTGCCAATCAGCTCGGCAGCACACTGGCCTCCATGGCGCAGACGCTGGATTTCGACGTCCTCATCTGCGATCCGCGTGAGGACATGCGGGCTCAATGGCAGGTAGCCGGCACACGCTGGATGGAAGGCATGCCGGACGACGTCGTGCAGAACATCCGGCCGGATGCGCATACCGCCATCGTGGCCGTCACGCACGATCCCAAGCTGGACGACATGGCGCTGCTCGAAGCCCTGAAGTGCGACGCCTTCTATGTCGGCGCGCTGGGCTCACGCAAGAATCAGGAAAAGCGCCGCGAGCGCATGCGCATGTTCGACCTGAGCGAAACCGAGATCGCCCGCTTGCATGGGCCGGTTGGCCTCCCGATCGGCAGCCGCACGCCTGCCGAGATCGCCATCGCCATCCTTGCCGAGATCATTCAGGTCAGAAGCAGGCAACGACTTGCCGCCGTGGAATCGGCCGAGTGCGCGTCCCGTATCAGTTGTAGCGCGTAACGGTCGGGAACTTCAGGTTCCCGGCATCGCCCCTAGATCCCACGGCGTATCGATATCCATGAGAACGCCAGGATCCTCGCATTCCAGCAGCATCAGTTCGGCAGGATGGTTTTCCAGCACCTTGCGCGCACCGGTATCGCCCTCCAGCGCCAGCAAGTCGGCAGCGAACCGCATCGAAAACCCGACCGGATGACCACGTCTGCCTGCGAACACCGGCACCACGATGCCCCGCCCTTGCGCGATGCGCCGGCCGACCTCCAGTATGGTCTGTGGCCGGATATATGGCATGTCGGCAAGGGCGATGACGAAGCCGCGCGCATCCGGATACAGGGCGCATGCCTGACGCACGCCGGTCACCAGACTCGCCGCCATCTCCAGATTCCCTTCCGCGCAGACCGCCAATCGCAGCCCTGCTGCCTGCAGATCAGCCTGCAACGCTTCATCCTGCGGCCGCACGACGCCGATACAGAACGGCAATGCCTCGGTCAGGTGCCGTGCAGAAGACGCGGCGATACGCATGCCATCCGGCAACTGCTGCATGAGCTTGTTTTGTGCTCCGAACCGGCGCGAATGACCGGCTGCGAGCAGAATGCCGATGACATCATCCGTCATGGATTGCCATCCTGCACGATTGAAATGAGAACGTTGGGGATTTGATATGTATGGCGGAGAGGGAGGGATTCGAACCCTCGACAGGGTTGCCCCTGTGCCACCTTTCCAGGGTGGTGACTTAAACCACTCATCCACCTCTCCTGCTTGGAGGCGGGATTATAACGTAAGTCCCGCGTCTGTCCAAATATCCGGACACGATTTCTTGAAAATCCCGACTCAGGCGCGCGCGCCCTGCAGCACATACGCCCTGACTGGTCCGCGTCCCTTGACCTCGATCTCGCCCAGCGCTAGGAAATCGAACTTGTCCCGGATGAGCTGATAAGTGGCTTCCGTCACCTGAATCGTGTCCGGCTGGGCGGAATGTTCCATCCGGCTTGCCACATTGACGGTATCGCCCCAGAGGTCGTAACTGAACTTGCTGTTGCCGATGACACCGGCAATCACGGGACCGCTGTTGATGCCGATGCGCATTCTGAGGTCCTTGCCGTTCCTTTCCGACACTTCGCGCAACGCCTTCTGCATATCCAGCGCCATTCTCGCCACCGCTTCGGCATGGTCAGGCCGGGCATTGGGCACGCCGCCCACCACCATATAGGCATCCCCGATAGTCTTGATCTTCTCCAGACCGTATTTCTCCGACAAGAGGTCGAAACGCGAGAACACCTGATTCAGCAGGTTGACGAGTTCGGCAGGCGGCATGCCGGCCGAGATCCGCGTGAAATCGACGAGATCCGCGAACAGAATCGTGACCGAATCATGACTGTCGGCGATGTTGAGGCTTTCCGCCTTCAGCCGGCTGGCGATCGATTCTGGCAGGATATTGAGCAGCAGCTTGTCCGAGCGCGCCTGTTCGATCGCCAGCGCCTGCAGCACGCGTTCCTTCTGCGACTGGAAATAGCGCATGACGATGTAAAGAATGGTCGCGGTGCCGGTCAGGTTCATGACGAAGAAAGTGTCCTTCACATGATGCGGAATCGGCAGCGCGTTGCTGGCAAAAATGGTATTCATCTGCCACGAGACCGCTGCCAACGCCATGAACAGGGCGAACCAGGGCGTGGACTGGCGCGTGCCCAGGATCATCAACGCCCCCACCGGCGACAGGATGGCCCAGATGGCGACGCCGCTGGAAGCCTCGAAACCGCCGATCACCCATTGCATGAAGAACGGCATTACGAGCAGCATGACGAGCTGGACGAAAATGAAATAATCGAACCGCTTGATACGGTAGAAGATCAGCAGACTGACGTAGGAAACGACGATATAAAGATAGGGCACCGCCGCCATGAAGGCATAGCCTTCACCCAGACCGGACAGCGTGAAGATCCAGAAGATACAGATCAGGCTTTCGGTGAAGACAAGCAGGGAAAGAACGGCCCGTCCCACCAGGGACGCGGACGGATCGGAAAAACGGCCCCAGACCTGGCGAGGGAGCTGACTGAATGTTTTTAGTTTCAAGTCCATCGCCTTTTAACAGCAACGTGCATTGATTTTATTCTCTGCTTTCCCTGAACGGGCTAACTATATCGTATGACTTACGGTTTAGCCAGCCGCCGCCTGTCAATTATGGGCACGTTCGATCCTGCGCTCGTCCATGGCATCCATCCCTGCTTTCGGGTAGAATTCAATGCGGCGGGCCTCCCCGCATTGCGAAGCAGCCAACCTGGTCAGGTCCGGAAGGAAGCAGCCATAACTGACTAGCAAGTGCCGGGGGTTGGGCTCGCCCCTTCTCGATTCCAGGCCTGCTTAGACTTACATCATGATTTAGGCTAAAGTTTGAAGCACTGCAACTGTTCCCCTACCCTGTGAGTAATCAAACATGAGTTATCAGGTCCTGGCCCGGAAATGGCGTCCGAAATCGTTTGCAGCGCTGGTCGGCCAGGATCACGTCGTCCGCGCGCTGAGCAACGCCCTGGATCAGCAGCGCCTGCATCATGCCTATCTGTTCACGGGAACACGCGGCGTCGGCAAGACCACGCTGTCGCGCATCCTGGCAAAGTCGCTGAACTGCGAAACCGGCGTGACATCGACCCCCTGCGGCAAATGTGAAGCCTGTATCGCCATCGACAAGGGCAGCTTCATCGATTATGTGGAAATGGACGCCGCCTCCAATCGCGGCGTCGATGACATGACGGCGCTGCTGGAGAAGGCGATCTATGCACCGACCCAGGGCCGCTACAAGGTCTATATGCTGGACGAGGTGCACCAGCTCACCGGCCATGCCTTCAACGCCATGCTGAAGACGCTGGAGGAGCCGCCGGCCCACGTCAAATTCATCCTTGCCACCACCGACCCGCAAAAGGTGCCGGTCACCGTGCTTTCGCGCTGCCTGCAGTTCAATCTGCGCCAGATGTCCGGCAGCGCCATCAGCGAGCATCTGCAGCACATTCTGGAGCAGGAAGGCATCGCCTTCGAGCCGGTCGCCCTCCAGCTCATCGGTCGGGCAGCCAACGGCAGCATGCGCGATGCCCTGTCGCTGCTCGATCAGGCCATCGCCTACGGTGGCGACGCGGTCAAGGAACAGGAAGTGCGCGCCATGCTGGGCGCCATCGACCAAAGCTATCTGTTCGACCTGCTGGACGCGCTGGCTGCGCGAGACGGCAGCAGGTTGATGGCACTGATCCAGGAAATGGAGCAGCGCAGTCTGTCGTTCGAAACCGCGCTCGCCGACCTCACCACCCTGCTCTATCAGATTACGGTCTGCCAGGCAGCGCCCGGCAGCATGCGGCAGGACTTGCCCGAATACCCGCGTCTCGCCGATCTCGCCGGCAGACTCAGCCCGGAACAGCTCCAGCTTTTCTATCAGATCGCCCTGCTCGGCCGGCGCGACCTCGGCCTGGCCCCGGACGAATTCGCAGGCTTCAGCATGTGCATGCTGCGCATGCTGGCCTTCGTTCCCGTCGAGAACCTGGGTTCAGGCGGCAGGGAAACCCAAAGCACGGCAGGTGCCGGCGCGACGCCGGCAGCGCATACGGAGCCGCTAGCACGTGCCCGGTCTGCCGCTGCCGCATTGCGTTCCACCAGCCAGGCTCCCGTGCCGCAAGCGGAAATCTCTGTTCCCGCTGCCCATGAAGATCCGCCTGCCGCCTCGGACGATACCGCACCTGACCCCATCGCCTTCGACGGAGACTGGCGCGGCCTGGTCGATAGACTGAAACTCGGGCTTGCCCGCGCGCTCGCGCAGAACTGCGAGCTTCTGCGCCATGATGCGAACAATTTCTATCTGTCCGTGCCGGAAGCGCACAAGCACCTGCTGAACCAGAGTTATCAGGAAAAGCTCAGATCGGCACTGGCCGTGCATTTCGGCAGCAACATCAGGCTGCATTTCGAGGTCGGTGGAACCGGCAATACTCCGGCGGAACAGATACTGCAGGAAAAGGCCGAATTGCAGTCGGCCGCCGAGCACGCCATCCGGGAGGATGGCTTCGTGCAGGCGCTGATCCGGGATTTCGACGCGCAGATCATACCGTCCAGTATCAAACCCATTCAATAACGTATCAGGAGAAACGAGATGTTCAAAGGTGGCATGGGCAACCTGATGAAACAGGCCCAGCAGATGCAGGAAAACCTGAAGCGGGCGCAAGCCGAGCTTGCCAACATCGAGGTAGAAGGCCAGGCAGGTTCCGGCATGGTCAAGGTCGTCATGACCTGCCGCAACGAAGTCAAGCGCATCAGCATCGATGACAGTCTGATGGGCGATGACAAGGAGATGCTGGAGGACCTGCTGGTCATTGCGATGAACGATGCGGTCAGCAAAGCCGAGGCGACCTCGCAGCAAAAACTGGGCAGTCTGATGCCTCCGGGCATGAAACTGCCGTTCTGATCCGCTTCCCGCCTTGTCTGCCATGCACAATCCCCCTGCGCTTGAGCAGCTGGTCGAGGCCTTGCGCTGCCTGCCCGGCGTTGGCCCGAAGTCCGCGCTGCGCATGGCCTATCACTTGTTGCAGCGCGACAGGCAAGGCGCAGAACGACTGACGCTCGCCCTGAGTCGGGCGCTGAACGTCATCGATCACTGCAGCCTGTGCAACAATTTCAGTGAACAGCCGGTATGTCCGCTCTGCGCCTCCGACAAGCGCGACACCAGTCTGCTCTGCGTCGTGGAGATGCCGACCGATCTCATGATGCTGGAGCAGACACAGGCCTATCGCGGCATGTATTTCGTGCTGATGGGTAGACTGTCACCCCTGGATGGCATCGGCCCAAAGGAGATCCACCTGGACAGACTGCTCAGGCGCGCGCAGGACGGCCAGGTTGAGGAAGTCATATTGGCGACCAACTACACGGTCGAGGGCGAAGCGACGGCGCATTACGTCAGCGAACTCCTGAAGGCACGTGGACTCAAGGTCAGCCGCATCGCCAGGGGACTCCCCATGGGCGGCGAAATCGAGCATGTGGACAGCGGCACGTTGGCACAGGCCATGATGGAGCGCCGCAGCGTCGGTTAGCTGCGTGAAGATGCTATAGCAGGGCAATCAGCTCTGCCGGGGCGGCGATCATGACGTCGCCCCCCCACTCCTGTGGCCTATCCGCCTCATCGATATAACCGAACAGCGCCACCACGGTCTTCATGCCCGCCGCCCGGCCCGCCTGCACATCACGCTCCGCATCACCGACATAAAGACAGTCCGCAGGCCGTACTGCAGCCTGACGACAGGCCATCAGCAAGGTATCCGGATGCGGCTTGGCACGTTCCGCATCATCGCCGCAGACCAGGCAACGGATACGATCCTGCAATCGCAGGGCGTGAATCATCGGCTCGGAGAAACGGCGCGGCTTGTTCGTGACGATCCCCCACTGCCGACCCCGGCGCTCGATCTCCGTCAACACATCCTCCATGCCGTCGAACAGCTTTGGCGAACGAGTGAACACGCTATCATAAAGTTCCAGATACTCCCGGCGCATGTCGGCAAAGTCCGGGGCATCGGACGTCAGTCCGAAACCGATGGCGAGCAGTCCTTTCGAACCGTGCGAGGCATATGGCCGGATCACATCGAACGGCAAGGCCTCAAGGCCATGCCGCTCGCGCTGCAGGTTAAGCGCATGTGCAAGATCGGGCGCCGTATCAACCAGCGTTCCGTCCAGGTCGAAAAGTATCATGCGGAGCGCTTTACTTGGTGGCGTGCAACAGATAGTTCACCGAAACATCGTCGCTGAGACGGTAAGTCCTGCTCAGGGGGTTGTAGCTCATGCCTTTCAGGCCGACGACGGTCAGGTCGCTGCGGCGCACGTCCGCAGCCAGTTCGGATGGTTTGATGAACTTCTCGTACTCGTGGGTTCCGCGCGGCAACAGGTTGAGGACGTATTCCGCCCCGATTACGGCGAACAAGTAAGCCTTGGGATTACGATTGATGGTCGAGAAGAACACATGTCCGCCCGGCCGGACCAGTCGGGCACAGGCGTTGACCACGGCAGCCGGGGCCGGCACATGCTCCAGCATTTCCATACAGGTGATGACGTCGAAACTCTCCGGCTCTTCCGCCGCCAGCTCCTCCACCGCCACCAGACGATAATCGACTTCGACACCGCTTTCCAGGCTGTGCAGACGCGCCACTTTCAGCGCCTTTTCTCCCAGGTCTATGCCCGTCACCGACGCACCCCTCTGTGCCATGGACTCGGCCAGAATGCCGCCGCCGCAGCCGACGTCGAGAACTCGCTTGCCTGCCAAATGCGCGCGCTGATCGATGAAATCCAGCCGCAGCGGGTTGATTTCATGCAAAGGCTTGAATTCGCTGTTTTTGTCCCACCAGCGATGGGCGAGCGCGGCGAATTTCTGCAATTCCGCCGGATCGACGTTCTGATGCGTTTCCATATTCAATCCATTCGATGATGTCATGCTAGCCTTGCCTGCCAGAATGAAACGATTTCCTGCAATTGCGCTGGCTCGATGTTGGCATAGATGCCATCCTGCCCCGGAAGCTTCTGGTACAGCAGTTCGCCGGCCACCCATGTATGCGTGACATGCTCGCGTCCGGCCACGTAGACCAGATGCGAAACCGGGTCATAGCATGGAAGCATTTCCGGGCCGGCAATCCTGACGGCAGTCAGATCGGCATGCTTGCCGACCTCGATGCTGCCGATTTTATCATCCAGCCCCAGCGCCCGTGCCGCATCCAGCGTCACCATCCGCAGGACCTCCTGCGCCGGCAGGGCGGACGCGCTGCCGCTGACCCCTTTCGCCAACAGTGCGGTAAGTCGCATGTCAGCGAACACGTCGAGCCGGTTGTTGCTGGCCGACCCGTCCGTTCCGATGCCGACATTGATGCCGTGCCGCTTCATGGTGCTGACGGGCGCCATGCCGCTCGCCAGTTTCAGGTTGGATGCCGGACAATGCGCGACATGACAGCCATACCCGGCGAGCAGTTCCATTTCCTGTTCGTCGAGATGCACGCAGTGCGCCGCCACCAGACCCGGCCCCAGTACACCGAGATCGGCAAGCCGTCGTATCGGCCGTACGCCGTACTGTTCCAGACTCTGCGCAATCTCGCCCACGGTCTCATGCAGATGCGTATGTATGCCCAGCCCCAGCTGCTCCGCGTACGTCACTATCGTCTCGAAGCTCCGGTTGCTGACCGTGTACGGCGCATGCGGTGCCAGACTGGCACTCAATAATGGATGGCTGCGCCAAGCATCGCGCGCCTCCAGCCCCTTCATCAGATAATCCTCGGCATCGCTGGCATATGGCGTTGCGAACTCCAGGACGACGACGCCGAGATTGGCGCGCATGCCAGACTGCATGACGGCATTTGCCGCCGCGCCGGGATAGAAATACATGTCACAGAAGCAGGTCACGCCACCTGCCAGCATCTCGGCACAGGCCAGCAAGGTGCCGTCCCGCACGAACTGCTCGGACAACGCGCGTTTCTCGGCCGGCCAGATATGCTTCTCCAGCCATTCCATCAGCGGCAGATCGTCGGCATAACCCTTGAGCAACGTCATGGCGGCGTGGGTATGCAGATTGACCAGCCCTGGCAGCAGCAGGTGCTCGGACAAATCGACATCGTCAGCTGGACGATAGCGTCCATCGACTTCCGCCGTCGGCAGGATATCGATTATCTTCCCCTGATTGACGATGACGCAGGCGTTCTCCAGCACATCGCCAGAAACCGTTGCCACCCATCTGGCACGGATTGCCAAATCAGCCAGTTGTTCCATTTTTGTTGCTTGCATAAAAAAGCCCCGCTAGGCGGGGCTTGAGGTCGATCGTGATGCTTATTCGCAAGCCTTCACATCGTCGCGGCTTGCTTCGATTTCAACGCGACGGTTAGGTTGCAGGCACTCGATCAGCTCCTTGCGCGGCAGCTTCTCGGAGCAGATCACCAGCGGCTGGGACTCACCCGCGCCGATGGAACGAATCAGGCTGGCATCGATGCCCTGGCTGACCAGATAAGCGGTGACCTGATCGGCACGACGCTTGGACAGTGCGTCGTTATATTGATCGGAACCGAGCTGGTCAGTATGACCGGTCACGAAGATCACTTCGAACGGCTCGTTCTTCAGCTTCGGAATCACTTCGTTGTCCAGGACGGCGATACCTTCCGGACGCAGCTTATCCTTGTCAAAGCCGAACAGCACTTCGGCAGACACTTCGAAACGCTCAACCTTGGGCTTGCAGGCCTTCGGTTCCGGAGCAGGTGCCGGTGCGGGCTCCGGAGCAGGTTCCGGTGCCACATACGGTTCCGGTTCCACTGCAGCGACCTTCTTCGGTGCGCCGAACTTCCAGATGGCACCGATGTTCAGATAGGTGTTGCCGACCGTCTCGGTACCGTTGAAGCCGAGATCGCCGACAGCCTTGGCGTTGTTTTCAGCCTTCGCGCGGCTCCAGACATGACGCAGGTCAGCCTGCAGACCGAGTGCCTCGGTGAACATGAACTGCGCACCGATACCGACGTTTGCCATCCAGGAGGTCTTGCGATCGCCGATGTCGACACCGTTGACGTCATAGTCCAGGTTGTTGCGTGCTACGCCCAGACCGGCGAGCAGGAACGGACGGAAGCGGTCGCGGCTGAACATGTAGAGAGCATCGACGCCGAACAGGGTCTGCTTGAACTTGCCGCTACCGCCGGGGACATTCAGATCTTCATCGGCACGGACATGACCGGCACCGATCTGCACGTCCCAGTGTTCGCTCAGTTCCTTACCGATGCGCAGGAAGCCGCCGACATCATTGTCTGCGTCCAGATCGCTGTCGGTATGCACGTAGCTGACACCTGGTACGACATACCAAGAACCTTCGAATGCGTCGCCGGCATGTGCGGCAGTCAGGCCAAAACCGAGGACGCCAGCAATCGCCAGACTCATCAATTTCTTATTCATTATGAAGCACTCCGTATCAGGATGTAGATGGTGAAACTATACGCAAACCAAATCAACGGCGCAACGTGCACGCAAGGCATCTTCACAGGATTGGTGCCTCTTGCCGCCGTATGTTGCATTTTTGCAACATCGACTTGATTTCCTGCAGCCGCAACGCGTCCAGCCCGGCACTCCTGTCATGTCCTGCGCAGACAGCGCCTCGGAACCCCAGGTAGTCAGGCTGTAGCCGCTGCAACACGGCAATATGTCTTTCTCTCAGGGCACCGGCCAGTCCCGTGACGAGCCCGTTGGCGCGCGCCGCGGCGCAGAACGCGTCCAGATCCTCCTTCTGCATGCAATCCGGCAGGCTGCCCTTGCGCTTGTCCGCGGTATCCAGCATCACGCCATAAAATCCTGCCGCCGCCAGCACGGGAATCAGACCGAAATCCGGCTGTCGGTCCGCCATCAGCACGGCGACCAGCTTCACCCTATCTCCGACACGCTGCCCAATCGCTCGAGCACAATCCGGCATCCTCGCACCGCCGAAGAATCCGACCTTGACGATATCGACGCCGGTCGCCGCCACCTCGGCAGCCGCATCGGCCAGGAGCTGTGGCTGCATGGGCAGGTCTCCGACCGTTGCGCTCGTCGTACAGCGCCCCGCCGCAATGCCGGCAATCTCCCGAATGATCGGCAAGGGCAGGCGACCAAGTGCGCCCTCCGCCGGATTCTTCAGATCCAGAATATCCACACCAGTCCTGAGCGCGGTTTCCGCCTCCGCCGGACTGTTCACGCTGATCAGCAATCCCGTCACGCCTGATTCCCTGCTCCCGCTTCGGCCCTGAAGTTCTCAACCCGCTCGACCAGCCATTGCCAAGCCTGCAGTTCGCGCTCGCCAGCGGTTTTCTCGACCGCTGTGGCAAGATAGGCCATTTCCGTTTCTATCCTTTCCATCGGCAGCATATGCAACCGGCTGACCAGAACGGCAAGTTCGATGACCGCCGCCTGGGCCCGGTTGAATCCCCGGAACGCGCCATGCTGCACTTCATGCACCACCCTGAACAGCAGTTCCGGCCGCAACGCATCCTCGCGCACCTCGATCAGTTCGAGCTCGCGATGCGCCAGCGCAGACCCCAGCACCACCCCATACACCTTCTGCGCAGGCCGCACGGGCCAATTGCGCCTACCGGTCAATGTGCCGGCAAAGATCCGGACATCATCGGTCAGGTTCACCACCGCACAGCGATGCAGCAAAAGGTTGTCCAGACTGGCGGAAGGACGGAACGGCGCTATCAGCACATGCCCGCCTTCCTCGCGCACGCCGAAGGGGGCGATGTGCGGCACGCCGTTCGCATCCAGGGTGGTGACTATGGTTTCATGGATCAGGGGCATGCTATTCCTTCCCTGCTCGTTTTCCCTTGAGCGATGCCTTGCGATGCTCGACCTTGTCCGCGTCATCCTTTTTCCGGCTGCAGCATCCCCACTCCAGCTCCTCGTCCTGCCGGTAGCGCTTGTTGAGCTGCCAGGCGATCTGCGCCCGCGCCAGTTCGACACCGAGATAGAAGGCATGGGAGGCATCGTCCTCAACCTTCAGATGCGGATACAGCCTGAAGGGATCGGTATCCCGATAATGACCTTCACGGTTGTAGACATGCAGGCCGGATTCGCTGATCTGGATACGGAAGCTCGGGTCCTTCACGGACGCGGCGAGCTCCGCGATCTCCTCATCCGTATACGGGAATGGCCGACGGTCATGCAGGCCGAGCAACGCCGCGCTGTAATCGCGCGGCAGGCGTTTGTCCTCCATCGCCGCATACATGATGCGACGAGCCGCGTCAGCCTCGGCGACCGCATGCGCGGCATGCGGGCTGACCGATGTGGCCAGCACGGCATTGATGCCCAGCTCGGCGATGATGCCGAACAGCACGGCGTTGATGCCGGTCGTGTCGGCATCGGTCAGTTCGGTCAGATTGCCCACGCCCATCATGATCTGAACATCGGGATAGCGCTTGCGCAACCGATGGTATCGCACGATGGAAGCGGCAAGGCCGAATGGTATGGGATCGAGAATGGGATCCGCGATGAATGCCCTGCCCTTTTTCCGCATCGCATCGATCGCGCGGTAGAGCGAAGGCAGATTGCCCGGTGAAGCAGGTATCAGGACGGGCGTTGCGGGCACCTCGTCCGCGATCCACAGTGTTTTCTCGCTGAGGCTGAGCAGGTAATCCGCACCGCTCCTGCCCGCCAGTAGCAGATCGTCCTGATCCAGGGAATCGACGCTGACGAGGAAACCGGCCGACTTGAGGGCGGCGATCGCTTCGGGCATGTGTGGGAACGGCGTATTAGGCAGACATCCGAGATCGATGACATCCGCGCCCTGCTTGCGATAGGTTTCAGCTCGACGCAGGATGGCCTCCACCGTCAGGTCCGGGGCCTCGACGATCTCAGCGAAGATGCGCACGTTATGGCGCGTGAGATCCGGAGCCTTGCCTCCACGGCCGAAATACTGCGGCAGATCCTTCAGATCCTCGGGGCCACGTTCGACCGGGATGCCGTATCGGGCTGCCAGCGGTGCCAGGTCGCCACGGCACAGGCCTGGCAGTACCATGCGATCTGCATCACCGGCATCAGGCAGTCGTCGCAGTATCAGTTCCGGCGTTATCAGCGCGGCAACCGACACGCCGATCTGCACGACACGGTAGCTGAAATCGGACCGTCCCTCCGTCTGCATGCCTGCCAGCACCTTGTGCAGGCTCTTTTCGGCAAGTTTCCCCGTCAGGAAGAGGATGTTCTCAGACATGCCAAACGGTTCCGGATGGCGGCATGGAGTTCCTGCATGTCCCGGACGACCGTGGTCTCCTCAAAAGTCTTGAGCGTTTCCATGTTCTGCAGGTCGATCCGGCGCGGATACACCTTGACGATGTTCTGGCGCGGCGCTTCGGATTCCAGCTCGGGCTCGGTATCGCAGGCGAACACGATGCTGGGAACGCGTGTCTTGCCGGCCTGCGCATAAAGATTGGTCACGAGATTGTCGGAGATGCCCGCCACCATCTTGGCGACCGTATTGGAAGTGGCCGGCGCGATGACCAGCGTGTGATACCTGCCGTGATAGAACAGTTCCACCGGCACGCTGCTCGCGGTCTTGTCCTGAAACACGCGGCCCACATTATGCTTGTAACCATACTGCTGCAGGATCTCGGCCGCGGCACGGCTAAGGAACAGGTCCACCTGCTCCAGTCCGTTGATAATGTCCAGACACTCGCGCAGATAATGGCCCGAACCGGTCAGCGCCCAGGCCAGACGTTGTTCAGTATCCACCGGATCAGGCTCCGAATGGATGACGCAGTACGATGGTCTCGTCGCGTTCCGGACCGGTCGAGACGATATCCACCGGCACCCCGCACAGGGTCTCGATACGCTTCAGATAGGCACGGGCATTTTCCGGCAGGTCTTCCCAGCGGCTGATGCCGAAGGTGCTCTCGCTCCAGCCAGGAAGCGTTTCGTATATCGGCTTGCAACGTGCGACGTCATCGGCGCCGACCGGCAACAGATCGATCTGCCTGCCATCCAGCTCATAGCCGGTGCAGATATCCAGCTCGGGGATGCCGTCCAGCACATCCAGCTTGGTAATGCACAGCCCGGTCAGCCCGTTGATCTTGGCCGAACGACGCAGCGCAGCCGCATCGAACCAGCCGCAGCGGCGCTTGCGCTTGGTCACGGTGCCGATTTCCCGTCCCTTGTTGGACATCTGATAGCCCGGCAAATGTTCGGTTTCGATATCCAGCTCGCTTGGGAACGGACCGCTTCCGACACGTGTCGTGTATGCCTTGGTGATGCCGAGCACATAATGCAGCATCTGCGGGCCGACACCGGTTCCGGCCGCGGCCTGACCTGCCACACAGTTGGAGGAAGTCACATAGGGATAGGTGCCATGATCGACATCCAGCAGCGTCCCTTGCGCGCCCTCGAACAACAGGCTCTCGCCGACGGCGTTGGCGGCATGCAGTTCCGCCGAGATATCGGCCACCATGGGCCTCAGGATCTCCGCCTGCGCCATGCATTGCGCCAATTGCGCCTCATAATCGGCCGGCTCGGACTTCAGATAATTGACCAGCACGAAATTGTGGTAGTCGAACACCTCCTTCAGCTTTTCTGCGAAGCGCTCGGGATGGAACAAGTCATAGACACGCAGTGCGCGACGTGCGACCTTGTCCTCATAGGTCGGTCCGATCCCCTTACCGGTGGTGCCGATTTTCCTGTCCGCGCCGCGGGCCGCTTCCCGCGCTTTGTCCAGCTTGATGTGGCAATCCAGGATGAGCGGGCAGCCAGGACTCACCTTGAGGCGGCTGCGCACCTCGATGCCAGCCTTTTCCAGCCCGTCGATTTCAGTCAGCAGATGATTGACGTCGAGGACGACGCCATTGCCGATGTAGCACTTGACACCCTCGCGTACGATGCCGGACGGCACCAGATTCAGCTTGTATTCGCGCTGCGCTGCGCCCTGGCCGATGACCAGCGTGTGGCCGGCGTTATGACCTCCTTGGAAACGCACGACGCCGCGGGCATGGTCGGTCAACCAGTCGACGATCTTGCCCTTGCCCTCGTCTCCCCATTGGGTGCCAATGACTACTACATTCTTTACCATGATTTACCTGATACTTTAATCAATCAATTCAGCAGCTCGGGCGCATCGACCACGACCCACTGCGCTCCCTGTTTTTCCAGTCGGCGGTCGCATCCCAGTTCATGCCTGAACTGTTCATGACCCGGCAGTTCCTGGACAACCACCTGCCCTTCGGCGCGCAAGGCCTCGACGGTTGCCTGCAATGCCTCGTCCTCGCTCCACGGAGCCAGGATCGCCCCGGCACTCCCGGCAGGCGGCAATGCCGTCACGATGCCACGCAGGTCCAGACTGAATCCCGTTGCCGGACGCGCTCGGCCGAATGCCTGCCCGACCTCGTCATAACGGCCGCCCAGTGCAAGCGGTCCCGCGTATCCCTGTGCATAGGCGGCGAAAACGATGCCACTGTGATAGTGATAGCCGCGCAGTTCCGACAGATCGAAGCAGACATCGACGCCCAGATCGGCCAGCTTGGCTCCCACATGCCGCAAATCCTGTAGCGCCCGGCGGATGTCGTCGTCATTGGGCAGCACTTGCGCCGCCTGATCCAGTATCTCCACCCCGCCGTTGAGGCGCGTCAGACTGCACAACGCTTCACGCGTCGCGCTGTCCAGGTCCGCCGCCAGTTCTCGGACGGCCGTCTGGTCCTTGCTCTGCAACGCGACATACAGGGCCTGCTCCAGCTTTTCCGAGATATGGCTTTGGCGCACGAGGCTGCCGAAAATGCCGACATGGCTGAAATCGACCAGCAAGGACGAGATGCCGACTGCCTGTAGCGATCTGACCATCAGCCGCTGGATCTCGACATCGCTTTCTATGCCGGCATGCCCGAACAGTTCGGCTCCGATCTGCAGCGGCTCGCGCGTTTGGGCGAGCCCATGCGGGCTGGTCTTGAGCACACTGCCGGCATAGCACAGGCGCGTGACACCCTTGCGGTTAAGGATATGGGCATCGATACGCGCCGCCTGCGGTGTGGTGTCGGCTCGCACCCCCATCAGCCGGCCGCTCATCTGGTCCACGACCTTGAACGTCGCCAGATCGAGATCATGCCCGACACCCGTAATCAGGGACTCCAGATACTCCAGCATCGGAGGAATGACATACTCGTAACCATGCACCCTGAACAGATCCAGGAGACGGCGACGCAGCATCTCCATACGTGCCGCCTCGGCAGGCAGCACGTCTTCCACATTCTCAGGAAGCAGCCAGTTACGCATAAGAAGAACGGATCAACAGTTATTCAGTTGGAAAATAGCCCAAGTCGGTTCATTTGGCCACAAGCACGATGACGAGGCCGGCGATCATGGAGATGAGCCCGACGAAACGTAGCTGGCCGTCGTTCAGCTCGATCATGCGCCTGAAGGTATCGCGCCAGGCCTGGGGTGCCAGAAGCGGCAGCACCCCCTCCAGCACCAGCATCAGGCCAAAAGCCATGAGCAACGAAGTCGTCAAGCCAGCTCCGTATCCTTACTTGCGACCTGCGGGGTCACGCAGGTACTTGAAGAATTCGGAATTGGGATCCAGCACCAGCACGTCGGTCTTTTGACCGAAGCTGTTGCGGTATGCCTCGAGGCTGCGATAGAACGCATAGAACTCCGGATCCTTGCTGAAGGCCTTGGCATAGATCTCGGCGGCCTTGGCATCGCCAGCACCCTTGATGCTCTGCGCCTCGCGATAGGCCTCGGCAAGAATGATCTCGCGCTGCTTATCGGCATCGGCACGGATCTTTTCGGCCGCACCGGCGCCTTCGGAACGCAGCTCGTTCGCCACACGCTTACGTTCCGCCTCCATACGCTGATAGACCGAGTCGCTGACCTCCTGCGGCAGGTCCACACGGCGCAGACGCACATCCAGCACCTGGATGCCGATCTGGCGGGAATCCCTGTCGGCACGCTCGCGCAGAATATCCATGATGGTGGAGCGTTCACCAGACACCACGTCATTGATCGTGCGCTTGCCGAATTCCGCGCGCAGACCGTCATTCACAGTCTGGGCAAGACGACGCTCGGCCTGCACCTCATCACCGCGCACCGAAACATAATATTTTTCCGGATCGACGATGCGCCACTTGACGAAGGAGTCGACCAGCACGTTCTTCTTCTCGCTGGTGATGAAGCGGTCCGGGTCCGGCGAATCCAGCGTCAGGATGCGGTTGTCGAAATAGCGGACGTTATCGATCAGGGGCACCTTGAAATACAGGCCCGGCTCCTTCTTGACGGAGACGATCTTGCCCAGACGGAAGACCAGTGCATATTCGCGCTGATCCACGGTAAACGCGGCAAAGCTCAGCAGCAACAGCGCGACCACCAGTCCCAGGACCAGGGTTCCGAGATTTCTCGACAGAAAGTTATTCATGTTCAGCCTCTTCCTTATCTGGTTTCACGTTCGCGACTGCGGAAGGCATCACGCGTGCGCTGTGTATCGATCTCGACCGAGGTCGCCGGAGAGGCTGCCGGCGTGGACGAAGTCTGCGGAGCCGTCGCTGCGCCCGCAGCGGACAACAGCTTGTCGAGCGGCAGATAAAGCAGGCTGTTGCCACCCTTCTGATCCACCACCACCTTGCTGACGCTGGAAAGGATCTGTTCCTGCGCTTCCAGATAGAGGCGTTCGCGCGTCACCTGCGGCGCACGCTGGTATTGCGCCAGGATCTGTTCGAAGCGGCTCGCATTACCGAGCGCCTCATTCTCCACCCTGGTTCTATAACCTTCCGCTTCCTCCAGGAGGCGCGAAGCCAAGCCTCTGGCCTTGGGAATGATGTCATTGGCATAGGCCTGGCCTTCATTCTTCTGGCGCTCCAGGTCCTGGCCAGCCTTCACCGCATCATCGAACGCGGCCTGCACCTGCTCCGGCGGCTGCGCGTTCTGCATCGTGACGCTGATGACATTGATACCGGTTTCGTAGCGGTCAAGTATGCTTTGCATCAGCTGACGTGCCTGCAGGGCAATCTCCTCGCGCCCCTCGTACAGCACGAAGTCCATCTTGGACTTGCCGACGATCTCACGGATGGCCGTTTCCGCGACACCACGCACATAGTGTTCCGTGTTGCGGTTATTGAACAGCGCAGCCTCCACGTCCTTCAGGTTGTACTGGACGGCGAACTGCAGATCGATGATGTTCTCGTCGTCGGTCAGCATCAGCGATTCACGCAGTTCCTTGGTACGGGCGGAACTGCCTTCCGCCGTGCGATAGCCGACCTCGATGGTGCGCACCTGCTGCATGTTGACGACGGTGACGCTCTCGATCGGGTATGGGATATGCCAGCGCGGGCCCGGCATCGTGGTCTCCACATGCTTGCCGAACCTCAGCACGACACCACGCGAACCCTGATCGACGATATAGAATCCGGTAGCGAGCCAGATCGCGACGATGAGCCCGGCAATGGGAAGCACCGGAGCATTGCCGAGATTGCCGGCCGATGTCTGATTGCTGCCACCGTTCCCGGACTTGCCGAACAGACCGTTGAACTTGCGGCCAAGGTCTCTCAACACCTCGTCCAGGTCCGGCGGACCGCCATTGTTCCGATTACCCCATCCGGGATCGTTTGCCATACCCTACTCCAAAACCGTTATTCAATTGAATCATTCAACATGAGCGGCGTTCTCGGCGGCTTCCTCACCCGAGATTTCAGCATGCGCCGACAGATTGCCTATGGATGCCTGCCGGTATTCCACCATGACTTGCCTAACGAGATCGACGCCGGCACCAGTCCTGGCAGAAATTTTCACCGTGCGAATTCTACCATATTCATCGCGCTCCAATCCGGGCTCCATGCCGAGGCGGTCTATCTGGTTGAGCACCAGCACCTGCGGCACTGCGGACGCACCGATCTCCTGCAGAACCAGGTTGACCTGGTCGATCTGCTCGTCCCGGTTCGGACTCGCCGCATCGACGACATGCAACAGCAGGTCCGCCTCAACCGCCTCCTCCAGCGTCGCGCCGAACGCCTCGACCAGTGCGTGCGGCAGATGCTTGATGAAACCGACCGTATCGGACAACACGACCTGGCCGCAATCCGGGATGAACAGTTTGCGTGATGTGGTATCCAGCGTCGCAAACAGCTGGCCGGCGGCATACACGCCCGACTGGGTCAGACGGTTGAACAGTGTGGATTTCCCCGCGTTGGTGTAACCGACCAGAGAGACCGAAAACACGTTGGAGCGCTGCCGCGCACGGCGCTGCAGCCCACGCGTCTTCTTGAGACGAGCCAGCTTCTCCCGCAACGCCTTGATGCGCACGCGCAGCATGCGGCGGTCCAGTTCCAGCTGGGTTTCGCCGGGGCCACCGCGCATGCCGATACCGCCTTTCTGACGTTCAAGGTGGGTCCAGCCACGCACCAGCCGTGTCGAAAGATGCTCCAGCATGGCGAGTTCGACTTGCAGCTTGCCCTCGTGACTTTTCGCCCGCAAGGCGAAAATATCGAGGATCAGACCGGTACGGTCAACGACCCGGCATTCGAGCAGTTTTTCCAGATTACGCTGCTGGGACGGGCTCAGATCATGGTTGAACACCACGACCTGAGCGCCGATGGATTTGACGGTCGCCGCCAGTTCCTCCGCCTTTCCGGAGCCGACGAAATACTTGACGTCGGGTCTGGAACGACGACCTTCCGTTACCCCCTTGATCTCCATGCCGGCACTGACGACCAGTTGTCGCAGCTCCTGCAGGCTTTCCGCATATCCCGGCTCGCCGAAATCCAGGCTGACCAGGACGGCACTATCGCCGCCGCCGGGACGATCAAACATGATTACAGACCAATATGGGTGAACCCTCTGTCAGTCACGATTACTGATCGCTGTTGTTGGGATGCAGGGATACGGGACGGGACGGCACGATGGTCGAGATGGCATGCTTGTAGACCATCTGCGTGACGGTATTCTTGAGCAGGATGACGTACTGATCGAAAGAATCGATCTGGCCTTGCAGCTTGATGCCGTTCACGAGATAGATGGAGACGGGAACGTGCTCCTTGCGAAGCGTGTTCAGGAATGGGTCTTGTAATGTCTGCCCTTTGGCGTTCATTTGCATGTCCTTTTCTTGGAAGTCTTATTCAGGTTTTAAGACATGTAGTCTATATTAGGAGGAAACAAATTAAATTCAAGTAACTGAATGTAAAATCATTGACCGGCCAGCCTGCATTTTGTTCACACTGCAGGCAATTTTTCAAGGCGGCTCAACCCCTTCTCCATTCTGGCCAACGTCTCCTTCTGGCCAAGCAAAGCCATGACGGCATCGATGCTGGGCGATTGCGCACCACCGGTCAAAAGCACCCGCAACGGCATCGCCACTTTCGGGAACTTCAACCCATTCGACTTGACCGCCTGCTCGATGACCGCATGAATCCGCTCCGTCGTCCAGTCGATGACCATCAACTCTCCCGCCAGCGCCCGCAGCACCGGGATGATGTCCGGCGTCAGATGTTTTTCCCACGCCACTTCGTCCATCATCGGCTCGTGATAGAAATAGGCAATCGAATCCGCAAGTTCGTTCAGCGTCTGCACCCGCTCGCGGTACAAGGCAATCACCGATTCCAGATCGGGATGATCGCCGGCCGCAATGCCCCGCTTCTGCAGGCGCTCCCGGATATCGGCGGCCAGTCGGCCGAGATCGGCCTGACGGATGTAATGCGCATTGAGCCAGTTCAGCTTCTCGGTATTGAACTGGGCTGCGGACGGCGTAATGTGGTCGAGATCGAACCACTCGCAGAACTGCCGCATGTCGAAGATTTCGTCGTCGCCGTGCGACCAGCCGAGTCGGGCCAGATAGTTCAGCACGGCCTCGGGCAGATAACCATCCTCATGGTACTGCATGACACTTACGGCACCATGGCGCTTTGACAGCTTCTGACCGTCATCGCCAAGGATCATGGACAGATGTGCATACTGCGGCACCTCGGCGCCGAGTGCGCGCAGCAGGTTGATCTGGCGAGGCGTGTTGTTGACATGGTCATCGCCGCGAATGACATGGGTGATGCCCATGTCCCAGTCATCCACAACCACGCAGAAATTGTAGGTCGGCGTACCATCGGCACGGGCGATGATGAAATCGTCCAGCTCCGTATTGGAAATCTCGATGCGCCCCTTCACCAGGTCGTCCCATGCCACCGTGCCATTCAAGGGGTTGCGGAAGCGCACGACCGGCGGGATGCCCTCGGGCACGACAGGCAGCACCTTACCCTCCTCCGGGCGCCAGCGGCCGTCATAGCGTGGCTTGAGGCCGGCCTGCATCTGCTGCTCGCGCATGGCATCAAGCTCCTCACGTGTACAGTAGCAGTAATAGGCGCTGCCATCGGCAAGCATCTGGCGAATGATCTCCTTGTAGCGATCCATCCGCTGCATCTGGTAGTACGGCCCTTCGTCCCAGGTCAGCCCCAGCCATTGCATGCCGTCCAGGATGGCCTGCACAGCCTCCGGCGTCGAGCGCTCCAGGTCGGTATCCTCGATGCGCAGGACGAACCGACCCTGATGCCTACGGGCATAGGCCCAGGAAAACAGCGCCGTTCTGGCGCCGCCGATATGAAGATAGCCGGTGGGACTGGGAGCGAAGCGGGTACGTATGGTCATACAGTGATCAATGTTTCGGAAATTGCATGATTTTATCATGCCGGGCCGCCATCACGGCGCATGCCGTCAAATTATCGACATCTCGAAACAAAAATTGCCTGAATCTCGACAATCCACCCAAGACGGCCAGCCCATCACTTTCGGAAAAACACGATATCTATTTAATAAACAATATGTTATAAAATATTCAACTTGCTCTCGACATGGTATGGATTTCGCAACGGGAATTCCGTGACGATCAATATCAAGGCAAAACCATGAAATCGCTTCTTGGCAGACTGATCAAGCGACAGCCTTCGACCAATGCAGCAGACCTGTCCTGGCTTGCCGAATTGAATCAGCGGGAAGATATCCCGTCCATAGAATTCGCAACTCAAAAACTGAAGACATGCCTGGAACAGGAAGATCTACCGCCAGCTGAACGACTGAAGTTCGTTCTGGCCGTAGATACGGAGAACCGACAGCGCATCCGGAAAATCCGCCAACAGTTCGTCAGTTTCGAGAACATGCGGCCAGAACTGGAAACCCGGGTCGCGGAAACGATGTATCTCTACCTGCGCCAGATTTTTATCGCATATCGCAGCATGATCGAGTTTTTTCTCGACACGAACAGTGACCCCATCTTTGCCTATGACCGCCTGCCGGTCGTACTGGGAAGGACACTAGACACGGCCTACTCGATGGCCAGGTGGCGTTATTACCGCCAACAGTCGGTACCGGACACGACCTGGCCGGAGATTTACGGACTGTTCCGCATATTGGAGCAGGAATCGCTACTGGACCTGAACGTTCCCCTGTATCACGGTGAACCGGAGACGCATCTCGCAGCCGCCTTCATACAGGCCTGCATGCTGGATAGCCTGGAAAGCTCCAGCCTGAACAAGAAACAGACGGATCTAGCGGCGCAACTGCTGCAGGAACTGCTGCCCTGGTGCAGCATCAGCAAACACCATGACGAGCAAAGACACCTGTTCCATATCAATCTCGCCGGCCGCTCCGGGGCCAGACGGTTAAGATTGCACCAGCCCAATCCGGATTGCCGCTACTGGGAAACAGACCCTCTGATCGCGAGAATCGATACCGCAATTCAGGCTCTGGAACAGGGTGTGCCGCACGACCTCAACCGCTTGGGGAAAACCGATGACATTCTGGATACCCTGAGGTTGATGCGGTCCGAATGGTGCAGGACGGAATATACCCGTCAGCGCCGCCGGCAGGATCGGCAAAAGGTCATGAAACAGGCGATCGCAAGCCATGGCTATCGGGATGTCTGCGACCATCTGAAAAATACCGCGAAACCCACCTATTCGGCATCTTCCCAAAACGACGAACACAGTCTCGATGACAAGCTGAGACGTCACCATAGCCTGCGGACGGCACCTTCCATCCTTTATCACGACATGACCCGTGAACGCTGGACAGTCAGTGATGAGAGCAGCGGCGGCTTCGGCGTGACCTTCGGCGACGACATGCCGTACGACATTCGACTGGGCAGGCTGGTCGGTCTTGCCATGGAAGATCAGCCCGGCCGGGTCATGGTCGGCAGCATCCGTAATATCCGCAAATCCGCCAAAGGCGAAAACAGGGTCGGTATCCGCATCATCAGCCGTCAGCCAGCGTGGGTGCAGATCAGACATGCATCCGCCGGCACGGCTCAGGCAATCGGCATCAGCGACACGTCAGAGCGGTATCCCAGATTTCCGGCCATCCACCTGCCCGGAGAGGAAGGCGTCAGCGAGACGCCCAGCCTGTTGCTACCCAGAATCGAATACCTGGCGGGCGGCACCTATCAGGTTTTCTGGCAGGCTCAGCCGACACTGGTGCGACTGTCAGAACCGGTCGAGGCCAAGGATGACTGGGTGCAAGTCAGCTATCACCCCGTCTGAACACGAGGCATTCGCCATGCCTGACCGCAACGCGCGTGGCGAGAGCACCTGCCGCAGACATTGAAAATCCAAGATTTATATGGATTTTCTACGTCCCTTGTTAAAAATCACCGATATCATTATGATATGCATGTGATTTTGATTGGAAGGAGTGCACGTGGACATCCACACCGGTGAGATTTACGGCAAACAGAATTCCAACAAATTCGTCATGTATAACGTCATCAAGGTCAGCAGGGACATCGTCGTCCTGCAGAACATCGACAATCCGCTCAGCCAGTTCGAAACCACCGCGGAGAAACTGAAGAACTCGGGGTATGTCCGCGTCAGCCAGACGCCCTACGTCAATCTGCAATGGAACGGCTCCAGAAAGAAGAAAGCGGTACGCAAGCCAGCACGTTGCCCCTACACCCTCGACTTCATTGAGGAACGGGCCGATAGCGAGAAGCCGCGGGCCGACCTGCTGCTCGCGAACGCCTGATTCCGTCTGGGCAGAACGACTTGATCAGGCTGTGGGCGGCCCAGCCCACAGATCGTGGTCGTCCGCATCCGTGATCTGCACCTCCACCAGATCGCCGGCCTGCAACCCTTCCGCATCATCCAGATACACCACGCCGTCGATTTCCGGTGCGTCGGCCTTGGTTCTGGCAATCGCCTGATCCCCATCGACCTCATCGACCAGTACGGTCTCGATGCGACCGATCTTCTGCCTGAGCTTGACGGCGCTGATGGCTTTCTGCACTTCCATGAAGCGCGCGAGCCGCTCCTGCTTGACCTCCTCCGGCACCTGATCCGGCAAGGCATTGGCCGCGGCGCCATCCACCGGGGAATAGGCAAAGCAGCCGACGCGGTCCAGCTGCGCCTCTTCCAGAAAATCGAGGAGCAGCTGGAAATCCTCTTCGGTCTCTCCGGGGAAGCCGGTGATGAAGGTACTGCGGATCGCGATATCCGGGCAGATCTCGCGCCAGGCGCGGATACGGGCAAGATTGTCCTCACTGCTGGCCGGGCGCTTCATGGCCTTGAGTATGCGCGGGCTGGCATGCTGGAACGGCACATCCAGATAAGGCAGAACCAGACCATCCGCCATCAGTGGAATGACCTCATCCACATGAGGATATGGATAGACGTAATGCAGCCTGACCCAGACGCCGAACTCACTCAGCGCCTTGACCAGTTCGGTCATGCGCGTCTTGATCGGCCTTCCGTTCCAGAATCCGCTGCGGTATTTCAGATCGACACCGTAAGCGCTGGTGTCCTGCGAAATGACCAGCAGTTCGCTGACACCGGCATTCACCAGGTTTTCCGCCTCGTTCATGATCTCGCCTATCGGACGACTGACCAGATCACCGCGCATGGACGGAATGATGCAGAAACTACAGCGATGGTTGCAGCCTTCGGAGATCTTCAGATATGCATAATGCCTGGGGGTGAGCCGGATACCCTGGGGCGGCACCAGATCGGTGTACGGGTCATGCGGCTTGGGCAAATGACGGTGGACGGCATCCATCACCTCGTCCAGCGCATGTGGTCCGGTCACGGCCAGCACACTGGGATGAGCGGACTCCACGACACCGGACTTCGCGCCGAGACAGCCGGTCACGATGACCTTGCCATTCTTGTTCAACGCCTCGCCGATCGCATCCAGCGATTCCTCGACGGCGCTGTCGATAAAGCCGCAAGTATTGACCACGACGAGATCGGAGCCTTCATAGCTATTCGAGATTTCATAGCCTTCCGCTCGCAATTGCGTCAAAATCCGCTCCGCATCCGAAGATGCCTTCGGGCAACCGAGCGAAACAAAACCGACTTTGGGTGTGGATGCACTCATCTATCGTTTACTCTGGGATGTCATGTATATCGTAGCAATCGCCTGGCTGTACGTCGCGCTGATGATGGCGCTCACTGCGCAATCGATCCTGACCGGCATTCTGACTTTCCTGTGCTACGGCCTGTTGCCTTGCGCGCTGTTCATCTGGATCTTCGGCACGCCGCAACGCAGACGGAACCGTCTGAAGGCCATGCAACAATCCTCATCACTCGAGCCAGAGCTTGATCAGCCCGATCGAAGCGATGCCAAACACGATTAGCACGACCTGCTGAACCGTCGCCTTCAGTTCCGTGCGCTTGTGCAGACTCGGAATCAGGTCGGCAACCGCCACGTAAATCATGCTTGCCGCGGCAAGCCCCAGGATGGTCGGGATCCAGTTCTCCACCACCTGAAGCGCGAAATAGGCGACCAGACCGCCGCCGACGGCCGCCATGCCGGAAAGCAGATTGAACAGCAGCGCCTGCCTCTTGTTGTAGCCGGAATGCAGCAGGATGAGGAAATCCCCGACTTCCTGCGGGATCTCATGGGCGATGATCGCCAATGCGGTGACGGCGCCGAGCTTGACATCGATCATGAATGCGGCGGCGATGAGCACGCCGTCAACGAAATTGTGGAAGGTATCGCCGACCATGATCATCATGCCGCTACGGCCGTGATCATGTCCGTGGCCATGATGTGCGTGCGAACCTACTTCCTCATGCGGCGCATGCACCTCGCAGGCATCACCATGGCAATGACGCCACAGCAGCAGTTTCTCCAGCACGAAAAACAACAGGATGCCGAGCAGCACCGTAGCCGCCATCACCTCGATGCTGTCCGTCTCACTGAAGGCATGCGGCAGGATCTCGAGGAACACGGCGCCCAGCATGGCGCCGATGGCATAGCTGACCAGCATCGGAATCCAGGCGATGCGGGCATTGAGCGCAAGCACCGCTGCACTGATCACACTCAGGCCGGCACCCAACAGGCAGGCGGCCACTATCCACGCCAATGTTGGAAATTCGGTCATCGTCATCTGGTGACTCGCAAAAAATCGAGCATTATAAACAAGTGAGGCATGAGAACGCGAAAGCGTTGCAAAACTTCATCCAGGCCGGCTCAATCCAGCCAGATCAGGGTCGCCATACGGCCGGTGCGGCCGTCGCGGCGGAACGAGAAAAATCGTTCACCGTCCGAATAGGTGCAGAAATCCTCGTCCACGCCACCTCCATAAATCCCGGTCACACCTGCCCTGACAAGACGCAGCCTTGCAAGGTGATACATGTCGCCCAGCCATTTCCCCTCGCCCGCAGGCTCGAAGGCGGCCTCCGCCTCGCGTTGCCGATCGATGAATTCCTGCCGTACCTCCGCCCCCACCTCGAACGCCTGAGGTCCGATCGCCGGGCCCAGCCATGCCATCAGTGACTCGGGCGGCACGGGCAACGCAGCGATCGTCGCCTCGATGACACCGTCACACAATCCGCGCCAACCGGCATGCGCAGCCGCTACGACACTGCCGTCGCGGTCGCACAGCAGCATAGGTAGGCAATCGGCGGTCATGACGGCGCAGACCGCACGCCTCACCCGGCTCCAGGAAGCATCGGCATCCGGCACACACGTCGTTTGCGCCGCATCCACCACTGTCGTACCGTGAACCTGATTGAGCCATACCGGCTCGGACGGCACCCGTGCATTGAGCAGCTGCCGGTTGCGGGCGACGTTGAGCGGATCATCCTCGACATGCATGGCGAGATTCAGGGAATCATAAGGCGCCGTACTGATGCCGCCACGACGTGTCGTCTGCAATGCCTTCACATTGGCAGGCGCCGGCCAGGCGGGGATGATCAGATCGCTGTCATTCAACATCATCGTCCTCCTCGATTTCCTCATAATCGCCATCTTCAGGCAATTCGTCATCCACGTAATCGAAGCCGTAATCCGCCTCGTCCTCCGGTATTTCACCGGCACGCATCGCCTCCAGCAGGGCCTTCATGTCGGCCGGCAGTTCGACCTGCCATTGCATCGGCTCACCGCTTTCCGGATGGATCAGGCCGAGCCGGGTCGCATGCAGCGCCTGACGATTGAAGCCCGCCAGCGCCTCGATCAGTGTCGGCGTCATGGCCTGATGCGGTACGATGCCGCGCAGGCCATACACCGGGTCACCGACCAGCGGCGCTTTCAGATGCTGCATGTGGACGCGGATCTGATGAGTACGACCGGTCTCCAGCATGCAGCGCACATAGGTATGCACCGCAAAGCGTTCCAGAACCTCGTAATGCGTCACTGCCGGCTTGCCCATTTTCGTGACGGCCATCCTGGTGCGGCTGTGCGGATGACGCCCGATCGGTTGATCGACCGTGCCGTTACGCCAGATGTTGCCCCAAACGATGGCGCGGTATTCACGCTTGACGGTACGCTCCTGCAGCTGGCGCACCAGACTGTTCTGCGCCGCCACCGTCCTGGCGACCACGAGAAGACCGGTAGTATCCTTGTCCAACCGATGCACGATACCGGCACGCGGCAGTTCGCCGAGCTGCGGATAATGGAAGAGCAACGCATTCAGCATGGTGCCATCCCAGTTTCCGGCGGCCGGGTGCACGACCATACCCGCCGGCTTGTTGATGACCAGCAGGTGATCATCCTCATGCACGATATCTAGCGCGATCTCCTGCGCCTTGAAGGCGCTGACCTGGGGCGATTCCTGTGGCACTATCCTGACCCGTTCCCCACCCCATACCTTGAACTTGGCAGTGGTCTCCCGGTCATCGACGGTAACCCGCCCCTCCTTGATCCAGGCCTGCAGACGCGAGCGCGACTGTTCCGGCATCAGCCTCTGCAATGCCTGATCGAGGCGCATCCCGCCCAATGTTTGCGGTATCTCCAGAGTGATAGGTGCGGCTTGTGTCATCGGTTATAATCGGTGCGAACCAATCGGCTCCTGCAAATGGATTTTTAAATGAAGCATAGTTTAGCGGTAATTACAGCGCTCATCCTGACAATCTTGCTCGGTGGCTGCAGCATTTTCGGCGCCCCGACCGTACTGGACGAAACCAAGGGCTGGAACCTTGAGCGCCTTTACAGCGAGGCCGAGACCAAGATGCGGGAACGCGACTGGGATACCGCCATCAAGTATTTCCAGATTCTCGAATCGCGCTATCCGCACGGCCGTCACGCCATGCAGGCGCAGCTAGAAATCGCCTACGCCTATTACAAGAAGAACGAACCGGTGCTATGCATCGCTGCCGCCGACCGCTTCATCAAGATGCACCCGAACCATCCCAACGTCGATTATGCCTATTACCTGAAAGGCATCGCCACCTTCAATGAGCGCGGCATCGTCGAGAAGCTCACGCGACAGCAGGTCAGCGACCGCGATCCGAAATCCATGCGCGCATCCTTCTTCGCGCTCAAGGAGCTGGTCACCCGTTTCCCGGAAAGCCGTTACACCAAGGACGCCGCACTGCGTATGGCGTATCTGGTCAACCAGCTGGCCGAGCACGAACTGCACGTCGCGCGCTACTACATGAAGCGCAAGGCTTACGTCGCCGCGCTCAACCGCGCCAAATACGCGATAGAGAACTATCCGGAATCCACCGCCATCGAAGAGGCGCTGGTCATCATGATCAGCGCGTATGACCTACTGGGGATGGATGACCTGAAAGAGGACACGCTGCGTGTCCTGCAGACCAATTTCCCGAACAGTCAGATGCTGGGCACTGCAGTACCGAGCGACAAGCGTGACTGGTGGAAATTCTGGGAAAGCCTCTACTACAAATAAGTCTGCCGGTGCATAGGTTCCGGCATGACTGCCGCTAGCGCCCCTGCCGGCGCTTCAATTCTTCCTGTTGTTTCTTTGCCTTCATCGCCGCGCGCTGCGCTGTCTTGCGCTTACGCATGCTGACGATGCCCTCCGCCCGTCTGGGCTTGTCCTCAGGCTCGGCATAAGGGTTTTCGCCCTGCCTGAACTCGATGCGCAACGGCGTCCCTGCCAGCCGGAATACCTTGCGGAAGACGCCTTCGAGAAAACGCCTGTAGCTGTCCTTGATGCCTTCGACATGATTGCCATGAATGACGACGATGGGCGGGTTGCTGCCCCCTTGGTGCGCATAGCGTAGCTTGGGGCGGATGCCCTTGCTGACCGGCGGCTGATGCTGTGTGGTGGCATCCATCAGCACGCGCGTCAGCTGCGGGGTCGAGAGCTTCGCCATCGCGGCCCGGTATGCCTCATCCACGGATGTCAGCAGTTCGGACAGCCCCTTCCGGCGCAATGCGGAAATATAGTGGAATCTGGCAAAATCGAGAAACTTGAGCCTGCGGTCGATTTCGCGCTTGATCCACTCGCGCTCGTCCTCCTTCAGACCATCCCACTTGTTGATGGCGACGACGAGCGCCCTGCCGCAGTCCAGAATGTAGGCGGCGATGTGCGCATCCTGTTCCGTGATGCCATCCCGTGCATCGACGACGAGAATGGCGACATTGGCCTTCTCGATCGCCTGCATGGTCTTGATCACGGAAAACTTTTCGATCGCCTCGAAAATCCTGCCGCGCTTGCGCACACCGGCCGTATCGATCAGCTTGTAATGCCGGTCACCGCGTGACAGATCGATCTCAATCGAATCCCGCGTCGTGCCGGGCTGGTCGAAGGCGATGACGCGCTCCTCGCCGAGCAGCGCATTGACCAGCGTGGATTTGCCGACATTGGGTCGGCCAACGATGGCGATTCTGGGTACGCTATCGTCGGCTGCTTCCTCCCCGACCGACGGAAACGGTTCCAGCGCGAGCTCGATCAGATCGCGCACGCCCTCGCCATGCGCGGACGAGATCGCGAGCGGATCCCCCAGGCCAAGCTCGTAGAATTCGGCTGCAGCCACGGCACGCTGCATGCCTTCGGTCTTGTTCACGGCAAGCAGTACCGGACGCTGGCTTCTGCGCAACTTGTCGGCAATCACCCTATCCTGGGGAGTCAGCCCGGTCCTGCCGTCAACGATGAAGATCACGACATCGGCCTCATCCACTGCTAGCAGGGTCTGACGTGCCATCTCCTGCAGGATGCCGGTATCCGCCAACGGCTCGAAGCCACCGGTATCCACGACCAGATACGGCTTGCTGGCGCCTAGCCCGCGGCCGTAATGCCGGTCGCGAGTGAGACCGGGGAGATCGGCAACCAGCGCATCACGGGTGCGCGTCAGTCGATTGAAAAGTGTCGATTTGCCGACATTGGGTCGGCCTACCAGTACGATGGTCGGTAGCATCTAAAAACAAGCAGCCTACTGTAAGGCAATGGCATAAAGGCCGCCATTGCGTGTTTGCGCGAGCAGTCTGTTGCCGTCCATGAACGTCAACTGCGGCATGATCGCGCTGTCATCGGTCTTGACGCGTGCGGCAAAAGCGCCGTCCTCGCGTTGCATGAAATGCACATAGCCCTGCAGATCGCCCACTGCGACCAAGTCGCCCATGGACAAGGGAGCGGAAAGCTGTCGATAGCGTAAGTCGCCCTGACGCCAGAAGGTTCTGCCGCTGTTGGCATCCAGAGAATATACGGCGCCCTCTGGATGGGAGATATACAGGCGGCCCGCACTGATATCGATGCCGGTATAGCTGGAGATATCCCTGCTCCAGCCCACCCTGCCGCTAGCACGGTCTATGCCTGCCACCTTGCCCTGATAGGCGGCGGCGAAGATCGCCGGTCCATCGATGACCGGCAGGCTGGTGATGTCGGCAATCCGCTCGATTTCCGTCGTGCCCTTGGGCTGCGCAACCGTCGCCTCCCACAGGCTGCTGCCGTCATCCGCCTTGACCGCGACCAACTTGCCACCCGCATAACCGGCGTAAACCACACCGTCAGCTACGACGATGCCGGCGCTGCTGCGCAGCGTGAGTGCCGGTGTACTGCGCTGGAACACCCATTTGCGCGAACCATCGACGGCATTCAGCCCGAAAATGCGTCCATCGCCGGCACGCACGATGACGATATCGACATGCACGCGCGGTACACTCAGCACTTCGCTGCTGACCTTGGATTTCCACAGCATCCTGCCCTGCTTGTCGTAGGCCAGGACATGGCCAGTCGCCGTACCGAGCAACACCAGATCGGCGCCCAACCCGACGCCGGCGGAGAACTTCTCGTCCGACCGGATACGCCAGACTTCCTTGCCCGTATCTGCCTCCAGCTTGACCAGCTCACCCTGCGCACTGGCGGCATAGACATTGCCGCCCTCCACTGCCGGCGAAAAATCGTAGCGCTGGGCAGCGCCGACCTTGGCGCTCCAAAGCACCCTGGCACTGGCGGTTGGCTGAAATTCGACTAGCGGCGCAGGCGGATTGAGCTCATCACGTCCGAATATGCGCTCGGAAATGTCGTTCTTCAAATCGGTAAGCGAGGTACAGGCTGCCAACAGCGAGGCGGCCAATATCCAGCTTCCTGCCAACCATCTCTGCATGCGCAAGCTATTCTCCCAGCGCTTCCAGCTTGTACTTCGTGTATTGCGAATAACGGCTGCCGAAATCGAAATGTTTCAGTGCATCCTGATAGGCGGCCCTGGCTTCCTCAGCACTGCCCTGCGCCGCCAACACGTCACCCTTGAGATCGAGGAACAGGCCGTCGAAGCTGGACTCATGCTTATCGTTCAGCAGCTTCAGCGCCCCATCATAGTCCTTCTGATCCAGCAGGATGGCTGCGAGCTGCAGCTGCGCAACCGTCCGCACCGCATCTTCCTTCGCATTTCTATAGGCCCACTCTGTCTGCGCTCTGGCGCTATCCACGTCGTCGGCATCGTAATTGACCTTGGCGGCCAGCAGTGCTGCCCGCGCCGCATACGGCGTGGACGGATACTTATCCATGATTTCGCCCGCCAATGCCTGCACGGTCTTCACGTCGGTCGGGCTGGTGTCGCCGAGTTCGATGAACTTCGTGGATGCCGCCTCGGACTGACGCTTCTGATACTGGTTCCAGCCCTGGTAGCCGACGATGGCGACCACTGCGAGCGCGGCGATGCCGAGCACCAGGTTGCCATGAGACTTCCACCAAGTCCTCAGCGCGTCCAACTGATCCTGTTCTTCCAAATCGAGTGCCATTCTGATTTTTCCTGCTACTTTCGTTTTCAAGCGGCCAATGCCCTGCGGCCGGGTATGGATTGCAACAAATTACGGGTATATTCTTGGGCGGGCGCCTCGTAAATGCGCTCCACGCTGCCCTGTTCTATCAATCTGCCATGATGCATGACCGCCACTTCATCGGCGATATGGCGGACGACGCGCAAGTCATGGCTGATGAACAGATAGCTCAGCGCCATTTCCTGTTGCAGCTCCTTGAGCAGCAACAGTATCTGCGCCTGTATCGACACATCGAGCGCGGAAACCGGCTCATCGCAGATGACCACCCTGGGTTCCAGCACGAGCGCCCGCGCGATGCCGATACGCTGCCGCTGACCGCCGGAGAACTGATGCGGATATTTCTGCATGTCGGCTGCGCTGAGCCCGACGCGTTCCAGCATCCGGACGACCTTCTCGCGCCGTTCCTCCGGTGTTCCCAGCCGATGAATCAGCAGCCCTTCCCCGACGATGTCACCGATCCGCATGCGCGGATTGAGTGATGCGAAGGGATCCTGAAACACCATCTGCAGGCTGCGCCGCTGCTCCCGCAACTCCGCTCCCGACAGCGCTGCGAGGTTACGCCCCTGGAACAGGACCTCACCTCCATCCAAGGGCAGCAATTGTAACAGACAACGTGCCAGCGTGGATTTTCCGCTGCCGGACTCGCCGACCACCGCCAGCGTCGTTCCTTGCCTCAGGTCCAGGCTGACGTCATCCAGCGCCTTGACGCGAGTCGTTCTCAGGCCCAGCGGGCCGCTGCGCTGGCTGTAATACTTGGTCAGATGGCGCGCACTGAGGATGGCCTCGCTCATGCCGGCGCTCCCTCATTCAGCCACGAGTAATCGATCGGCTTCAGCGGCCGTCTGCCTTCCGCATCCGGCACACAGTCGAGCAGCGCGCGCGTATATGGATGCCGCGGACGATGCAATACCTCATTGACTGGACCGGATTCGACGATCTCGCCGCGGAACATGACGACGACGTCATCGGCGATGTCCGCCACCACACCGAAATCGTGTGTGATGAACAGCATCGCCATGTGCATGCGCTGCTTCAGGTCGTCGAGCAGATGCAGTATCTGCGCCTGCACCGTCACATCGAGCGCGGTCGTCGGCTCGTCGGCGATCAGCATGGCCGGCTCGCAGGCGATGCTCATCGCGATCATGACGCGCTGACGCTGGCCGCCGGAAAGTTCGTCAGGATAACTGTTGGCACGGCCGGCCGGAATACCGACCTGTTCCAGTAGGGCCGCCACGCGCGCCTTGAGCGCCTGCCCGCGCAGGCCCTGATGCACCGTCAGCACCTCACCGATCTGTCTGCCGATGGTCAGCACGGGATTGAGCGACGTCATCGGCTCCTGGAAGATCATGCCGATGCGGCTGCCGCGAATCCGGCGCAGCGCTTCGCCTTCCAGCGCCGCCAGATCCTGTCCCTGGAACAGGATGCGCCCCCGCGCGAGAGTGAGTTGCGGCGATAACAGCCGCATGATGGAAAGTGCCGTCAGGCTCTTGCCGCTACCGGACTCGCCGACGACACAAGTGGTTTTTCCCGGCTCAAGCGTGAAAGAGACGTTGTTCACCAGCCGCCGCTCCGGGGCGTCCTTCGGTGTCACCGTCAGTCCTTCAATCCTGAGCAGTTCGGTCATGTCTGCAGTATCCCGATTGCCTGCTGCAGAGTCAATCTGAGCTGCTCGCCCTGCTGCAGCATGGGTTTCAGCGTCACCTGGCCCGCCTGCACCTCGTCCTCGCCCAGAATCAGCGCATAGCGCGCCTGCGAGCGATCTGCCTTCTTCATCTGCGACTTGAAGCTGCCGCCGCCGCTGTGCTGTACGACCGACAGGCCGGCATTCCGCAGCGCTTCGGCGATACCCAGTGCCTGCCTTTCCGCCGCCTCGCCGACATTCACCAGATAGACATCCGGCGCCTGCGATGCAGCCACACCGTGCTCCTGCAGCAGCAGGAACACGCGCTCCAGACCGATGCCGAAGCCGCACGCCGGCATCGGGTCGCCACCCAAGCGCTCGACCAGAGTATCGTAGCGTCCTCCGCCTGCAATCGTGCCCTGGCTGCCGAGACGGTCCGTCACCCATTCGAAAACGGTCCGGTTGTAATAATCCAGTCCGCGCACCAGTCTATGGTTCTGCCGGTAGGTGATGCCCGCCTCGTCCAGCAGGCGGCAGAGGTCGTCAAAGTGGCTGCGGCTCTCGGTTCCAAGCATGTCGATCAGGCGCGGCGCGGCTTCGATCATGTCCTGCATGCGCGGGTTCTTGCTGTCGAGTATGCGCAAGGGGTTGCTGTGCAGCCGGCGCCGTGCATCCTCGTCCAGCAGGTCCGCATGCCGCTCGAAATGCGCGATGAGCGCCTTGCGATACTCGGCGCGCTCGCCGACGTCGCCTATGGTATTGAGATGCAGCTCGACATCGGTAATGCCTAGCTCGCGCCACAGGCGCGCCAGCATGATGATCTGTTCGGCATCGACGGCCGCATCGGCAAAGCCGAACGCCTCGGCGCCGATCTGATGGAACTGGCGCTGCCGTCCCTTCTGCACGTTCTCGTGGCGGAACATCGGTCCGATATACCAGAGACGCTGCGGCCCGTTGTAGGTCAGGTTATGCTCGACCACGGCCCGCACGCATCCAGCCGTGCCTTCCGGACGCAAGGTCAGGCGGTCGCCGTTGAGTTCGTCGACCCAGGAATACATCTCCTTTTCGACGATGTCGGTATGCTCGCCCACGCTGCGCACGAAAAGATCGGTCGTCTCGACGATGGGCATGCGGATGTTGCGATAACCGTACTGCGCCAGCACGCGGCGCGCCGTATCCTCCAACAACTGCCAAAGCGGCGTCTGCTCCGGCAGAATGTCGTAGAAACCCTTGATGGTCTGGAACCTGACGGGTTGGGATGGGCTGTTCTGCACTTTGGGATAACCTGCCATTGATTCAAATTCTTGTCCAAATTCGGCGCGGATTCACGCGCCCTGCTATGCCGGCATGATCGGAATCGTTCTGCCGGTTTCGGTTGACTTGAACTCCTGCCGCAACCGGCCACCTTCGGCATAGTTCCGGCGCACGTAATCCTCGACGATGGCCTGGAACTCCTCGGCGATGGACTCACCCTTCAGCGTCACGGTCTTCTCGCCATCGACATATACCGGCGCCACGGGAACCTCGCCCGTGCCCGGCAGACTGATGCCGATATTGGCCAGCTTGGACTCGCCCGGGCCGTTGACGACACAGCCCATGACCGCCACGCTCATGGTCTCGACACCCGGATATTGCTTGCGCCAGACCGGCATCTGGTCGCGCAGATAGCTCTGGATCTTCTGTGCCAGTTCCTGGAAGAAAGTGGACGTCGTCCGTCCGCATCCCGGGCAGGCCGTCACCAGCGGCGTAAAAGAGCGAATCCCCATGGTCTGCAGAATCTCCTGCGCCACGACGACCTCCCTGGTCCGCGACTCGCCCGGCTGTGGCGTCAGCGAAACCCGTATCGTGTCGCCTATGCCCTCCTGCAACAGCACGGACAATGCGGCGGTCGAGGCGACGATGCCCTTGGATCCCATGCCGGCCTCGGTCAGACCGAGATGCAATGCATAATCGCAACGCGCGGCCAATTCGCGGTAGACCAGAATCAGATCCTGCACGTCGCTGACCTTGCAGGAAATGACGATGCGATCCCGCGCCAGCCCCAGCGCCTCGGCCTGCGCCGCGCTCTCCAGCGCCGACTGGATCAATGCCTCGCGCATCAGGGCATCGGATGGCAAGGGCTCGGCCAGCTTCGCGTTCTCGTCCATCATGCGCACCATCTTGGCCTGATCCAGACTGCCCCAGTTGACGCCGATACGCACCGGCTTGTCATAGCGGATCGCCGTCTCGATCATGGCGGCAAACTGTTCATCGCGCTTGGAACCCTTGCCGACATTGCCCGGATTGATGCGATACTTGGCCAGCGCCTGCGCACAGTCCGGATACTGCGCCAGCAGCTTGTGGCCGTTGAAATGAAAATCGCCGACCAGCGGCACGTCACAGCCCATGGCATCGAGCCGGGCGCGAATCTCGCCGACCCTGGCTGCAGCCTCTGGCGAATTGACCGTGATACGCACGATTTCAGACCCGGCCTGCCACAGTTCGTACACCTGACGTACCGTGGACTCGACATCCGCAGTATCGGTGTTGGTCATGGACTGCACCACGACCGGCGCATCACCGCCGACCGGGACATGCCCGATCATCACACGATGACAGTGCCGGCGCTTTGCTTTTGCTGTATATCCCACCATCACTCCAGTTTCAACCTGGCTACGCGACCGTTCGTAGCCGGCGCAAGATCGATCACCTGATTGTTATAGGTCAGCGTCGTGTGTGGCGCATTGCCGACAACCACCTGCAACGGAGGCTCGCCCCGCACGACCTCCTCGACACCGACCGCCATGATCTTGTCGAACAGGTTCCTGTTGTTGCGATCCGTGATGCTGACCCAGCTACGCTCGCTCGCCTTCAATCTAAGCTCGGCCAGACCATCGGTGGCCGCGGCCGGCTGCGCGGCCACCACTGCCGCAGTCTCGGCAACATCCGGTCGCACCTCCTCAGCCGGATTCCGGTCCGGCTCCGCCACGGTCTCGCCAGAAGACGTTTCCGCCGTATTCTCCTGCTCACCTGCCGCCGCTTGCATCTGTTCTGCCGCACTACCGTCCACCAGTTCCAGCTCGGTCTCGGTCGGCATATAGACGGTTTCCGTCGCCGCTTTCGGCACATAATCGACATAGATGATCCATGCCGCCACCAGCAGCACGATCAGGATGCTGGCTGATACATAGAGGCGCCACGGTCGCGCGTCGCTGTCCGAGATATCGATATTCTCGGACGGAATGGAAATCGGCTGCGGCGCCGCATCTGCGGTCATGCTCCTGTAAGCGTCCAGCAGAGGTGCTGCGTCGAGTTCCAGCATGCGCGCATAGTTGCGGATGAAGCCGCGCGTGATCGTCGCCTCCGGCAGCGCCGAGAAGTCGTCGCTCTCGAGCGCCACGACCTGACGCCGGCTCAGGCGCAGGTAATTGCAGACATCCTCGATATCAAGCTGCCTCGCCTCGCGCGCGGATTTCAATGCCGCACCGACCGACACGGTCGGCGTCATGTCCACAACGTCCTGCTCGTGAATATCGCTCATGCCTACTGCCCTGCCAGCAATGCCCTGGCTTGTTCGGAATCCGGATAATTGCGGCGCAGCTCCAGCGCATAGCTCGCCTCCGCGTCCTTGTTGCCCAGCTGCCGCTCGACCTGGATCGCCAGCCACAGCACTTCGGGCGACGGATTACTGATGAGCGGTGTGCGCAGATATTCACGCGCCAGGCCGAACTTGTTGCGATTGAAGTTGATCAGGGCCAGCTCGTAGGAGGCACGGTGAAGCAGAGGCTGGATTTGCAATGCGTTCTGGAAGTAAGTCTCGGCACGGTCGATATCCTGCTTGCGCAACGCGCAGAGACCGGCGTTCAGATAGGCGATGTCCTTGGTCGCATAAAGCGGATTCCGGACTGCTGCCATGAACTGTTCGATGGACTCGTCGATCCGGTTGCGCGAGCAAAGAAACGTGCCATAGTTGTTGCGCGACTCGGAACTTTCCGGGTCCAGACTAATGGCGCGCTTGAAGTGCGCATCCGCCTTCGCATCCTCGCCCAGGGCCGCATACACCATGCCGAGACCGTTATATGCGAGCGCATAGGTCGGATCGATCCGAGTCGCCTCGGTGAATTCCTCCAGTGCGATGGCGACCTGGTTCTGCGACAGATAGCCGGCACCGAGTTCGGTATGGATGCGGGCGCTTTCGCGCTTTTGGCTGTCGGTACGCCCGCCCTGCTGGCTGGCGCATGCGCCCAGCGTCAACATGGCCAGCAGCAAAAGACACTTCTTCATGCGACGATCTCCAGTGGAATGCGGCGGGTAGTGCGCTTCGTTCTGTCCTGCACCTTGCCCGCCAGTTGCCCGCAGGCGGCGTCGATGTCATCGCCGCGCGTCTTGCGCGTGGTCACCACATAGCCGGCCTGCATCAGCACATCGCGGAAACGCCGGATATTGTCCGGGCGCGAGGTCTGGTAACCGCTGTTGGGGAAGGGATTGAACGGGATCAGGTTGAATTTGCAGGGCACGTCCTGCACCGTCTGCAGCAATTGCCGCGCATGCTGGACGCTGTCATTGACACCGTCCAGCATGACGTATTCGAACGTCACGAAATCGCGCGGCGCCTTTTCCAGATAGCGCCGGCAGGCCGCCATCAGTTCCTTCAGCGGATATTTTTTGTTGATCGGCACGATCTCGTCACGCAGCGCATCGTTCGGCGCATGCAGGGAAACGGCCAGCGCGACAGGACAGTCCTCCTTCAGCCTGTCCATCGCCGGCACCAGGCCGGAAGTGGACAATGTCACGCGACGGCGGCTCAATCCATAGGCCGAATCATCCAGCATGATCTGCATGGCGGTGACCACATTGTCGTAATTGGCCAGCGGTTCCCCCATCCCCATCATGACGACGTTGCTGATGATGCGCTCACCCGGCGGCAACTGATCGTAGCCTTCGGCTCCACGCAATGATTGATTGGCCAGCCAGAGCTGGCCGATGATCTCGGACACCTTGAGATTGCGATTGAATCCCTGACGGCCGGTCGAGCAGAACGTGCATTCCAGCGCGCAACCCACCTGCGATGACACGCACAGCGTGCCACGATCCGCCTCCGGAATGAACACCGTCTCGACGCCGTTGCCGATATCCGTCGCGATCAGCCACTTGCGCGTGCCGTCCGCCGACACCTGCTCCAGCTGCACCTCGGGCGGCGCGATGGTGGCTTCCTGCGCGAGCCTGTCGCGCAGGGACTTGGCGATATCCGTCATCTGCGCGAAATCGCTGACGCCGAAATGATGCATCCAGCGCATCAGCTGCCGGGCACGGAACGGCTTTTCACCGAGACTGCGGAAGTACTCGGCGAGTTGCGGCTGATTGAAATCGAGCAGATTGACGGTCATCGCCGGTTCGGCTACACGTGCAGCTTACTTGCCGAAGAAATAGGCGATCTCGATGGCGGCGTTTTCCAGGGAATCGCTGCCATGCACGGCATTGGCATCGATGCTTTCCGCGAAATCGGCGCGGATGGTGCCCGGAGCGGCTTCCTTGGGGTTGGTCGCGCCCATCAGTTCACGGTTCTTGGCAACGGCATTCTCGCCTTCCAGCACCTGAATCATGACCGGACCGGAAATCATGAAATTGACCAGATCCTTAAAGAAAGGACGATCCTTGTGCACCGCATAGAAACCCTCGGCCTCTTCCCTGGTCAGCTGCTTCATCTGCGCGGCGACGATCTTGAGTCCGTTGGATTCGAAACGCGTATAGATCTTGCCGATCACGTTCTTGGCAACTGCGTCTGGTTTAATGATGGACAGGGTGCGTTCAACAGCCATTTAATAACTCCAATGATTCAAGTGGATGAAAGCCTGCAAGAATACCATTTAGACAGGCTTTAATAAACCTTGCCACAGCGGTTTTTGCCGCTTTATTTGAGGGATGCGCAGGGTTTGCGTCCAGCAACGACCTGTGCTTAGATGACACGACAGTCATATCCCGCAGACCCGCGCCCCGGCTGCCACATGAAAGGAGGCTGTCAATGACGGCATACAGCAGCACGTTTACCATCAAACGTCTGTGGCTGATCCTGACCAGCAGCATGATCGTCATGTTCTCCATCATGCTGTATCTGGGCCACGAAATTTATCAACAGGCACCACCTATTCCGGAACGCGTCGAAACGACTTCCGGCGAAATTCTCTACACCCGCTCCGACATTCTGCGCGGCCAGAACGTCTGGCAGTCCACAGGCGGCATGCAGCAGGGCTCCATATGGGGCCACGGCGGCTATCTGGCTCCGGACTGGAGCGCTGACTGGCTTCGGCGCGAGGCAGAATCCCTGCTGATGCGGATCGCCAGCAACGAAGACAGCCACCCCGAGGTCCATGAGGCACTGCTGCGATCCGAACTGAGACGGAACACCTACGATCCCGTCAGCGGGGTGCTGACCGTCAGCGAAGAACGCGCAGAGGCTATTCGCGAGGTGGCCGAACACTACCGCGCCCTGTTTCAGGCTGACGAGGCCATGCGCGATCTGCGTCGAGACTACGCAATGCCGTTGCATGCGTCGTTAGACAGGGAAGATGCACACGCCCTCGGCGCCTTTTTCTTCTGGACCGCATGGAGCGCAGTCACCAACCGTCCTGGCGAAGACATCAGCTACACGAGCAACTGGCCGCACGATCCACTGGTCGGGAACACGCCAAGCGCCAGCGTCCTGCTATGGAGCCTGATCTCCATCCTGTTGCTGCTGGCTGGCATCGGCGCCATCGTCTGGTACTACGCTCGACAGTACGATGAATGGCGTCACGATCAGGAACCGGAAGACGGCTATGCGAAATCCGACAGACTGGCAACTGCCGTCATCACCCCATCCATGCGCGCCACCGCAAAGTACTTCTGGATGGTCACGCTGCTGTTCACGCTGCAGGTGCTGTTCGGCATCGTCACGGCGCACTACGCGGTAGAGGGTCAGGGTCTATACGGTCTTCCACTGGCTGACTACCTGCCCTACGTCGTCACCCGCACCTGGCATACGCAGCTTGCCGTGCTATGGATCGCAACGGCATGGCTTGCCGCCGGGCTTTACGTCGCACCGTTGCTATCCGGCCATGAACCGAAATTCCAGCGATTCGGCGTCAATTTCCTGTTCGCCAGCCTGATCCTGATCGTCGCCGGTTCCTTCATCGGTCAATGGCTGGCAGTACACGGCCACTTCGATAGTCTCGCCCTCAATTTCTGGTTCGGGCATCAGGGCTACGAATACATCGATCTCGGCCGATTCTGGCAGATCTATCTGTTCGCCGGCCTATTACTATGGGTGATGCTGGTACTGCGCGCATTGCGGCCCATACTCGGACAGGATTCGGCAACCTCGCTGGTGTTCCTCGTCGCGGTTTCCGCCATTGCCATCGGTCTCCTGTACGGTGCCGGTCTGCTGTGGGATCAGCATACGCATATCAGCATCATGGAATATTGGCGCTGGTGGGTGGTGCATCTATGGGTGGAAGGCATATTCGAGGTATTCGCGACGGCCATCATCTCCGCACTGCTTGTGCGCATGGGTCTGCTACGCATTTCGGTCGCCACGACGATGGTGTTGTTCACCACGATCATCTTTCTCGGAGGCGGCGTACTCGGCACATTTCATCACCTGTACTGGAGCGGCACACCAATCTCCGTGCTCGCACTAGGTGCAGTCTTCTCGGCACTGGAGGTGGTGCCGCTGGTGGTCATTGGCTTCGAAGCCTACAGCCATGCAAAAATGAAGGGACATGCTCCCTGGCAGGAAACCTATCACTGGCCGCTCATGTTCCTGACCGCCGTGCCGGTCTGGAACATGATCGGCGCAGGGCTGTTCGGATTTCTCATCAATCCGCCCATCGCGCTCTATTACATGCAGGGCCTGAACACCACAGCCAACCACGGTCACGCCGCAATGTTCGGGGTTTACGGCATGCTCGGGCTGGGATTGATGCTGTACTGTCTGCGCGGCCTGACCGATGTGCTGCGATGGGATCACAGACTACTATCCGTCAGTTTCTGGTCACTCAATGCCGGACTTGCCATGATGACCTTTCTCTCACTGCTGCCACAGGGTCTATGGCAGACCTATGCCAGCATAAGACACCATTATGCCTACGCACGTTCAGCCGAATTCATGCACAGCACAGTGATGGAAGGTTTCGTCTGGGCACGCGTGCCGGGCGATATCGTGTTCGGCATCGGAGTCATCGCCTTCGCACTGTTCGTCCTGCAGGCCTTCCGTAATTCAAGGCATGGACACAAGCGCTTCTGAACAAGCGCATGGCCGTTGAAGCGGCCTGTGCATCATCCACACCTGCCCGGTCAGGCGCTCACTCCGCTTCTCTGTCTGCGCGCCTCGTACAGGCAGATGCCGCTCGCCACCGAGACATTGAGACTTTCCACCGTGCCGAACATGGGGATGCTGACCAGCATGTCGCAGGTCTCGGTCGTCAGCCGGCGCATACCGCTACCCTCCGCGCCAAGCACCAGTCCCAGCGGGCCGTCGAGCGGCGCACTGAACAGATCCTGATCGGCATCTGCCGTCGTGCCGACCAGCATGACGCCAGCTTCTTTCAGCTCGCGCATCGTGCGTGCCAGATTGGTAACGGCGATGAAGGGTACGGTCTCGGCCGCGCCGCAGGCGACCTTGCGTACCGTCGCATTGAGCCCTGCCGCACGATCCTTGGGCGCGATGACGGCATGCACGCCCATCGCATCGGCCACGCGCAGGCAGGCGCCCAGGTTATGCGGATCCTCGACACCGTCGAGGATCAGGAACAGTGGGGGTTCCTTGAGGTCGGATTCCAGAATGTCGTGGATATCCTTGTATGGCAGCGGCGCATCCACGACACGGGCGCATACGCCCTGATGCCGCCCGTGCACGCCAGCCAGACCATCCAGTCGCGACCGCTCGACCTGCATGCAGCGGACGCCGGCCTTCTCCGCCATACCGAGAAGATCCTTCATGCGCATATCGACCCGGTCGCGGTCGATCAGAATTTCCTGCACGCTGCCAGCATGCTGCCTCAATCGGCTCAGTACGGCATGAAAGCCGTACAGAATACGGGAATTGCTCATTTGAACCTAACGCTTTGCTTTTGATTTTCTGGAGGGCTTTCCGGCTGACGCGGCGGATCTCTTCCTGCTCCTGCCTGCCGCGGCTCTGGTCGATGGCTTTCCGGCTATGGACTTCCTGCCCGTCGATTTCTGCACCGCAGTTTGCTTCGTTGCCGCCGCCTTTGAGGTCCGCGCTGCTGACTTTCCTGCAGCCGGCACGCGCTGCGGACCGGGCCGTGCCGTATCGGGGAGATCGACGGCACGCTGCGCCGGTCCGGCCAGCACAAAGTCTATTCTACTGGTTTCCAGGTCAACGCGGCTGACTTTCACGCGCAGCCTGTCCCCCAGACGATAGCGCACCCCGGTCCGCTCGCCCAGCATCTCGTGCCGCGCCTTGTCATAATTGAAGTAATCGTTACCCAGCTCGGTCACATGGAGCAGCCCCTCGACATAAACGCTGTCGAGCGCCACGAACAGGCCGAAGCTGGTCACGCCGGCGACCGTGCCGTCGAATTCCTCGCCGATGCGATCCTGCATGTAATAGCACTTGAGCCAGGCTTCCACGTCGCGCGTGGCATCATCGGCACGGCGTTCGGTCATGGAACAGTGCTCGCCCAGCTGACGCCAGTCTCCGGCATTGTACCGCTCTCCCTTCAGCACGGCCTTGATGGCGCGATGGATCAGCAGGTCCGGATAGCGCCGGATCGGCGACGTGAAGTGCGTATATGACTCGTAGGCGAGACCGAAGTGGCCGATATTGTCCGGACTGTAGACGGCCTGCTGCATGGAGCGCAACAGCACGGTCTGCAGCAGCTGCTCGTCCGGGCGACCGCGGAACTGCTCCAGGAGACGGGCATAATCCTTGGCATGCGGGCTGTCGCCGCCGCCGACGCCGAATCCGAATTCGGCCATGAAGGTACGCAGCGCCTCCAGCTTTTCCGGCGTGGGCCCCTCGTGTATGCGGTAAAGTGCGGGATGTTCATGCGTCTTCAGGAAATCCGAGGCGCAGACGTTCGCTGCCAGCATGCATTCCTCGATGATACGGTGCGCATCGTTGCGCACCACCGCCTCGATGCGCTCGATCTTGCCATCATCGTTGAAGATCATCATGGTCTCGCTGGTCTCGAACTCGATGGCGCCACGTTTCGCGCGCGCCTTGACCATGGCCTGATACAGCGCATGGAGGTTCCGCACATGCGGCAGCAGCCAGCCGTACCGCTTCGCCGTCTCGCCATCCGGGTTCTGCAGCATGTCGTACACGGCGGTATAGGTCATGCGCGCCTTCGACAGCATGACGGCCGGATAGAAACGGTAGCGCTTGACCTTGCCGAAGGCATCGATCTGCATGTCGCACACCATGCACAGACGATTGACATTCGGGTTCAGGGAACACAGGCCGTTAGATAGCGCCTCGGGCAGCATGGGAATCACACGGCGCGGGAAATAGACCGAGTTCCCCCGTTCATAAGCCTCCCGGTCCAGCGCATCACCCGGCTTCACATAATGGCTGACGTCGGCGATCGCCACCACCAGCCGCCAGCCCTTGCCCTGTGGCTCGCAATAGACGGCGTCGTCGAAATCGCGCGCGGTTTCCCCATCGATCGTGATGAGCGGCAGGTCCCGCAGATCGACGCGCCCCTTCCAGTCCTTCTCCTGCACCTCACTGGAGTAGCTCTCGGCCTGACGCACGGCTTCCTCCGGAAAGATGTAAGGCAGGTGGTGTTTGCGCAGCGCGATTTCGATCTCCATGCCGGGGTCGGCATAGTTGCCGAGTATCTCAACCACCTTGCCCATGGGCTTGGCAAAGGCCGAAGGCTGGTCGGTCAGCTCCACCACGACGACCTGGCCGTCCTTCGCCTGCATGTCGAGATGATAGGGAATCAGGATGTCCTGACAGATGCGCTTGTCTTCCGGCGCAACGATGGAGAAGCCGTTGCCGCGTAACAGCCGGCCGACGATACGCGTGCACCTGCGCTCCAGCACCTCGACGATCTTGCCTTCCGGCCGCCCCTTGCGATCGACGCCGGCAGGCCGCACCATGACGCGGTCGCCGTGCATGACCTGTGACATCTCGCGCGGCGACAGGAACAGGTCCGCCCCGCCGGTCTTCTCCTTGTCATCCGGCACCAGGAAGCCGAAGCCGTCCGGGTGCCCCTGCACCGTGCCGGAGATCAGATGCAGCTTCTCGGCGATGCAGAGCGCTCCCTTGCGATTGCGTATGATCTGCCCGTCGCGTTCCATCGCTTTCAGCCGGCGGCTGAAAATCTCCCACTCATCCTCATTTATCGACAGCAATCCGGCCAGGGCCTCCACCGTCAGCGGCACACCCTGCTCCGTCATCGTCTGCAGGATGAACTCACGGCTGGGCAAGGGGTGTTCGTAGTTCTCCGCCTCTCTGGCGGCATAAGGGTCCAGGCTGCGCAGACTGCTTTCGGCAGTTTTTTTTCTGCGCGCCAAATTTTTTTCAATTTTTTTTGTTCTGGTCGTTGACAAAATACTTCGTTCCTATAGAATTTGCGGTCTTCGCTTCGGCCCCATCTAGAAATGCCCAGATGGCGGAATTGGTAGACGCGCTAGGTTCAGGTCCTAGTGGTGGAAACACTGTGGAGGTTCGAGTCCTCTTCTGGGCACCAAAGCTTCAACATCTCTCAGACTTTCATCCCGGAAACGTATTTGCAGGATTCAGCAATGGCGATGACTTCGGCCATTGTACATGAAATCTGCAGCCGCACCCGGAAATATCAGGCTTCGGTCTATATCAGCGACTGCAGACCCTGAATCGTCACTTACCGAAAATTGAAGAACTCGTAGCGCAGGTTGGCTTCAGGAATGCCGTGCTCGCGCAACTGGGTGCGCACCCTGGCCAGCAATCCCTTCGGCCCGCAGAAACTGACCTCGATCGCCCCCGGCCCCGCCTCCTTCACGATTTCGGCGAAACGCGCAAGAAAGACCGGACTGGCCGGCCCGTCCGCGACCGGCACCAGCTCCGCACCGCGCTGTTGCGCCATTTCTCGCAGCGTATCGACACCCGGGAAATCCCGCCCCGGCGTGTAGAAATAAAACAGCGTCACGCGGTCGAAATGGTTCGCCTCGTCCTTGAGCCAGGCCACGAACGGCGATATGCCCACGCCACCGCCGATCCAGACTTCACGCCTTGCCGTCCGTGAACGCTTGAAGCGTCCATAGGGTGCATAAATGTCGGCACGCATGCCGATCTGCGTATTGGCGACCAGTTTCTCGGTATAGTCGCCGAGGCTGCGGATGAGGAAATCCACCCGTCCATCCGCATTTCTGGCGCTGGCGATCGTGAACGGATGCGGTTCGCGCAAGCCCTCCGCCTTCATGCGCAGAAAGCCGAACTGCCCCGCCTCGAAATCGATGGCTCTACCTACCGGCGCGAGCTGCATGTGCACCGCTCCCGCGCCCCGGTTTATGCCGACCACCTCGTATTCCGCATGGCTGGAGAAGAAACGGTAGAGCAGCAGCTTGTAGACGGCAGCAACGATACCCAGCGTCGAAACGGTCGCAAGCCAGATGCCTGCCGGGCTATCCAGCGCTATCGGCGACTTGAAACTCAGCCAGTGCAGAATGACGATCAGGAACAACGGGCCGGAAAGCTTGTGCCACCAGCGCCAGACGTTATAGGGGATGTTGCGGTTGAGTGCCAGCATGATGATGAACACGAGCGCGACATAGCTCGACTGCCGGACCAGTCTGGTGACATCCGGCGCCAGCGAGATGATGGACGCCACCTCCCATTCCCGTATGCCGGCCTTGAATAGAAAATGGAAGCTGGCAAGCACGAGCGCCCATATGCCCAGCCACTTGTGCGCCTGATAGACGCGATCGAGGCCGCCGAAACAGGTTTCGACCCAGGTCCAGCGTGCGCCCAGCATGGCAGCCGTCGCCATCAGGCTCAATGCTGCCGCTCCGGCGGCAAGACTGAATGCTGCCGTCGTGAAGATATCCTTCGACGGAACCTCCGCCAGCGTCAGTGCAAAACTGATAACGGTAATGGTGACAACCGGCTGCCACGACTTGAGCTGCATGATCGATTTTCCCTTTCCATTCTGATGCCTGAATCTCGCGTCATCCCCGTCCCATATCGGCTGGCGGGGGCGCGCATGACATCTTACCCGCTTCGCCCTCGCCATGCCTACGGCATTCTGCGGCCAACCGCTATGGTCTGGACCGGCGACTTGTTATATCCTTGCGAACAATTTGTGAAACTCCGCTGCCGACCGGGATCGGCCGACCAGCGGATCGTCGCCGAATCATCCATATGAAAAGAACGCTCGCTCCACTGCTTCTGGCTTTTGCCAGCACTGCCACCGCCACCGACCTGCTGCAGCTTTCCTCCAACCAGAAGGAGGTCGCCTATGCGGAAAGGAACACCATCAGGAAATCCGGCGACATCGTCTCCATGTGGTCGCTCTACGACCTGAAGCGGACGCAGTACATCGCAAGAAAACCGTACCAGTCCATCAAGTACCAGATGGACTATCACTGCCGGAAACAGCAGGTCCGCATCCGTGGCTGGCGCTACTACAGCGGCAAGATGGGTGAAGGTGAACTGGTGTGGAAGGATTCCTTCACCGATATCTGGACACCGATCACCGGCGTCGAACCCGAGTGGCATTTCGCCTGTAACCAGACCGCCGAATTTCACGCCGGACAATGAGTGCTCATCGTCCGTGACAGCGCCATCAGCCGTCAGTCTGCCTAGCTGGCGCGCCGATCGTTATGCACGGCCATTCCACCTAACGTCAGCAGCGCCTGTTCCAGGCGTGAATCCCAGACGCGGGCACTCGACAGGCGTATGTGATTCCGGAACTTCCCGCTCACCGAGAAGATCGGGCCCGGTGCGATACTGATCCCCCTTTCCAGCGCAAGCCGCGCCAGTGCGAAACTGTCCGTACCCTCCGGCAATTCCACCCAAAGGACGAATCCGCCTTGAGGCTGGGAGATGCGGGTGCCGTCCGGGAACACCCTCATAATCGCATCGCTCATGCGCGCAACAGCACTCGCATATCTACCGCGCACATCCCGCAGATAGCGTTCATAGCGACCGTTCGCCAGCAGTTCCGCCACCGCGAGCTGCGGTGCCGTCGGGCTGGCGATGCTCGTCACGTATTTCAGGTATTCGACCCGCTCCCGCCTGGCACCTGTAGCCGCCACCCAGCCGATGCGCAATCCCGGTGCCAGCGTCTTGGAGAAGGAGCTGCAATACAGAATGTCCGCATGAGGCGCGAGCCCCTTGCATGACGTCGGGCGATGCCGACCGAAGCCGAGGTCGCCGTACACATCATCCTCGATCAATGGGACCTTGTGGCGCTCAAGCAAACGCACCATTGCCAGCTTGGCTTCATCGCTCATGACGTAGCCAAGCGGGTTGCTGAAATTCGGGGATACCACACAGGCCTTGACCGGCCAGCGCTCCAGTGCGAACGACAACGTGTCCAGCACCAGGCCGTCACGCGGATGTGACGGGATCTCCAGCACCTCCAGCCCGAGCGATTCCAGCACGTGCAGCAACCCATAGAACGTCGGTGACTCGACCGCGACCACATCGCCCGGTTCGGTGACCGCACGCAACGCCAGACTCAGCGCCTCCTGACAGCCGGTCGTGATGACGATGTCATCCGCACCGACTGCGCAGCCGGATTCATTCATGCGCCTTGCGATCTGTCGTCGCAATTCCGGGGCTCCGGGCGGCATCATGTAGCCTGCGGCCTGATTCCGATGGATGTGCATGACACGGGACAGTGCCCTTCCGATGGCTTGTGTCGGCAGATACGATGGATCCGGGACCGCTGCACCGAGCTGTACGATACCCGGATCATTCGCCGCCCTGATCAGCGCCATGGCCATCTCCTGGCCGGTAACCGGTCTCGGCGCAGCAGCTGTCGTCGCAGCTTCCGGCTCGATGGGACGCATGCCCTGCCTTGCCCTCACATAATAACCAGAACGCATGCGCGCCTCGATGTGTCCCTGGTCGGCAAGCAGCTGATATGCCGCAACCGCCGTGGCCACGCTCACCTTGCGGTCGTGCGCGAGCCTGCGTACGCCCGGCAGACGATCACCCGGTACATACACGCCTCTGGCAATGCTTTGCGCAACATCTTCCGCAATCTGTCGATACAACAGACTCACTTGCCCTCCCTGACATCACACGTGCGGTTTTTAGTGACAGGTACAGTTTATATAAAACAAAAACTGTACCGTAACAAAATAACATAACTGAATCTGTTCTGCTTCATGCATGCTGCCTAAACTGGATGCGGTCAACTCAGAATGGCACGACATCATGTATCTTCCACTCGACACACTGCCGGGACTGATGGTCTATACCTTCGTCATGACCATCACGCCCGGTCCGAACAACCTTCTACTGCTGTCTTCCGGCCTCAACTTCGGGCTCAGGCGCACCATCAGGCATATGACCGGTATCCTGTCCGGCGTGCTGTTGCAGATCCTCATCACGGGAGCCGGACTGGGCGCACTGTTCATCCTGATGCCTGAATTGCAGACCCTGCTCAAGACAGCCGGCAGCATCTACATGCTGTGGCTTGCGCGCAAGCTCTGGCATGCCGGCACGCTGCATGGCATCCCTGCCGCACATTCCATCGGCTTTCTCGAGGCGCTGGGCTTCCAGTTCATCAACCCGAAGTCATGGATCATGGCCACCACCGTAGTCGCCGTTTTCGTTCCGGCAGGCGACAGCTACGGCACGCGGGTCGCGATCGCAGGAGGAGTCTTCACCGGCGTCGCCCTGCCCTGCATCACCGTCTGGGCGGCAAGCGGAGCATGGCTACGTACATGCATCGACGATGCGGAGACGCTTCGACTCATCAACTGGAGTCTGGCGCTCCTGTCCGTCATCACAGCCCTGCTGCTCTGGGTCTAGGGGAATATGGCATGAACGGCATCTCCATGCTGAAACGGATGGCCAGCTATAACGCGTGGATGAACCAAAGACTTTTTGCGGTCTGCGCAGACATGGGAGAAGAGGAACGCAAGCGTAACCTCGGAGCCTTCTTTCGCTCCATTCACGGCACCTTGAACCACATTCTGCTCGTGGATCGGCTATGGCTGGCCCGGATCCATGGCCGGCCGTTCACCGTCTCATCGCTGGATCAGGAACTGTTTTCCGATTTCGAAGCGCTGGCAGCGGCACGCAAGGAAACGGACGGCGACATCGCCTTTCTGACGGAAACGGTCGAAGCCGACGATCTTGGGCGGGCGATCTCCTACCACTCGCTGGTCAGCCAAACCGAAACGGTACTGCCACTAAGCACCATCATGCTGCATATGTTCATGCACCAGACGCATCACCGCGGCCAGGTCACGGCGATGATCTCACGTCTAGGATACGAATACGGAAGCACTGATATCACGAATCTCGCCTCGATGCACACATGGAAAGGAAAGCAGGCAGCGTCCTGAGCAGCCGGAACATACGGGCGTTCGGTGCATCTGCCTATTCCAGCAGCGCGACGGACTTGACCTGCACCCAGACCTCCCGGCCCGGCTGTATGCCGAGAACGGCGACCGCACGCCGCGTCATGCGGGCCAGCAATGCGGATTCGCCGACCATCACCCGCACCAGCGCCAATCCCGGATAGCGGTCATCGGCGACGGCATCCACCCTGCCGGGCAGGATGTTCTGGATGCTGGTGTTCTCCTGCTCCTGCATGGACAGACTGACGTCGCGCGCCAGCACGCGCACACGTATGCGGCTGCCGACCTCCAGCCCATGGTCGCGCGTCCACAGGCTGCCGCCCTCGAATGCCACGCGGGAGAGATGCCAGGCATGGTCGCGTTCCGCGACGACGGAATCGAGCACGACACCGGCATCCTCACCCAGCAGGAAGGGCAGATCGAGCCGCGCCAGCGTCTCCTGCAGCGGCCCCTGCGCCACGGCACGGCCATTGTCCAGCACCACGATGTGGTCAGCCAGCCGCGCGACCTCATCCGGCGAGTGCGTCACATACACGACCGGGATTTCAAGCGCATCGTGCAGCCGCTCCAGATACGGCAGGATCTCCTGCCTGCGCCCAATGTCCAGCGCGGCCAGCGGCTCGTCCATCAGCAGCAGGCGCGGGTTCGCCGCCAGCGCGCGGGCGATGGCGACGCGCTGGCGCTCGCCGCCGGACAGCCGATCCGGCCTGCGGTCCAGCAGATGCCCGATGCCGAGCAGCTCGATGGCCTGTTCCAGGCTGAATTTGAGATGCCTGCCGCTGCGGCGCATGCCGTAGCGCAGGTTACCGCTGACCGACAGATGCGGGAACAGGCTGGCTTCCTGAAACACATAGGCGAGCTGCCGCTTGTGCACCGGCAGCCAGATGCCGTCGTCCTGCCAAGTCTCACCGTTGAGACGCATGCGGCCATGTTTGCTGTGCTCCAGGCCCGCCATGCAGCGCAACAGGGTCGTCTTGCCGGAACCGGAATGGCCGAACAGCGCCGTCACCCCCCGCCCCGGCAGATTCAGCTCGACATCCAGGCTGAATCCCGGCCAGTCGATGCGGAAGGCTGCCTCGATGCCGGCGCTACTCACTGTAACCTCCGAACGGGCCGCCACAGATACACGGCCATCAGCACGATGAAGGAGAACGCCAGCATGACCGCCGCCAGACTGTGCGCCTCGGCATAGGCCAGCGCCTCGACGTGGTCATAGATCTGCACCGAGGCCACGCGCGTCTCGCCCGGAATGTTGCCGCCTATCATCAGGATGACGCCGAACTCCCCCACCGTATGCGCAAAGGTCAGGATGCTACCGGTCAGAAAACCCGGCCACGCAAGCGGGACCGCAACCGTCAGAAACGCATCGAGCGGCGATGCGCGCAACGTGGCGGCGACCTCCAGAGGGCGTTCGCCGATGGATTCGAAGGCGCTTTGCAACGGCTGCACCATGAACGGCAATGAATAGAACACCGAGGCAAGCACCAGCCCTTGGAACGTGAACGGCAATAGGCCCATGCCCAACGCCTCGGTCAGCCTGCCGATGGGTCCATCCGGCCCCATCGCCAGCAGCAGATAGAAACCCATGACGGAAGGCGGAAGCACCAGCGGCATCGCCACCACCGCCGCTACCGGCGATTTCCACCACGCCTTGCTGCGAGCAAGCCACCACGCGACAGGGGTGCCGACCAGCAGCAGGATCACGGTGACGATGGTCGCCAGCCGCACGGTCAGCCAGATGGCCTGCAGGTCACTGTCGCTCAGATGCATTCTCTTCCCTCATCGTTCCGGCAAAGCAAAGCCGTATTTCGCGATCACCCCGCGCGCGGTCTTGCCGCCGATGAATTCGGCGAACCGTTTGGCAAGCGCATTCTCCTGCGCACGTCTGGTGATAATGAAGCCCTGCTCCAGAGGCTGGTGCAGGGATGCCGGGACCAGCCGGTAGCTGCCCTTGCCGACCAGCTCCGGACCAACCGCCTGCGACAGCGCGATGATCCCCACCTGGGCATTGCCCGACTGAGCGAATTGCGCGGCGTGGGCGATGCTCTCGCCGTAAACCAGCTTGCGCTCCACTCTAGACCATACACCGGCAGCACGTAGCGCCTCCTCGGCGCGCTGGCCGTATGGGGCATGCCTGGGGTTGGCAATCGCGATGCGGGAAACGCTATCGTCGGCCAGACTCTCCAGCGCCATGTTCGACACATCCAGTCCGGCACTCCAGAGCACGATACGGCCGAGCGCATACGGACGGACCTCGGATGCGGCGAAGCCGGCTTCCGCCAATGTACGTGGAAGCATCATGTCGGCCGAGAAGAACAGGTCATAAGGCGCACCCTGGCGGATCTGGGTAGCGAACTTGCCGGAGGCGCCGTAAACGGTTTCCACCGAAACGCCTGTGTTCTCCTGCCGGAACAGCGTTACGATTTCGTCCATCGCCGGCCTGAAGCTCGCAGCGACCGCCACCGTGATCTTCTCCGCCTTTGCCGGCATGGCGAGCAACAGGGCGAAGACCAGCATCCATGGCCTGAACATCCTCATGACCACGCGCTCCTAGAAGTCGAATTGCGCACGCATCGTGAAGGCTTCTTCTGTATCGAAATCACGCCCGCTGCTGACCACGTCGTCATCCAAGCTCGTGCGCACATAATTGGCGACGAGGCGTAGATTGGGATTGAGTATCCAGTTCGCGCCCAGTGTCCAGGCATGCGCTTCATTGGTTCTGCCTGCCGCCAGTCTACCGGTGCCGGCGGCATTATCTGCCCTGAAATCGCCGCCGTCGAAGGCGCTGTAGCGGATACCGACCTGCAACGCGCCCCATCCATCGCCATCGAAGCTGAAGTTGCGCTTCGGACGCAGACGGCCGAACACGCCATCCTTGTAGGCGTCGGCGAAACGCTCACCGGTCACGAGCCAGTTCAGGCTGGCATACCAGGCAGACATGTCGCGCTCGAAACCCTTGCCGTCGAATTCGGCGCGGACATATTCGCCCTGAAGCTTGACCGGACCATAGGCCAGCGCGAGTTCCACGCCGCCGCGGACACGATCGACACTATCGGTGAACCGGTTCGCCGTGGTATCCGCAGTCGAGAAGAATGTATAGCCGCGCCCTTCGGTACGCACGGTGGGGATTGGCGAACCGGCCTCCTGCCTGCCGCTGGCATAGAAGCCGCCGGCATGCAGCACGCTGTCCCGCCAGCCAACCCATGGGGCGGCATTGAAAACGACACGTGCCATCAGGTCCTTGTTGTCATACTCGACATCGTTTTCGTCCTTATTGTTGCCATTGATCCAGGCCGCGCTGTAATACACGCCATCGAACGGCGAGCCGTGCAGCATGACGCCGCGGTCATAGCTGCCACCGAGTACGGCGTCGGCCAGGCTACGCTCCTGGAAATCGAGGAAATTGCTGCTGGATGCACGTTCCAGACCATAAAGAGGCTTGAACTGACCAAAACGCAACCGGGCCGCCTTGAACTTGTTGATGTCGATATAGGCGTAGGTCAAGGTGGTCGAATCGCCGGCATATTCCCCTTCCACGCGTGCCGAATAATCCTTGTACAGCGTCACGGTGCCGCCAAGTCGCGCGCGGCGCACGCTCCAGGTGTCGGCCGCGGCACGATCCGGGCTGAATGCCCTGCCGTCGAACTGCACGCGGCCATTGAGCGCAAGCTGCCAATTGCCGCTCGCATCCTCGAACCTGACACCGTCCTTGAACGCCGCCAGCACAGGCGTGCCGTTGCTCCTGCCACGGTCCGCCTCCTTCGCCTTTTTCAACGCTTGCAGTTCCTCCGCCATGGCCTGCATCTGCCGCTGCTGCTGCTCCAGCATCCTCTGTAGCTGCGCGATACGGTCGTCTTCGGCTGCCTCGGCATGCACCAGGCCGCTCATGATGAGAAGACACATGCCCAGGCTCAATCCAGCCGTCCGCTTCATTGCAAACTCCTTTTTCATCCAGCAAACATCATCGAAATAAACTCAACTTCATATCGAAAGACAAAAAACACCTTCAAGGATCGATGCCCAGAATGACGCTGCTCGCCTTGAACAGCGCACAGACTTCCGCGCCCTCCTGTAATCCCAGGCTGTTCACGCTATCGTCGGTAACGACGGCGCAGACGGTATTGCCGCTGGCAAGACGCACCGTCACCTCCGCATTCACGCTACCCGTCACGATGCGTTCCATGCGCCCCGACAACCGATTGCGCACACTGATCCCGGCCGCCGCTTCCGGCAGCGCCAACATGACCCAGCTCGCCTTCACCAGCGCCCAGGCCTCGCCGCCGACCTCCAGCCCCAGTTCCTGCAGGCTGTCGTGCGTGATCACGGCATGGATGACATCACCGCCGGTCAGCGTCAGCTCGACCTCGACATTGACCGGACCGGTTGCGATCGCCGTGACCCTGCCGAAAAACTGGTTGCGCGCGCTGGTTCTCACGGAAAGCCTCCTGATCATGCGGTAGATGTTGTCGAAATCCTGTATGCCGCTGCTGGCGGCTTCCAGAAATCGTCTCTGTTCACGACGCAGAACGCGATAGGCATCGACCAGTCGCGCGCCGGTCGAGGACAACTGCGTACCGCCGCCGCCCCTGCCGCCGGTCATGCTGACCACCAGCGGCTCGCCGAACATACCGTTCATGGCATCGACCGCGCCCCAGGCGCCCTTATAACTGAGACCCACCGCCTTGGCAGCCTGCGCGATGGAACCGAGCTCGCCGATTTTCTCGAGCAGGCTGATGCGTTTGTCGTTCAAGAGATGCCGCTCATCCGTTCCCAAGGCCAGAGAACCGACGACTTTCAGGTCATGCAATGTATCCATGGCGGATCCTGACTATCGTAATAAACTGCAGTATATATCGAAAGTGCGACTTACCGAAGCAGGCCTTCCGGCTGTTATACTTGGCGCATCGCATCCGACACTTTCCCGAGAATTCCCCATGCAGACCATCCGTTTCGAACTCACGCAAGAACACGTCGCCCTGTGCGATCTGCTCAAGCTGGCCGGAATCGCCGGCAGCGGCGGTATGGGCAAGGCGATAGTGGCGGAAGGACTGGTCACGGTGGACGGCAGGATGGAGAACCGCAAGACGGCGAAGATACGCGCAGGCCAGCGCGTCGAATGTCAGGGGACGAGAATAGAGGTCATTGCGGCCGGGGATTGAAGCCCGGCCGGATACGTCATTTCAGCGCATAGATGGCCGGCAGGTTGCGCCACCAGCCATAGATGTCCATGCCACAGCCGAACACGTAGCGATCCGGCACGCGCAAACCGACGTAATCGGCGCTCACCGGCTTCGGCCGGTTCAGCTCCTTTTCCACCAGCACGGCGATCACGACCCGTTTCGCGCCCTGCTGCAGACATGCCTGCCGGATGGCATCGAGAGTCACGCCCTCGTCCAGAATGTCGTCCAGCAACAGCACGGTCCTGCCCTTGACGTTCTCTCCCGGCATCACTTTCCAGGCCAGGTAGGAACCCTCGATCTGATCACGGTAACGGGTCGCCTGGACATAATCGAATTCCAGCGGAAAACCAAGCCGCGGCAGCAGCATGCCGGCGAAGACGACGCTGCCGCCCATCACGCACATGACCAGCGGGCGGCTGTCACCGAGATCCCGCTCGATCTGCTCCGCCATGCGGCCGACCGCGGCCTGTACCTCATCCTCGCCGAACAGCTGCTCGGCCATCTCCAGATACTGCTGCGGGTTCTCTGCGGTCATGGTCAGGTCTTCACCTGTTTCAGATATTCGGCGAACTCGGCACCGATTTCCGGATGCCTGAGCGCGAATTCCACGTTGGCCTTCATGTAGCCCATCTTGCTGCCGCAATCGTAACGCTTGCCGGCGAAGCGATAGGCCAGCACCTTCTCATGCTGTAGCAAAGCGGAGATGGCGTCGGTCAGCTGGATCTCGCCACCCTTGCCCGGCTGCACCTGCTCCAGCAGATCGAAAATCCGTGGCGTGAGCACATAGCGGCCGACCAC